>NZ_BBJN01000010.1 GCF_000739555.1 Halolamina rubra
CATTCATTGCGGTCATTCAGTATCGACGAGCGGGTCGCTTCCCGTTCGTTCGATCACCGTCCATCGACGTTTGAGCGACCGCGCTCGCGGTCGGTCGTCACGACGACCGAAAGCGCCCGATACGGTACGCTTAAACGATTGAGCCTACAACTGGAGAGTGCGCCAAGGTGGCAGAGTCCGGCCTAACGCAGCGGCCTGCAGAGCCGCCCATCGCCGGTTCAAATCCGGCCCTTGGCTTCGATTTTCACCCAGTTACGCGAAGCGGACCCCGTTCGACGAGACACGTGCTGGCCGTCAGCACCACGGCGACATCGGCGCCGAGCGGGGCCAGATCGTGTTGGGCGCGAGGGAAGGACCACTCGTTTGCGGCCCGCCGACGGTGACAACGTCTCCCCGACAGCCGAGTAGTGACTGCGTCGGGGCGTCGGGTCGATAACCGACTGTTCGACGCGCCGTACACCGCCAAGTTGCGTCGTTAGAACCGGTATAAACCCGACCGAGACGAAGTCGTTCCCGAGGGGGAGCGACTCAAACCGCCGGTTCGGCGCGTTCCGCTACCGACCAGGCAGTGTATCTCGCTAGATTTTTTCACAATAGTTGTAAATCAGACAACTACTGGCACTCTCCGATTAATATGTCAACTTAATGAGCATGGAGATTAGCTGTGGTATGGGGCCAAAGAGATGGGCGAGGAACCGAGTCACGAGATCATGGACACCATGGGCGACGAGATGGCCAGACGGCTCCTCATCGCCGTGCGGAAGGACCCGCAGTCAGCCAAGGAGTTAGCTGAGGCCTGTGAGATGTCTCTGCCGACAGTGTACCGGCGGATGGACGCACTGATCGACCACGGACTGGTCACGGAGCGGACCGTCGTCACGGACGACGGGAACCACTACAAGGAGTATCGCTGTAACTTCGACAGCACCGTCATCTCGCTGGGCGACCAGCAGTTCGACATCGAGATACACAGGTAGGAGAACGACCCCGACAGCTCCGCGGAGCCGTGGGACGGTTTCGACGGAAAGTAGCTCAGCGCTCCTGTTCGGCGACGTTCGGAACCGCACCGAACTGCCACTCCGGCACGACAGCCGCCCGGTCCCCGACGTAGTAGACGAAGCCCCTCGTGACGACGGCCAGATCCGCCGCCGACGACCCGCTAGTCACACGGTACGCCCCACCAGCACCAACGAGCGCCACCGCTCCGAGGAGCAGGAGTGTGGCCGTGAGCGGGACGTTCGGGTCGACCGGCCGATCCGCGCGATCCGCAACCGAGCTCCCGTGGCGGTCGTTGCTGTGGCTCCTCACTCGTCACCGCTCCGTGTCGTCATCGGCCGGTGTGACGTCGAGCCCGTTACCGAACGCGTCCAGCAGCGTGCGCCGAAGTTCGTTGAACGACTCGACGTCCTCGCGGAGCGAGTCGATCTCGGTTTCGATGCGGTCGAACTCCGCGGCGCGCTCGTCGCGGAGCGCCTCGATCTCCGCACGGAGCTCCGCCGTCTCGTCGGTGAGCTCCCCCACTGTCTCGTCGAGGTCGGCGACCTCCCCGTGCAGCTGCTCGCGGTCCTCGTCGGCCGCCTCGAGCCCGTCCTCGACGGTGCTGACCACCTCACGGACCGACCCGAGCTCCGACTCGAGCTCGGTCACCGAACGCTCGATGCTGTCGACGAACTCCGAGGCCGTCCCGTGGGCGTTGATGATCCCCTCGAGTGCGTCGACGTAGGCCTCGAAGTCGCTCATCCGCGACTGGACGTGCTGGACCCGGACCTCGTCCGCGCGGGCGACGCCGAGTTCGGACCGCAGGGCGTCGAGCTCCGCCTCGCTGGCGTCGCCGACCGGATCTCCGCGAGCAGGTCGCCCAGGAGCGAGTCGTCGTCGGTGGTGGCCGCCGATCCGTCGTCGTCGGGTGTGCGGTCGTCCGCGGCGCCGTCGTCGAGCGTGCGGTCGTCCGCGGTGCCGTCGTCGAGCGTGCGGTCGTCCGCGGTGCCGTCTTCGAGCGTGCGGTCGTCCGCGGTGCCGTCGTCGAGCCGGAGGTCGTCGACGGCGTCGCCGTCGAGGGTGAGGCCGTCGCCGTCGGCGTCGTCGGACACGATGGGTTCGGCGGGGTCGTCGTCGCCGTGTTCCCCACCGGGCGCCTCTGCGTCGCCGTCGATATCCGGCGACGGCTCGGCTCCGGGCGTGGCCGACCCCTCCACGTCCGGGTGGTCGGAGTCGTTCGCGTCCGGGTGGTCGGGCTCCTCCCCGTCCGGCCCCTCGTCCTCCCCGACGGCGTCGACAGTTGGCCCCTCACTCGGGTCGGGCGGGTCGAGCACCTCGTCGCCGGCGTCGTCGCCGTCCGTCTCGTCGTCGTCAGCGTTACGGTCGGGCGAGTCTAGCACTTCGTCGCCGGCGGCGTCGTCGTCCGTCTCGTCGTCGTCGGCGTTCGGGTCTGGCAGGTCGAGCACCTCGTCCGACGCGGAGTCGGCGCTCGTGTCCCCACCGTCGGCGACGGGCTCGATGTCGTGGTCGAGAACGCTCGAACCGTCCGCCTCGGGCGCGTCCGCGTCGAAACCGGCGGTGACGGACTCGGCGCTGTCGGCGTCGCGGAGGTCGTCCATCGACAGTTCCGACCGGGAAACCGTCGGTTCGTCACGACCGAGGGGCTCCTCACCGGCGGCCTCGAGGCCGAGCACGACCATCCGCGTGCGGTTCGACGGGACGATCACGTCGAACTGGACGGTGCCGTCCCCCTTCGTCCAGTCGTTCGGCGAGTGTTTGGGGTGGAACTCCAAGGTCTCGACGCGGTCCTGGGGCGGGATCGACTCCGCCACGTGGGCGACGGCCGGCGTTGACGCGACCGTCCGTAGTCGGTAGACGACGACCGTCGCCGTCGACCGGTCCTCGATCGTCCGCTGGACCTCCACGCCGTCCTCGGTCACGGTCACTTGCTTGGAACTGTCGCTCATCGTACGGACGTAGTGTAAGACTAGCCACGCTTAATGGGGGATGGGTGTTTTCTCGCCGAGATAAACCGCGCGAGGGCTGGGGGACGAGACCAACCTGTCACGGACGACCGTCCGGGAGTCGGCGGTCGCCCCCAGCGCCCCGTGCCGCAGGTGGGCCACCAAAAATTGTCGACAATTGTCAAGTGCGGCGGGAGCGAACAGCCGGTAATGGAGGACCCGCACAGTCGGCCGGCCGAGGCGGTTCTGACGGCTCACGACACCGCCGTCGAGGGGCTCACCTCGGAGGAAGCCGGGCGACGGCTGGCGGCACACGGCGAGAACGAGGTCGTCCAGGCCGGCGGCCGGACGCCGCTCGCGATCTTCCTCACCCAGTTCGACAGCGTGCTCATCTGGGTGCTGGTGGTGGCCGCGGGCCTCTCGGCCTGGGCCGGCCACACTGTCGACGCGGTCCTCATCGCCGTCATCGTCGTCGTCAACGGGGTGTTCGGGTTCGTGCAGGACTACCGCGCCGAGCAGAGCCTCGACGCGCTCCGCGAGCTGGCCGCGCCGACGGCGACCGTCCGGCGGGACGGGACGACCGTCGAGGTCGACGCGGCCGAGCTGGTTCCGGGCGACGTGATCGAGCTCGAGAGCGGCGACGTCGTCCCGGCCGACGGCCGACTGGTCGCGGACACCGACCTCGAAGTCGACGAGGCGGCGCTGACCGGCGAGAGCGCCCCGGTCTCGAAGTCGCCGGCGGCGGTCGCCCCCGACACGCCGCTCGCCGAGCGCGAGTGCATGGTGTACAACGGCACGAACGTGACGCGTGGCCGGGGCGTCGTCGTCCTCACGGCGACGGGGATGGACACCGAGGTCGGCGCGATCGCCCGCGAGCTCGCGGCCACCGAGGAGAGCCGGACGCCGCTGCAGGTGGAACTGGACGAGCTCGGCCGCCGGCTCGGGGCCGGGGTGCTCGTGCTGGCCGCGCTCGTGATCCCGCTGCTGCTGCTCCGGGACACGCCGCTCGTCGAGGCGGGGCTCACCGCCGTGTCGCTGGCCGTCGCCGCGATCCCCGAGGGGCTGCCGGCAGTGGTGACGCTGACGCTCGCACTCGGCGTCCGGACGATGGCCGAGGAGAACGCGCTCGTCCGCCGGCTCCCCGCCGTCGAGGCGCTCGGCTCGGTCGACGTGATCTGCACCGACAAGACCGGGACGCTCACCGAGGGACGCATGGCCGTCAGCCGGGTGTGGGTGAACGACGCCGTCGTCGATCTCGACGAGGACGGCGAGTCGTTCCCCGAGCGCGTCGACCGCCTGCTGCGGGCGGGGGCGCTCTGCAACGACGCCACCGTCGACGACGGCGACCCGACCGAGCGGGCGCTGGTCGCGGCCGCCGAGAGCCACGGCATCGACGTGGCCGCGCTCCGCGAGTCCCGCCCACGAACCGACGAGGTGCCGTTCGCCTCCGAGCGCAAGTGGATGGGGACCGCCCACGGCGACGTGGGGTACGTCAAGGGGGCGCCGGAGGTCGTGCTCTCGAACGCCAGCCGGGTGCTCACCGACGACGGGCCGGCCGACCTCGATCCGGAAACGCGCGACCGCGTCCGCGAGCAGGTCCGGGCGTTCGCCGACGACGCCCTCCGCGTGCTCGCGATCGCGTACACCGACACCCCCGAGCGGCTCGACGAGGAGCTCGTGTTCGTCGGCCTCGTCGGGATGATCGACCCGCCGCGGACGGAGGTCGCCGACGCGCTCGCGGCGACCGACCGCGCGGGGATCGACGTGAAGATGATCACCGGCGACAACGTCCGCACGGCCGCCGCGATCGCGGGCGAACTGGGGATGGGGCGGGCGGTGATGGAGGGGCGCGAACTCGACCAGTTGGACGACGACGCGCTGCGTGAGCGTGTCGAGACCGTCGACGTGTTCGCCCGCACCGCGCCCGCACACAAGGTGCGCATCCTGCAGGCGCTCAAGGCGAACGGCCACGTCGTCGCGATGACGGGCGACGGCGTCAACGACGCCCCGGCGCTGAAGAACGCCGACGTGGGCGTCGCGATGGGCGTCCGCGGCACCGACGTGGCCAAACACGCCAGCGACGTGATCCTGCTCGACGACAACTACGCGACGATCGAGCGGGCGATCGAGCGCGGCCGGGCGATCTTCGACAACCTCTGGAAGTTCGTCGCCTTCCTGCTCAGCGCGAACGTCGCGGAGGTCGCGCTCGTGTTCCTCGCCTCGCTGTACGGCTACCTCGTGCTCCCGGCGGTCCAGCTGCTGTGGATCAACCTGCTCACCGACGGGCTGCCCGCGCTGGCGCTGGGTGCGGACCCCAAATCCGGCGACGTGATGGAGCGGCCGCCGCGTGACCCCGACAGGGGGATCGTCGAGCGATCGATGCTCGGGTTCGTCGGCGGCGCCGGGACGGTGTCGACGCTGCTCATGCTCGGGCTGCTGGTCTACACGCTCGACGGCGCGGCCGCGATGACGCCGTACGCGATGACGATGGTGTTCACGGGCTTCGTCGTCCTCGAGTTCGAGAAGCTGTACGTCGTCCGGTGGCTGCGCGAGACGCCGACGCTCTCGAACCGCTGGCTCGCGCTCGCGGTCGGCGGCTCCGTCGCGCTCCAGCTGGCGGTCCTCTACACGCCGCTCGCCGACTACTTCGGGACGGTGCCGCTCGGGCTCGGGGACTGGGCCGTCATCGGCGCCGTGCTCGCCGTCGGGCTCCCCGCGTACCTCGCGATCGCGTACGCGATCGAACGGAACTCTCCCCCCGAGGCGGACCACTGAGCCCTCGGCCGTGCTCAGTGGGCCGTCCAGCCGCCGTCGACGGGGATGTTCGCGCCCGTGACGTAGGACGCCTCGTCGGAGGCGAGGAACATCGCGACGCCGGCGATCTCCTCGGGCTGGGCGACGCGCCCCATCGGCGTCCGCCCGTGGACGTACTCGTAGAACTCCTCGTCCTCGAACGTCGGCTCCGTCATCGGCGTCTCCACGAACCCGGGACAGATGCTGTTGACGCGGACGTTCTGGGCGGCGTAGTCGACCGCGACCGACCGCGTGAAGTTGACGATCGCGCCCTTCGCCGTGGCGTACGCGGTCGCCCCCGGGCCGGCGACGAGCCCGTAGATCGACGCGACGTTGATCACGCTCCCCTCGGACGCTTTCAGGTGAGGTAGCGCCGCCCGCGTCCCGTGCATGACGCCGTTCAGGTTGATCCGCATCACGTCGTGCCAGTCGTCGAGGTCCATCTCCTCGACCGTCCCGACCCGGCCGATGCCCGCGTTGTTCACCATCACGTCCAGCCGGCCGTGCTCCTCGACGGTGGCGTCGACGAGCGCCTGAACCTCGTCGTACGATGACACGTCACACTGCGTGAACGTGCAGTCGAGCGCCTCGGCGGCCTCCCGCCCCGCGTCGGCCGAGCGGTTCGCGATGACGACCTCGGCGCCGTACTCCCGGAACTTGGCGGCGATCGCCCTGCCGATCCCCGTCGAGCCGCCGGTGACGACCGCGACTTTCTCCTCGAGCATAGTGCTCCACGGTACGCCGCCGACCGGGTAAAACACTTGGACGAGCAACACGTCGGCGAACGGGGGTGTCGCTCCGCCTACCGGTCCGCGTGCTCTGCGAGCAGTGCGGCCCGCTCGTCCCGGCCCAACTGGTCGTACGCCTCGGCCTCGTACTGCAGCGACAGCACCGGGATCTCGCGCCCGTCGAGTTCGACGACTGTCCGGTTCGCGTCGACGGCTACCGGCGGCTCCCACGTGCCGTCGGGACGCCGTTTCTGTACGGCGCCCATGATCTCGACGCGAACCCCGTTCAGTTCGAGCGCGCCGAAGTGGGACTTGATCCGTTCGGCGGCCGAGAGCGACACGGGATCGACGATCCGGTCGCCGAACGCGGACTCGATGGCGTACGCGCCGGCCGCGGTCGTCTGCACATCGACGTCCTCGGGCTCGACGGGGACGCCCTGGAGCGCGAAACTGGCGCTGCCGGTCAGCGCCCACGACACCTCGTCGTCGATCCGCGCGGCCAGCGTCAGGATCGCGTCGCGATACGCGTCGTTCAGCCGCGACACGGCGCTACGAGTCGACTTCCGTCTTCACGACCACCGCGGGCCGGCTCGTCAGGCGGAGCACGCGGTCGGTGACGCTCCCGAGCAGCGTCCGGTACTCGTCGGGGCGGCGCTTCGTCCCGAGCACGAGCAGGTCGGCCTCGGCCTCGTCGGCGTAGTCGACGATCGCGTCGGAGGGGCGGCCGTGTCGCATCACGTCGACGAAGTCGACGCCCGCCTCGTCCGCCCGCGCGCGCAGGTCCGCGATGGTCTCCTCCCCGTGCTCCTCGAGCCCGTGCTCCGGCCCCTCGGCCTCGTCGACGTACTCGTCGCCGCTGTAGGCGTTGTACACGTTCTCGTCGACGACGTACAGCACGTGGAGCTCGGCGCCGTGGGACGCCGCGAGATCGAGCGCGTGGGCTTCGGCTTCGGTGGAGGCGGCGGTACCGTCGGTCGACAGCAGGATTCGGTCGTACATTCGTCGGTTCCTTCGGGCGGTAGCTACAAAACCACGGCGGCGACCGCTCCGGGGTCCGTTACCGAAAGAGGAACCGTTTTTACGTCGGGTGCACCACCATCAGGACATGCAACGACGCGCTGTGGCAGTCGCCGCCGCTCTCTTCCTGGTCGTGGGGGCACTGTCGCTCGGACTGGTCCTCACCGGCGAGGCGCCGGCGTTCGACGCGGGGGGCGAGAACGTGTATCAGTCGGGTGACGAGTTCACCGTCGACGGCCAGACGTACACCGTCGCGTCCGTCGAGGCGACCGAGTCCAGCGGCGGCGGCCACGGTGGCGGCGGGGGAACGACCTACGAGGCGACGATCGAGTGGGACGACGAGAACGGCACCCAGAGCGCGACGGTGAGCCAGCACGGCAACGTCACGCTCTCGGGTGTGACCCACTTCGCCCACTTCGACTCGGGCGAGGAGGTCGTCATCTCCTCGAACTTCGAAACCCTTCGCGAGTACAACACCGAGACGGCGCAGTACGAGGAGCACACCAACGGGCTGTGGGGCGTCTCCATCCTCACCGGCCTCGTGGGCATGTTCCTGATCGGGACGGCGTACATGCCGTCGCGGTACTGAACCCCGACCCTTCTCACGCGGACGTTTCGAACAGCTCGCTCGCGAAGTAGCGGTCGTAGTGGCGACGACAGCCGGGGTTGAACTCCGCGCCACAGTCCGGGCAGCGGTCGTCGCAGTCGACGTACTCCGCGACGGTCAACACCGTGCCACAGATCCCACACAGCACCGCGTCGGCGTCGTCGCCCGTGGCCGTTCGTTCTTCCGAGCCTTCGTCCTCGGCGCCTGTTCGCATCGCCGAACCCGTGTCCTCGGCGCCTGTTCGGTCCGCCGAGCCTTCGTCCTCGGCGCCTGTTCGGTCCGCCGAGCCTGAGCCCTCGACGCTCGCTCGCGCTCCGCCGCCCGACTCGTCGCCCCACCGCTCGGGCTCGTGGTCGGCCGCCGCGAGGTGACACTCGTAGCAGGGGTAGAACGTCTCACAGCACGGGAAGCGGATCGCGATCACGTCGAGCTCGCTGTCGTAGTGGCGACACCGCGTCTCCGGGCCGACGTCGACGCCCCGGACCGTGTGGCCGTGGACCTCCATACTGGCGCCACGGACGCTGCGGCAAGGGCGTACCGGCGACCGACGCGTCGCTGGCGGGTGAAAAAACCGGCTGGGAAAACGGCGCCGCGGGTTAGGGTGCTTCGCCCGTCTCGAGCGTGAAGTCGTCGCGCGGGTAGGCGACGCAGGTCAGCGTGTACCCCTCGTCGATCTCCTCGCCGGAGAGCATCTCCTGGTTGTCGTGCTCGACGAAGTCCTCGCTGGGGCCGTCGGTGATGTGGCCCGCACAGGAGACACACTGGCCCTGTCGGCAGGCGTAGGGGAGGTCGAACCCTTCCTCCTCGCCGGAGTCGAGGATGGGCTGGTTGTTCGGGAGTTCGACGGTCTCACCCTCCTTGACGAACTCGACCTCGAAGTACTCCACCTCGTCCTCGGGGATGTCGCCGGGGCCCGAGCCAGTGCCGCCGGTCTCGCCCTCGAGCTCGCCCTCCTCGGCGGCCTCACCGCCGACCGCGGCCGCGGGCGCGCCGCCGCCGCCGATCGATCGGTTGTACGGCTCCGGGAAATCCGTCTCGGGCACGCTCGCGGCCCGGCGTTCGAGCATCTCCTCGGAGATGTCCGGGGCGGACTCCCACTCCGTTCCGCGGACGTAGTGGAACACCGCGATTGCCCCGCTGAGGACGACGGCGAGGCCCAGCGCGGTCGTGTTCACAGCCATACTCCGAACATTGAGTGCCCGGGTTAAGGTGGTTGTGATTCCGCGCGTCGGCTGCCGCCGTTCACTCGGGCGGATACTCGACCCCGCGCTCCGCGAGCAGCGCCGCGAACGCGTCTTCGTCGACGACGGGGACCCCCTCGGCGTCGGCGTCCTCGCGTTTGGTCCGCCCCGGGTCTCGCCGGCGACGAGGTAGTCGGTGTTGCCCGACACCGAGCCCGTCGCGTTCGCGCCGTGGGCCTCGACCAGCGACTGCGCCGCGTCGCGAGTGACCGAGAGCGAGCCGGTGAACACGAACGTCAGCCCGTCGAGCTCGTCGCCCGCGGTCGTCGATTCCGGCGGTTCGGGCTCGACGCCGGCCTCGCGCAGGCGCTCGATCACCCGGCGGTTGCGCTCGTTGCCGAAGAACTCCGCGACGTGGGAGGCGACGGTGGGGCCGAACCCATCGACTTCGCGGATTTCGGACTCGTCAGCCTCCAGCAGCGCGTCGACGCCGCCGAACGCCGCCGCGAGATCCGCGGCCATCGTCGGCCCGACCTCGGGGATCCCCAGCGCGGCGAGGAACTCGCCCAGCGACGGCGACTTCGTGGCCTCGATCTCCGCCCGGAGCTTCTCGGCGCTGCGCTCGCCCCACCCCTCCAGCGCGGCGAGCTCCGCGGCGTCGATGTCGTAGAGGTCCGCGATCGAGTCCTCGATCAGCCCCTCGTCGACCAGCTGCCCGGCCGCCTCCTCGCCCAGCCCCTCGATGTCGAGCCCGCTGTCGCTCGCGTAGTGTTCGACCGACCGCTTGAGCTGGGCCGGACAGGAGAGCCCGCCCGTACAGAACCGCAGCGGGCCGTCGGCCTCCACGTCGCTGCCACAGACCGGGCAGCTGTCGGGCAGTTCGAAGTGGCCCGCGGAGTTGTCCTCGACGACCTCGGCGACGTAGGGGATCACGTCGCCCGCCCGCTGGACTTTCACCACGTCGCCGGCGTCGACGCCCAGCTCGGCGATCTCGGACTGGTTGTGCAGGCTCGCCCGCGAGACCGTCACCCCGCCCACGTCGACGGGGTCGAGCAGCGCGACGGGGGTGAGCCGGCCGGTCCGGCCCACCTGGACGACGATGTCGGCGATGCGGGTCTCCTCGGTCCTGGCGGGGAACTTGTAGGCGTACGCCCAGCGGTAGTGTCGCGAGGTGGTGCCCAGCCGCCGGCACTGCTCGCGGTCGTTCACCTTCAGCACCGTGCCGTCGATCTCGTAGTCCAGCTCGTCACGGATCGCCATCAAGTCGTCCCGGAACGCGATCGCGTCGTCGATCCCGTCGACGAGCTCGTGGCGGTCGTTGACCGGCAGCCCCCACGCCGGGAGCTGCCGGTGTTCGTCCCAGTTGGTCTCCAGCCCCGCGACGCCCTCGGGGCCGACGGAGGCGGCGTCGTCGGCGTTCTCGGGCCCCATCTCCGCGATCGGCACCGCCTCCTCGCTCGCCCAGAGCACGTCGTAGAAGAAGCAGTCCAGCGGGCGCTCGGCGGTCACCGAGGGGTCCAACTGCCGCAGGCTCCCCGCGGCGGCGTTCCGGGGGTTGGCGAACGGGTCGTCGCCGCGCTCGACGCGCTCGCGGTTGTGCTCCTGGAACGCCGAGAGCGGCATGTGGACCTCGCCGCGGACGACGACCACCGCGGGCGGGTCGCCCCGGAGGCGCTGGGGGACCGAGGCGATGGTGCGGACGTTCTCGGTCACGTCGTCGCCGACCTCGCCGTCGCCCCGGGTGGCCGCGCGCTCGTAGCGCCCCTCGACGTAGATGATCTCGACCGAGAGCCCGTCGAACTTCGGCTCGCAGACGTAGTCGACGTCGCCGTCCAGTTCCCGCCGCACGCGGTCGTCGAACGCGCGCACGTCCGCGGCCTCGCCCGAGGAGTCGATCGACAGCAGCGGCACCACCAGGTCGACGCTCTCGAGCTCGTCCACCGGCTCGCCGCCGACGCGTTCGGTCGGCGACCCGTCGGTGTCGAGGTCGAACGCGTCCTCCAGCGCCTCGAGCCGCCGGAACAGCTCGTCGTACGCGCGGTCGGAGACGACGGGGTCGTTCTCGACGTAGTAGCGGTAGTCGTGGTAGCGGATCGCCGCCCGCAGCTTCTCGGCCTGCTCGCGGGCTTCATCGGCGGACAGCTCCCCCGTCGGCGCGAACTCGGTGTCGGGCTCGCGGACGTAGGGGTTGTCCGCGGGCGCCTCCTCGGTCATGGCTCGGGCTGGGGCGGGCGGCGGTAAAAAACGGTGGTCGTCGCGTCGGCGCTACTCGCCCTTTGCGATCTCGCGGATGCGCTCGCGGCCGGCGTCGACGTAGCCGCCGTGGAAGCAGACGGTGTGTTCCACGTCGAGTTCGCCGAGCATCGCGACGGACTCCATCGCCCGCTCCATCTCGAGGGTGTGCTCTGTGGCCGGCCCCTGCAGTTCGCCGTCGGCGGCGGTCAGCGCGTCGCCGGCGATCAGCAGCTGCTCCTCCGGCAGGTGGAACGAGGAGTGGCCGCGCGTGTGGCCGAACGTCTCGACCAGTTCGATCGGCCCGGCGAGCGTGCTGAACCCGACGCCGTCGATCACTTCCACGTCGACGCGGGCCGCCGGGTAGCGATCGTCCTCGGACTTCTCCGGGAACTCCCGGCCGTCGACGTACGGCGCCTCGGCCCAGTGGGCGAACGTCGGCGCGCCCGTGCGGTCCTGCACGGTCGCGAGCGCGCCCGCGTGGTCGCCGTCGTGGTGGGTGAGAACGACGAACCGCACGTCGTCGAGGCCGAACCCGTGCTCCCCGAGCGCGGCCTCGAGTTCGTCGGCATGGCCCGGCAGCGTCGTGTCGAACAGGATCAGCCCCGCCTCGGTCTCGACGGCGGTCGGCGTGAACGTCCGCTCGGCGCCGCCGAGTTCGAGCGTGACCGGGAGACTGTAGACGTGGTCGGTGAGTTCCATACCTCGGTGTTGGGTTCGGAGGGTCGTAGAACTGACGGCTTAGGGTCGCTCGACCGCGGCGCCGTCGCCGCCGGCTACCTCGTCGCGTACGTCGTGACGCTCCCGAACTCTCCCTCGGCGATCGCTTCCGCGAGCCCGCGGTAGTCGACGTCGTCGGGCATCTCCCGCGGGTACTTCCGCTGGAAGAAGCTCACGACGTTCTCCACGTCGCGCTCGAGGAACTCGTCGGCGTTCTCGTGGTCGGTCGCGACCGCCTGGGGCCAGTCGAACACGGTGACGCCGCCCTCGGCGACGGCGACGTTGTGCTGGCTCATGTCGGCGTGGACGTAGCCGGCGTCGTAGGCGTCGCCGACCTCCCGCAGCACGAGGTCACAGACGCCGACGACCTGCTCGCTCGGCAGCGACGCGCGCTCGAGCTCGACGCCGTCGAACTTCTCCATCAGGATCGCGTGGCGGTTCTGGTCGACCGGCCGGGGGACCGACACGTCGGGGTAGAGCTCCTCGAGCACCTCGTGCTCGCGCTCGGCGGCCTTGCGGGCGGTGTAGAACCACGAGACGTGGTTGCGGTCGGCGGTGTACTCCCGCTCCTTGTCGACTTTCCGGAACTCGGTGTACCCCTCGCGGTGGAACTTCAGCGCCATCGGCTCGTACGACTGCACCTCGTACACGTCGCTCTCCTTGCCGACGCCGAGTGGGGCGCCCATCCCCTCGATCGTGCCGCGCTCGGAGAACGCCCGCAGCGCGAGGCAGTCGTACCCCTCGAACGTGAGGCGGTACCCCTCGTACTGGATCGTCTTGCGCTCGATCAGTTCGCGGTCGGCACAGCGGTCGATCCGGTAGTCGACCTCCTCCGCGGTCAAGTCGCGTACTCGGGGAGCTTCTCGCGCTGGACCCACTCCGAGAAGCGCATCCCCTGTTCGAGCCCGGAGAGGAGGTAGAAGTCCTCGGGTTCGAGCTCGGCCATGACGGAGGCGACGTTGCCGACCATACGTCGTTTCCGGGTTGCGTGGGAAAAAGGGTGCCGCGTTCTTCGTCTGATTCGTTTTGCTCGGCGGGGCTACTAGCGTGGTCAGCAACACCGTGAAAGCCCCGACGCGCTCGGCTCGGGCGGCTCGCTGCGGTCCTCGCCTCGCTTCGCTCAGCTGCGGTCCTTGCGTCGCCGTCCTTCGTCGAGCGCGTCGCCCCTTTCAGTCCCACCCGGCCGTACTGTCCACGAACCTCCCCAGCCGACTCCTTCCCTCACTTCGTTCGGTCAGTCGTCCCTCGCGCTCGGTTCGCGTCCGTCGACGCGAACGCTTCGCGCCGACCGCACGGGACGTCGACGCCACGGGAGCGCCCCACCGCAACCGCTTTTCGCCCGCCCCACCCATCCCCGGCCATGAGCGACCACGCCGACCGGGAGTGGCGGCTGATCCGCGAGGAATCCCGTCCCGGCCCGCTGCAGATGGCGCTGGACGAGGTGGCCGCCGAGACCGCCGCTGCCGGGGGCCCGCGCACGGTCCGCGTCTACCGCTGGGACCCCTCCTGCCTCTCGATGGGGTACGGACAGGCCGTCGACACCGTCGACTGGGAGCACTGCGAGGCTGCTGGGGTCGACGTGACCCGCCGACAGACCGGCGGCGGCGGCATCTACCACGACAACGAGGGCGACATCGCCTACTCCATCGCCGCGCCCGCGGACGAACTCCCCGGCGAACTCATCGAGAGCTACCACGAGCTCTGCCCGCCGATCCTCGACGCGTTCGCCCGCCTCGGCGTCGACGCCGACTTCGTCGACGAGGAGCGCCCGCCGATCTACCAGCCGGCCTGCTACCTCCGCGGTCTGCACCCCGCCCACGACGTCGTGAGCGACGGCGGCGCCGGCCGGAAGCTGGCCGGGAACGCCCAGTACCGCCGGAAGGACGCGGTGATCCAGCACGGCTCGATCACTTACGACGCCCGGCCGGAGGCGCACCTCGCGGTTTTCTCGGACCCGGACGTGACCCCGGCGGCGTTCTCGGAGCGCGTCGCGGGGATCACCGACCTCGTCGACGCGAGCCGCGCCGAGGCCGTCGACGCCGTCGAGACGGCGCTGCAGGAGTGGGCCGACGCCGACGAGGGCGAGTGGACCGCGGACGAACTGGCCCGCGCCGAGGAGATCGCGGACGCGAAGTACCGCAGCGAGGCGTGGGTCCGGGAGCGCGACGCCGAGCGCTGATCGCGGGGGAACGCCGCGATACCACCCGCCTCCGAACGCTTTTTGCCGGTCGCTCGCGGACTCAGGGTATGCTCAAAATCGGGGCGCACGTCTCCATCGCGGGCGGGGTCGACAACGCGGTGGAACGGCAGCTGGAGATCGACGGCAACTGCGGGCAGGTGTTCACCCACTCGCCACAGGTCTGGGACCACGGCGACATCGGCGACGACGAGGCCGAACGGTTCCGCGAGGAGACCGACGCGGATCTCGCGGGCCCGTGGGTGATCCACTCCTCCTACCTCGTGAACCTCTGTACGCCGAAGGAGGACCTCCGGGCGAAGAGCCGCGACTCGATGCAGCAGGAGGTCGACGCCGCCGCGGAGCTCGACATCGACTACGTGAACGTCCACCTCGGCGCCCACACCGGGGCGGGCGTCGAGGGCGGCATCGAGAACGCCGCGAACGTGATCGACTCGCTGGACGTGCCCGACGACGTGAAAGTACTCGTCGAGAGCGACGCCGGCAGCGGCACGAAGCTCGGCGGCCAGTTCGAGCATCTCGCGAAGGTGATCGACGAGACCGACGAGGAGATCGGCGTCTGTCTCGACACCGCCCACATGTTCGCGGCGGGCTACGACCTCTCGACCCCCGAGGCCGTCGACGAGACGGTCGAAGAGTTCGACGACGTGGTCGGGAACGAGTACCTCCACTGCATCCACCTCAACGACTCCAAACACGAGTGCGGGACGAACAAGGACGAACACGCCCACATCGGCGACGGCTACATCGGCGACGACGGGATGGCACGGATCATCAACCATCCCGAGTGGCGCGACCAGCCCTTCGTGCTCGAGACGCCGACGGAGGACGGCCGGAGCTTCGCGTGGAACGTCGACCACGTCCGGGAGCTGCGTGAGGAGTAGGCCGGGAATCGCAGCAATACATTTACCTGTCGACCAATTCGGTTCGGTCATGATGGTGAGGGGCCGATGACCGAGGACGCGGTTTCGTTCTCGCTGTCGGCCGGCGAGCTGACCGTCCGGGACGAGGCCGGCGGCGGCGCGGTCGTGATCGACGTGGACGGCGACGCCTCGGTCACCCCCGCCACGGACGCGTGGTTCGACGTGCCGGTCGACGACGCGGTGAGCCTGACGACGGAGTCGCTGGAGTTCCACGGCGCGCCGTCCGCCCAGCTCCGGAACGTTCACGGCGAGGACTACGGCTCGCTCACGGACGGGACGTTCTCGATCGAGGGGGAGAGCTACGTCGATCTCACGACGGCGATGAAGCTCCTCGTGTACGTCGACGGGGAGGTGACCGGTCGGTACGTCGGCGACGCGGAGAACCCCGACTCGCTGCTGTTGACGTTCGACGACTCGGCCCGTGTCGTCGTCGGCGCCCGCTCGTTCCACGACGCGCCGATCGCGACGATGACGGTGTCCGACGACCCCGAGGAGCTGATGACGGCGGTCTCGCACCTCGGCTCCGCGGTCAAGGAGTGGTCGGCCGAGCGCTCGTGGCCGACGCTGCGGGGGCACCCGCCCGCAATCGAGGTCGGCGACGAGCTCGCCGTCCCCGACCGCCTCTCGGTCCCCGACACCGAGGTCACCGTCGCCGTCCCGCCGGACACGGCGGACGTCCTCCGGGTGACGCCGCTCGCGTACTACTTCGGCGCCGACGTGGTGGCCGGCGACCGGGCCGAACTCCGACTCGGCACCCAGCACGTCGAACCGCTGGGGACGGGCGCCGAACTGGAGCGCTCGGTCGACGATCTCCTCGCCCACGCGATCGTGCTGGACAGCCTGGTCCGCATCGACGGCTACTACTCGCTCCCCCGCCGCGAGTACGACGAGCTCGCACCGGAGCTCCCGTTCTACCCGCCCGAGCTGTACGACGAGCCGATCCACCGCCAGCTGCTGGAGTACCTCGAGGTACCGTTCGAGACGACCCGCCCGTACGCACCGACGTGGCACGCGGTCGGTACGCTCCGGCCGACCGTCGCCGACGCCGAGGCGGTTCCCTACCTCCTGAACACGCTCGCACGGGTCCACGTCACCCCGGACGGGGTGCCGCGCGACCCGCCGCCCGCGGCGGGGAAGCCGGTCGAGTTCTCGACGAACGACGCCGTTACCCACAACACCGCCGCCATCCCCCCTGCGGCCAGGGAGCGTGCGGCCGATCACGAGGCGCGCCAGTCGGGCGACGCGGAAGTGCTGTTCGTCGGCTGGGAGCCGCCGGGCCGGGACGCGTTCGAGGCCGTCGACTGGGACCGGTTCAAGCTCGACGAGGCGCCGACCGCCACGTACCGGTCGTCGGTGACGCGAGCGGAGCTCCGCTCGCTACTCGCGACGGAGTACGCGCACGTCCACTACGGGAACCGCGTCACGGAGAAGGGGTTCGTCTGTTCCGACGGCGTGCTCGCGTTCGACGACTGCCCGGCCGGATCGGTCGGCGCCGTCTCGTTCGCGTGGGGGCAGCCGAGGACCGACCCGCTGACCGGACTGCTCGACACCGCGTCGGTCGTCTGTCTGCCCGACGAGCAGCTCTCAGTGGTGGCGGCACAGGAGCTGGCAGTGTATCTCGTCCTCGGTCGGTCGGTCGCCTCGAGCGCCCAGCTTACCGGTATCGACGCGGTCCGGTATCTGGGGGACGCGTTGCTCCCGGTTGCACACAGGCCGGTCGGCTACTGTCCGACGGTGTTCTACGTCGAGCGAGGCGACGACGGGTTCCACGTCTCGACCCAACACGATACTGACGAGCGCGACTTGATCGGACGTGTCTCCTTCTCTCGCTTCGAGAAGATGCCCGATAAGTTTCGGCTCTCGGGGACCCGTATCCGGATGTCCGAACCGGTCTCGGCGGACGAACTCGGCGACCTCCTGACGATCGACGGGATCTTCCGATTCGGCTGGTGTTCTGAGTCGGAGCAGGCGCCGGACCTGCCGGCGACCGACGACCTCCTCACGGAGTAGCCCGGTTCCGAGGGAGACTTACCACTCCGCGCCCAACGCCCGCTATGCGACCCCTCCTCCTCGTCGCCCTGCTCTCGCTGGTCGTCGCGCCCGCGGCCGTCGCCGCCGCGCCAGCGGACGCGGCCGCGTCGCCGGCGGTCCAGACCGACACGAGCCTCTCGGGAACCGTCAGCTTCCTCAACGGCAGCGCCGTCGCCGACGCGACGGTGCTCGTCGGGAGCGAGGACCGCCTCGGCAACGCCTCCGCGAGCGAGCTCCGCGAGATCGCGGCCGACCCGCCAGACGACGTGGCGACGGCGACGACGAACGCCTCCGGCGGCTACGAGATGACCGTCGCCGACGAGGTCGACGCCGAGCTCGTCGTCGCGGTCGCCGACGCGGGGACGAGCCGCCCCCGCCGCTACGTCGCCGGCGAGATGGATCTCACCGTCCGCACGACGGCGACGCTGACCCTCGACTCGCCCTCGATCACCGCCGAGCCCGGCGAGCGGGTCCGGGTGCCGTTCTCGCTCACCAACACCGGCGACCAGCCCGTCGAGGGGCTCTCGCTGTCGCTGACGCTGCCCGACGGCTGGAACCACGTCTCGGCCACCTCGGAGACTGGCACGTACCACCAGAGCAACCGGACGTTCACCTGGGGGCCGGTCGAGCCGGGCGAGACCGTCGAGGCGTCGTTCCGCATCTTCGTCGGCCTCGACGCCGTCGACGAGTCGGCGGAGACGTACGAGCTCGCCACGTTCGCCGACAGCCGGACCCACCCCCTCGACGTGTCGGACGCGACGGTCACCGTGCGCTACCCGACCGAGCGGACGGACGCCGAGGTGCCCGGCTTCGGCGCGCCCGCGGCGCTCGGCGCCGTCGCGGTCCTCGCCGGCGCGGCCGCGCTCGCCCGGCGGGACTGAGCGCGCCCGGCGGCCCCGGATCGACCGACCCGCTTTTCTCCGTTCCGGCACCACCACCGCCCGTGCGGGAGTTCACGCCGGAGTACCTCGAACACACGCGCCGTGGGATGTGGGAGTCGACCGCGGCGCTCGACCCGCTCGAGCTCGAGAGCCGGGAGCGCGTGGTGGACGTTGGCTGTGGCACCGGCGAGCTCTCCCGCGTGCTCGCCGCCGAGAGCCCGGGCGAGGTGGTCGGCGTCGACGCCGACACGGCCCTGCTCTCGGTGGCGCGGGAGCACGTCCCGACCGTCGCCGGCGACGCGACGCGGCTCCCGTTCGTCGACGACGCGGCGGATCTGGTCGTCTGCCAGGCGCTCCTCATCAACCTCCCCGACCCCGCCGCCGCGGTCCGGGAGTTCGCCCGGATCTCCTCGGATCTCGTCGCGGCGATCGAGCCCGACAACGCCGCTGTCGAGGTGTCCTCGACCGTCGACGCGGAGGAGCGGCTGGAGCGGGAGGTCCGGGCGGCGTACCTCGACGGCGTCGAGACCGACGTGGCGATGGGCGAGCGCGTGGGCGACCTGTTCGAGACTGCGGGGCTGGAGGTGGTCGCCCGGCGCACCTACCGCCACGAGAAGCTGGTCGAACCGCCCTACAGCGAGCCGGCGATGGAGAGTGCGGCGAAGAAGGCCAGCGGCGCGGGGCTCGCCGACCACGAGCGGGAACTGCGGGCGGCCGGGGCGGACTACGACGAACTTCGGGCCGCCTGGCGCGAGATGGGCCGGGACGTGGTTCGCGAGATGGGCGAGGAGCAGTATCGGCGCCGCGAGGTGGTGCCGTTCGAGGTGACTGTCGCGCGAGTCTGAGAGCTGCCGACTGCGGGTCGCTACACCGCCTCCATCGACGCCAACAGCCGACACTTCCGGCAGACGTCCGCGGAGGTCGTCGAGCCGCACTCCTCGCACTCGCCCAGGTCGCCGTCCTCGTCGCCGCCGTAGGCGTCGGCCGCCAGCTCCGCCAGCTCCTCGTAGCCGGACATGATCGAGTGGCGCGTCCCGGGGTGGTTCTCCTCCAGCTTCAAGAGCAGCTCCTGTATCTCGCCGCGGTACGCCTCGCTGGCGTGGGGGCACTCGGTGATGTGTGCGGGAAGGTCCTCCAGGTGGGCGTACAGCGCGACCTCCTTCTCCGGAATGTCGCGCAGGGGTTTCGCCCGCGGGACGAACGAGTCGCTCTCCTCGCGGTCGTCGAAGCCGCCGATGGAGGCGTCGAAGTGTTTGGCGACCTGCTTCACGTCGCCCTCGAGGAAGTTCATCAGCGCCGTCTGGGCCTCGTCGTCGAGGTTGTGGCCCGTGAGCAGCTTGTCGGCGCCCAGTTTCTCGGCGTACTCCTCCAGCAGGTCACGGCGGAACACGCCGCAGTACGCACACGGCGCCATGTTCTCGGGGTCGTCCTCGACCACGTCGTCCATGCGGACGCCGAACTCCTCCTCGTAGCCGACGACCTCGTGTTCGATCCCCAGCTCCTCAGTGAGCTCCTCGCTCGCTGCCAGGGACTCGTCGCGGTACCCCTCGATTCCCTCGTGGATCGACAGCGCCACCAGCTCGATCCGGGGGTCCTCGCCGAACGTCTCCGCGAGGATCTCGGTGAGCACGACCGAGTCCTTCCCGCCCGAGAGCCCGATCACCCACGTCTCGGGCGCCTCAGGCGTCGCCTCGCGGGAGACGAGGCTGTCCTCGCGAACCCGGCGGCGCACCCGCTTCTCGACGGAGCGCGTGAAGTGCTCCGCACAGAGGTGGGCGCCGGAGTAGGCGGCGTGCATCACCGCCTCGGACCCACACCGGTCACAGTCCATTTGGCGGCGCTAACCGACCTGTGGGGATACCGGTTTCGCTCGCGGGGCCGGCCGCCGCGCCGTCGACGACGCCCGCGCCGTCGTGTCACCGCGGCGCAGCGGCACGGTTTGCGTGGTCCGGAAGCCGAATCGCTTTGGTTTCGAAAATCTGTCGCCACTAGAACCTTGGCTGCCAAGGCGCAAACGCACTAAGGGAGGAGCCCCTATAGAGAGATAGCCATGGGAACGCGAACAGCACAACTGAACGTCACGGGCATGTCCTGCGCCAACTGCTCGGCGACGGTCGGCGAGGCGCTGGAGCTGCTCGACGGCGTCGAGGCGGCGAGCGTCAACTACGCCACCGACGAGGGCTCCGTCGAGTACGACCCCGAGCAGGTGTCGCTCGGCGAGATCTACGACGCCATCGAGTCGGCGGGCTACGGCGTCGTCTCGGAGACGGTGTCGATCGCCATCTCCGACATGTCGTGTGCGAACTGCGCGGAGGCCAACGAGGACGCCCTCGAAGACCTCCCCGGCGTCGTCGACGCCGAAGTGAACTACGCGACCGACGAGGCACAGGTCACCTACAACCCCGAGGACACGTCGCTCTCGGCGATGTACGACGCGATCGAGGACGCGGGGTACACCCCCGTCCGCGAGGACGGCGAGGAGGAGGCGGGCGAGTCCGCCCGCGACGCCGCCCGCAACGAGGAGATCCGCAAACAGCTCCGGCTAACGCTGTTCGGCGCCGCGCTGTCGGTGCCGCTTCTGTTCTTCCTGCTCGAACATTTCTTCTTCGACAGCCTGCTCGGCGACTCGCTGCTGGGCGTGCCGCTGGGCTGGGTGATGTTCGGGCTCGCGACGCCGGTTCAGGTCGTGCTCGGCCGGCCGTTCTACAGGAACTCCTACAAGGCGCTCGTGACGAACGGGCGCGCCAACATGGACGTGCTGATCGCGCTCGGCTCCACCACCGCGTACGCCTACTCCGTCGCGGTGCTCGCGGAGCTGATCGCGGGCAGCCTCTACTTCGACACGGCGGCGCTGATCCTCGTGTTCATCACGCTCGGCAACTACCTCGAGGCGCGCTCGAAGGGGCAGGCCGGCGAGGCGCTCCGGACCCTGCTGGAGATGGAGGCCGACACCGCGACCGTCGTCGACGACGACGGGAACGAGGAGGAGATCCCGCTCGAGGACGTCGCGGTCGGCGACCGGATGAAGGTCCGGCCGGGCGAGCAGATCCCCACCGACGGCGTGGTCGTCGACGGCCAGTCCGCCGTCGACGAGTCGATGGTCACCGGCGAGTCCGTCCCCGTCGAGAAGACCGAGGGCGACGAGGTCGTCGGCTCCACGATCAACGAGAACGGCGTGCTGGTCGTCGAGGCGACGAAGGTCGGCGCCGACACGGCGCTCCAGCAGATCGTCCAGACGGTGAAGGAGGCGCAGTCCCGCCAGCCCGACATCCAGAACCTGGCGGACCGCATCTCCGCGTACTTCGTGCCGGCGGTGATCGTCAACGCCGTGTTCTGGGGCGCGGTCTGGTACCTGTTCCCGCAGGCGCTCGCGGGGCTCGTCGGCTCGCTCCCGCTGTGGGGGCTGGTCGCCGGCGGCCCGGCGGTCGCGGGCGGGACGGTCTCGGTGTTCGAGTTCGCGATCGTCGTGTTCGCCTCCGCGGTGCTGATCGCCTGTCCCTGTGCGCTGGGGCTCGCGACGCCGGCGGCGACGATGGTCGGGACGACGATCGGCGCCCAGAACGGCGTGCTGTTCAAGGGCGGCGACATCCTCGAGCGCGCGAAGGACGTCGACACGGTCGTGTTCGACAAGACCGGGACGCTCACCGAGGGCGAGATGGAGCTCACCGACGTGGTCGTGTTCGACGGCGCCCGCGCCGACGGCGGTGACGCCGCGCCGGACGGCGGCCAGCTGGCCGAACGCGAGCAGTTCGACGAGGACGACGTGCTGCGGTTCGCGGCGATCGCGGAGAGCGGGAGCGAACACCCGCTGGCTCGCGCGATCGTCGACGGCGCCGAGGCGCGCGGGATCGAGGTCGGCTCGCCCGAGAGCTTCGAGAACGTCCCCGGCCACGGCATCCGCGCCACGGTCGAGGGCGGCGAGGTGCTGGTCGGCAACCGGAAGCTGCTCCGCGAGCACGGCGTCGACCCCGAGCCCGCCGCGGAGACGATGGAGCGACTCGAGAGCGAGGGGAAGACGGCGATGCTCGTCGCCTACGAGGGCGACCTCGTGGGCGTCGTCGCCGACGCCGACACGGTGAAGGAGAGCGCGAAGTCCGCCGTGAGCCAGCTCCGGGAGCGCGGCGTCGACGTGATGATGCTCACCGGCGACAACGAGCGGACCGCCCGCGCGGTCGCCGAGCAGGTCGGCATCGACCCCGACAACGTCCGCGCGGAGGTGCTGCCCGAGGACAAGTCCGACGCCGTCGAGGCGATCCAGGCCGAGGGCCGCCAGGCGATGATGGTCGGCGACGGCGTCAACGACGCGCCGGCGCTGGCGGTCGCCTACGTCGGCACCGCGATCGGCTCCGGCACCGACGTGGCCATCGAGGCCGCCGACGTGACGCTGATGCGCGACGATCCCGTCGACGTGGTGAAGGCGATCCGGATCTCCGACGCGACGCTGCAGAAGATCAAGCAGAACCTCGTCTGGGCGCTGGGGTACAACACGGCGATGATCCCGCTTGCCTCGCTTGGGCTGCTCCAGCCGGTGCTCGCCGCGGGGGCGATGGCGTTCTCGTCGCTGTCGGTGCTGACGAACAGCCTGCTGTTCCGCGGCTACACGCCGGACGAGGACTACGAACTGCTGGGCCGCCTGCGGTAGGCGGCGCGTCCGCTCTCGGCTACTGATTTTTCGAAAAGTGATCGTCGACCGAAGAACCCGCAGTCGCGTCGTTTAGCGTCGACGCCCGTCCATCTCGACGTCGCCGACGCCGTCAGCTACTCAGGCGGCGCCCGCGGCCGCGCCGGAGTCCGCGGATTCGGCGGCCTGGAGCAGCTCCTGGTAGCGGTTGCGGATAGTGACCTCGCTCATGTCGGTGGCGGCGCTGACCTCCGACTGCGTGAGCGCGTTGTTGGTCAGCACGCCCGCGGCGTAGATCGCGGCCGCGGCGAGGCCGACGGGCGACTTGCCCGAGTGGACGTTCTGACGCTTGGCGGTCTCGAGCAGCTCGCGGGCGCGGCGCTCGGTCTCGTCGTCGAGGTCGAGCTCGCTCGCGAACCGCGGGAGGTACTCCAGCGGGTCGGCGGGCTGGACCTCGAGCTTGAGCTCCCGCACGATGTAGCGGTAGGCGCGCTTGAACGTCGCCTGGTCGACGCGGGAGACGGCGCTCATCTCGTCGAGGCTGCGGGGGACGTTCCCCATCCGGGCCGCGGCGTGGAGGCTCGCGGTGGCGATCCCCTCGATCGAGCGGCCGGGGAGCAGGTCCTTGTCGAGCGCCTGTCGGTAGATCACCGACGCCGTCTCGCGGACGTTCTCCGGGAGGCCGAGCGCCGAGGCCATGCGGTCGATCTCGCCCAGCGCCTGCTTCAGGTTGCGCTCCTTGTGGTCGCGGGTGCGGAACCGCTCGTTCCACGTCCGCAGGCGCTGCATCTTCTCGCGCTGACTCGCCGACAGCTGGTTGCCGTAGGCGTCCTTGTTCTGCCAGCCGATGTTGGTCGAGAGGCCGTCGTCGTGCATCATCTTCGTCGTCGGCGCGCCGACGCGGGACTTCTCGTCCTTCTCGCCGGCGTCGAACGCGCGCCACTCGGGGCCGCGGTCGATGCCGCCTTCGTCGACGACGAGGCCACAGTCCGCACAGACCGTCTCGGCCTGCGACTCGTTCGTCTCGAGGTTGCCACCGCACTCGGGGCAGTGGTGCTCCTGCTCGGTCTCTGCCCGCTCGGTCTCGGTTTCGCGGTGGGTGGTGTTCGTGCTCATTGATTGGAACCGAAGTGTCCCGACGCGGGGGCATCGGGCTGTCTTCACCCAAGGGTAAGACAGTAAAGTATATAAATCTTTTGCCCAAGTCTATCACGGTTTATCGGCTTGATTCGCCAGTATTCGGCAGGTAGAACCGAAACAGAGAGACCGGTAGCTTCTTGAGTGGCATAACCTTGTGTAAGTGTCACACGATTCCGACGCGGGCCGCTGCTGGCGCCGGGATTTCCGCGCCGAAAACGGCCCACGTCCTCAGTCGTCGGCGACCGCACAGCCGCCCGCGTAGTCGACGCCGGCGAGGTCGTCGATGCCGTCGTCGCCACACACCGGGCAGTCGGGGTTCTGCCTGTACGGCACCGTCTCGAAGGAGAGCTCCCGGGCGTCGTAGAACAGCAGCCGCCCCGTGAGCGTGTCGCCCAGTCCGAGCAGCACTTTCACCGCCTCGGTCGCCTGGAGACAGCCGACGGTGCCGGGGAGCACGCCCAGCACGCCCGTCGTCGCACAGTCCGGCACCGTCCCGGGCTCGGGCGGCTCGGGGAACAGACAGCGGTAGCAGGGCCCCTCCGGGCTGAGGGTGGTGATCTGCCCCTCGAACTTGTAGATCGCGCCGTGACAGAGCGGCACCCCCTCGATCCGGCAGGCGTCG
This sequence comes from Halolamina rubra, assembly GCF_000739555.1. Classification (GTDB taxonomy): domain Archaea; phylum Halobacteriota; class Halobacteria; order Halobacteriales; family Haloferacaceae; genus Halolamina; species Halolamina rubra. The sequence goes on from NZ_BBJN01000010.1 coordinate 24,636, forward strand.
TTGAGCATGTACCGCGTGGGGAAGTTGTCGGTGCAGTCGACGACCACGTCGTAGTCGGCGACCAGCTCTCGGGCCTCCTCGGGCGCGATGCGTCGCTCCATCGCCTCGACGTCGACGTCGGGGTTGAGGTCGTTGACGAACTCTTCGGCGCTGTCGGCCTTCGCCCGCCCCACGTCGGCGTCGCGGTGGATCACCTGGCGCTGGAGGTTCGAGCGCTCGACCACGTCGTCGTCGACGATCCCCAGCCGGCCCACGCCCGCGGCCGCTAGGTACTGGATCACCGGCGCGCCGAGGCCGCCGGCGCCGACGACCAGCGCGCTGCCCTCGAGCAGGCGCTTCTGGCCCTCCGGCCCCACGTCGTCGAGGATGATGTGCCGGGAGTACCGGTCTAACTGCGTCGCGTCGAGCGAGAGGTCGCTCATGGGGTGTACTGGGGCCCCGCCGGGGTTAAGCGCACGGACGGTGGCCCGTCGTCGCCGTGCCTCCGTCGCAGGTGCCTTCCCTCCCCCGGCCCACTCCCGGGTATGGTCACGACCAAGCGCTACCACCTCGCCCAGCGACCCGCGGGCGTCCCGGACGACGACACGTTCGACCTGCGGGAGATCGACCTCGACGACCCCGCCGGCGGCGAGGCGCTCGTGAAGCTCCGCTACCTCTCGGTCGACCCGTACATGCGCGGCCGGATGGACGCCGGCGAGTCCTACGCGGAGCCGTGGGAGGTGGGCGACCCGCTCCGGGGCGCCGCCGTCGGCGAGGTCGTCGACGAGACCGGGACCGAGTTCGACGCCGGCGACACCGTCGTCGGCAACATGACCTGGGCCGAGTACCACCTCGCCGACGCGAGCGAGCTCCAGCGCATCGAGACCGGCGCGCTCCCGGTGTCGACCGCGCTGGGCGTCGTCGGCATGCCCGGCCGGACGGCGTACTTCGGCACGCGCGAGGTGCTCGAACCGCGGGCCGGCGACACGGTCGTCGTCAGCGCCGCCGCGGGCGCGGTGGGCTCGGTCGTCGGCCAGCTCGCCAAGCTCCAGGGGGCGAAAGTGATCGGCTTCGCCGGCAGCGACGAGAAGTGCGAGGTCGTCGAGGACGAGTTCGGCTTCGACGCCTGCATCAACTACGAGTCGACCGACGACTACGTCGCGGCGCTCGCCGACGCGGCGCCGGAGGGCGTCGACGGCTACTTCGACAACGTGGGTGGCCCCATCACGGACGCGGTGTTCTCCCACCTCAACGTCGACGCCCGCGTGGCGGTCTGCGGGCAGATCGCGCTGTACAACGCCGAGGAGCAGCCGACCGGCCCGCGGAAGCTGGGGAAGCTGATCGAGAGCCGTGCTCGCGTCCAGGGGCTGCTCGTGAGCGACTTCGCGCCGCGGTTCGAGCAGGCCAGCGCGGACCTGGCGGAGTGGGTCGCCGCCGGCGAGATCCAGTACCGCGAGACGGTGACGGAGGGGCTGGCGAACGCTCCCGACGCGTTCCTCGGGCTGTTCGAGGGGGAGAACGTCGGGAAGCAGGTGGTGAAAGTCAGCGACTGAGGGGCTGTTTCTCTAGTCGCTGTTCCTCCCGCGAACGGTGCCGCGGAGCGAGCATGGCCACTTGGACCGCACCGCCACGCACCGCCCACAGCCTCCCCAGCCGATTCGCTCCCGTACGGTCGCTCATCCCTCGCGCGCTCGTTCGCGTCCGTCGACGCTCACGTCGCGCGCCACCGCACAGCAGTCGCTGTTCGAGATAGCGTCGAACGAAAAACGCGCCGCGATCGGCGTTACACAGTCACGGCGTGAGTTCGTTGGCGACGACACGGCGGTCGTCGCAGCTCACGAGCCGTGGCTGGTGTTACTTCCCGCCGCGGTTGCCCGACGCAACGCTCGGGCGGACCTTCTCGGAGCCCTTCCCCCGGGTGCGAAGCCCGCGGTTGGACTTGCCGGCGTTGGTGAGGCCGCGGAACGCGCGGCCGGTCTGGGAGTCGTCGCAGATCCAGTTGAGGTCGTCGTCGTTCTGGATCGCGGCGTGTTCGGGGTCCACGAGGATCGCCTCGAACCACTTCTGGGAGCCGTCCTCGCCGACCCAGTAGGAGTTCATCACCCGGAGGTTCGGGTACTTGCGCGTCGCGCGCTCCTCGGCGATCCGCTGGATCGAGGTCCGGCGGCCGAGGCGGTTGACGCCCTGGCGCTTCGAGCGGCGGCCGGCCTTGTGTCGGCGCTTGCGCGCGCCGCCCTTGCGGACGGCGATGCGGACGACGACGATGCCCTGCTTCGCCTTGTAGCCCAGTTCGCGGGCCTTGTCCAGCCGGGTCGGGCGCTCGACGCGCTCGATGGCGCCCTGGTTCCGCCATTCCTGTTTTCGCTGCCACTGCAGCTCGGCGAGCTTGCCGTCGCCGGGCTGCTTCCACGCGTCCTTGATGTGGGAGTAGAAGCTTCGTGCCATGGTTCTGTGCGGGCGCTTGCGATTCAGTCGAATGTCGGCGGCTCCGCCGCCTCGGGAGGCGCGTCGCGCCTCTTTCGACCACATTTCGTCCCGAGCTATCGGGTGCCCACTGGCGTCCCGTCGACCAGCGAGTTGGGCGTGGATACTCGGGATTCGGTGGTAAGGGTTTCGAAGCGCCCCGACTCACCGCGCGTTGACGTTCGCGTCCGCGAACGCCCGTACGTCGGCAAGCGTCGGCACGCCGTTCCGGGCGCCCCGCTCCCGCGTGGCCAGCGACGCGGCGACGGTCGCGACCTCGACCGCGTCCGGGAGCGACGCGCCGGCGGCGAGCCGGGCGCCGAGAAACCCGTTCAGCACGTCGCCCGCGCCAGTGGTGTCGGTCACCGGCACTGCCGGCGGGGAGACGCTGAACTCCCGCTCGGCGTCGACGATCACGTCGTCGCCGCCGCGTTTCCGGACGACGACGCCGTCGAACGCCTCGAGCTCGGGCTCGAGGGCGGCGTACTCGCTCTCGTTCGGCGTCACGTAGTCCACCACCGCGTCGTCGAGCAGCGCCGCCGCGCCGGCCGCGGGCGCCGGGTCGAGCACGACCGTCGGCCGGTCGGGCTCGGTCGAGAGCTCGGCGAGCAGCCGCGCGACCGGCTCCGCCGGGATCTCGTTCTGGACGAGCAGACAGTCGGCGTCGACGATCGCGTCGTAGTGGGCCTCGATGTACGCCCAGTCGACCGCGTCGTTCGCCCCGGGGCGGACGACGATCCGGTTCTCGCCGTCGTCGTCGACGAACACGTACGCCGTGCCGGTCGGCACCGACTCGTCGGTTTCCACGGGGGTCGTGTCGACGCCCGCCGCCGCGAGCCGCCGGCGCACGTCGAACTCCCCGTAGTCGCTCCCGACCTTCCCGAGCATCCGCGTGTCGGCGCCGGCACGCGCCGCGGCCGCCGCCTGGTTCGCCCCTTTGCCGCCGTGAAACACGGTGTCGGCCTCCTCGGGGAACCCCGCCGGCACCCCCGACACCTCGACGGTCTCGCCCCGCTCCGGGAACCAGTCGTACCGGCGCTCGAGCGCGTCCAGTTCCGCGGCGCTCGCGTGCTCGACCCTGTCGACGTTGATGCTCCCGAGGCTGAGGATCCGGCTCATGGGGCGGGTTGGTGCTCCCTCACTACTCGAACGGCATAAAGAGGCGGTTCGCGGCGGGGCGTCGCGCGTGGGGTTATACGTACGTGAACCACTCCTCGTGGTCGTCGGTGCGACGCTCCACGAGGTCGAAGAACGCGCTCTGGAGCTCCTCGGTGACGGGGCCGCGGCCGCCGTTCCCGATCTCGACGTTGTCGACCTGTCGGATCGGCGTCACCTCGGCGGCGCTGCCGGTGAAGAACAGCTCGTCGGCGGTGTGGAGCTCGCCGCGGGAGATGCTCACGTTGTCGTGGACCTCGTAGCCGCGCTCCTCGGCCAGCGTGATCACCGTGTCGCGGGTGATCCCGTCGAGGATCGACTCGCTCAGCCCCGGCGTGTAGATCTCGTCGTCGCGCACGAGGAAGATGTTCTCCCCGGGCCCCTCGGCGACGTTGCCCTCCTTGTTCAGGACGATCGCCTCCTCGAAGCCGTGGCGGCGGGCCTCCTCGCCGGCCAGCATGCTGTTGACGTACAGCCCGGTGGTCTTCGCGTTGGTCGGGATCTGGCTGGAGGCGTGCTTGCGCCAGGAGGACACCTTCACCTCGATCCCGTTCTTGAGCGCCTCCTCGCCGAGGTAGGCGCCCCAGGGCCAGGCGGCGACGGTCACGTCGGTCGGGCAGTCGCCCGGCGAGACGCCCAGCGAGTTGTAGCCGTAGTACGCCAGCGGGCGGACGTACGCCGAGTCGAGGTCGTTGCGCCGGATGACCTCGAGCGTCGCCTCGGTCAGCTCCTCGCGGGAGAACTCGATCTCCATGTCGTACGGCTTCGCGGAGTTGTAGAACCGGTCGAGGTGTTCCTCCCAGCGGAAGATCGCGGTCCCCTCCTCGGTGTCGTAGGCGCGGACGCCCTCGAAGATCCCCGTGCCGTAGTGCATCGCGTGGCTCAGCACGTGGACTTGGGCGTCCTCCCAGTCGACGTACTCGCCGTTCATCCAGATCGTCCCGTCCTGCTCCATCTCCTCGAAGGCGCTCATACCCGCGTATGTGTGCGGCGGGGTCTTAAATTCGGCAGAAACGGCGACTCAGTCGAGGTCGGTCAGCAGGTCGCGCCCCTCGACGTACACGAGCCCCTCGCGCTCGGCGTAGGCGCGGGCGTCGGCGGGCGTCCGGGCCTCGCCGGTGTCGCCGTCGACCATCTCGCAGACGACCACCGCCGGCTCGCGGTCGGCGGCGGCCGCCAGCGCGAGGCCGAGTTCCGTGTGGCCCTGTCGGTCCGCAAGCAGCCCCGGCGCGCCCCGCAGCAGCGTCACGTGGCCGGGCGAGCGGAACGACTCGGCGAACTCGTCGGCGCCGAACCGCCCCGCCTCGGCGGCGTCGGCGGCCGCGCCCAGCTCGCGGATCGTCAGCGCGCGGTCGTCGTCGGTGATCCCGGTGAACGTGTCGCGGTGGTTCACCGGCAGCGAGAACGACGAGCGGTCGTCGTAGTCCAGGTGGCCCGCCGCAGTCGCGGGGTGGTCGAGCGCGTCCGCGAGGAACGGGAGCTCCCACGCCTCGGCCACGCCGTCGCTGATCGCCACGCAGATCAGCCCGCCGGCGTCGTTGCGCAGCCGGCTGACGGCGTCGGGGTCGACCGCCGCCGCGGGGTAGACGATGTCGACCTCCCCCTCGCGGTCGGCGGCGTCGTGGATCAACACCGGCTCGCCGCGGGCGAACGCCGCCCGCGCGGCCTCGACCGCGTCGACGGCGTCGGTTCGGGTCGAGCTCATGCGTCCTCGATCTCCACGACGACCTCGTCGCCGTCGGCCAGCCCCAGCTCGTCCCGGAGCATCTCGGGGGCGATGATCTCGATCTGGTCCTCGTCGTGGTGGGTCCGGTCGGGGACGATCACGTGGACGGGGTCGGCGCTCCCGGCGTCGGCCTCCAGCCGCGCCGGGTAGCAGGTCGCGGAGCCGTACGTGCGCTCCTCGTCCTCCCACTCGTCGATGGGGACGCCCTCGACGGCCGCGAGCTCGCTCCGGTTCCGGGTGCTCGCCTCGTCGAGCGAGACGTTGAGCGTGCCCGGGTACGGGTCGTACCCCAGTCGCTCCTCGAACTGGCGGTTGTACCCCGGCAGCGAGATGTAGTGGCGCCCCTCGCCGGCGCCCGCGGTGACCGCCCCCGAGAGCGTCAGCTCCGCGTCGTCCTCGAACAGCCGGCGGTAGTCGGCGTACTCCCCGCGGAGCCGGGACTTCCCCGCGCCAGTCAGCGCGATCCACTGGCCGTCGGCGACGACCTCGCGCTCGATCAGCCCCGCGGACTCGAGCCGCTGGAGCCGGCGCGAGGCGGTCTGACTCGACGCACCGAGCCGGTCGCCCAGCGCCGCACACGACACTTTCCGCTCGCCGTCGACGCCCCCCTCGAGCGCGATCTGTTTCAGCGCCGCCACCTCGGCGGCGTCGACGCCCGCCGTCGTCTCTTGCATAGTTCCCAGTTCCGTATCGAGACGCTTAACGATACTGGATATGGGATGCGTCCCGTATTCGTTACGAGACCGTCCGGCGCCGCCGCGTCCGTCGGTTGAGTGCCGGCAGCGCCCGTCACGGGATCGTGATGGCGACCGTCGCGGCCGGCTCCGGCGTTCGGAAGCCCCTTTATTCGTCGGGCGGAACGGACGCCCATGTTCATCGAGTTCCGGTCGGCGGTCGAGGACGCCGTCGCGGCCGCGCTGGCGGCGCGTGACCTCCCGACCGACGATCTCGGCATCGAGGAGCCGCCGGAGGGCGTCGACGCGGTGCTCGCCTCCAGCGTCGCGTTCCGGCTGGCGGGCGAGGTCGGCGCACCGCCGCCCAAGGTGGCCGCGGAGGTCGCCGAGGAGATCGACCCCGACGAGTACGAGTACCTCGGCGAGATCAGCACGCAGGGCCCCTACCTCAACTTCGCGCCGAACGAGGCGTACTACGCCGACACGCTCGACGCCGCGGGCGCCGATGACTACGGCCAGCGCCCCCCGAAGGGGGAGTCGGTCGTCGTCGAGCACACCTCCGCGAACCCGACCGGCCCGGTGCACGTCGGCCGCGCGCGCAACCCCATCATCGGCGACGCGATCGCGAACGCGCTCGACTACGCCGGCTACGACGTGGAGCGGCACTACTACGTCAACGACGCCGGCCGGCAGATGGCGCTGTTCACCTGGGCGTACGAGACGTTCGACGAGGCCGACCTCCCCGAACCGGAACGCGAGAAGCCCGACTACGACCTCGTCCGCTACTACCGCAAGGGGAACAGCTACCTCGAGGACGCCGACGAGGCCGCCGTCGAGGAAGCGGAGGCCGAGATCGAGTCGATCATGCAGGGGCTCGAGGACGGCGACGACGAGACGTACGAGCGCGTGACCGAAGTCGTCGACACCGTGCTCGACGGGATGACCCAGACGCTCTCCCGGCTCCCCGCGGAGTTCGACGAGTTCGTCAAGGAGACGCGGTTCATGCGTTCCGGCGCCACCGACGACGTGATCGAGCGCCTGCAGGCGCTGGAGGAGGCCGTCTACGAGGACGACGCCTGGCAGCTGGACCTCTCCGAGCACGGGATCGAGAAGAACTTCGTGTTCCTGCGCTCCGACGGGACGACGCTGTACACCACCCGCGACATCGCCCACCACGAGTGGAAGTTCGAGAACTTCGACCGTGCGGTCACCGTCATCGGCGAGGACCACAAGCTCACGTTCGAACAGCTCAACGAGACGCTCGGGCTGCTCGGTCACGACACCGGGAAGCTCGACCAGCAGTTCTACTCCTGGGTGAACCTCCCCGGCGGCGAGGGGATGAGCACCCGCGAGGGCACCGGCGTCGACCTCGACGACCTGCTCGACGAGGCAGTCGACCGCGCCCGGGAGGAGGTCGAGTCCCGGATGGACGACCGCATCCGCGAGGACGAGCTCACCGAGGACGACGTGGAGCGAATCGCCCGCCAGGTCGGCATCGGCGCCGTTCGCTACGACATCGTCGCCAAGCAGCCCAGCAAGACGATCACCTTCGAGTGGGAGCGCGCGCTCGACTTCGAGGCGCAGTCGGCGCCGTACGTCCAGTACGTCCACGCGCGCTGCCGGGGGATCCTCGACGGCGAGTCCGTCCCGGCGGGGATCGACGCCGACCTGCTCGAAACGCCCGAGGAGCGCGACCTGCTCCGGACGATCGCTCGGTTCCCCGCCGTCGTCGAGGGCGCCGCCGAGGACCTCGAACCCCACCGCGTCGCGACCTACACGCGGACGTTCGCCGAGCGCTTCAACGCGTTCTACCGCGAGTGCCCAGTGCTGACCGCCGAGAACGACGAGCTCCGCGACGCGCGGCTGGCGCTCGTCGCCGCCGCCGCCCACACGATGGGGAACGCGCTGGACGTGCTGGGCGTCGCCGCGCCCGAGTCGATGTGAGCGTCGACGACGGCCGCTGCCCGCTGTCGGCGTCCCGTGGACCGACGTACTGACCGCGGAACCGGTCGATATCGCGGGCGCGGAAGCGTGAGACGGCGGCACGTACAGTCAACAGGTACTTACACGCGATAGCACCTATCCTGACGTAATGAGTACTGACGCCGAAGAGGCCAGCGAGGACCGCGGAAGTACGAGTTCCGGAAGGTGCTCGAGGAGCTGGAGGAGTACGAGGGATCAGGAACACAGCTCGTCACCATCTACATCCCCGAGGACCGCCAGATCTCCGACGTCGTCGCCCACGTCACCCAGGAGCACTCCGAAGCGGCCAACATCAAGTCCAAGCAGACCCGGACGAACGTCCAGGACGCGCTCACCTCGATCAAGGACCGCCTGCGCTACTACGACACCTACCCGCCGGAGAACGGGATGGTGATCTTCTCCGGCGCCATCGACTCCGGGGGCGGCCAGACCGAGATGATCACCCGGACGCTCGAGTCGCCGCCGGACCCCGTCGAGTCGTTCCGCTACCACTGCGACTCGGACTTCCTGATCGAGCCGCTGGAGCACATGATGGCCGACTCCGGCCTGTTCGGCCTCATCGTGCTCGACCGCCGCGAGGCGAACGTCGGCTGGCTCAAGGGGAAGCGCGTCGAGCCCGTGAAGTCCGCCTCGTCGCTCGTCCCGGGCAAGCAGCGCAAAGGTGGCCAGTCCGCCCAGCGTTTCGCCCGACTGCGGCTCGAAGCCATCGACAACTTCTACCAGGAGGTCGCGGAGATGGCTGACGACCTGATGGTGCCCAAGCGCCACGAGCTCGACGGCATCCTCGTCGGCGGCCCGTCGCCGACGAAAGACGAGTTCCTCGACGGCGACTACCTCCACCACGAGCTGCAGGACAAGGTGCTCGGGAAGTTCGACGTGGCGTACACCGACGAGTCGGGGCTGTACGACCTCGTCGACGCCGGGCAGGAGGCGCTGGCCGACCAGGAGCTCGTCGAGGACAAAGAGCAGATGGAGGAGTTCTTCGAGAACCTCCACACCGGCAACGAGGCCACCTACGGGCTCGTCCCCACACGCGAGAACCTCGTGATGGGCTCGGTCGACCGACTGCTGCTCTCGGAGGACCTGACCGAGGACGTGGTCGTCTACGAGTGCCCCAACGGGCACACCGAGTACGAGACCGTCGAGCGCCGGCACAACACGCCCGAGCACGAGTGCTCCGAGTGCGGCGAGCCCGCGGAGGTCGAGGAGCGCGAGGACGTGGTCGACCACCTGATGGAGATCGCCGACCAGCGCGGGACGGAGACGAAGTTCATCAGCACCGACTTCGAGAAGGGCGAACAGCTGCTCAACGCGTTCGGCGGGATCGCGGGGATCCTGCGCTACGAGACGGGCGTCTAAGGCCACCTCTTTGGCGTCGCCGGCCTAAGGGGCCAGGCATGAGCACGCTTACCACCCTCCTGTTCTGGGCGCCGATCGCGTTCGTCTTCGTCGCGACGGCCAGCTACGCGGGCTCGATGCTCGCGCTCAGCCGCTACCACGACGACGAGTCGTTCTCGGCGGCGGACGTGATCCGGATCGAGGACGGCGGCGACGACCGCTGAGGCGGCCGCCGTCGACGACTCTACCGGAACGACGCCAGCTGCTGCCGTCGGCGATCCACGTCGTACGGCGGGTCGAGCGTCGACGCGCCGGCGAGTCGCTCCAGCGCCAGCGCCACGTCGGTGCCGGCCCGCTCGGCCTCGTCACAGAGCGCCTGGATCGCCGGGCGGTTCAGCGCCAGCGAGTCGAGCTTCCCCAGCACGAGTGCGAACGCGGCGCCGCCGCGCCCGGTCGGGAACGACTCGTGGATCCGCGAGAAGTCGGCGTCCTCGGGAGCGACCGCGTCGGTATCGGCGTCGCTCGCGGGGACCGTTCGTAAACAGGACGTACAGATCGCCGTCTCCGGGGCGGGGGCGTGCTCACGGAACGCCGGCGGGACGACGAACGCGACGACCGGGGCGCCACACGCCGGGCAGGCCATTCAGTCGGCTTTCGGCGAGGCGGTCGTCGCGCCCTCGCGCTCGTCGGCCTCGATCTCCTCCTCCTCGGCCTCCTCCTCCTCCTTCTTCGCCTTGATCTTCTTCAGCCGGAAGATCTCCTCGCGCTCCTGCTCCTCGAGCTTCTGCTCGATGTACTCCTGGTTCTGCTTGAGGTCGGGGAGCAGCTTGAACTCCAGGGCGTTCACGCGGCGCTTGGTGGTCTCGATCTCCTCGAGCATCTTCTTCATCGCCGTCTCGACCTCGGCGGCGAGGATGATCGAGTCGATCAGCTCCTCGTAGGCGTCGGCGGTCTCGTCGATGCGGGCCGAGGAGCCGACGAGCCCGTACCCGCGCTCGTCGAGCGGCTTCTTCACCTTCGACGCCTCGATCTGGGGGACGACGACGCCCATGATGTTCTTCGACTGGGTGGTGATCTCGGGGTGCTCCTTTAGCGCGGCGGCGGCGCCCCGCACGGCCACGTCGCCCTCCATCGCCCGCGCCATGTCGAGTTTCTGCTGGGCGGTCTCGTAGTCGGTCTCGACCTGGCTCCGGATGTCCTGGGCCTGGTCCAGGATATCCATGAACTCCATGATGAGGCCGTCCCGCTTCTGCTCGAGGGTGTCGTGACCCCGCTCGGAGAGTTCGATGCGGTCCTCGATCGCCATGAGGTTCTTCCGGGTCGGTTTGACGTCCTCGGCCATTCTTGGGGGAGTATTCCGGCCGGAGTGGGTTAATAGTTGTTAGTTCCCGGCGTTCCGGTCGGCGTCGACGCCGGAGAGGGGCTCCCGGGGACGCGCCGTGGCCTGGTTACACACAGTCACGGCTTTGGCTCTGTCGTCGCCGGCCGGAGCCGGCGACAGTTCGCTCGCCGCGATCTGGTTACACACAGTCACGGCATCGGCTCGGGGCGAGCGGCCGTCGCCGCTCGCTGGTCGCTCGCCGTGACTGGCTACGTCCGCTCGCGGACGTTCCAACCCTGCTTCATCTCGTTGTGCTTGCGCTCGAGGAACGAGTAGACGGCGCCGTGGGGCGCGCCGTCGAGGATCATCCCCACCGCACGCCGGACGGCGTCGACCTCGTCGGGCTCGCCGATGATCCCCAGCGTCGAGCCGTAGATCACCACGTTCGCGCCGGTGAGCTGCTCCATCAGCTCCCGCGTCCGGCCGTCCTCGCCGATGAGCCGGCCCTTCTGTCGCTGCAGATCGTTGTCGTTCCGCGTCTGTTCGGAGAGGTCGATCAGGTCGAGCCGCCGCATGTCGCTCTCCAGCAGCTCCAACGCCGTCTCGGGCTTGAAGCCGCGACCGATCGCCTTCACGATGTCCGGGGCCGCCATGGCGTCGATGGGGTCGCCGACGGTCTCGATGCCGACCGAGCCGTCCTCGGAGTCGATGTCGAGGCGCACGCCGGCGCGCTCCTCGATCTCCCGCATCGTCTCACCCCCGGAACCGATGACGACGCCGATGCGGTCCTGTGGGACCGTTACGTGTTGCATACAGCGGTATAGATACCGCAGAGTTGTAAGGGTTCCTCGTCGGCCGGTCACACGCGCTACGGGTCGATCCGGCGGATCGGTCAGTCGTCCGCGGTCGCTCCCCTGACGCGCTGTTCCGCGTCGTAGCCGGCCGGAACGGGAGGCGACACGACAGCCAGCACTGCGAGAATGACGCCGAGGCCGCCCGCGAACAGAACCAACATCGAGAGCGGGCCGACCAGTTCGGCGACGTATCCGGCGGCCGTTCGGCTCAGTATCGCGGCGAGCCCCGCGACCATCGTGACGGCGCTCACCCCGGTCGCCCGGCCGTCGGCGTCGAGGTGGTCGTTGACGTACTGCTCCATCAGCGGGCTGCTGACGCGGTTGGCGACTTTGAGGACGACGAACGCCGGGACGATCGCCAGCGGCGACAGGTCGGCGACGAGGAAGGTCGCGACGACGACGAAGGGGACTGTCAGGAACCAGGCCCGCACGCCGACGTGGTCACGGATCCGGCCGGTGTTGTGGCTGACGACCGCCGCGGCGACGTAGAACGCCGCGTAGAGGTAGCCCAGGTCCGGCCGCGAGAAGCCGACGGCCACGGCCACCGGTTGGATGTAGAGGTCGACCATCTCGAAGAACGCGAAGAACGCCGAGAAGTACAGGACGAACGAGCGGAGCCGAGCCCCGGTCACGACCGTCCGAACCACGTCGATGGCCTCATGCGGGGACAGGTACCCCGATCCGACGGTGTCCTCGGCGGCGTCCTCGACATCCGAGGGAAGCGCGAGCAGCACTGGAACCCCGAGCGCGAACCACGCCGCGTTGAGGAGGTAAGGGTAGGTCAACCCCCGCGCCGCCACATAACCGCCGACGACCGACGCAGCCGCCGTGAACAGCAGCATGACCGCCATCCCCGTCCCCTGGACGCGAGCGTACTCCCCAGCGTCGAGGCGTTCCCGGAGCAGGTCGTACAGCCACGCGCTCCCGGCGCCGGAGCGCATGCTGAACGCGACCGCCCAGCCGAACGTGGCGACGAGGAACGCCGGGAACGTTCTCGACGCGACGAAGACGAGCATCACGATGGCGTTCAGCGCAGAACTCCCCAGCAGCAGCCGTCGCCGGCCGAACCGGTCGCCGAGGTAGCCGGTGGGCAGTTCCGCCAGCACCCAGGTCCCCATGAAGACGGCGCCGACGACGCCCACTTGCCCGTACGTGAGCCCGCGCCGGAGTTGGTACTGCGTCGTGATCGGGTAGACGAAGCCCGCCGACAGGGTCGCCATGTACAGGTAGTAGATCAGCACGAACGACGGCTCGTCGAATCGGTCTCGCATCCGTGCCGGAACGCGGTTGCGATGCCCAATAAGCGATTTCTGAACGCCAATCAAGTCCGTGATCTGGTAGGTTTTCCCGTCGCCACTCGATCGGGCAGATTCCGCGACGGGAACGGCCTGTACCCGCTATATTCTGGCACTCGGCAACTCACCGCCGGAGCTATCCGGCGCCGGTCCCACCAGGCGGCTGATGACGGATTCGGACGCCCTGGACGACGACGCCGGACTCGACCCTGCAGCGGCGTTCTCACTGCTCGGAGAGGCGACACGGCTGGAGATCGTGACCGCGCTCAACGGTCTGCGTGCGGGAACGTCGATGGCGTTCTCGGACCTGTACGATCAGGTGGACGTTGCGGACAGCGCGCAGTTCAACTATCATCTCGACCGCCTCGTTCCGCACTTCGTCGAGAAGGGCGAGGGAGGGTACGCCCTGACCCAGCGCGGGAGCCGGATCGCCCGGGCCGTCACGGCAGGAAGCTACACGGAGAGCCCAGCGCGCGAGCCCTTCGAGACCGCGGGCGAGTGCTACGCCTGCGGCGAGGCGGGCCTCGTGGCGCGCTACGAGGACGAGCAGTTCGTCGTCGACTGTCCCGACTGTGGGGAAGTCGTGCTCAGACTCGGCGTGCCGCCGACCGTGGTCCGGGACCGCGACGGCGTCGACCTCGTCCGGGCAGTCGACCGGTGGGCGCGCGCGGGTGTCTCACAGGCGACCGACGGCGTCTGTCCGAGCTGTGGCGGGCGGATGAACGCGGCACTCTCCGAGGACGCACCCGAGAGCGGCACGTTCGACGTGGTCGGTCGGTTCGAGTGTGGCGTCTGTGGGCGGAGCGCCGTCGTCGGCGTAACGACCGTCGCAAGCCAGCACCCCGTGGTTCGGACGTTCCACCGCCGGCGCGGCGCGCCCATCGACGACCGGCCGTACTGGGAGTACAGCCAACACGTTGCCCACGAGCACGTCGACGTGGCGTCCGGCGACCGCGTTCGCGTCTCCTTCTTCGAGGACGGCGACGCCTGTCACGCCACCCTCGACGACGATCTCGACGTGGTCGAGGTCGAAGTGGTGCCCGGCGGCGCGCCGGCTGAGCAGTGATGCAGGGGGCTGTCGGTTCGATTACTTGAATCGCGTTCCGGCGAGGGCAAGCCCTGGACGGTGACGACGCTCAGGCGACCCGGTCCGCGACCAGTTCTCGAACCCGACGGTGGAAGCGATCGACGCCGAACCGGTCGGCCGGGAGCCGCGGCGTCGCCCCCGACTCGACGGCGTCGACGACGCGGTCGACGGCTTCGGGGACCGAGTCGAACAGCCGGTCGGCGGCGCCGTCGACGACCTCCCGCTGCCCGCCGGAGTCGTGGGCGAAGGCGACCATCCCCGCGGCGACGTACTCCGCCAGCGCCATCCCGAAGTGTTCGCCGTGTTTCGTGTTGAGCCCGTAGCGGTGGCTCCCCAGCAGTTCCTCCAGCCGGTCCCGCGAAACCTCGGTGTGGAGGCTGACGTACGACCGCGCCGCCGCCGCGTCCGTCACCTCCTGGACGTACGAGCGGTACGCCTCGGCCGTCGAGCCGACGAGATGCAGGTGGAGGTCGACGCCGCGCTCCCGGACGCCGTCGACGATCCGGACCGCGTCGAGCGTGCGGTTGTCCGGCGCGATCCGCCCGGCGGCGACGACCCCGCGCTCCCGCTCGTCCCACGGCGCTCCCGGGATCGGGTCGACCGGCGGGTGGAGCACCGCCGGGCGCTCGCCGTACCGCGCGTCGACGTGAGCCGCCGTGTAGCCGGAGTTGGCGACCAGCGTGGCGGTCCCGGGGAGGTTCCGGTCGGCGAGCCCGGCGACCCGGGTCCAGAGCCGGTTCGAGGGCCCCCCGTCGTGGGCGCCGTCCGGCCCCGGAACGTCGGTGTTGAACTGCGGGAAGTGGACGTACTGCACCGACGGGAGCGGGAGCGCGAACTCGTTGGCCGTGCTGACCGCGAGGTCGAACTCGGCGGCGTGGCGCCGGAACCACCGGGTCAGCAGCGCGCTCCGGAGCGCCAGCTGCGGGCCGAACCGGTCGTCGGCCCGGGAGAGAAGCGCCGCGAGCCGGTCGCCGAGGGGCGGCCGCCGGACGTCGACGGCCGCCGCCGTGCCGAACAGGTCGTTCAGCGTCGACAGCCGCGTGGCGGAGATCGTGAACAGCGTCACCTCGTGGCGCTCCTGGAGCGCCTCGCAGACGTGGGCACAGACCGCGTCGGCGCCGCCGCGGAAGTCGAGCGTGTTGTGGAGCACGGCGACGCGGGCCATGCGCGTCCGTTCGCCGGCGGGGACAAAAGCCCTGCTCCGGTGACTCCGGGCTTTAGTAGTAGTAGGTGGTAACGTGACACGTATGACTCCCCCGCCAGCCGCCCCGGGCCCTCGTCCGCGTGGCTCCCGTGCCGGCGGCCGGCAGCGCCGCCCCGCCGACGGCGCCCGGAGGTGACCGGCGTGAGCAACGACGCCGCCGGCCGCGTGCTCCCGCGCCGACTCGCGGTCGAAGGCGGGCTGCTCGCCGCGGGCGCGCTCTGCCTGCTCGTCGGGGGGTACTGGGCGTTCACCACCGCCGCGAGCGTGGCCGACGCCGTCCGCTGGCTGGCGCCGACGGGCGTGGTGACGGCGTGGGCCGGGGGGTACGCCTGGACACACCGCCACTCGCTCCACGGGGCGGACGGCGTGCGGCTCGGCTCGCTGGGGCTCGCCAACTGGATCACGCTCGCCCGGGCCGTCCTGCTGGCCGGCGTCGCCGGCTTCGCCGTCGTCGACGCCGATGGCGCGCTCGCGTGGGCCCCCGCGGTCGGCTACGGGGCGGCCGTGGCGCTCGACGGCGTCGACGGCGCGGTCGCCCGGTCGGTCGGCACCGAGACGCGGCTGGGCGAGCGCCTCGACATGGCCGTCGACACGACCGGGTTCGTGGTCGCGCCGCTGGTCGCCGTCGCGTGGGGGCTGCTCCCGGCATGGTACCTCTCGCTGTCGGCCGCGCGGTACTGTTACCGCGGCGGGCTGGCCCTCTGGCGGCGCTCGGGGCGCACCGTCGGCCCGCTCCCGCCCAGCCGGCTGCGGCGCCCGCTCGCGGCGCTCCAGATGGCGTTTCTCACCGTCGCCCTCCTCCCCCCGGCGCCGACGCCGCTGGTCCGGGCGGTCGCCCCCGTCGTGCTGCTCCCCTCGCTGACCGTGTTCGCCCGGGACTGGCTCGCGGTGACGATGTCACCGTCGGAAGACTAATTTCCGCACGAACCGATGTGGTACTGTGACACACGCCGACGACGCCGTCGTGCAGTTCTCGCTCGTCCAACTGGACGACTACGGCCCGTGGACGGTGACCCCCGAACCGCGCCCCGAGCCCTCGCTCCAGGCGCTGCAGGCCCGCCTGTACGCCGACCTCGCCGACTTCGTCGGGAGCCGCGACGGCTACGTGTTCCCCGGCCGGTACGACAACATGATCGCGGTGACGAACCGGATCCCGCCCGGGGAACACCGTCGGTTCCAGGAGCTCGTCCGGAACCGCTACCCGATCACCGCGAGCGTCGGCGTCGGCACCGGGGGTACGCCCGCCGACGCGCTCGGCGCTGCGACCGAGGCGCTGCAGGCGACCGGGAGCGCCCAGGACGCCGCCCGGACCGAGCGGCTGGCGACCGACTGCGAGGCCGACCCGGCCGGCCCGCTCACCGTCGCCCACTTCGACGTGGTCGACGCTACCGGCCGGTACACGGACCGGGAGCACGCGCTCGACGCCGAGCGCCGGATCCGGCGGGCGGTCGTCGAGCTCACCGACCGGATGCGCGAGCACGGCGCGGTCACGTCGTTCGTCGGCGGCGACAACGCGATCGCGGTCTGTCCGGATCTCGCCGACGGGACGT
This sequence comes from Halolamina rubra, assembly GCF_000739555.1. Taxonomy (GTDB): domain Archaea; phylum Halobacteriota; class Halobacteria; order Halobacteriales; family Haloferacaceae; genus Halolamina; species Halolamina rubra. The sequence goes on from NZ_BBJN01000010.1 coordinate 41,265, forward strand.
ACGACGACGTGCTCGCCGGGGTGCGCGACGCCACGGGCGTCGAGCTCCGCGTCGGCGTCGGCCGCGGCGACACCGCCCAGTCGGCGGGACAGGCGGCGAAACACGCACTGGAGACCGGCCGCGACACCGGCGACTGGGTGGTGACGGCCGCCACGGCGAGCACGGATGACTGACAGCGCGCGATCGCTCTACTTCGAGCGGCCGGGCGAGGTCGCGGTGCGCGAGGAGCCCCGGGCGTCGCCCGGCGCCGACGAGGTGGCCGTCGAGACGGTCGTCTCCGGGATCAGCCCCGGCACCGAGATGCTCGTCTACGAGGGGAACGTGCCCGAGGAGATGGCCGTCGACGACACGATCGACACGCTCTCGGGCACGTTCGGCTACCCGGTCCAGTACGGCTACGCCGCCGTCGGTCGCGTGACGACGACGGGCGAGCACGTCGACGACGACTGGGTCGGCGAGCTCGCCTTCGCGTTCAACCCCCACGAGAGCCAGTTCACCGTCGCCCCCGAGGCGCTCCAGCCCGTGCCCGACGGGATCGACCCCGAGACGGCGACGCTGTTCCCGACCGCCGAGACGGCGGTGAACCTCGTGCTCGACGCGGCGCCGCGGGTCGGCGAGCGCGTCGTCGTGTTCGGCGCCGGCCCGATCGGGCTCGCGACGACGGCGCTGCTGTCGACGTTCCCGCTGGAGTCGCTGACCGTCGTCGACCCCGTGGCCCGGCGGCGCGAGATCGCGGCGGAGCTGGGCGCGACGGTCACGGAGACGCCGGCGGGCATCCGGGACACCGAGTGGAGCGAGCCCGCCGGCGCCGACTGCTGTATCGAGGTGTCGGGCAACCCGGAGGCGCTCGACGACGTCATCGGCGCCGTCGGCTACGACGGCCGCGTGGTGATCGGTTCGTGGTACGGCACGAAGCCGGCGGAGCTGGGGCTTGGCGGCCGGTTCCACCGCGAGCGGATCGACATGCGCTCGAGCCAGGTGAGCACCATCGCGCCAGCCGACCGCGGGCGCTGGACGAAGGCGCGCCGGATGGATCGGGCGATCGACCTCGTCAGGGACCAGGACCTCGGCCGGCTCGTCACCCACAGCGTCCCCTTCGCCGACGCGCCGGCCGCCTACGAACTGCTGCGCGAGAACGACGACGCGCTCGCCACCGTGTTCACGTACGATCGGGGTGAATGACCAGTATGTACGAACTCTCCGTCTCCCGTGACTTCGTCGCACAGCACTACCTCACCGTCCCGGACCCGGGCCCGGTCGAGGGCGAACCCCACAGCCACCAGTACGAGGTCGACGTGCGCTTCGCCGGCCCCGAACTGAACGAGTACGGCTACCTCGTCGACATCGACGCCGTCGAGGCCGCGCTCGACGAGCTGACGGAACGCTACCGCGACGAGCTCCTCAACGACCTGCCGGCGTTCGCGGGCAACCCCAGCGTCGAGCGGTTCGCCCGGGTGTTCGCCGACGCGGTGGCCGAGCGCCTCGACGCGCCGACGCCCGAGCGCCTCACCGTCCGGCTGTGGGAGGACGAGATCGCGTGGGCGAGCTACGAGCGGTCGCTCTGACCGATGGAGCACGCCAACGTCCGGTATCTGGAGGCGAAACGGGGCGTCGACGACCGGGCGCTGAACCGCCGGGTCCGGGACCGCCTGCTCGCCGACCTCCCCCCGGCGCCCGAGATCGTCGAGTTCGCGGCCGGCACGGGGGTGACGCTCCCCCGGCTGGTCGAGTGGGGCGTCACCGAGTTCGACTACCTAGGTATCGAGCGGGACGCCGACCTCGTCAGCTACGCCCGCGACCGCCGGGCCGCGGATCTCGCCGACGCGGTCGGCGGCGTCACGCCAACGGAGCAGGGGTTCCGCGCCGGCGACGCGACCGTCGCGTTCCGGACTGGCGACGCGCTGGCCGTCGACGACGGCGACGCCGACCTCGTCGTCGCGCAGGCGTTCGCCGACCTCGTCCCGCACGACGACCTGCTCGCGGCCGCCGAGCGCGCGCTCGGGCCGGACGGGCTGCTCTACCTGCCGATCACCTTCGACGGCGGGACGCTGTTCCAGCCGGACCACCCGGCGGACGACCGTGTCGAGGCGGCGTACCACGATCGGATCGCCGCCGAACCCGGGCGGGACCCCCGCGCGGGACGCCACCTGCTCGACCGCTGTCGGGCCGCCGACGGCGATCTGCTCGGGGCTGGCGCGTCCGACTGGATCGTGCGACCGATCGAGGGGGAGTACCCGGGCGACGAGGGGTTCTTCCTCTCCAGAATCCTCGAGTTCGTGGCCGACGCGCTCGACGGGGCGAACGTCGACGGCGCAACTGACTGGATCGAGACGCGCCGTCGCCAGCTCGCGGCGGGCGAGCTCACCTACGTCGCCCACCAGTACGACCTGCTGTACGCGCCCTGAGGCGCTACTCGCGCCGGTAGAGGAGCGCCAGCACGACGATCAGCGCCAGCTGCGCCAGCTTGTCGACGGCGCCGATCCCGCCCACGTCGGCGGGGAACGCCTTGTCGCCGGCGGCGAAGTTGAGGTAGTACCAGAGCACGATCTGGCCGGCGGTGAACGGGATCCCCAGCCCGTACAACAGCCGTCGCCGGTAGTTCACGAGGACGGCCGCGACCGCCAGGAGGAACACCACCCCCGCGAAGAGGAACGACAGCCCCAGCGGCTCGGGCGCGAAGCTCACGCCCAGGATCACGTGGACCACCCCGCTGACCAGGGCGAGCGCGATCCCGAGGTAGTGCAGCGACCCGAGCCCGTCGAGATCGACCGTGCCGCCGTTCGTGGCAGTGCTCATACCGGTACGTACGAGCGCGTGCTAATAAATCACAACCCACGGGCTCCGCCCGCGGGCGACGGAACGTAGAAGCGCCCGGCCGGCCAACACGTCACCGTGCTGTTCCCGACTCACCTCGCCGTCGCCGTCCTGCTCGGGCGGCGGCTCCGGCTGTCGACGGCGTGGCTGCTCGTCGGCGCCGCGCTGCCCGACGTCGTCGACAAGTCGCTGGCGACGCTGGGCGTCGTCGACCTGTTCCACACGGTCGGCCACTCCGGGCTGCTGCTCGTCGTCGCGATCCCCGTGGCCTACGCCGGGCGGTCGGGGCTCGCGCTCGCGGTCGGCTGGGGGACCCACCTGCTCGCCGACGCGTTCCAGATCGTGCTCAACGGGCGGCCGACCGACGCGCTGTTTCTGGGCTGGCCGCTCGTGGTGCCGCCGACGCCGATGGCGCTCCCGCCGCTGGCGTTCGCCCGGCAGTACCTCTGGTCGCCCGCCTTCTTCGTCGAGCTCGGTATCTGGGCCGCGCTGGCGGCGGCGGTCGTCGCCGAGCGCCGGCGTCGGCCGAGCGAGTAGCGCCCGCGTCAGTGGCCTTTCACCACCGGCAGGAGTGCCGCTCCCACCCGGGTTTATGCAGTGACGGCCCGTCGCCCGAGCCGTGAACTGCCTGTTCGTCGGCGCCGGTGCGGTCGCCGAGCAGTACGCCGCCGCGCTCCCCGAGAGCCCGCTGACGCTCGCGGGCGTCTGCGATCTCGACGCCGACCGCGCCGCCGAGTTCGCGGCGGCGCGGGACTGCGCCGCGTTCGCCGACCTCGACGCGGCCCTCGCCGAGACCGACGCCGAGATCGTGGTGAACCTCACCAGCCACGCCGCCCACGCGGGCGTCACCCGGAGCTGCCTCGACGCCGGCGTCCACGTGTACAGCGAGAAACCGCTGGCGCTCGACGCCGACGCCGCCCGTGACCTGCTCGATCGCGCCGAGAACGCGGGCCTCGGTCTCGCCTGCGCGCCGATCACACCGGACTGCGACGCCCAGCGCATCGCGGCCCGGGCGATCGGGGACGGCAGGCTCGGCCGGGTCGGGCTGGCGACCGCCCACGCCCACGTCGGCCGCGTCACGGAGTGGCACGACCGCCCGGACTCCTTCCTCGAGGTGGGCCCGCTGTACGACGGCGGGGTGTACCCGCTCTCGCTGCTGGTCGCGTGGTTCGGGCCAGCGACCGAGGTGCGGGTCGCCGACGCGCTCGACACCTGGCCCGAGCGCGAGGAACAGTCACCGACGGCGCCGAGCCACGTCGAGGCGACGATCGCGTTCGCCGACGGGCCGACGGCGCGGCTGACCGCGAGCTTCTACGTCCCCCACCGCGCGCGGGAGTTCTACGGGCTGGAGCTCCACGGCGACGACGGCTCGCTCTCCCTCGACGACGCCGGCGCGATGACCGCCGAACGGGACTCTGTGTCGTTCGGCCGCGCGGGCCGGGAGTACACCCCGATGCCGCCACAAGCCCCCGCAGATGGGTCGACGCATCTCGACGGCGTCGAGCGGTTCGCGGCCGCGATCGCGGACGGCCGCCGGCCGCGCGAGCGTGCCCGCCGCGGCGCCCACGTCGTCGCGATCTGCGAGGCGATCGAGACCGCCGCGGCTGAGAGCGGACCGGTGTCGATCCCGGACTGCGGCGCGACCGCCGACCCCGGCCCCGCACCGGTCGTCCGGCCCGAAGCCGAGCAGCGCCGGGGGGCGTCGACGACCGGGGTCGCCCGGTCGAGCGCGATCAGGCTGCCCAGCGTGGGGTTCGGCTGCTCGCGCTACCGCGACGGCGAGTACGTCGACCGTGAGGAGAGCGTCGCGACGGCGCTCGACGCCGGCTACCGGCTGCTCGACTCGGCGGAGCTGTACGGCAACGAGCATCGGATCGGCGACCTGCTCGCCGCGCCCGGCGCACCGGAGCGCGAGTCGCTGTTCCTGCTCGGGAAAGTCTGGAACACCAACCACGAGCACGTTCTCGAAGCCTGCCGGGGGAGCCTCGACGAACTCGGCGTCGACGCGTTCGACTGCTACGCGCTCCACTGGCCCGACTCGTGGGCGTACCGGGGGGCGCTCGAACGGCTGGCCGAGAAACCCGTCGATGCGGCGGAGGAACTGACGTTCCCGGCGGAGGAGTCCGGGGAGCGCGCGACCGCCGACCTCTCGCTCGCGGAGTCGTGGCGCAACCTCGAAGCCGCCCACGAACAGGGGCTCGCTCGGACGCTGGGCGTCTGTAACGTCGACCGCGAGCAGCTGGCGACCGTACTCGCCGTTGCGAACGTGCCGCCCGCGGTGGTCCAGATCGAGCGCCACCCCTACCAGCCGCGGTCTGAGCTGGTCGAGTTCTGCCACGACCGCGGGATCCGGGTGATCGCGCACTCCCCGCTGTCGGCGCCGGGGCTGCTCGACGAGTCGGTACTGGCGGAGATCGCGGCCGAGCGGGACTGCTCCCCCGCCGCGGTCGTCGTCGCCTGGAACGTCACCGCGGGCGTGGTGCCGATCCCCGCCTCGAACGACTCCGAGCACGTCGTCGACAACCTCCACGCGGGGAGCCTGCGGCTGGACGCGTCGGAGATGCGGCGGATCGCGACGCTCGCGGACCCCGCGTTCGAGCGCTAGTCCGGGCCGTCGGGCTCGCCGGAGGGGTCGGCGTCGGCCTCGGTGACGTACGCCTCCAGCTCCTCGCCGGTCACCTCGAGCCCCTGTCGGGAGAAGAAGGCGGCGACGTTCTCGCAGTCCCGGGTGAGGAACTCGCCGGCGTTGGGGTGGTGGACGGTGACCGCCTGCCCCATGTCGATGATCACCAGTTCGCCCTCGTGGACGATCATGTTGTACTCCGAGAGGTCGCCGTGGACGAGCCCCGCCGCGTACAGCCGGCGCATGTACTCCCGGACGACCTCGTACGCCTGCTGGGGGTTCTCGACGTTCACCTCCGCCAGCCGCGGCGCGCGGCGCTCGTCGGCCTGCCCGACCAGCTCCATCACCAGCACGTTCCGCTGGACGGCGATGGGTTCGGGCACGCGCACGCCGGCCTTCTCGGCGCGCTTGAGGTTCGCGAACTCCTTGCGGGTCCAGGCGAGCACGGTCGCCTTCTTGTTGTCCTCCAGTCCCTCGAACCGGGGGTCGCCGGCGAGGTACTCCCGCATCTGCCGGAAGTCGGAGGCGTTGATCCGGTAGATCTTGACGGCGACGTTGCCCGACTCGCCGCGGGCCTCGTACACGTTGGCCTCCTTCCCCGTCGACAGCGGGCCGCCGAAGGCGCCGACGTGGCCGTCCTGCACCAGCTTGTACAGCGCCCCCAGCGTGGCGTCGTCGAAGGCGCCCTGCTCGACCTTCAGGCGCTCGACGTTCTTCAGGCGCTTGCGGAACTCGTCGAACTCCCGGTCCTGTCGCCGGGCGGTGCTGTCGGCCTCGGTGTCGGCGACCTCGATCTCCTCGAACTCGTCGCCGGGCTCCGCCATCTCCTCGTCGACGAAGCCGTAGTCCTCGCTCATTCACCCCGGCTTGGGGGGCGACGCGTAAAAGGGTCCGGCGGGATATCGACGCCGCAGTCGTCCCACGGCGTTGGGTCAGACGTTCCCGGTGACGTGGCCGCCCTCCCGCAGCTGTTCGGCTTCGCGGTTCTCGTAGCGGTGCTCGATGTCGGCTTTCTCGTCCTGCCAGTCCCACGGGCTCACGAGCACGAGGTCGCCCTCGCGGATCCAGTCGCGCTTGCGCATCCGGCCGGGGATGCGGGCGGTGCGCTCTTCCCCGTCTGCACACCGGACTGTCACCCGATTCGCGCCGAGCATCTCGACTACCTCGGCGAACAGCTCGTCGTCCTCGGGGGCCCGGATCCCCTCGGGGAGGTCGTCGTTGCTCATCAGCGTCGACTTGGACGCTGGGGTGGTTAAGCGCTGTGGGATTTCGGACCGGGCGCGCGATCGGACCGCGATCGCCCGTGGCCCCAGTTCCTCGGGAAAATGGGACCGCCGGAGACTCGCTGCGCTCGTCTCCGTGGACCCAAGTTTCGCTCCTCGCGCTACTCGTCGCGAAACGTGAGAACGCCGAGAGACGGAGTCTCTCGTGCTCCCATTTCCCGAGGAAATGGGACCGCCGTCGTTTTTACCACCCCCTCCGCAGTCGGGGCCATGTACGAACGACTCGGGGTCGGCGGCGTCGTCGGCCTGCTGCTCGCGCTCGTCGGGATCGCGCTGGTCGCGTGGCAAGCACCCATCGTCGCCGCCGGCCTCGCGTTCGTCCTCGCGGGGCTCGCGCTGGTGGTGCGTGCGCTCGTCGGGGACGTGTTACGGCAGTTCGGGATCGTCTGAACCGAGTCCCTGACTACGCCCGCTGCTCCCGCAGCTTCGCCCGCCCCGGCTCGACCAGTTCGTCGAGGTATCGCGCCAGCGTCGGCTTCGCGTCGGCGGGGTGGAGCTCCCCGGAGGCGAAGTCGGCCTCCAGCTCCGCGTAGCTGTCGTACTCGAGATCGCCGCCGTACTCGTCGGGACGCTCGACGACGACCTCCTCGAAGCGCGGGAACACGTGGTACTCGAAGATCTCCAGCACCGGGTTGTTGCGCTCCTCGCCGTCGTCGGTCGGTTCGGGGTCGACTTCACCGGCCGGGCAGAACGCCTGATTGACCTTCTCCTCGATTTCCGCCGTCGAGTCCTCCATCGAGATGGTGACGCCGGAGCTGCTGGACATCTTCCCGACCCCCGTCGAGAGCTCCGAGATCAGCGGCGTGTGCAGGCAGGTCGGCGACTCGTAGTCGATGCTGGGGAGCGTGTCCCGGGCGAGCATGTGGACCTTCCGCTGCTCCATCCCGCCGATCGCGAGGTCGATGTCGAGGTACTCGATGTCCAGCGCCTGCATCAGCGGGTAGACGGCCTGTGAGACCGTCACCGAGTCGCCCGAGCCGATCTCGCTCATCGCGCGCTCCGCGCGGGAGAGCGTGGTCTCCAGTTCGAGCGCGTGGAGGTCCAGCACGTACTCCTCGTCGAACTGGAACTCCGAGCCGAGCCGGAACTCGGTGTTCTCCTCGTCGAGGCCGTAGGCGACGAACTGCTCCTGCATCCGGGTCGCCGTCTCGCGGATCTCCTCGAACGTCCCCTTCCCGTTGAGGTAGGCGTGCACGTCGGCGAGCAGGATCACGACCTCCATCCCCGCCTCCTGCAGGTCGATGAGCTTGTTCGCGCCGAGCATGTGGCCGATGTGGAGCACGCCCGAGGGCTCGTAGCCGACGTACGCGCGCTTGCCCTCGGGATCGGCTGCCAGTTCCTCGACCTCCGCTTCGGTGACGACCTCCGCGGCGTTGCGGGTGATCAGGTCGTGTGCGTCCATGGTTGGGGATTTCGGAGCGGGAGGTTAGGCCTTCTGGATGCGTGTTACCGTGGCGTCGACGCCCGGCGGTCGGGATTTTTCCTGTTACCGGTCGAACACGGGGTATGATCGGGCAACTGCTGCCGCCGAACTGGCTGCCTGACGTGGTTTCGGCGTACGACCGGATCCTCTCGGAGCTGTTCTGGTTCACCGTCGGCTTCGCCGTCGTCTACCTCGTCGGCCGGTTCGCCGTCGTCCCGACCGTGAGTCGGGTCGTCAGGTCGCGCAACCGCAACAACCCCACCATCGAGACCGCGACCCGGACGTACCTCCGGGTGCTCGTGATCTCGTTCGCGACGCTGACGGGGGTGATCGCCGCCGGCTACGGCAGCGTGTTCTCGGAGTCGGCGGTCATCATCGCGGCGCTGACGTTCGTCCTCGGCATCGCCGGCCAGCAGGTGTTCGGCTCGCTCATCAGCGGGATGTTCCTCGTCGCCGACCCCGACTTCAACGTCGGCGACTGGATCGAGTGGCCCGGCGGGGAGGGCACCGTCGAGGCGGTCGACTTCCGCGTCACCCGCGTCCGGACGCGCGACAACGAGACCGTCTCGGTCCCCAACACCGAACTCACCAGCAACGCGCTCACCCGCCCCTACGGTCGGGCGCGCTACCGCGTCACCGAGGAGGTGTACGTCGCCTACGGCGAGGACACCGAGCGCGCGCTGCTGGAGCTCCGGCAGACCGCCGAGGCGGGCGACGACGTCCTCGACGACCCGTCGCCGAACACGCGCGTCCTCGACCTCGGGGAGAACGCCATCACGATCCAGGCGGAGTTCTGGATCGGCGACCCGATGGACGCCGACATCGTGACCGTCCGCTCGGACTTCCGTCGGCGGGTGAAACGGCGGTTCGACGAGGCGGGGATCACGCTGGCGCCGCCGTCGGCGCAGTCGCTGTCGGGCGAGATCGCCGTGACGGACCGCGCCGACGGGTCGCCGCGGCCGGACGGCGCCTGAGCTACGTCCCGCGGTCCTCCAGCCGCTCGTCGGCGCGGTGCTCCGAGATCACGCGGTCCATCATGCTCTCGGTCTGCTCGCGCCGGCGCTGCTCGGCCCGGTCCTCCCAGTCGTCGACGGCCGCCTCGACCTCGCTCTCGCGGGCCACCGCGAGCTCGTCGACCTCCTGGATCGTCACGGGCTCGGCCGGCGCGACCGGGATCCCGCGGTCGAACAGCACGCTGTCGGCCTCCTCCGAGAGGTTCCCGTTCTTGAGGACGAGCCGGGGCTCCGTCTCGGCCAGCCGCTCGGCCGTCGACGTGCCGGCGCCGCTGGCGTCCCGGAGGTACACCACGTCGCCGGCGGCGAGGCCGAACTCCTCGTCGGCGCGCTCGACGGCGTCGCGGGTGAACTGCGGGATCGTCTTCACGGCGACGAGGTCGCGGTCGCCCGCCACGTCGCTGAAGTTCGAGTGGTCCAGCTTCCAGAGCGTCTTGAGCCGGGCGAGCTTCTCGTGGAGTTCCTCGTTCTCCGCGATCGCCTCGTCGCGCTCGCGTTCGAGCCGCTCGGCGCGGCGCTCCAGCCGGTTGACCTCCCGGCGCTCGCGGGCCTCGCGGCGCTCCCGCTTCCGGGCGTCGCTGAGCTCGCGCTCGTACTCCCGGATCTCGTTCTCCTTCTCCTCGAGCTCCTCCTCCAGCTCGTCCGTGTGGGCCTTGAGGCGCTCGACCTGCGCCTCGAGGTCGCGGATGCGCTGCTCCTCGTCGGTGAGCTCGCGCTCCTCGTGCTCCTCGTCGTCCTCCTCGCCGCCGTCGTCGTCGCGCAGGTCGCGCAGCACCGCCTCGACGGACTCCTCGCCGGAGACGACGCGGGCGATCACCTCCTCGCGGTCGAACTGCGGTGGGACCTTCGCCGCGATGCGCTCGAACTGGTCCATGTGGTCGTCGACGGCGTACAGCGCCGCCGCGAGCGCGTCGCGCTCGTGGTCGTTCTCGTAGGGGTGCTCCCGTGTGCGGTGGAGCTTCTCGTCGACCGGCAGGTCGCTCTCCGGCACCCAGCCCGCGGCGTCGAAGCTCCGGCGGAACTTCTCGACGGTCTCGGGGATCGGCGTCACGTCGGCGGCGACCAGCATCGGCCGCCCGCGCTCGATCAGCCACTCCGTGAGCTCGGCGGTGTCGCCCGTGCGCGAGGAGTAGAGGTCGTGGACGGTGCCGTCGATACCGACGACCGCGGCCGCCGTCGTCGTCCCGGGGTCGATGCCGACGACCACGTGGTCCCGTCGCTTCACGAGCGGTTCGAACTCGATCCCGTCGCGGCGCTCGCGCTCGATCTCGATGCGCACGTCGCCGTTTCTGGTCGCCGAGACCGGGATGTCCTCGGATCGGGACTCGACGGTGAATATCGCGTTCGAGAGCCCGCCGTACTTCTCGGTCACCTCTTTCTCGTACTCGAGGCTCGCGTCGTCGAGGTCGGACTCGACCTCCCGCGCCGCCTTCCGGACGTTGCCGTGGATGCGGCGGGTGAACCGGTCCTCGCTCCAGCCGCCGCCCCCGCCAGTCGAGCGCCCGCGGGCGACCTTCACGGTGGTCGTGTCGCCGAACGCGGTGACGCGCTGGCCGACGTTTCGGTGGGCCAGCCGCGCGGCCGCCTCGGCCTCCTGCATCGGCTTCTTGCCGTAGGGGACGCCGTGGCGCGAGGCGACGCGGGAGAGGGGCTCGGGCCGGTTCGCGCCGGTCACCTGCACGAGGTCGGTGCCGGCCGGGAGCGCCCGGAGGAAGCCGACGAGCGCGTTCTTGTCGGCCGCGAGCTCGTACATGTTGTCGACGGCCAGCCGGGTGGGCTCCTGCTGCTCGATCAGCCGGCGGAGCTTCCGGCGCGAGACGGCGTCGCGCTCCAGGCGCTCCTCGTCGGGGTACAACGTGACGAGGGCGTAGGTGGGCGCGTCGCCGCGGGCGTCGCCGCTCTGGATGTCGACGCCGAACACCGGCCCGTCGGTTGGGCTCGGGGCGTTCACAGCCTGGGTTGGCGCTTGCCGGCTAAATATCCGACGCCGGCGGTGACCGACTACTCGTCGTCCGGGAACGGGAGCTCGACGGTCTGACCGTCCTCGGCGACGAAGCAGTCGCCGTCGAACACCCCAGCCGCCTCGCGCTGGTGGCCGCGGGCGTCGCCGGGGTAGCGCGAGGAGATGTGGGTCAGCGCGAGCCGTTTCGCCCCCGCTCGCTCGGCGATCTTACCGGCCTCCCGGGCCGTGGCGTGGCCGGTCGAGCGCGCCCGCCCGGCCATCTCGTCGTCGAACGTCGCGTCGTGGATCAGCAGGTCCGGCTCGTCGGCGACCGCGACGGTGGCGTCGACGGGCCGGGTGTCGCCGGTGTACACCAGCGAGCGGCCGGGTCGCGGGTCGCCGACGACCTGCTCGGGTTCGATCACCCGGCCGTCGTCGAGTTCGACCGACTCGCCGGCGTGGAGCTTCCCGTAGGCGGGGCCGGGCGGGATCCCCAGCTCCTCCTCGGCTTTCTCGCGGTCGAACCGCCCCTTGCGGTCGTCCTCGATCAGCGCGTACCCCTGGGAAGTGGTGCGGTGTTCGGTCTCGAACGCGCGGATCTCGTAGGCGTCGCCCTCGAGCGCGACGCTGCCCGGCGTGACCTCGTGGATCCGGACCGGGAACGCCGTGTCGTGGCCGCCGGCGCCGATCAGGTCACGGAGCTGTCGGCGGGAGCCCGGCGGGCAGTGGACCGCCAGCGAGTCGGTGCGGTTCTGGAAGTCCCAGGTCTGGAGCAGGCCGGGGAGCCCGAGGACGTGGTCGCCGTGGAGATGGGTGAGGAACACGTGGCCAACGTCGAACCCCGTGTTGAACCGCATCATCTGGCGCTGGGTCCCCTCGCCGCAGTCGAAGAGGAACCGCTCGCCCTCGCGGTTCACCATCACCGCGCTGGGCGCGCGCCGCGTCGTCGGCACGGCGCCGCTGGTGCCGAGAAACGTCGTCCGGAGCGTCATACCGGTGAGTGGCTTCGGCGGAGGCTTACCGCTGTCGACTCCCGGATTCGGCGTCCTCGCGCGTCCAGCGCGGTTCTCTCAACGCGCTGCAGTTTGTTTTCCGACGTGTGTCCCTGGAGCTTATCGGTGTCGTGGGAGAACGGATGGGTATGCGACGACAGACGATCGTCACGGCGCTCGTGGTCGCGATGGTCGCGATCGCCGGCTGTGGGGGATCCGTGTCGCCGGGCGACGGCGGCGGCGGTGAGGGGACGGTGAACATGTACGTCAGCGACCAGCCGAGCGCGATCGACGACTTCGAGCACCTGAACGTCACGGTCACGTCGATCGCGGCCCACCGCGTCGACGGCTCGGGCAACGAGTCGGAGTGGGTCGAACAGGAGATCGACAACGTCACCGTCGACCTGACGGAGCTCCGGGGGGCGAACGCGAGCCAACTCGGCGCGATCCCGGCGCCCAACGGGAGCTACGACAAGACGTTCATCCACGTGAGCGAGGTGAACGGGACGCTCACGAACGGCGAGTCGACCGACGTGAAGCTGCCCAGCGAGAAGCTCCACATCAACGAGAACTTCACCGTCGGCAACGGCGAGGAGGTCGACTTCGTGTTCGACATCACGGTCGTGAAGCGCGGCCAGTCGGGGAGCTACAACATCCAGCCGGTCGCCAGCGAGTCCGGCACGGACCAGGAGATCCGCGAGAAACCCGGCGCCAAGCGCGGCGCGGGCGGCGACGGGGCCAACGGCGGGGACGACGATGCGACCGCGACGCCGCCAGGCACTGAAACCGAAACGCCGGCCGGCACGGCGACCGCGACGCCGTCCGACGGCGCCGCGAGCCTCGAGTTCTACGTCAGCGACGAGCGGAACGCGATCGACGAGTTCGACCACCTCAACGTGACGATCGACCGCGTCGGCGTCCACCGCGCCGACCCCGGCGCGAACGAGAGCGCGTGGATCGAGCACTCCGTCGACAACCGCACCGTCGACCTGACCGAACTGCGGGGCGCCAACGCCACCAGCCTCGGCGTGCTGAACGTCTCCAACGGCACGTACGACAAGACGTTCGTCTACGTCGACGAGGTGAACGGCACGCTCACGAACGGCGAGCACCCCGACGTGAAGCTGCCGAGTAGCAAGCTCCAGCTGAACAGCGAGTTCACCGTCGGCGACGGCGAGCAGCTCGACTACGTGTTCGACATCACCGTCGTGAAGCGGGGGAACTCCGGCAGCTACAACGTCAAACCCGTCGCGAGCGAGTCCGGCACGGGCGAGCAGGTCGAGATCGAGGAGCGGGACGACGAGGAGGCCGGGACGAACGAGACTGAGACCGAAGAACCGGCCGCCCTCTCGCTCTCGCTCGACGGGAACGCGACCGCCGGCGAGAACGTCACCGTCAGCGTCACCCGGAACGGTAGCGCCGTCGACGGCGCCGCAGTTAGCGTCGACGGCGAGGTCGTCGGCGAGACCGACGAGAACGGCACGCTCGTGGTGAGCGTCCCGGCCGACGCCGAGGAACTCGAACTGGAAGCCGAGCGCGGCGACGCCGAGGGCGAGGCGACGTTCCCGGTGCAGGAGGACACGTCGACTGAGACCGAGACGGCGACCGAGACCGCGGCGCTGGCCGCCCCGGCGTTCGCGGCGCTGTAGCGGGGGACACCGGCGTTTCGAGCGGCCGGGAACCCCGGGACCGCGACCTTCTTACCGCCCGCCGGGCTACGTTGCGGTAATGGACGAACCGCTCTGGACCGAGCGCTACGCGCCCGCCATCGCGGACCTCCCGCAGGAGGACGCCCGGGAGCGACTGGCGCGGGCCGTCGACGAGCCGATGAACCTCGTCGTCCAGGGGCCGCCGGGGGCGGGCAAGACCGCCGCCGCGCGGGCGCTGGCTCGCGAGGCCCACGAGGACTACGAGAACGACCTCGTGGAGATCAACGTCGCGGACTTCTTCGACCGCACGAAGAAGGAGATCCGCGAGGACCCCCGGTTCGCGCAGTTCCTCGAGGGCCGCAGCCGGATGGCCAAACGCGACATGATCAACCGCGTGCTGAAGGAGTCCGCGAGCTACGCGCCCGTCTCGGGCGAGTTCAAGACGATCCTGCTCGACAACGCGGAGGCGATCCGCGAGGACTTCCAGCAGGCGCTGCGCCGGGTGATGGAGCAGCACCACCGCACCACGCAGTTCGTGATCGCGACGCGCCAGCCCTCGAAACTCATCGCGCCGATTCGGTCGCGCTGCTTCCCAGTCCCCGTCCGGGCGCCGAGCCACGACGAGATCGAGGACGTGCTCGCCGACATTCTCGACGCCGAGGGCGTCGACTACGACGACGACGGGCTGGAGTTCGTCGCGGGGTACGCCGACGGCGACCTGCGGAAGGCCGTTCTCGGCGCCCAGACCACCGCCGCCCAGCACGACGAGGTGACGATGCAGGCGGCGTACGAGGTGCTCGACGAGGTGGGCCACGACGACGAGCTCTCGGCGGCGCTCCGGGCCGCCGCGGAGGGCGACTTCTCGACGGCGCGCTCGACCGTCGACGACCTGCTCGACGAGGGGTACGACGGCGAGGAGCTGCTCCAGGAGCTGCTGCGCGTGGCCCGTAGCGACTACTCGGGGGCGAAGCTCGCCCGGCTCCACCGGCTCGCCGGGGAGGCGGACTTCGACCTCACCGAGGGGTCGGACGACACGATCCACCTGACCCACCTGCTGAGCGCGTGGGCCGCGGGCCACCGCTCCCTCCGGGGGGAGGCCTGATGGCCCCGGGCCCCTCGTTCGCCCCCGGCGCGATGCGCTACGGCGCGCCGCCGCTCGTCGCCGGCCTGTTCCTGACGCCGTTCTCCGGGCCGATCGGGCTCGGACTGGTCGCGCTCGGGCTGGGCGCGATCCTGTTCCACCGCGACCCCGAGCGTCACCCGCCCGACTCCGGCTTCGTCGCGCCCGCCGACGGCAGCGTCTCGGTCGTGCGCGAGGAGGACGACCGGATCCGCGTCGGCGTGTTCATGAACGTCACCGACGTGCACGTGAACCGCGCCCCGGAGACGGGAGCCGTCGAGTCGGTCAGCCACCGACCCGGCGCGAACAAGCCGGCGTTCTCGAAGGACTCCGACCGCAACGAGCGCGTCGAGATCGACTGCGGCGAGTACGAGGTGTCGCTGATCGCGGGCTGGTTCGCGCGGCGGATCCACCCGTACGTCGAGGCCGGCGACGAACTCGCCCGCGGCGACAAGCTGGGACACGTCAGCTTCGGCAGCCGCGCGGACGTGCTCCTGCCCGAGCGCGTCGAGCACGCGGATCTGCGCGTGAAAGAGGGCGAGGACGTGACCGCCGGCGAGAGCGTCGTCGCCGTCGACCCCGAGGCGTAGTCGGCGGGAGGCGGCTCTCAGCGCGGCTTCTCGAGCACGTGGACGTGCCGCGTGAGCGACCGGTGGACCCGGCGCTCGAAGCGGTCCGTGACGCGCCAGTCGGTCGGCCCGACCACCTCGCGCCAGTCGCGGTCGGCCATCAGCACGCAGGTCGCGTCGGCGCCGCTGACGCGGGCGGCCTCCGACAGCGCGCCCTCGACCAGGTCCTCGAGCCCGTGGGTCGCGATCTTCGACTGCCGGCCGTAGGGGGCGTCGAAGACGACGCCGTCGACGACGCCGTCCCGGAGCGGGAGCGCGGTCGCGTCCGCCCGGGCGACGGCGACGTCGCGGTCTGCGGGCACCAGCGCGTCGAGGTTCTCCTTCGTCCCGCGGACCATCTTCCACTGCGCGTCGGTGCCCACGAGGTCGGCGCCGACGAGCCCGGCCTCGATCAGCGTGCCGCCGGTGCCGCACATGGGGTCGAGGATCCGCCGGCCGGGCGCCGCCCCGGCGACGTTCGCGAGCGCTCGGGCGTCCATCGGCGCCATGCTCCCGGGCTGGAAGAACGGGCGATCCGTCGGCTGGCGCTCGCCGAAGTCGCGCTCGGACTCGCAGTCGAGCCAGCCGAGCACGCAGACGCCCTCGCTCGGGGGGACCTGCCCCTGCTCGGCGGCCGCCGCGTCGCTGTCGGGGTCGGCCAGCCCGTCGTCGGCGGAGAACAGCGCCCGGAGCTCGTGGTCCGGCTCGTCGAGGTCGACGGCGAACCCGCGGTCGACCAGCACGCCCCCGAGCCGTCGCTCGGCCTCGCGCGTGCTCACGCCCGTCAGCCCCCGCACGTCGCGGGCCCGGACCGCGACGGTCCCCTCGCGGTCGAGGGAGGCCGCCTCGAGTGCCGTCGCGGCGGCGTCGACGCTCGCCGCGGCCGTCGCGAGCAGTTCGTCGGCGGCGTGGGTGTAGGCGAGCCCGCGGAGCCGGTCCCGGTCGACGTGGCCCGCGCGGGCCAGCCCGGGCGCGAGCCGTTCGACGCCGGCGGCCGCGGCTGCGGCCTCCCGGGCCGCGAAGGCGTCGTCCTCGCCGGCGAGTTCGAGACAGTACACGCCCGGGTGTGGGTGCGGGGTCGGAAAGAGGCTACCGCTCCGCTCCCGTCTCCCACTCACTGCTGGCAGTTCCGGCCCGTCGGTCCCACCAACCTATTTAAACCTCACCGACGACCCTTAAAGCGATGACCGATTCCAAGGAGACGATCACCATCGAGAACGTCGTTGCCTCGACGGGCATCGGCCAGGAGCTCGACCTCCAGAGCGTCGCCATGGATCTGGAAGGGGCCGACTACGACCCCGAGCAGTTCCCCGGGCTCGTCTACCGCACGCAGGAGCCCAAATCCGCCGCGCTCATCTTCCGCTCGGGGAAGATCGTCTGCACCGGCGCGAAGTCGACCGACGACGTCCACGAGAGTCTCCACATCGTCTTCGAGAAGCTGCGCGACCTCAGCATCCCCATCGACGAGGAGCCGGAGATCACGGTCCAGAACATCGTCACCAGCGCCGATCTCGGCGAGAGCCTCAACCTCAACGCCATCGCGATCGGCCTCGGGCTGGAGAGCATCGAGTACGAGCCCGAGCAGTTCCCCGGCCTCGTCTACCGGCTGGAGGAGCCCGACGTGGTCGCGCTGCTGTTCGGCTCGGGGAAGCTCGTCATCACCGGCGGGAAGGAGCCGGCCGACGCCGCCGACGCCGTCGACGTGATCACCGAGCGGCTGAACGAGCTCGGCCTGCTGGGCTGAGCGGCCGTGTCCGTCCCGTTCTCCTTGGCAGCCGGCTCCGAGTTCGCCGTGCTGCAGGCCCCGCTGCAGTCGACGACGGTGTCGATCCTCGCGACGTACCTGCTGTTCGCCGCCTTCCTCTCGCTGACCGCCTTCGTCGCCGCCCGCAACCTGCTGGGCGACGTGTCGCTCCGCCGGCACGCGGTCGTCGGCCCGTCGATCGCGGCCATCGCCTTCCTCGCGGCGACGTTCGAGTTCTCGCCGTTCCTCGCGCTCGGGGCCGCGCTGGCCGTCGACGCCCTCGCCTTCCGCCAGCTCCACGACCTCGACGGCCGGCTGCTGGCCGGCGTCGTCGTGATCCACTTCGTGGTGAGCGTCATCCTCGGCGCGATCCTGTTCAGCCTGATCGCGCTGATCGGCTCGGCGCCGATCTAGGGATCGGCCCCGCCGTTCACAGCAGCAGAACGACGGGTTAACACCCCCTCGCTGCCGACCGTTCCGGCATGACCACGCTCCACGTCACGAACGGACGCGTACTCCACCCCGACCACTCCATCAGCGCCTCGGACGTGCTGATCGACCAGTCCACCGGCACGATCGAGCGCGTCGCCGCCCCCGGCGAGATCGACGCCACCGCCGAGGAGACGCTCGACGCCGCGGGCGGGCTCGTCGTCCCGGGGCTGCTCAACGCCCACGGCCACGCCGCGATGACGCTGCTCCGCGGCTACGCCGACGACAAGGCGCTCGACGCGTGGCTACAGGAGGACATCTGGCCGGTCGAGGCCGAACTCACTGCCGAGGACATCCGGATCGGCACGGAGCTCGCGGCGGTGGAGATGATCCGCACCGGCACGGTCGGCTTCGCGGACATGTACTTCGAGGAGCCCCACGTCGCCGGCGTCGTCGAGGCGTCGGGGCTGCGCGCGCTGCTCGGCCACGGGTTCGTCTCGGTCGGGAAAGAGGACGAGGACGCCCGGGAGGACATGCAGACGAGCGTCAACTTCGCCGAACAGTACGACGGGCTCGCCGGTGGCCGGATCTCGACGGCGGTGATGCCCCACTCGCTGACGACCGTGAACGAGGAACTGCTCCGCGAGGCCGTCGAGCGCGCCCGCGACGCCGACGTGCCGGTCCACATCCACGCCAACGAGACCGTCGACGAGGTCGAGCCCATCGTCGACGACCGCGGCGTCCGCCCGCTGGCGTACGCCGAGGAGGTGGGCCTCCTCGAGGACGGCGACTTCCTCGCCCACTGCGTCCACGTCGACGGGTCCGAGATCGACCGCCTCGCCGACAGCGAGGCCGCGGCGGTCCACTGCCCGGCCTCGAACGCGAAGCTCGCCTCGGGGATCGCGCCCGTCGCCGAGCTGCTGGAGGCGGGCGTCGCCGTCGGCCTCGGCACCGACGGCGCGGCGTCGAACAACGACCTCGACATGTTCGACGAGATCCGCGACGCCGCGATGCTGGGGAAGCTCGGCGCCGACGACGCCGCCGCGGTGCCCGCGAGCGCGGCGGTCCGGATGGCCACCGAGGGGTCGGCGGCGGCGCTGGGGTTCGACTCCGGCCGGATCGAGGCGGGCGCGAACGCCGACCTCGCGGTCGTCGATCTCGACGCCGCGCACCTGACGCCGGCACACGACCTCGTGAGCCACCTCGCCTACGCGGCCACCGGCCAGGACGTGCGCCACACCGTCTGTGACGGGCAGGTGCTGATGGAGGAGGGGGAGATCGAGACGCTGGACGCGGCCGCGATCCGGGAGCGCGCCGAGGAGCAGGCCGCCGATCTGGTTAGCCGGGTGGCCTGACTGCTCGCGATGGACCGCAGCGAGCTCCGGTTCTCGGGCTGGGAGCTGGTCGCGACCGCGGCCGTGGCGCTCGGCGCCGCGGGCGTCTACCAGTTCGGCTGGTCGTCGATCCGGCTCCCGCTCGGCGGGCGGCTGGGGGCGCCGGAGTCGGCGCTCGGCACCGTGTTCACCCTGTTCGTCGTCTTCCAGACGCTCGGGCAGTTCCCCGCGGGCTGGGTGCGCGACCGGTACGGCCCCCGGATCCCGCTGCTCGCTGGGGCGCTCTGTCTGGCTGGGGGGTTCGTGGGCCTCGCGCTCGCCGGCTCCCTGCCCGTGGCCGCGGTGAGCTACGCGCTCGGCGGCGTCGGCGTGAGCGCCGTCTACACCGTCGCCGTCAACACGCCCGTGAAGTGGTTCCGCGACCGCCGGGGGCTCGCGACCGGCGTGGTCGGGATGTCGTTCAGCGGGCTCAGCTTCCTGGCGATCCCGACGATCCGCGGCAGCGTCGGCGAGGCGTTCGAGGGGACGATGTTCGTGCTCGCAGCGGTCGCCGGCGGCGGCGCCGTCCTGGCGGCGGTGGTGCTGCGGGACCCGCCACGCACGTCGGCCACCGACGACGCCGCCTCGGCGGCGCCCGACGAGCGGGCGTGGACCTGGCGGGAGTCGGTCCGGACGTGGCAGTTCTGGCTGCTGTACGTCGTGTTCGCCGCCACCAACGGCGTGGGGCTGATGATCATCGGGAAGATCGTCTCCTTCGCCTCGGCGCTGTCGCTCCCGGCGGCGGCCGCCACGGCGAGCGCGTCCGCCGTCGCGCTGTCGGAGGCCGGCGGCGTCGTGATCGGCGGCAGCCTCTCGGACCGGCTGGGTCGACGCCGCACCGTCGCCGCCTCGTTGGTTCTCTGTGGGCTCTCGCTGGCCGGCGCCGTCGCGCTCGGCGCGCAGGGGATCGCGACCGGCTTCGTCGGCCTCGTCGGCGCCGCGGCGTTCTTCCGCACGCCGATGTTCGCCGTGTTCCCGAACCTCGTCGCGGACTACTACGGCCGGCGCTACTCCTCGGAGAACTACGCGGCGCTGTACACGGCCAAGCTGTTCGGCGGGGTGTTCGCCGGCACGATCGCCAGTGCGCTGGTGCTCGTCATCGGCTGGTCGGCCTCGTTCCTGCTGGGGGCGGCGATGGCCGTCCTCTCCGGGATCGCGGTGACGTTCCTCCGACCGGTGGAGCGCTGAGCGTCGCCGCGTGATGCACTTTCGGAGTGGCGCGGCTGCCCGTCGCCGCGTGATGCACTTTCGGAGTGGCGCGGCTGCCCGTCGCCGCGTGATACACTTTCGGAGTGGCGCGGCTGCCCGTCGCCGCGCCACACTTTCAGCGAGCGCGGCTGACCGTTGCCGGGACCACCTTCCGACCGGCGCGGCTGCCCGTCGCCGCGCCACACATTCAGCGAGCGCGGCTGCCCGTTGCCGCGCTCCCGTTCGACACCGTTTTGCTCCCACTCCCGAAACCAACGGCCATGAGTTCCTACGAGCGCGTCACCGCGCACGTCGAGGACGTCGACGCCCTCCGCGAGGAGGGTCGCCGGAAGATGGACTGGGCGCTCCAGCACATGCCCATCTGCCGGTCGCTCCGCGAGGAGTTCGAGGCCGAACAGCCGTTCGCCGGCGAGACGATCGGGATGGCGATGCACGTCGAGGCGAAGACGGCCATCCTCGTCGAGACGCTCGCCCTCGGCGGCGCCGAGGTCGCGGTCACCGGCTGCAACCCACTCTCGACGCACGACGACGTGTCCGTCGCGCTGGACGACGTGGAGAACGTCACCTCCTACGCCGTCCGGGGCGTCGACGACGAGGACTACTACGCCGCCATCGAGTCGGTCATCGACCACGAGCCGACGATCACCGTCGACGACGGCGCGGACATGGTGTTCCGCATCCACCAGGAACACCCCGAACTGATCGACTCCATCGTCGGCGGCGCCGAGGAGACGACCACCGGCGTCCACCGACTGCGCGCGATGGACGACGACGGCGAGCTGAACTACCCGATGTTCGCGGTGAACGATACGCCGATGAAGCGCCTGTTCGACAACGTCCACGGCACGGGCGAGTCGGCGCTGTCGGCGATCGCGATGACGACGAACCTCTCCTGGGCCGGCAAGACCGTCGTCGTCGCCGGCTACGGCTACTGCGGCAAGGGCGTCGCGAAGAAGGCCGCGGGACAGGACGCCAACGTGGTCGTCTGTGAGGTCGAGCCCCGGAAGGCGCTCGAGGCGCACATGGAGGGGTACGACGTTATGCCGATGGCCGAGGCCGCGAAGGAGGGCGACGTGTTCATCACGACCACCGGGAACAAGGACGTGATCACCCGCGAGCACTTCGAGGCGATGCAGGACGGCGTCCTGCTCGCGAACGCGGGCCACTTCGACGTGGAGATCAACCTCGACGACCTCGACGACCTCGCGGTCGACCGCTACGAGGCCCGCGACGGCGTCGAGTCGTTCGAGATGGCCGATGGCCGCCGCCTGAACGTGCTCGCCGAGGGGCGACTCGTCAACCTCGCCGCGCCGGTCGGACTGGGTCACCCCGTCGAAGTGATGGACCAGTCCTTCGGGATCCAGGCGGTCTGTGTCCGGGAGCTCGTCGAGAACGGCGACGCCTACGACGCCGGCGTCCACGAGGTACCGGACGAACTGGACAAGGAGGTCGCCGAGGTGAAACTCGCCGCCGAGGACGTGGCGTTCGACAGCCTCAGCGACGAGCAGCGCGAGTACATGGACTCCTGGCAGCACGGGACCTGATCGAGTTCCGCGGGGCGTCGACGCGCCCGACTCGCACGACTGACTCGTCACCGACCGCCTTTTGGCGCCCCGTACCGGACAGCTACGTAATGCCGACGAACAAGAAAGGCGACCGGCGCGAGCGCGAGCTCGTCAACCGCCTCGACGACGCCGGCTTCGCCGTCATGCGCGCGCCAGCGAGCGGCGCCGCGACCCAGCGGGAGCTCCCCGACGTGCTCGCGGGCAACGGCGACGCGTTCTACGCTATCGAGGCCAAGTCGTCCTCTGGCGACCCGATCTACCTCACCGGCGAGGAGGTACAGGCGCTCGTCTACTTCGCCCAGAACTTCGGCGCCAAACCCCGCATCGGCGTCCGGTTCGACCGCGAGGACTGGTACTTCTTTCACCCCGGCGACTGCTACACGACCGACGGCGGCAACTACCGCGTGAAGAAGGAGACCGCGCTCGAAGACGGCACCGACATGGCCGAGCTCGTCGGCGACACCCGGAAGGTCACCCTCGAGGAGGCGACCGAGCGCGGGACGGCGACGACGGGCGACGCCGACGCCGACTCGGGCGC
>NZ_BBJN01000009.1 GCF_000739555.1 Halolamina rubra
GGAAGACGGTCGCCTCGCTTCGCTCGGCGCTGCGACTTCCAGGGGTTCAAATCCCGCTCGTGTGAGTTCTGCGCCGCTCGCGACCGTTGCTCGCGGCGCAGAAACATGGACTCGCTGGGATTTGAACCCAGGGCCTCTTCGCTTGGCGAATAGCCTCCCCCGAGACCGCAAAGGGAGGCCGCCAAGCGGTCGTGAGGAAGGGCACGCAATGCACTACTCTGCGTGCCCGCATCCAACTGCGTGGGCGCGTTCGGTGATTCGAGGTACGAGAATGAACGCAATCCCACCGCACGAAGCGATGAACCGCTACCTGAAAGACAAATCTACAGACGTTACGGATTCGACGCTGTCGAATTATCAGACCACGCTAAACGGTTTCTGTGATTGGTTATGTGATGAGGCAGGAGTGAAGACGCTCAACACGCTGTCGAGCGACGAAATACAACAGTTCAAAGAGTGGCGGCTGGAGCGCGTGAAGACAATCACGCTCAAGACCGATATGACCTGCATCAAGGGGTTTGTCCACTTCTGCGAACACATCGACGCCGTCCCCGAGGGGATGCACCAGTTGGTTCGTGTTCCGAAGCCGAACCGCGAGGACGAGGTTGCAGATAGCATCCTGACGAGCGACGAGGCGACCGAGATTCTGACCTATCTGGATAAGCACGAGTACGTGAGCCTCCGTCACGTCATCTTCTCTGTTCTGTGGAAGACCGGAATGCGACGGAGTTCGCTGTACGGACTCGACAAGCGTGACTTTGAGGACGGTGCGAACCCATACCTCCGTGTTCGTCATCGACCGGAAACCGAAACGCCGCTGAAGAACAAGAGTCGGGGAGAGCGTGACGTGCGCATAACCGACGAGGTTGCCAGCGTGCTACGGGACTATCTTCGGTTCAACCATCCCGATGATGAGGATGAACACGGACGCACGCCGCTACTCACGTCGTCTCACGGAAAACGATGCGAACCTTCCACCATCCAGCGGAACATCTACACGGTGACTCGCCCCTGTCACTACACAGGAGAGTGTCCAATGGAACGCGACCTCGATGAGTGCGAAGCGACCTCTTACAATACCGCGAGTAAGTGCCCTGCTTCCGTGAGTCCTCACGCGCTTCGACGGGGGTACGTGACGGAATCCTTGAACGCTGGTCAGCCGAAGGACGTGACTGCTGACCGCGTGGATATGAGCCACGAGGTAATGGACAAGCACTACGACAAAGCGACGAAAAACGAGCAGATGGAACGGCGAGAAGATTACCTGATAGATGTCTGACTTAGATTCACTCAAAGAACTCCCGAATCTCTTCTACTAAGTCCTTCGTTGAGGTCGCATCAAATTTAAACTCTTTAGTTATTTCCTTCTCTTGGTTCCCCTCTTCATCAACTTGCACCACCTCTTTTCTCCGATACTCAATACCCCCGATGACCCATAGCACGGCGATAAATAGACTGCTTCCAGTTAGACCAATTAGAAGCGGACTTTCTTTTTGAATCCGCCTAATATTCAGGCCCTCATATTCATCGCTCAAGTAGATATATCGACGTACGCGTGACTGTGGGTCGTAGTGTGGCTGTAGATCGCGAATGTCGCCTAATACTCCGTATCTATGGAGACGGCCTACGAAAGTGTCTCTGGCAGTGTCATCGTAAAACACCTCTTCGTTCATCTGAGATGGGGATATATCTTGGATTACCCCTGAGTTCCTTATAAATGTCTGATATAGGTCTTCGAGTTGCGACAATAATTCTGCTAATTCAGAAGCCGGTGTGTCTTCTTCATTTGTGAACTGTATCTCGGCATAAACACGTTCTTCATATTCTACCATAGGATGCTATCCATCCACAATCAAAAAGAGTGTTA
The DNA here is from genome assembly GCF_000739555.1 of Halolamina rubra. Taxonomy (GTDB): domain Archaea; phylum Halobacteriota; class Halobacteria; order Halobacteriales; family Haloferacaceae; genus Halolamina; species Halolamina rubra. Next base: position 1,868 of record NZ_BBJN01000009.1, read on the forward strand.
CCCCACTCTAATACGCATCTGATTCACTGAACAAAAGACGACAGCCCCAATTCCTTGGAAGTCCGTTCTGTTTTGCTCGACTGAGTTGATACGCGAGGAGGCGGGGAGCCGGAGTCACCCATCTCCCACTTCAGTCTCCTCCACAGCTTGATGTTCCTCGATCTCCTGTTCGACCGCCTCCTCGATTAAATTGAAGAACGTTTTGAGTTCTCTGTCAACCTTTCTCGGCCGGGTTGAGAATATCTCTATGTCTTGTTTACTGAATCCCGAACGGGCTACCTTTCCGTCAAACTCTCCGGTATCGTCCAACTGACTGATGGCCCGTTCCAGATTTAGACCACCAAGTTCGGGCATCTCGTCGGGGAAGTCGTTCCATTTAATCGACAGTTTGACCATAGTATTACCATTACTCCCGAAAATGAGCCGCTTGACCCGGTAGTAACGAGAGGATTCGGGTTCGTAGCATTTGATGTAGTCTATTGAGATAATCAAAAATAACCGGCTGCTGTTGACGATGAACGGAATCGTTATCGGGTCATCGTCTTCATCGCTCAGATGTTCATTTCGGATTATTTCTTGCTGTGAGTAGAGGTCTCTGGATTCGCTACTTCTCCAAATCAGGAAAGAGAACACGGCACCTACGATGGAGAAGAAGAGTATGGCCGGATTCAGATTCATTACGTTAATGAGAGAATCTGGTTTCTGTGCTAAAAACTTGTGTGGGCCTGCGTTCATACAGCTCCATAGTGAGAATAACCCTCTTGTGAGTTGTGCGAGATCGAAGTGCGATGAGGCGGAGCAGTCAGAACACTTCGAGGTAGTCCTCCACGACCTCGCGCTCGTCCTCCGTCAAGTCAAACAGATCGTACACGGCGTCGTCGATCTCTGCTTCGAGGTCGTCGATGTTCGTCGCCGCCACCTCATCGCGGTCGTCATTGAGACGGCTCAGTAGTTCTTCGACGCCGTCGTCGCTCCGAGGGATGGGAATGGTCGTTTCCTCTCCACTCTTGACGTTGCGACCATCCACGGCGGCGTGGACGTACTCGGCGCGGCTCATCCGGGCTTCACGGTCTTCGGAGTACATCGCAGGATCGTTGATCACGTCCGACCGCCCGGCTTGTACCGTGAAGTCTCCCTCCACGTCACCTTGGACTTCAGCGTTGACTGGATACCTGCGGGTCTGCCATTCGTAGGAGATGTATTCCAGTTCCCCGTCATATTCGCCGAGATACGCTTCAGGGAAGCGGTCGGTCTTGCTGTCAAGGTCGATGGAGTCAACTATCTCTCCTGCTCGCTCACGCATTGTTCCGAAGACGCCTGCATCCTCCTCGGTGATGCAGGGAAGATTTTCGACGTACTGTGAACGGTATTCGTAGAATCCACCCATCTTGACCGTCGTGATGTGCTTGAAGTAGAAATCCAGAGCCTTCGAGTTGAGTTGGCAAGCCATCTCCTCGGTGAGGTCGCGATATGCGTCATCCAGTTCGATACCGTATGCTGTTTTGAAGTACCACATCCCTTCGCTATCCAGCATAAACCGAGCCTTTGTGGAGATATGTGCGCCGATAATCTTTGGCTTCTCGAATCGCTCGTGACTCTTTGGATAGATGAACGCGTACCAATCTTCCCTCCCCCTCATTCGCCCGCTCTCCCGGCTTTCCAACTGTTCACGATGGGCATCGAAGTAGTCCCACGTCAGCGGAAGTTCTTCCTGTAGATACTCAGCATCGTATGCCTTCGTTGTTGCGTCGTCTCCTTCTCCTTCGACGTAGTGAGGGAGAATAACGTGTAGGCCCGACCATTCGCCCCGCCATCGCTCAACGTCTTTCCCTTTCAGCCACGGACAGAGAAGGTCTGTTTCAATCTCATACTCGCGGTTTTCACCTGTAGGAACAACACGAACTGTTTCTCCCCCATCTTCCGGCTCAATCCGGTCAGCATTGACGGGCTTGACCAGATATACCTTATTCGCGCTCGTTTGCGTTCCCGCGAAGATGGCATCGGTGATCTCGCCGAAATTCTCGGTGCTTTCCGCTTCCAACTTCTCGAACACCTGCAACTCCTCGGGGGGCATCAACGGCCAGTATTCCTCTGCCGAGAGTTTCCGCTGTGGATAGTCGAACACGTCGATGAACTCGTCAGAGTACCCCGGCTCGCTTCGATTCTCGCGTACCGACGCGATGATGGCCTCGTCCAACTCCCGGTCACTTTCCTCATCGGTATTCGCTTTGACCCTCACGCATCGGATCTCGTTGTCTTCTCTCGCGGCCTCATCGGGTTCGTCTTCGAGAATGACGATAGCCGGGTAGTTTGTGGCGTCCTCGAACACCCCGGAGTCGCGGAAGTCGTACACCTCTCTGATTTCGCTATCTTCGAGCAGGACACGGCGAAGACCTTCCCCGTAGTCCGTGACCATAAACTGATTCGGCGTGATGAATCCGAGTTTGCCGGTGTCCTCTCGAAGCCAGTCGAGTCCCCGCTCGTAGAACGGACAGTAAATGTCGTAGTTCCCCGTCGTCGCGTCGTAGAGGGTATCCATCATTTCCTTCTGGCTGTCGGGGAGGTTCTGAATACGGACGTAGGGGGGGTTGCCCACGACGTAGTCATACTCCATATAGTTCTTCACGACCAGCGCCAGTACCGTATCCTCGAAGATCTTGAACAGCCGCCCGTCGTTGTGTTCCTCCTTGAGGTACCGAACGTTCTCAAGCATATCTTCGACGTAGGGGGTGAAGAACTCCTCCACGCCCGAATATTCCTGATCGGTGTGTTCGTTGATTCGCTCCTCAAGGCCGCTCTGGTACGTCCAGTCGAAGTCGTCGCCGAACTCCTCGGCGAGAGCCATATGGTCTTTGACGGTGTCCAGTACACCTTGCAGAGCCGCGAAATACTCCCCGAAGTTCCCAACACCAGTCTCCAACTGAATGGTGTCGAATAGCGGCATCCGAACGCGACGAACGAGGAACCCGTCTTCCGTTTCTGCGACTTCATCCTCGTCAACTTCGACGGGGAGCGGGACGGGAATCCTCACGTCCTGCTCGTCCTCGGTCATCGCATCGAACGTCATCTGTCGCGTCCCATCGTCGCCGAGATCAGCTCCCGTTAGTTCGCGCTCGTTCCGAAGGGTGTCCGTTCGGTAGATGGGGAGCCGGCGAATGGTGTAGTCCGGGTAGGACTGCTTCGCTTCGCGGTATGCCGGGAGAATTGCGACGACGAACCGAATCTGTGCCATCAGAACGGCGAACGGATGAATGTCGAGTCCGACGATTCGGGGGCGCGTACAGAGGTCTTGGAGGTGGTCTTTCCAGTCCGGGTCGTCCTCATACCGCTCTACCTCTGTGAGGTATCGTTCGACGGCTTCGACAAGGAAGGTTCCAGACCCACAGGCCGGGTCGATGAGGCGCTCGTTTGAGACGCCACGCTCGTACCCGACGCCGTCCATAATGTAGTCGATGACGGGTTGTGGAGTGTAGAACTCCCCAAGGGCTTTGCGCGTTTCCGGGTCGAAGTACCGTTGATAGAGGTCGCCGAGGAGGTCGCCTTCGACGTTACCGAAGTCGAACCGGAGAACGTTGAAGAAGACCTCGGCGACGGCGCGGCTGAAACGTTCTCGTGTTGGCTGGCTAATTCGCTCAATATCTGAGTCTCCCCGCCCCTCGGCGACGGCCTCGAACTGATTCGGCCCGGATTCGTGCCCTCGTGAAAGTTGCTCCTCGTAGCCATCAGTCCACCACACGAAAATGTCGTCTTGGAACAGACCCTCCACTAACTGATCCTGCATATCGTCGATGAGGTTGTCGGCGGCGACGGGGAAGGCGTCGAGATTGATGCTTTGGCCGAACCCCTGCAAGCCCCGGAAATAGTCGTCCATCCCGTCGTATCCGGTTCCCGCGAAGAAGTCGTGGTCTTCCGTCGCTTTCGCAAGGAGGAGACGCGCGAGGAGGGCGTGGCCGCTTTCGAGACAGAACATAAAGTCCCGTAGCGACTGGTTTCCGTCGATAAACGGCTCCCACGAGTCTGGTACCTCGTCCGGTTCGCTCGCGTAGGTCGCTTCCCAGAAATCGTACGCCCCCTTGACGAACTTCGCTTCCCGCTCATCGCGGAGTTCTTCGAGCAAGTCCATCATCCCGGTCACGAGATCGGCGAACGGACTGCCTTCTTCGAGCCGGAAGGTGTCGAAAAAGTGTTCCTGCCCGAGTTCGGCCTGCTCGTCAAGGGGAATTGGGTCGAGATCTTCGAGGAACTGGTTCACGTCATCCGCACTCGTTAGATCGAACTCGCGTTTCTGAAGCGCACTCACGAGGTCGCGAGCATCACTCTCAGTAATCGACGCCATCGACGCCACGAGGAGGGGTGAATCGACGCCGCGTCGATAGAGCCGCAACTCCTCCCCGTTAGTCAGTACTCCGTACTCGGCCCGCAAGAACTCCATATACCCGAACAACTGCGATTCGTGAGTGGGTAGATCGCGTCCTGTCGTCTTGAACTCATACACCGCAGTCACAGCTTCGTTCGAGTCAAGAGTAATGTAGTCCGGGCGTCGGTCGTCGGGAAGTGTGAACTCGCTTCTCAGATCCGTGCCCGTGCCCTCGTAATCCAGGGCATCATAGAATCCGCGTTCGAGAAACAGATTCTCAACGTCCCGCTCGCTCATATCTTCGTCCGTCTGCTCAGCGATTGAACGCAAGGAGTCGTGGAGAGCGGAGGCGTCCGGCATTAATCAGCCCAATACGTTCGCTTGTCAAAAAGGTGAGTGAGAGGAATATGCCGTGCAAAAGGAGAGAGTTATACATAAGTAATCAGGTATATTGGGAGAACTACCAGAAAAATATAGTAAATTTTCACCTCTATTTCTGCCGAGCGATGGGAGAACACCTACTGCATCCCATCCGAAACGCACAGCAAGCCCACAGAGCAGTTTGTTTTCTTTAATGAAGACTTCCTCTCGAAACCTTGTGGGATTATTCTGTGGGTCGTGTGTTGCCTTACGTAGATTCTCTCACCTTGCTCTGTCCGTAGCACTCGAAGGTGTGTTGAGATCGTCTGAACTCTGCTGAAATGCTCCACGTCACACAACGCGCTGTGCGGCCTCCTGTGCGGTTCTTTTTTGAGATGATGTAGGGTACACAAACCCCCGTAGTATTTCACCACGAGAGTGTCAGCTGCCTTAGAATCGCTCTACACTACGGGGCACAACTCACCGTCACATAGCCTCCTGCTTGCGCCCCACGCGTGCGCTCTGCGGTGTGCCGCTACTAATGGGCCACTACAGAGTGCTTCCTCATCAACAACTCATAGTTAAACTCGTAAAGTTCAATGCGATGAGGCAGGGGCTTATACTCCAGATTTGCTGTAGATATAGACCTTTGAGTTGAATATGAACTATCCACGGTACAGCTCTGTGGGTTGTAGTTCCGTAGTGTACTATTGAGTCGCATTTTGGATTGAGTACACGTTTGGCAGTCTCCTGAGTGGCCCCACAGAGAACGTAGAACAGTATGGCAACCCGTAGAGTGGCAACGCGATGTACCGGCTCGATCCTCGCGCCCTCATCGTGGTACCTCTCGTGGTTTTGGGCGCAGCGATAGTATGAGAACCCAAACTACCAGATAGTTTAGTATCCTGTAAATTTTATACTACTCCGATCCCACTCTCTCGGGTGGCACCGATGTGAACTCCCATCCCCGGTAGACGTAGGCGTACTCCTCGTTCAGATACTCACGATACTCCTGATCGTCGTCTTCCAGTCACTCCTTGATTTCTCGGCGACGCCCTGCGAACCAGTCGTTGTAGTCGAATAGCACAGACCCACAGCACACCTACAAGATCCTGCATACATTCAGTTCCCGAGACTCGTATGTCGAGAAATTCGACGCGTGAAGCGACGACAAAAGCTGCCCACTTGGAATCCGTCGAGAGCTGTCGAATGGTAGATCTCCGAGATTGCAGTCAAAATCGACAGAATACTGAGGCGGGGTTACGTAAGTATGCGCACACGCCCGCTCCCCGGTGTCCTAACCGATGGGCGCTGTCCGTGTTTCTTCCCCATCCTTAACGCGATGAGGAGGGGGGTGTTCGCTTAAGCAGTCCCGGCTGATCTGCTGAGCATTGGCAGAAAAGAAGGAGAGAGACAACAGAGAGAGGTAGTTCGCGGAGTAATTCAGAGGATTAACTCACCGAGTCCAATTGCGATGAGGCCGGGATAGACTTCGAGTAGTGGAGTTCACTTCTGCTGTGGATCCAACCGCTGTGGTCTGAAGTTCACGAATTGAATCCCACCGCTGAACTGAACCAACACTCCCGCCCTCATCGCGGTATAGATAGGACCGAGTCTTCCGGACAAACTACTCTGGATACCGATACTAATCAGCAATGCCGTACCGAACTACCACAGCAAAACCACATTACTCCGTCCGAATTGCCCTCACTCTATACACAACGTGTATCAGCATAAAGATACCGATATGTTTCTCTCAACGGTCTTTCTGCTGGTTTGGCTGATCTTCTATCGGGAACCACACAAGAGAGTTCCCCACCATTTTCGCGTCAACCGCGCCCTCATCGCGGAGCCGACGCAGTCGATAGTCAGCGTTCCGGCGCGTACAGCCGACCACGTCTGCCACCTCACCTGTGGACGCAGGTTGCCGATCACGAACCGCCTGTAGGAACTCCTCATCAGAATATTGCTGTCGTGAATCCCCGCCCTCATCGCTCATACTCTCCGTTATCAGCCGTAGCCGTAAAGTTGTTTCCTACAAAGGAAACTATATATGGGCTTCCTGCGTAGGAAAAGCCGAGGAGGTAGCCGTCCCTCGGGGCGTGGCTGTTCGGAAAACGCCCGGCGCTGGAGACGCCGGACGGTGGCCTTCTGTGGAGAGAAAGCCAATGGAAGATATACCGACTACGGCTGATAAGCGCATCGTTGAGGAACTGAGCTTTGGTGCGAAGACGGCGAAGCGCGTTGGGTGGGAGCAGTTCGAGTTTGGCGTCGAAGCACCCCACCTCGTTCGAGTGACGAACGCAAGTTACGGGTGTGAGAAAGACGACCACTCGTATCTCGTCGGCGTCGAAGATCGCGACGGGCTTCTCGTTCCCGCCGAGTGCGAGTGTCCCGCTGACAAGTATAACGAGGAGTACGACTGCAAGCACAAGGTCGCGCTGGCAACAATCGGCGGCCCGGTCGTTTTGCAAGCGGCTGTTGACTACTCTACCCCCACCCAAGACACCGAAGGAATAGGTTCCAAGACCCTCGCCGAGCGGGTTCGCGCCGATGGTGGCGTGATTCCCAAGGAAAGACGCGAGGAGGCCGGCGGCGTCATCGACGACGAACGCGAGGAGTGCGATTGCTCGAAACTCTCAGGAGGCTTCCCGTGCTTCGACTGCTACCTCGCCGGCGAGAAGGAACTCCCCGACTGACTATGCCTGTTGCTCAAAAGACCGACGAACCTTGCCCGCGCTGTGATGACGACCGCGACGTGTGGATGTTCGAGAAGGACGAGCCGACCGTCACAAAGGAACACTACACTTGTGAGGCGTGTGGGTTCGAGTGGACTGAGATGGAGTGATTATACGACAGTCACAATAGACAAGGTTGCCCACAAGACTGCTAAGACGACTGTAATCGTGTGGCTCCTTTCTTGCGCTCTTAGGCGAGTGCCTCTGGACAACTTTTCCAGTTCGAGGGTGGTTGTTGGACTCCACGCCTCCCATCGGAGCAGTTCTTTCTGACCATCGGCTTCCTCAATGTAGAGTACTCCATTGTCCCCAATTCCGTACTGCATTCCGAACCCGGTGAACTCTCCCAAGTCTTTGGGACTACCAACAGCCAAACAAAGCCGCTCTGCGTCTCCATTGTAACCAAACATCAACTCCGCGACCTCAACAAGTTGTTTGAACCCATTCTCACCTTCTTCTAAGTACGCAAGTCGAACTTCATCGTGTTCCTCACGTACCTGTTGAAGTCGGTGAACGCCGTTGCGCGAACGACGTGAGAACAGAGAGTAGCGGGGGTAGAGAATTGGGGTAGAGACTACTCCAAGGGATACCAATACGGTTGAAATTCGGAGTAGTGTCCCAACATCTATCTGGAACATTGTCACCTGTTGTGGAGTCTTTCCCCTTAGGACTTCTCCGCAGACGTGAGAAGAACTAACCCACATCCCCGCCTCATCGCGTTCCAACGCGAATGAACCGCTTCACCAACGGCGACCGCGTGCGGGTAGACATTCCCGACGAAACAGATCCCGATCACGAACGGTACCACGGGGTTCACGGAACGGTCGTGAAGGTACTCGGCGACGACGGCGGCGTAGTGACCGGCGACGACCGCGACGCGACGATTTACCGTGTCGAACTCGAAAACGAGGAGACGGCTGATTTTCGCTGGCGTGACCTACGGCCGGCGATTGAGTGAGTCTATCCTACCAGATTTGTTCCACCGCGCTGTTGCGCGTTTCCGCATCTGAGTGTAGGTACTTCATCGGTGTAGTTTGATGAGTACCGCCTGCTCATCGCGCCGTTGAACGTGATTGGCGCGCGTGCCGTCATTATTGCTAACGGGTATACGGCTATCGGGTCGCTCAAAGAAATCATCAAAACACAACCGGCAATCGACGCCGAAGGACGGGGCGAATACGCGACTTTAACGGTGTAGTGGTTATATAAAGAAGGGCCGCCTTGTGGCGATTACCGAACGAGCGTAACGCGAGTGGACTCGCTGGGATTTGAACCCAGGGCCTCTTCCTTGCGAAGGAAGCGATCTACCACTGATCTACGAGCCCGCACCCGAATCGACGCGGGGGAGCGGTTTGAACGTTGCGCTTCCTCGTCGCCGGGGCGTCACCGGCGCCGTCGCTACCCGGCGGAGAAAACGTGAGAACGGAAGGCCGCTCAGTCCTCGAGGACGATCTCGATCGAGACGTCGTTCGGGACCTGAATCCGCATCAGCTGGCGGAGCGCGCGCTCGTCCGCGTCGATGTCGATCAGCCGCTTGTGGACCCGCATCTCCCAGTGCTCCCACGTGGCCGTCCCCTCACCGTCGGGGGACTTCCGCGCGGGCACGTTGAGCTCCGTCGTCGGGAGCGGGATGGGCCCCGAAAGCGAGACGCCCGTCTTCTCCGCGATCTCGCGGACGTCGTCGCAGATGTCGTCCAGATCCTCCGGGCTCGTCCCCGTCAGTCGGACGCGGGCCTGTTGCTCGGGCATCTATCGCTCTTCGACGCTCAGGACCTTGCCGGCCGCGATGGTCTGCCCCATGTCGCGGATGGCGAAGCTCCCCAGCTCCGGGATCTCGCTCGACGGCTCGATCGAGAGCGGCTTCTGGGGGCGGACGGTGACGACCGCGGCGTCGCCGGACTTGATGAAGTCCGGGTCCTCCTCGGCGACCTCGCCGGTCGACGGGTCGATCTTCTGGTCGATCGACTCGATCGTACACGCGACCTGTGCGGTGTGGGCGTGGAACACCGGCGTGTAGCCGGCGGTGATCACGCTCGGGTGCTGCATGACGACGACCTGGGCCTGGAACGTCTCCGCGACGCTGGGCGGGTCGTCGGCCGGGCCACAGACGTCGCCACGGCGGATGTCGTCCTTGCCGATGCCGCGGACGTTGAACCCGACGTTGTCACCGGGCGCGGCGCTGGGCACCTCCTCGTGGTGCATCTCGATCGTCTTCACCTCGCCGCCCACGTCGCTGGGCTGGAAGGAGACGTTGTCGCCCGTGTTGAGCGTCCCCGTCTCGATCCGTCCGACCGGGACCGTCCCGATGCCGGAGATGGTGTACACGTCCTGGATCGGCAGTCGGAGCGGCGCGTCCGTCGGCGGCTCCGGCTCCGGCAGGTCGTTGAGGGCCTCGAGCAGAGTCGGGCCGTCGTACCAGCCGGTGTTGTCGGACGCCTCGGCGACGTTGTCGCCCTCGAACGCCGAGATCGGGATGAACGTGGTGTCGTCGGTCGCGAACTGGACCTGGTTGAGGAGGTTCGTGACTTCGTCGATGACCTCCTTGTAGGAGTCCTCGCTGTAGTCGACGAGGTCCATCTTGTTGATCCCGATGATGAGCTCGTTGATACCCAGCGTGCGGGCCAGGAACACGTGCTCTCGGGTCTGGGGCGCGACGCCGTCGTCGGCCGCGACGACGAGCACCGCGTTGTCGGCCTGCGAGGCGCCCGTGATCATGTTCTTCACGAAGTCACGGTGGCCCGGACAGTCGACGATGGTGAAGTAGTACTCGTCGGTGTCGAACTCCTGGTGGGCGATGTCGATGGTGACCCCTCGCTCACGCTCCTCGGCGAGGTTGTCCATGACGTAGGCGAACTCGAAGCCGCCCTTGCCCTTCTCCTCGGCCTCCTCCTTGTGCTGCTCGATGACGTGCTCGGGGACGCTCCCTGTCTCGTACAGGAGTCGGCCCACGAGCGTACTCTTCCCGTGGTCGACGTGGCCGATAATGGCCAAGTTCTGGTGCGGTTTGTCTTCGCTCATGGTGGATTCACGCGCTAAAGGCGCTGTGGGGAAACGTTCGGCAGAACGCCGTAAAACCATTTCGATACGCACCACCGTAATCCGGCCGCGTACGGCGGTTTGTGCCACTGTACCGTGGTTCTGCCCTCAGCGGGGCGACAATCGCCCCACGTCGGAGAGCACCGCCGACGCCGTCTCCGGGCCGCCGGCGCCGTGACCCGAGAGGTTCAGCCGGCCGGCGTGGGCGGTCTCGACCTGCACGATGTTCTGGGTGCCGGTCACCGCCAGCGTCCCGTTCTGGGGCACCAGCCGCGGGCCCACCCGGACGCCGTCGGGCGACGCCTCGGCGATCAGCCGCACCGTCCGGCCGTCGTCGCCGGCCAGCGAGAGCGCGCTGACCGGGAGCTTCTCGATCCCCGCCACCTCGGCGTCGGCGAGCGAGAGCGCCTCCTCGCCGCGGGCCTCCCGGAGCACGTTCGCGACGATCACGCCTTTCAGCGCCGCGTCGGTGCCGTCCACGTCGAACGTGGGGTCGGCCTCCGCGACGCCGAGCTCCTGGGCCTCCGCGAGCACGTGGTCGTAGCTCAGCCCCTCGGCGGCCATCCGGGAGAGCACGAAGTTCGCCGTGCCGTTGAGCACGCCCCGGACGCGCTCGACTCGGCTCGGCCCGAAGTCCTCGACGGTCCGAACCGCGGGGATCGCGCCGCCGACGGTCGCCTCGAAGCGGAGTTCGCCGGCGCTGTCGCGGGCGGCGGCCCGGATCTCGTCGTACCGTTCGGCGACCGGCCCCTTGTTCGCCAGCACGACGTGGCGGTCCCGGTCGAGCGCGGCGACGGCGTTGGAGAAGCCGGGCTCGGCGTCGCCGAGCGTCGTCGGCGTCGCCTCGACCAGCACGTCGTAGTCGGCGCCGAGCAGGTCGTCGTGGCGCTCGTCGCCGACGGTTCCCGTCTCGGATTTCCGCTCGAACGCCGCGGCCACGTCGAGCGGATCGCCCAGCGCCGCGCCGGTCGAGTCGGCGACCCCGACCACGTCGTGGCCGTACTCGCCGGCCAGCTCCGCGACGGATCGGCCGACGGCGCCGGCGCCGACGATTGCGAGCTTCACGAGCCCGCCTCCAGCGGTTCGACGACGGTCAGTCCCTTCGCGTCGGCGATCTCGCGGACGCGGGCGAGCGCGGCGCCGCGCTCGCCCGAGCGGGCGCCCAGCCGCAGGTACGCGCTCGAGACCGCCTCGACGCCGTCCGGCGCCGACAGCGAGAGCTCCTCGACGGACACCGTCGACGCGCTCTCGATCTCCCGCAGCGTCGCCGAGAGGTCGGTGTCGACGAGGTGGCCGGTCAACAGCACTCGGAACGCCTCGCCGTAGTACTCCTCGTCGGCGGCGACGACGGTCACGCCTTCCTCGCGCAGCCCCTCGATCACGTCGTCGAACCGGCCGGCGGGACAGTCGATGGCGACCTCGACGGGGATGCGCCCGCCGGGTGTGAGGTTCCCCCGCTCGTGGAACACCGAGAGCAGGTTCCCCCCGTTCTCGGCGATCGGCTCGAGCGCGGCCCTGAGCTCGCCGGGCTCGTCTGTGAGTTCGAGCCGGAGCGTGTGGGTGGTGACGCCGTCCTGCCGACTCATTGCTGTACGGCACCTCGATCGAACGGATACGGACCAAGCACGTGTGGACGGAGCTTCCGGGCCGGTAAAAGCCTTCCCGGGGTGTGTGAGCGGTCGCTACGGGGTCGAAAAAGCGCGGAGAGAAACCGCAGACGCCGCGGAGTTAGAGGTAGTCGACCGACTCGGGCAGCTCGAGCTTCATCCCCTTGCGCTCGCGGATCTCCATGATCTTCTCGCGCTGGAGGTTGTCCGCCATCACGCGGAAGCCGGCGTTCTCGGTGTTCCAGGAGGCGCGCCCCTCGGTCGCGCTCCGGATGTCGCTGGAGAAGCCGATCATCTCCTCGACGGGCGCGACGCCCTCGACGACCATCAGGCCGCCCTCCTGGTACATGTCGTCGACGCGGCCGCGGCGACCCTGGATCTCGCCGGAGGCGGCGCCCATGTGCTCGCTCGGCACGTCGATGCGGACGTCCTGGATCGGCTCCAGCAGCCGGATCTCGCCGTCGATCAGCGCGTGGTGGACGGCCTCACGGACGGCCGGGATGACCTGTGCGGGACCGCGGTGGATGGTGTCCTCGTGGAGGCGCGCGTCGTGCAGTCGGAGCAGCGTCCCCTGCACGGGCTCGGCCGCCAGCGGGCCGTCGTCGAGCGCCTCGCTCAGCCCCTCGACCACCAGCTCCATCGTCTCGTTCAGGTGCTGGATCCCCTTCGTGTCGTCGATGAGGATGTTGGTGCCGTGGATCGTCTCCACGTTCTGGGAGGTGTCCTTGTCCATGCCGGCGTCCTGCAGCGCCTCGCGGCGCTCCAGCTCGGGCATGTCCATGGAGACCTCGCCGCGCTGGATCGCCTCCACGATCTCCTGGCCCATCGGGTGGATGGAGATGTAGAACTTGTTGTGGCGGTTGGGCGAGACCCCCTCGACCTCGCGGGACTCCTCCTGGGGCTGCTCGCGGTACACCACGATGGGCTCACCGGTGTTGACCGGGATCCCCTGCTCCTTCTCGATACGCTGGGTGATCACTTCGAGGTGGAGCTCGCCCTGCCCGGAGATGAGGTGCTCGCCCGTGTCCTCGTTGATCTCGATCTGGATCGTCGGGTCCTCCTTGGCGACCTGCTGGAGCGTCTCGATCAGCTTCGGCAGGTCGTCCATCGTCTGAGCCTCGACGGACTTCGTGATCACCGGCTCCGAGATGTGCTCGATCGACTCGAACGGCGTCATCTCCACGGAGGAGACCGTGGAACCGGCGATGGCGTCGCGCAGACCGGTGACGGAGGCGATGTTCCCCGCGGGGACGCGCTCCACTTCCTCGCGTTCGCTCCCCATGAACAGCCCGACGGACTGGATCCGGTTCTTCCCGGCCGTCCCGGAGACGTAGAGGTCCTGGCCCTTCTCCAGCGTGCCGGAGAACACGCGACCCGTCGCGATCTCGCCGGCGTGGGGGTCCATCGAGATGTCGGTCACCATGAACACGACCTCGCCGTCCTCGTTGACCAGCCGCATGTCCTCCGCCAGCTCGGACTCGGCGTCGCCGCGCCAGATGCGCGGGACACGCCGGGGCTGGGCGTCGACGGGGTTGGGGAAGTGCTCACAGACCATGTCGAGCACCACGTCCGACAGCGGCGAGCGCTCGTGGAGCTCGTCGCGCTTGTCGTTGCGCTCCAGCTCGATGATGTCCTCGAAGGAGATGCCGGTGCGCTGCATCGACGGCATCGAGACGCCCCACTTGTAGAGCGCCGAGCCGAACCCGACGGTGCCGTCCTCGACGGACACCGTCCAGTCGTCGTCGATGTCGTCCATCTCCTCGATCATCCCGCGGATCAGCTCGTTCACGTCGGCGATGACGCCGAGCAGGCGCTCCTGCATCTCCTCCTCGCCCTCCTGGAGCTCGGAGATCAGGCGGTCGACCTTGTTGATGAACAGGGTCGGCTTCACGCCCTCGCGGAGTGCCTGTCGGAGCACTGTCTCCGTCTGGGGCATCGCGCCCTCGACGGCGTCGACGACCACCAGCGCGCCGTCGACGGCACGCATCGCGCGGGTCACGTCGCCGCCGAAGTCGACGTGGCCCGGGGTGTCGATCAGGTTGATGAGGTGGTTGGTGTCCTCGTACTCGTGGGTCATCGAGACGTTCGCCGCGTCGATGGTGATCCCACGCTCCTGTTCGTCCTCCTTCGTGTCCATCGCCAGCTGCTCGCCGGCCGTCCCCTCGGAGATCATCCCCGCGCCCGCGAGGAGGTTGTCCGAAAGGGTGGTCTTCCCGTGGTCGACGTGGGCGGCGATGGCGATGTTCCGGATGTTCTCCGGACTGTCCATCAGCCGCTCACACTCTTGGACAATTTTCTTGCGTCGGCCCATTACCGTCGAGTACCCGTGGCGGGGTCAAAAGGGTAGTGTTTCGCGTAGCCGGGTGTGCCACCGCCACACGGCGGTTTGGCCGTTCGTGCGGGTGATTTCGGGTCGACGCCTCCGACCGTTCGGAATCGGCGGCTGACTGTCGCCGCCTTCTACCCGGTCCGGAATCGGCGGCTGACTGTCGCCGCCTTCTACCCGGTCCCCCCGAAACCGTCTTCCCCCTCTACCCCGTGGTACTGACACACATGGATATACGACTCCCCGACAACGGCCCCGCGGAGCCGTTTCTCGGCGCAGCAGACCTACTCGAGACAGAGAGCGACATCGATCTGCCGGTCCACGTCCGCGTCCGCGACGATCCGGACGAGCGGACCTGGGCGGGCCACTACGAGGACCGCCACGTGCTCAACATCTCCCGGCAGGCCGCGACCAGCGCGATGGCTCGCGAGCTGGCGCTCCACGAGCTCTCCCACATGGCGCGCTACGAGCAGGAACACCCCTCCCACCACCAGTCGACCCGGGAGGCGATCTTCCTCGCGCTGGCGGGCAAGAGCGTCGAACGCCGCAAGCTGACCCACGTCCACCAGCTCGCCAACCACATGAAGGACATCTACGCCGACGACATCACGCTCTCGGTCGCGCCCGGTGGGAAGCTCGTCACGTTCCTCGAGTCCCGGCTGGCCGACGCCGTCGCCGACCGCCCGCCCGCGGTGCCGACGGGCTGGCAGCTCGCGACGCCCGGCTCGGACCCGGAGATCACCGCGGTCAACGCCGCCTTCGCGCTCGCGCTGGTCGAGCGCCACGACCTCGTCGACGAGGGGCACCGCATCTACGACCTCGCGCACGCGGCCGCGGACGACGCGCCCGAGATCGGCGTCGAGCGCTTCGCCGAGACGTTCCGCTCGCTGGCGGACGACCCCTCCGAGAGCGAGTACCGGAAGGCGCTGGTCGACGTGACCCGGAGCTACGTCGGCGCCGACTAGGGCTCGCTGATCCGCACCAGCACGTCGTCGATCTCCCGCGGGAACGGGTCCTTCGCCCGCCCGTCGCGGTTCGACGTGATCGCGTACAGCGCGCCGTCGGGCCCCTCCTCGAGGTGGCGGATCCGCCCCAGCTCGTTCACCAGCAGGTCGTGGCTCGTCACCGTGTAGGCGTCGTCGAGCCAGTCGGCGTCGTGGCGCACGCCGGTGTCGCCCAGCGCCGGCGGCTCGCCGTCGGGCGGCGTCAGCGTGAACGCCTTCAGCCGCTGGTGGACGAGACAGCCGACGAGCAGGCGGTTCGACAGCGTGGGCGCCGCGTCGCCGCGGTAGAACGTCGAGCCCGACGGCGCCCAGGTCGCACCCTCGACCTGCGAGCTCGCGACCGGCGGGCGGTAGTCGGTGTCGGGGTACTCCTCCGCGCTCGCCGCCTCCGGCCAGCCGTAGTTCGTCCCGACTTCCAGGGCGTTCAGCTCGTCGGGGCCGGTGCCGTGCTCGTTCTCGATCGGCGTCGCGTCCGGGAGCCAGCTGATCCCCTGTGGGTTGCGGTGGCCCAGCGTGAACACCCGCGGGTCGCCGCCGCTCTCGTTGCCGGCCGCGCCCTCGCCGGTGGGGGTGAGCCGGTGGATCTTCCCCGCCGGCGAGGAGGGGTCGGCCGCGAGGTCGCCGTCGCCGGCGTCGCCGGTCGTCACCCAGAGGTAGTTGGCCGGGCCGAAGCGCAGCCGGCCGCCGTTGTGGATGTTCGCCCTGGTCCCCTCCCGTGCGGGCGCCTCGAGCAGCACGTTCGCCGGCTCCGCGGGCCGGTCGCTCTCTGGGTCGAACGCGGCGACCCGGACGACGAGCTCCTGCTCGTCCTCGCCGACGTCGGCGGTGTAACAGACGTACAGGAGCGGCACGTCGGGGTAGTTCGGGTGGACTTCGACCCCCATCGTGCCGCCCTCGCCGCCGTCGACGAACCAGCTGGCCTCGTCGCTCCCGGGCTCGACGGCGCCGGCGTCGATGACGTCCGCCGGCTCGAACAGCGGCGTCACCTCGCCGTCGGCGTACCGCAGCACCTGCCCCGTGCGCTGAGTGAGGAACAGCTCGCCGTCCCCGGCAAAGGAGAGGTCCCACGGGATCTCGAGCGTCTCGGCCAGCACCTCGATCTCGAGTACGGGCTCGGCGGCGCCGGTCGGCGCCGACCAGTCGGGGTCGTAGCCGTCCCAGGCGGTCTCGTCGTGTTCGAGGCTCGGGTCGTACTCGGTCCCCCCGCCACCTGGCGAGTCGGTCGGCGAGTCGTCCGGCTCGTCGGGGCTGCTACAGCCCGCGAGACCGATCGTCGAGAGGGCCAGCATCGTCCGGCGGGAGAGCACGTCGGGGTCCATTGTCCGGCTATCCTCGAGCCGGGAGTAAAGGCCTTCTGTCGTCGGCGCTCCCCGCGGCGTCGACGCCGCCGGGATCGACGGCGCCGCCGCTGGCGGGCTGGAGAACGAGAGAGAGGGAGAGAACCGCTTAGCGGGCCGCGGCCGCGACGCGCTCGGTCTCCTCCTTCTGGGAGATCGGGTAGACGTTCACGTCGTAGTCGGCGGCGCCGATCAGCTGCTGGGCCAGCGCCTCCGCGACGGGGGTGGCCGTGTTGCGCGAGCCGTTGAGCGTGCCCTGCGCGATGAACTTCAGCCCCTGGTCGACGCGGCGCTGGGGCGCCACGTCGACGGCTTTCGGGACGGAGATCCCGCCGTACTTCAGGCGGACGGTCTCCTCGCGCGGCGCGGCGTTCTCGACGGCCGTGACGAGCACCTGCGCCGGGTTCTCGTCGGTCTGCTCGTGGACCATCTCGAAGGCGTCGCGCACGATGCGCGTCGTCTTCTGCTTGTGGCCCGTGTTGTCCTCGGTCTGCATCAGCCGGTTGATCAGGCGCTCGACGACGCTGATCTCGGACTTCTCGAACTGCTTGCTCGCGTGGCGGCCCATCGTGTGCGCGACGGGCGTCACGTTGAGATAGCGCTGGGTCGAGGGGTCGGAGTACTCGATCTCGCTCACGTCCCACTCGCCGAACAGGTCGGCGCCCGTGGTGGACGACTCCTCCGCGGCCTCGGCGTCGACCTCCTCGGTCTCGGCCTCGGCGGCTTCTTCCTCGCTCATCTGACTGGCTTCTCCGCGTTCCCGCGAACCAGTTCGATCAGCGACACGCCGTTGACCTTCTCGACCTTGTAGTTGACACCGGAGATGTCACCCATCGCACGACCCTTCGAGCCGCCGATCCCGGCGATCGTGACCTCGTCGTGCTCGTCGATGAACGAGATGGCGCCGTCACCGGGACAGAACGCGGTGACCTGCTTCCCGTTCTTGATGAGCTGGACCCGGACACACTTCCGGATGGCCGAGTTCGGCTGCTTCGCCTCGATGCCGACCTTCTCCAGCACGATCCCTCGACCCTGGGGCGCTCCCTCGAGCGGGTCGGACTTCTCCTTGAGTCCGCGTTCTCGGCGCGCGTACTCGGAGTCGGACCACCGCCGCTTCTGGCGGTCCTTCTTGAGTTTGCGCGCGGCGTATTTGCCGTTCGCCATACCCCAACTCCTCGACGGAGCCACTTAAGCGTCCCCTTTCGGGGAGGAGAAGACGGTTCGAGAGCGCGTTAGAGGTACCGCTACTCCGATCTGCGCCGGTCGCGCCCTACGCCAACTGCACGTCGTCGATGTCGAAGTGGCGGTCGGCCAGCCGTCGGGCGGCCTCGATCGACTCGCCGTCGGCGCCGATGGCGACGCCGCGGTCGGCCTGGGCGACCTCGACGTACGCGACCGTGCTGCCGCCCTGCGTCGAGAGCGTGACGTTACGCACGGCCGCGGGCGCGAGGCAGTTCGCGACGAACGCGGCGGGCTCGTCGGCGTCCTCCACGAGGTCGACGCGGGTGCCCAACCGTTCCTCGACGGCGTCGACCGTCCGGCCGTCGGGACCGATCGCCGCCCCCATCTCGCCCGCGGGGATCAGGAACACCGCGCGGTCGTCGTCGACGAGGCAGTCGACCGGCGTCACGCCGGTGGCCTCGTCGAAGGCGCCGATGTACTGCCGGGCCTCGTCCGACAGCGTCAGCGTCATCGACGCCACCTCGGGGCTGGCTCGCGGGCTGGTGGGCGGCGCCGTCCCATCAGTCGTCGGCCGACTTCATCGCGCTGCCCGAGCCCATGCGGAGGTCCACGTCGCCGGTGCCGATCGACACCGGCTTCCCGACGATGACGTTCTCGATCACGCCGTCGAGGTCGTCGACCTCGCCGTGGACGGCGGCGTCGAGCAGGTGGTTCACCGTCACCTCGAACGCCGCGCGGGCGAGCACGGACTCCTTCGAGCCCGAGATGCCGTGGCGGCCGATCGACTCGATCGTCCCGCGGTTGGTCATGATGTCCGCCACCAGCATCAGGTGCCGGACGTTCACGTCGTCGAGCCCCTGTTCGGCCAGCGTCTCGTGGGTCTCGTTGATGATCGTCTCGCGGGCGGCCTCGATCCCGAGCTCCTGGTGGATCTCGTGGATGTTGTTACACGTCGAGCGCGTGGTGTCGACGCCCTCGATCTCGAGCACGTCGCCGAACGCCGACCCCTCGGTGTAGAGCACGAACTCCTCCTCCTCGCGGTCGTCGAGCTCCTCCTTGCGGATCACGACGCGGGTGACCTCCTCGATCCCCTTGAACACGACCTCGCGGAGCTCCTCGACCAGCTGGAGCAGCTCGCGGTAGCTGGGCTGCTCGGGGCCGAACGCGATCGTCGTCCCCTTGCGCTTGGTCGCGACTTTGAGCTCGCTCTCGATGGTGTCCTGGATCTGCTCGGCGATCTCGCCCACGTCGTCGTAGGTGGGCCAGCGCTTCTGGAGCGTCTCCTCGTTGAGGTCGATCGTGACCTGCATGTCCGCGACGTTGGTCGAGACGTTCCCGAGCGCGAGGATCTTCGTCGCCTCGATCTGCCAGACGACCTCGCGGGCCTTGTCGCGGTCGGTCGCGTACTCCTCCTCGAGGTGGACCGTCATCGTCGGCGTGTCCGGCGTCTTCCGGGCGTCGACGAGCTCGATCAGCCGGGGGAGCCCCTGTGTCACGTCGATCTCCGCGACGCCCGCGAAGTGGAACGTGTTCATGGTGAGCTGGGTCCCCGGTTCGCCGATCGACTGCGCCGACACCGTCCCGACGGGGTCGAGCGCGTCGACGCGGGTGTCCTCGTACCGGGCGACGACGGCCTTGACGATCTCCTCGATCTCCTCGGCGGTCGCGCCCTCGTTCTCCTCGATGGCGCCGTAGATGCGGTCCTTCAGCCGGCGCGGGAGCTCGGTGTCCTCGACCAGCGCCTCGGTCGACTCGTCGACGTGCTCGAAGCTCTCGGGGAGCGCCTCGGCGTCAGTCATCGCTCACCCCCTGTCCCGCCTTGTTCAGGCCGGGACCGGCGAACTCCGAGAGGTTGGTCTCCTCGACCTGCTCGCCGAGGAAGCGCGCCTTCTGCTCCTCGCTGCTGAACTCGGCGTCCAGCACGCGCTGGGTGATCGCCTCCACGTCGACGGGGTCGTCCTCGTCGGAGGAGACTTTCACCGGCGAGGTGCCGTCCTCGCCGAACTCGAACTGGACGACGGTGCCCGAGGTGTCCCGGACGGTGCCGTCGTACTGCGCTTCCAGCTCCGAGAGCGCGTTGATCAGCCGGCGCTGGAGGTAGCCGGACTTGGAGGTCCGGACTGCCGTGTCGACCAGCCCCTCGCGGCCACCCATCGCGTGGAAGAAGAACTCCCGCGGGGTGAGGCCGGAGCGGTAGGAGTTCTCGACGAACCCGTGGGGTTTCGCCGAGAGGTCGCCCGGCTCGAAGTGGCTGAGCGTGCGGCCCTCGTAGCCGCGGTTGATGCGCTCGCCACTGACGGTCTGCTGGCCGACCGAGCCGGCCATCTGGGTCAGGTTCAGCATCGACCCACGCGCGCCGGACTGGGCCATGACCACGGCCGGGTTGTCGTCGGCGAAGTGGTCGTCGGCGATCTCCCCGGCGGAGTCACGCGCCTTGCCCAGCGTCTGCATGATCTTGAGCTCGAGCGTCTCGTCGACGGTCCGGCCGGGGATCGAGTTCAGATCGCCCGCCCGGTACGTCTCGATCAGCTCGTCGATGCGCTCGTGAGCGTCCTCGATCGCCTCGTCGACCTGCTCGCTCGCCTCCGGCGGGATCGACTCGTCGTCGATCCCGATCGAGAACCCGAAGTGCATGATCGAACGCATCGCGAGCGTCGCGACCTCGTTCACGAACACGCGGGCGCGAGTCTTCGAGTACTCCTTCGTGATGGTGTCGACGATGTCACCGCCGAACGCGCCGATGGCGCCCTCGTCGATGGTGCCCTGCAGGAGCTGGCCGTCCTCGATGACGACCTCGTCGTCGGCCTCCGAGCGGAACTCGAGGTTGAGGTCGTCGGGCAGCAGCTCCGAGAACACCGTCCGACCCTCCCAGACCGGCTCGCCGTCCTCCTCGCCGTCGGGGTCGGGGAGCTCGTCGACGCTGGTCGCCCGCAGCAGGTCCAGCGCCTGGTTCTCGGTGAACGTCGGGTTGTTCCGGGTCAGCAGGTACGTCCCACTGATGTGGTCCTGGATGGCGCCGATGATGTTCTCGCCGAAGCGCGGGCTGAGCATCTGCTCCTGGACGCGCATCAGCACGCGGGCCTCCGCACGCGCCTCCTCGTTCTGGAGCGCGTGCATGTTCATCTCGTCGCCGTCGAAGTCGGCGTTGTACGGCGTACACACCGTCGTGTTCAGCCGGAACGTCTTGTACGGCATCACGACGACCTCGTGGGCCATGATCGACATCCGGTGCAGCGACGGCTGCCGGTTGAACACGATGATGTCGCCGTCGGTCAGATGCCGGGAGACCTCCCAGTCGGGCTCGACCTTCTCGGCGAGCTCCTCGCAGTTCTTCTCGGTCACCTTCAGCCGGCGCCCGTCGGGGCGCTTGACGTAGTTCGCGCCGGGGTGGCCTTCGGGGCCGTTCCGGACGTACGTCCGCGCCTCCTCGATGTTGCGCTCGGAGACGTTCATCGTCTGGGTCATCTCCCGCGCCACGCGCTCGGGGACGCCGACCTCGTTGAGCGAGAGCGTCGGGTCCGGTGAGATGACCGTACGCGCGGAGAAGTTCACGCGCTTCCCGGAGAGGGAGCCACGGAACCGACCCTCCTTCCCCTTGAGCCGCTGGGAGAGGGTCTTCAGCGGCCGGCCGGAGCGGTGTCGGGCCGGCGGCGTGCCGGAGATCTCGTTGTCGACGAACGTGGTGACGTGGTACTGGAGCAGCTCCCAGAGGTCCTCGATGATCAGCTGGGGCGCCCCCGCCTCGCGGTTCTCCATGAACCGCTGGTTGATGCGGATGATGTCGACCAGCTTGTGGGTGAGGTCGTCCTCGGAGCGCTGGCCGTTGTCCAGCGTGAT
The DNA here is from genome assembly GCF_000739555.1 of Halolamina rubra. Lineage (GTDB taxonomy): Archaea > Halobacteriota > Halobacteria > Halobacteriales > Haloferacaceae > Halolamina > Halolamina rubra. Next base: position 23,652 of record NZ_BBJN01000009.1, read on the forward strand.
CGAGGGGCGGGTGGTCACCGGCGGCACCGGCAGCACCGTGAGGATCATCCACTCGGGCCGGGAGGTCTCGGGGTTGACGCCGATGTTCGCCAGGTCCTCGTCCGGGATGTCCTCGAACCAGTCCCGGATGTCGCTGGGCATCAGCTTGTTCTCGTCCTCCTCGGTGAGGTCGATGTCGAGCGCCTTCTCCAGCGCCTTGCGGTCCTCCTCGCGCGGGCGGAACTCGCCGCCGAGGATGTCGTTGATCCGGTCGAGCGCGATGCCGGTCTCGTCGGCGAGCTCCGTCGGGGCCATCCCCTCGTCGTCCTCGTCGTCGGGCTGCATCGCGTCGGCGATGATCTCGGAGTACTCGCCGGCGAGCACGTCCTGGACCTCGTAGTAGGTGGTCGGCTTCTCGTGTTTGATGTCGTACTGGGTCTCGCCGCAGTACGGACACCGCGAGGTCTTCCGGGCCTGCCGGATCGCCGCCTTCAGCACGTCGTCGGGGTCGTCGCCGAGCTCCTTCGCGCGCTCCAGCCGGTCGGCGAACTCCGCCTGCTCGTCCTCGGTGAGCGAGATCCGGCCGCACTCCCGACAGGTGCCGCGCAGCAGGCGGCGGATCAGCTTCGCGAAGCCGACGTGGATCACCGGCGCCGCGAGCTCGATGTGGCCGAAGTGGCCGTTACACGAGCCGGAGTGCTGACCGCAGGTCCGGCACTCCAGCCCGGGGTCGATGACCCCCAGCCGGGGGTCCATCAGCCCCATGTCGATGGGGTAGCCGTCGTCGTCGTACGTGTCGGCGGTGATCACCTTCGTGGCGCTCATGTCCCGGTACGTCTCCGGGTCCATCAGGCCGAAGCTGATCTTGCCGATCTCCTTGGGTGAGCCTGAGATTGACATTTATACTGCGTCCTCCAGTTCGAGTTTGGGTCGGATGCCGAGCGCTTTCATCTCGTCGAGCAGCAGCTTGAACGCGTAGCTGACCTCCAGCTCGTGGATGTTGTCCTCGTCCTTCGTGATGGGGTCGTACACCCGGCGCTGCTCCACGTCCTCCACCGCGACCATCCCGGTGTCCTCCGAGATGTACACCGTCTCGCGGTCCGAGGAGTCGAGCAGGCGTTCCTTCAGCGCCATCGCGGCGCCGTGCCCGATCAGCACCTCGCGCTCCATCTCCCCCACGCGCAGGCCACCCTCGCGGGCGCGCCCCTCGGTGGGCTGGCGGGTGAGCACCTGCACCGGCCCGCGGGAGCGGGCGTGCAACTTGTTGCTCACCATGTGGTACAGCTTGTGGTAGAAGATGGTGCCGACGAAGATCTCGGCCTCGATCTTCTCGCCGGTGACGCCGGAGTACATGACCTCCTTGCCGGAGGACTTGAACCCGTGCTCCTCGAGCGTGCCGCGGAGTTCGTCCTCGCCCTCGCCCTGGAACGCGGTGCCGTCGACGCGCCGGCCCTCGAGCGAGCCGACCTTGCCGCCGAGCATCTCCAGCACGTGGCCCACGGTCATCCGCGAGGGGAGCGCGTGGGGGTTCATCACGAGGTCGGGGATCAGCCCCTCCTCGGTGAACGGCATGTCCTCCTGGGGTGCGAGGTGGCCGACGACGCCCTTCTGGCCGTGGCGGGACGCGAACTTGTCCCCGAGTTCGGGGATGCGTTCGTCACGCACCGAGACCTTCGAGAGCTTCGAGCCGTCCTCGCCCTCCATCAGCGTGACCGTGTCGACGATGCCGTCCTCGCCGGAGCGCATCGTTACCGAGGTCTCGCGGCGCTTCTGGGGCGAGAGGCCGCCGAGGTCCTCCTGCTCCTCGAGGAACCGGGGCGGCGAGGTCTTCCCGAGCAGCACCGAGTTCTCGTCGACTTTCGTCTCGGGGTTGACGAGGCCGTCCTCGTCGAGGTGGGTGTAGGCGTCCTCGCCGCGTGCGCCGCGCACGTCCTGCGAGGGCGTCTCGAAGCGGTCCTCCTGGCCGCCGGGGTAGCGTCGCTCCTCACCCTCGTAGGTGCGGAAGAAGTGCGACCGGGCGAGCCCGCGCTCGACCGACCCCTGGTTCATCACCAGCGCGTCCTCGATGTTGAACCCCTCGTAGGACATGACCGCGACCGTGAAGTTCTGGGCCGCGGGGCGCTCGTCGAACCCGATCTGTTCGGTGGTCTGCGTCTTGACCATCGACAGCTGCGGGTAGTGCAGGAGGTGCTGACGGGTGTCCGGCCGGATGCGGTAGTTCGCCGACGGGAGCCCGAGGGACTGCTTCATCATCCCCGCGCCCATCGTGATCCGTGGCGACGCGTTGTGTTCGGGGTAGGGGATCATCCCGGCGCCGATGCCGAAGATGAGCTGCGGGTCGACCTCGAGGTGGGTGTGTTTCTCGGTGAGGTCGTCCTCGTCGACGGCGACGAGGATGTCCTCCTCCTCCTCGGCGTCGATGAACTCGATGATCCCGCGGTCGACGAGGTCCTCGAACTCGAGCTCGTCGTTCTCGACGGCCTCGATGTGCTCGTCGGTCAGCCGCGGTTCGCCGTCGTCGACGACGATCAGCGGCCGTCGCGCGCGGCCGGAGTCCGCGTTGACGATGACCTCGCGGGTCCGCTCCTTCACCGCGACGTTGACCATCTCGCTGACCTCGCCGTTGCGGCGGGACTCTCGGATCTGTGCTGCCAGCTCATCGGGGTCCGGATGGGTCCCGACGAGGCTGCCGTTGACGTAGACCTTCGCAGGTCGTTCTTGTTTTCCTGCCATCTCAGTCGTCCGCGGGTGTTGCTCGTTCGACGCCCTCGATGCCGGGGATACCCTCCACGCCCATCTCGTCGAGCTCGCGCTTCAGTTCGCGCTCGTCGTCGACGTGCTGGGAGAGCTCCATCGCCTGGGCGAAGTTCTTCACCAGCCCACAGTTCGGCCCCTCCGGCGTCTCGGAGGGACAGATACGCCCCCACTGGGTGGCGTGCAGGTCACGCGCGTCGAAGTGGGGCTGGGAGCGACTCAGCGGCGACCGCAGCCGCCGCAGGTGGCTGAGAACGCCCATGTAGTCGGTGCGGTCGACCAGCTGGGAGACGCCCGAGCGGCCGCCGACCCAGTTCCCGGTCGCGATCGGGTGCTCCAGCCGTTCGGTGAGCACGTCCGACCGGACGACCGTGTTGACGCTGAGGTCGCGGTTCCGCATGTTGGCGCGCTCGAGCTGGTACTTCACGTCCCGGGAGAGCTTGTTCAGCGCGGTCCGGAACAGGTCTTTCATCAGGTCGCCGCTGACCTTGAGGCGCTTGTTGGAGTAGTGGTCCTTGTCGTCGGAGTCGCGGCGCCCGAGCGCGAGCTCGAAGCAGGCCTCGGCCATCCGACAGAGGTAGTACGCCTTGTTGATGCGCACGTCCTCCTCCTCGACGCCCTCCTCGTGGAGGTGCGGGAGCAGGTAGCGGTCGATGACGTAGTTCGCGCGCTTCAGCTGGTAGTTCTTCCCCTGGCCGGAGGCGACGCGCTTCCCGAGGGTCTCGATCGCCTCCTCCTCGGTCTGGACGTCGGCCTCCTCCAGGTTCTCCAGCATGAACTTCACGATCTCGGGGTCCTCCGAGACGCGGTGGACGATCTCCTCGTCGGACTCCAGCCCGAGCGCACGGACCAGCGTCACGAACGGCACCGAGCCGGAGACGGAGGGGAAGCTCACCTCGAGCAGCCCCTCGCGGTTGCGCTCACAGAGCACGAGCGCGCGGTAGCCACGGCGCTGGGAGAACGTCTTGGCCACCTGGATGTCGTCGCCGTACTTCGTGTCGTGCTCCGCGAGGATCTTGTTCGGCGCCAGGTCCTCGCTCGTCATCAGCACGCGCTCGGAGCCGTTGACGATGAAGTAGCCGCCGGGGTCGACGGGGTCCTCGCCGATGTCGATCAGCTCGTCGTCGGAGAAGCCGTCGATGTTACACTTGTTCGAGCCGACCATGATCGGCATCCGGCCGACCTTGGTCTCGGTCTGGTCGACGACCTCCTCGGGCTCGTCCTCGCCGCCGCGGACGATGGACATCTCCATGAACACGGGGGCGGCGTAGGTGATGTTCCGCAGGCGGGCCTCCTGTGGGTAGAGCAGCTCCTCTGAGCCGTCGGCCTCGCGGACGCGTGGGGTGAGGATGCGCACGTCGCCGAGCTCGACCCAGACGGGCTCCTGGCCCTCCTTGTCGCCGATGTCGGTGCCGATCGTCTCCTTCTCGTCGACGACGTCCTGCATGCCGCGGTCGAGGAAGTTGTTGAACGACCGGAAGTGGTGCTCCGCCAGTCGCTCCTGGGAGAAGTACTCCCGGGAGACTGCGCGGCGACTCTCTCGGTCCATTATTCGACCACCAGCCTGTAGACGACGGCGGTGTCGGTTGTACGGGAGTCGCGCTCGATGCGGACGACGTCGCCGGGCTCTGCCTCCTTGGGCAGGGCAGGATCCCTGCGCTTGATCTTGGGTAGGTTCGTCTTCTTCACTTGGTACTCCTCCAGCACCTCCTCGACCTCGGGCTCGTCGAGGAGCGTGTGCTCCGGAACCAGTTCGTGTTGGCTTACGTCTACCATAGGTGTTGGGCGTTCAGAGAATCGGTCACGAGATACTACGGCTGTATTTTAGCCGGCGGCACATAACGCTTGCTAATGTAGGTTGCGCGTGCGCGAGGCGTTGGCACCCGGCGCCGTCGACGCCCCGGCACGGGGTGGCGTCGCACGGCGGCGATGGATGGCAAGCCTTATTTACAACACGGCGGTACGATTGAGTGCAGCGAGGCAGCGTGCCCGGATGGTGTAGTGGCCCATCATACGACCCTGTCACGGTCGTGACGCGGGTTCAAATCCCGCTCCGGGCGCTTTCTGCTGGACTCAACTGGCGAGCGAGAAGCTTGCTTCGAGCGAGCCCGAGTCCAGCGAAACGCCGACGAAGGGATTTGAATCAGGGAGTGAAGCGAAGCGAAACGACCGTGGTTCGAATCCCGCTCCGGGCGCTTTCTGTTGTGACAAACTAACGAGCGTCGCCGCGATTCCTCACGGTTCTAATCTCGCTCCAGGCTACTTCTACGGACGAGAAAACCGACGCTTCGACGACTCAGTCGTCGTCGGCCGCCACGACCCGCTCCCGGCCCGCCAACACGTCGAGCTGCGTCGCGAGCCACGCGTCGATGTCCTCGCCCCGAACCGACGCCTGCAGCGACGCCATCCGGTCGTGTCGCTCGGGCTCGCCCATCTCGAGCGCGTCCCTGATCGTCTCGGCGAACGCCGACACGTCGTAGGGGTTCACTGGGAGCGCGGCCGGGCAGAGCGACTCGGCGGCGCCGACGAACCGACTCAGGACGAGCGCGCCCGGGGCCCGGTCCCTGGCGGGGTTGTCGAGCCCCTCCGTCTGCGCGAGGCCGGCGTTGGGGAACGGCCGCCCCTGGGCCGCGACGAACTCCTTGGCGACGAGGTTCATCCCGTCGCGGCGGGAGCTCACCACCGCCACGTCCGCGTTACGGTACAGCCCCGCGAGCTCGCGGTCGTCGACGTCGTCCTCGATGTACAGCGCTGGCGTCCAGTCCTCGGTGCCGTGGACGCGGTCGAGCTCCGCGATCCGGTCCCGGACCGCGTCGTAGTAGCGTCGGTACGCCGGGATCCCCTCGCGGGTCCGCGTCCCCTTCTGGACGTACGTGAACTCGCCCGCGAGTTCGGGGGTCGTCTCCAGCAGGTGCGCGAGCGCGTCGAGGCGCTCGACGACGCCCTTCGTGTAGTCGAGGCGGTCGACGCCCAGCACGACGGGCCGTTCGGGGTCGAGGTCGTACCGGTCGACGACGCGCTCCCAGTAGTGGGCCGCCGCGTCGCTCCGGGCGTTGTCGGCCACGCGCTCGGTGTCGACGCCGATCGGCGACGCGTACGTCTCGACCAGCCGCCCGTCGTAGCGGATCCCCGCGTCGGTCACCTCGGCGTCCGGGACGAACCGCGCGACGCAGTCCCGGAAGTTGTCGGCGTAGCGCTCGAGGTGGAAGCCGACGGCGTCGTTCCCCAGTAGCCCGCGGAGCAGTTCGGTCGCCTGCGGGCAGATCTCGAAGAACTCCGGCGTCGGCCAGGGGACGTGCCAGAACTGGACCAGCCGCGCGTCGGGTCGCTGCTCCCGGACGAACCTCGGCGCCAGCCCCAGGTGGTAGTCCTGGAACCAGACCACGTCCGGGTCCGCCGCGACGGCGCGCTCGGCGAACCGCCGGTTGGCCTCGCGGTAGGCGGGCCAGAACTTCGCGTCGACGGTCACGGGGTCGGCTTCGAGGTGGCAGATCGGCCAGAGCACCTGGTTGCTGTAGCCGTAGTAGTAGTTCTCCACCAGCCGGCGGGGGAGGTCCAGCCGGGCCAGCGTGTAGCCGGGGCGGTCGTCGGCGCTGTTTGCCCGCGCCTCGGGCGGCATCCGGACCTCGCCCTCCGGCGCGACTGCGGGGTCGAAGTCGGCGTCGCCGCTGCCCCAGGCGACCCACGTGCCCCCGGTCTCGGCGACGACGCCGTCCAGCGCGGTCACCAGCCCGCCCGCGGGGCGCTGGACCGCCGGCTCGCCGTCCGCGTACTCGTGGACGTACGGCTCGCGGTTCGACACCACCACGAGCGATCGGTCGCCGAGCGCGTCCTCTATCACGGTGGATTGTGGTCGCCGGGCGGTGTTGAACCCATCGGGAGCGGCAGTCCGCCGCCGCGGTGGCGTCGACGCCGACCCGGGGGCCGGTTCCAGCACGCTTTAGCCCGCGCCGCCGGACGCTGAACCATGAACCCCGTCGACATCGCCGGCCTCCCCGTCGGGGACGGCCACCCGCCGCGGATCATGGGCGTGCTGAACATGAGCGTCGAGTCGAACTACGACCCCAGCACCTGGGGCGACGTGGACGGCGCCGTCGAGCACGCCGAACAGATGGCCGAGAACGGGGCCGACATCATCGACGTGGGGCTCCAGTCCTCGAACCCGAAGAACCCGTGGCAGGCCGTCAACACCGAACTCGACCGGCTCGAAGGCGCGCTCGAGGTCGTCGACCGCGCGGACTGCGACGCGGTCTGGTCGATCGAGACGCGCTACGCCGAGGTCGCCGACGCCGCCCTCGAGGGCGGGTTCGACATGGTGAACGACGTCTGCGGCTTCGCCGACCCCGACATGCCCGGCGTCTGCGAGGCCCACGACGCCGCGGTCGTGAAGATGGCGTCGCCGCCGGACATCCAGTCGCCGGGCCACCTGCAGTCCATCGACGACTGCTTCGCCGCGCTCGAACGCGGGGGCTTCACCGAGAAGACGATCATCGACCCCGCCTTCGGCGGCTGGTACGACGAGAAGACCCACGAGGACAACTGGGAGATGTTCCGCCGGCTCCGGGAGTTCCGCGCCTTCGGCCGGCCGATGCTGACCGCGACGAACCGCGAGGACTTCCTCGGCGTCGTCGCCGACCGCCCGGAGACCGAGGACCAGCTCGCGGTCAGCCTCGCGGCGGCGACGATGGAGGTCGAGCGCGGCGCCGACATCGTCCGCACCCACGACGTTCCCGAGACGGCCGACGTGGTCGCCGTGGCGGAGTTCCTCGGCGACGGCGACCGCGCGAACGACGGTGAGGCCGACACAGCGGCTGCGACCCTCCCGAGCGTCGCCGCCCGCGAGGTCGAGCGGAACGTCGGCCTGCGCGGCCACAACGGCGTCGACCCCGGCGACGCGGCGACGCTGTCCTTCCGGACCAGCGACCTGGCGGCGTCGACCCGCGAGCGCCTCGCCGAGATCGGCGCCGACCACGGCGTCCTCGTCGCCGCCGGCGGCGACGACCGCCCGTCGCCCGAGAACGTCGCCGGCGGGCGCGGCGACAGCCCCGCCAGCGAGGGAACGTTCGTCGCCGGCACCGCGTCGGCGTTCGAGGCGGCGCTCCCGGATCTCGCCGCGGTCGACGGGCTGGAAGCGCTCGCCGGGCGAGTCCGTCGGACGCTCGCCCGCGAACGCCTCGCCTGATGGGCCCCTGGTCCTAGTCGCCGCGCATCAACAGCGTCACGGCGCCGATCCCCCCGAGCACGACGGCGAGCGCCAGCACGCCGACGCCGAGGATCACCACCCACTCGACCGTGCTGAACGCGAGCACGGTCGCGACGAAGAACACCAGCGCGAGCAGGAGCAACAGCAGGATCCCGACGCCGCGGATCGGGTTCTGTCGGACGGCCAGTCTGAACCGCTCGCGGAGCGTCGGCGCACCCTCGTCCCACGCCCGGTCGGCTCGGTCGTCTGAGCGACTCACAGGTCCACGTTCGCCCGCTCGTACCTGTCGCTTTCCCTTCGGCCGTCGGCCGGCTCCGCCCCGGCGACCTCGCTCGCCCGCGGCGTGTGGCCGCCGTGGGGGGTGTGCCGCTCACGAACCCGGATCGTGTGCGTCGACTCCGTCCGGTCGTCGACGACCAGCGCCTCGCCCCGGCCGCTCGGGAGCCGCTCCCGTACTGTCCCCGAGAGATACGTCGGGTTCGCCCGCTCCAGCGCGTCGATGTCGGGCTCGCTGGTGAGCCGGTGGGCGATCAGCAGGTCGGCCTGCGAGGCCGCCACCGGCGGGAACGCCGAGGGGCGCTGGGTCGCCAGCACCAGCGAGACGCCCGGCGCCCGGCCCCGGGTCAGCAGCGTCCGGAGCGCCGACCCCGCGACGCCGTCGACGGCGACGTGGGCCTCGTCGACGATCAGCCACGGCAGCCGGGGCGGGGGGTCCTCGCCCGCACGAGCGTCGTACAGCAGGCGCGCCACGGCGGCGACCACGGCGCTCGTCGGCGCGTCGTCGACACCCGAAAGCGAGAGCACGGTCGCCGCCGGCCCGAACAGGTCGCCGGCGCCGAGCCCGTCCGGATCGAAGATCCCCCACTCCCGCGCCCGACCGAGGTGGTTCGCCGCCGCGCGGCGGGTCGCCCGCTCGCACTCGACCGCGTCCACCCGATCGAGCATCCCCGCGAGCGTCGACGCCGACGCGGCGGCCTCCCAGACAAGCGCGCCCGGCCCCGATTCGGGGTCGAGACCGACCAGTGGCGGCCAGTTCGACGGGGGGACGGCGCTGGCGCGGATCCGCGGCGCCTCGACCACGCGCGCCGGAACGGGCTCGCTGTCGTCGGCCGAGTCGCTCGCCAGCCCCGAGAACGCGCCCATCGGATCGACGACGACCGGCGCGACGCCGCGGCCCGCGCAGTCGCCTCCGCGAGCACGCCGAGCGTGTGCGACTTCCCGGCGCCGCGTTTCCCGACGACGAGACCGGCGTGTGGCCGGTCGAGGTCGATCCCCACGGCCGCGCCGGCGCTCCCGTCCCGGGCGAGATAGCGCCCCAGGCGACCGACCATCGACGGCGACGACGGTTCGCCGTCCAGCTCTGGCTCCCGCTCGCGTCCGACGACGTGCATGGCGGGGGTGGCCGCGTCATCCCCCTTGAGTGCTCGCCCGGCGATTCAAGTGCGATGACGGGACCACCCACCCCATGCTCGATCCGAGCCGTGCTCGAGACGCCGTCGCCGACCGACTCGCCGAGCTCCGCGGGGACGAGCGGGCGATCGAGGGGCTGCCAGTCCGCCTCGTGGTCTCGCTGGTCGTCGGCGCCGCCTGCCTGAGCGTGATGCTGAACCTGGTCAACGGCGTCGGCGGGCTCGCGGCCGCCGAGGTCGACGTGCGCCCGACGCCGGAGGTGGTCGAGACCGGGCCACAGGAGCTGACGCTGCGGGTCGTCGACGCCGAGGGCGACCCCGTCGCGGGCGCGACGGTGATCGTCGACGGCGGCACCGCGAGCCTCGACGGGGTCGCGACGGCGAGAACCGGCGAGAACGGCACCGCGACAGTCTCGGTCGACCCCCAGCTCGGGGCGAACCAGGCCGAGGGGACGTTGACGCTCGACGTGAAGCCCCCGGCCGGCGGCTCCTACGTCGATCGCCGCGAGAACAGCCACGTGCTGGTGATCCGGGAGTGAGCCGTACCGGGCGGCCGGCGGGCAACTGCGGCCCAGAACCGGCCCAGCGGTCGCTCCCGCGCTACCTGCTCGTCGGGCCGGCGTTGCGAGGGGCGGCACCGGGAGACGTGGCTACTGCGTCGCCCTACCGCCGGTCGCCGTAGTCGCCCCAGTTGGGCGCGCCGTCGCTCCGCTCCCGGCCCGAGAGCCGCTCGTCCCAGTCGAGCCACTCGTGCTCCCAGCCGGGGTCGGGGCCGCTCTCGGCGTGTTCGCGGTCCTCACGGCGGGTGCGGTTCCGCGTCACGCCGGGCTGCTCGCCGTCGACCAGCAGCGGCGCGAACCGGACCGGCCCGCGCTCGTCGACGCGCCGGTAGCCGTCGGCCGCGTCGTCGTCGGGCGTCACGGCGACGAGCGTCTGGTCGGTGTTCCCCTTCGGGAACACCAGCCGGCCGCCGTCGGCCAGCTGGTCGAGCAGGTCGCGCGGGGGTTCGACGGCCGCGGCTTCGACCAGAATCCGGTCGTAGGGCGCGTACTCCGGGAGCCCCGACGACCCCTCGCGGCAGTCGACGAGCACGCCGCCGTAGCCGGCGGCCTCGAGGTTCGAGCGGGCGCGGTAAACCTGCGGCCGCGCGATGTCGAGCGCGTGGACGCGGCGGTCGTCGAGTATCTCCGCGAGCACGGCCGCGGTGTAGCCGGCGCCGGCGCCGACGATCAGCGCGTCGTCCTCCTCGCGGGGGTCGAGCGCGGTCAGCAGGCGGGCGACCGTCCCGGGCGCGAGCGTCACGGCGCCGTCGACGGTCGACGGCCGGTTGTCGTAGGGGGCGTCTTCGACGAACTCCCGACGCGGCACCGTCCGCATCGCGAGCCCGATGGCCTCCGGGAGCGGGCGACCGAGGGCGTGTTCCAGCCCGTCGACCATGTCGTCCCGGAGCACCGCGGGGTCCATACCCGCGAGTCGGTGATGCGGCTATTTGAACTCGGCGGTGCGTCAGACGTTCGACCCTTCGTCCGGCCGCCGTCCGGCGATCGCCTGGTAGGGCGTCTCCGGCACCTCGCTCGTCTCCACCGCCTCGAGGCCGGCGTCGGCGAACCACTCGCGGACCGTCGCCTCCGGGTACGGCCGGCCGTTCCCGGTCGCGAGCGCCGCGGCCGCGACGGAGACGCCCGCGCTGGAGCGGTCCCGGAGCGGTTCGACGCAGACGGCCGCGCCGCCCGGGGCGAGCGCGGCGGCGACCGCGAGCGTCGTGAACCGGTTCTCCGCGGGGGACTGGCGCCACGCCGCGTCGACGGTGAGCACGAGGTCGAACGTCGCCGCCACGTCGGCGAGGCTCCCGGTCCGGAGCGCCACGTCGGTCCGCTCCAGCAGCGGCTCGACGACGGCGGCCACGTCCGCGCCCTCGAGCAGCGTCACGTCGAGCCCCCGGTCGGCGAGCGCGCGGGCGTGTCGGCCGGGGCCGTCGGCGACGACGAGCGCCCGATCAGCGTCCGGGTTCGCCGCCAGCGCGGCGTCGACGGTCGCGCGCACTGTCGCGTCGTCGAGCGCCTCGGCGGCGCCCAGGCGGTGGCGGATACGCGACTCTGGATCGGACTCGATCGGCGGGACGCCGCTCTCCATCGTCCGCGGGAGCGCGGCGTAGGCGTCGAAGCGGTCCAGCGCGGTCGGAACGTCGCCGATCGACCGGAGGTCACGGGTCGCGAGCAGGCCGAGCGCGCGGTTCGTCGGTTCGACGCCGTCGCCGACGCGGCGCAGGAACTCGAGTTCTACTAGCGCGTCGACGACGATCGAGGCCGCGCGCTCCGTGACGCCCGTCGCGTCGGCGGCCGCGGCGGCGCCGCCGGGGGCGCGGAGCAGCGCCTCGAGCAGCCCCGTCTCGCGGGCGGCCCACAGCAGCGCGAGCGACGGCACGTCGAGGTCGGTGTCTCCAGCGGTCGGCATGTCTCCCAGACGAGGGGGTCGGGTAGAAAGCGGTTGGGATCGGCGACTACTCCCCCTGCATCCGGACGAACCGCACGCCCTCGAACGCCTCGCGCTCCGTCCGGCCGTCCTCGCGGAGCGTCAGCCGCACCAGCTGCTGGCGCCGATTGCCGACGGGGGCGAGCACCCGGCCGCCGGGGCGGACCTGCTCGACGACCGCCTGCGGCACCGACTCGGCCGCGCAGGTGAGGTAGGCGGCGTCGTACGGGGCGTGCTCCGGCCAGCCCTCGTGGCCGTCGCCGGTCCTGATCGCGACCTCGTAGCCGAGTCGGTCGAGCGTCTCCCGGGCCTTGTCGGCCAGCTCGGGGACGTACTCGACGGAGAACACGTTGCCGTCGCCGACGACCTCCGCGGTGACCGCGGCGTGGTAGCCACAGCCGGTGCCGATCTCCAACACGCGATCGCCCGGCTCCAGCGCGAGGCGGTCGACCATCGACGCCACCATGTGCGGCGCGGAGATCGTCTGCCCCTCGCCGATCGGGAGGGGTCGGTCCCGGTAGGCGCCGCCGCGCTCGTCCGCGGGGACGAACTCGTGGCGGGGCACCGCGCGCAGCGCGTCGGCGGTCGACTCGCGGTCGATCGCGCCCCGCTCCCGGAGCCGCTCGACCATCCGCTCGCGGCGCTGTTCGAACGCCATACCCCGACGGTTGGGTCGGCACGGATAAAGGCGTTCGGCGAGCGCGTGCCGAAACTACTTCCCTCCCCGGTCGGAGAGGGTCACCTATGCAGACCGCCGGCTACGCGGACGCGATCGCGAGGGCCGAGCGGTTCGCCCAGCAGAACCCCGAACTCGTCGCCGCCGCCGCGGCGGTGGTGATGGTGTCGATCGTGGCCGCGCTGGCGCTGCTGCGCTACCGTCGCCCGATCGGCGTCCGGTTCAAGGAGGCGCTGGCGAACAAGGAGCGGGTGGCGGTGTTGATGCATCCCGACCCCGACCCCGACGCGATGGCGGCCGCGATCGGTATCGCCCGACTCGCCGAGCAGGTCGGCTGCGAACCGACGGTGCAGTTCACCGGGCAGATCCGCCACCAGGAGAACCGCGCGTTCAGGAACGTGCTGGACCTCGACATCGAGGCGATCGACCACGTCTCGGAGCTCGCCGCCGAGGCGGTGGTGCTGGTCGACCACAACCAGCCACGGGGGTTCGAGGGCGCCCACGGCGTGCTGCCGTTCGCCGTCGTCGACCACCACCCCGGCGAGGGGACCGGCGAGGAGTTCACCGACGTGCGGACCGACTACGGCGCGGCCGCGAGCATCGTCGCCGAGTACTTCCAGGACGTGGGCGGGAAACCCGTACCGCCGGACGTGCACGAGAGCGAGGTCGACGCGCGGTTCACCCTCCCCTCGCGGGAGTCGACGGGGCTACTGTACGGCATTCTCGCGGACACGCGCCACCTCACGACCGGCGCCGCGGCGGCGGACTTCACCGCGGCGGCGTCGCTCGCGCCGGGCGTCGACGAGGACGCGCTGGACCGCATCGCCAACCCGCAGGTCAGCGGCGAGACGCTCGACGTGAAAGCCCGCGCCATCGCCGGCAGGCAGGTCGAGGGCTCGTTCGCCGTCAGCGACGTGGGGACGCTGTCGAACGCCGACGCGATCCCGCAGGCCGCCGACGAGCTGATCACGCTCGAGGGGATCACCGCCGTCGTCGTCGTCGGCGAGCGCGAGGGGACGGTCCACCTCTCGGGCCGCTCGCGGGACGACCGCGTCCACATGGGCCGGGCGCTCGAGAACGCGGTCGAGGACGTGCCCAACGCCGGCGCCGGGGGGCACGCCCGCATGGGCGGCGGGCAGTTCCCGGCGGACGAGGAGGTGTCCCGCGAGGCGCTCGTCGAGCGCATCTTCGACAGCCTCGAGGGCGACGTGTAGGGAGTCGGGCGTCGACGACCGCTCGAACGGCAGCCCTATCCGGATCGGTGCCGTTCCCCCGACAATGGCGACCCACGACGCGACGTGGCGCTACCGCGAGCGCTTCGGCGACCGGTACGGCCGCACGTACTTCCGCCGGTTCGGCCCCGGCGTCGTCTCCTCCGTCGGCGCCGGCAGCTACCGCGGCGAGCCGACCCCGGCCGTCGACGAGCGCCACCGCGACGCGCTGGTCACCGCGCTCGAGAACGGCTGTAACGTGCTCGACACCGCGCCGGACTACCGGGCCGGCCGCGCGGAGCGCGTCGTCGGCGACGCGCTCGCCGCCGCCGACGTGGACCGCGACGCGGTGCTGCTCGCGACGAAGGGCGGGTTCGTCCCGTTCGACGGCGAGCGCCCCGACGACCCCTCGGCGTACGTCCGCGAGCGGTTCGTCGAGCCCGGCGTCGTCGACCCGGCGGATCTCGCCCGCGGGAGCCACGCGATGACGCCCCGCTTCCTCGAGGCGATGCTCGACCGCTCGCTCGACGCGCTGGGCGTCGACGCGGTCGACTGCTACTACGTACACAGCCCCGAGACGCAGCTGGCCGCGCGCTCCCGGGAGGCGGTGTACGACCAGCTCCAGGCCGCCTTCGAGCAGCTGGAACGCGAGATCCAGCGGGGCCGGATCGGCCGCTACGGCGTCGCCTCCTGGGAGGCGTTCCGGGTGCCGCCCGATCACGAGCGGCACCTCTCGCTCGCTCGGGTGCTCGACCGCGCCCGGGCGGCCGCCGAGTCGGTCACCGGGGATCCCGACGACCACGGGCTCGCGGCGCTCCAACTGCCGTTCAACGTCCACATGGCCGACGCGTTCACGAGCGCCCACCACGAGGACCCCGAGAGCGGCGAGGCGGTGAGCGCGCTCGAGTTCGCCCACCGCGAGGGGCTGTCGGTGTTCGCGAGCTCGGCGCTGCTGGGCGGCGATCTGGTCGAGGGGCTGCCGCCCGACATCTCGGCGGAGCTGGCGGGCGACAGCGCGGCCCAGCGCGCGATCAACTTCTCGCGCTCGGCGCCGGCGGTGGTGTCGGCGCTCGTGGGGATGGGTCGCGAGGCGTACGTGCGGGAGGATCTGGCCGCCGGGACGTTCGACCCGCTCGGCGCGGCGGCGTTCGACGCCGTGTTCGAGTAGCCGCGCGCGTCGACGCCGCGTCGTCGATCCGACCCGTCGCCGACCCGAACGGTTTTCCCCGGGAGTCCGCAACTCGTCCCCATGGCAGACGATAGCGAAGGCGACGGGGAGATCGTCGCCGAAGCGACGGCGGCGGAGGACGAGGAGCAGCCCCGCGAGATCCACCTCGTCGAGGAGGAGAACGGCTACTGGACCCTGGTCGACACCGAGCGCGGCGCCATCGGCGACGCGCCGTCGAAGGCCGCCGGGCTCCACCTGATGGAGCAGGTGCTCGAGGAGATGGACGGCGTGGAGATCCCCGACGTGGAGCCGGAGGAGCCCAGCGAGCGCCCGGACCGGGACCCGAAACTGCCGCCCGAGCCGTCGATGCCGGACCGCGACGACGCGTAGCGTCGGCGGCGGCAACCACCCGGGCGTCCGGAACCTTCTTTATCTGTAGCCCGGATTTTTGAACTGATGGGAGTACTCTGGCTCGACGACGTTCGCGCCGCGGACCTGGAGACGGTCGGCGGGAAGGGCGCTTCCCTCGGTGAACTCACTGGGGCGGGGCTTCCCGTGCCGCCGGGATTCGTCGTCACGGCGGGGACGTATCGGGCGTTCATCGAGGAGGCCGGCATCGACGAGGAACTGTTCGCGGCGATGGACGTCGATCCGGAGGACTCCGCCGCGCTCAAGGCGGCCTCCGAGACGGCCCACGAGCTGATCCTGGAGACGCCGTTCCCCGAGGAGGTGCGCGAGGAGATCCTCGCCGCCTACGACGACCTGGGCAACGGCGAGGCGTTCGTCGCCGTCCGCTCCTCGGCGACCGCCGAGGACCTGCCCGACGCCTCCTTCGCGGGCCAGCAGGAGACGTTCCTCAACGTCACCGAGGAGGCCCTGCTCGAACGCGTCAAGGAGTGCTGGGCGTCGCTGTTCTCCCAGCGCGCCATCTACTACCGCGAGCGCAAGGACTTCCCGCACGACGCGGTCGACATCGCCGTCGTCGTCCAGCAGATGGTCGACGCCGAGAAGTCCGGCGTGATGTTCACCTCCCACCCCTCGACGGGCGAGCCGCGCCTGATCATCGAGGCCGCGTGGGGGCTGGGCGAGGCGGTCGTCTCGGGCACGGTCTCCCCGGACAACTACGTCTACGACCGGAACAGCGACGCCGTCGAGGAGGTGACCGTCGCCGACAAGAAGGTGAAGATGGTGAAGGACGAGGACACCGGCGAGACCGTCGAGCAGTCCGTCGAGCCCGACCGCCGGAACGAGCGCGTGCTCTCCGACGACGAGATCGAAGCGCTGGTCGAGCTCGGCGAGCGCGTCGAGGACCACTACGGCGAGCCACAGGACGTCGAGTGGGCGATCGTCGACGGCGACATCTACATGCTCCAGTCCCGGCCGATCACCACGATCGACGACGACGACGCCGACCTGGAGGAGGAGCGCGAGACCGAGAGCGACGACGACGGCGACGTGCTCCTCCGCGGGCTCGGCGCCTCGCCGGGCGTCGTCTCGGGCGAGGTCCGCGTCGTCACCGAGCTCGACCAGCTCGACAAGGTCGGCGAGGGCGACGTGCTCGTCACCGAGATGACGATGCCCGACATGGTGCCCGCGATGAAGCGCGCCGCCGGGATCGTCACCGACGAGGGCGGGATGACCAGCCACGCCGCGATCGTCTCCCGGGAGCTGGGCGTGCCCGCCGTCGTGGGGACCGGCAGCGGCTCCCGCGAGCTCGTCGACGACCAGGTCGTCACGATCGACGGCGACCGCGGCAGCGTGATCGACGGGCGGGCCGAGCCGGCCGAACCCGACCACGAGCCCGTCGAGGAGGTCCGGCCGAAGACGCCGGTCAAACCCATGACCGCGACCGAGGTGAAGGTCAACGTCTCCATCCCCGAGGCCGCCGAGCGCGCGGCCGCGACCGGCGCCGACGGCGTGGGGCTGCTCCGGATGGAGCACATGGTGCTCACGCTGGGGAAGACCCCCGAGCGCTACATCGCCGACGAGGGCGGGGAGGCGTACGAGCAGCAGCTCGTCGACGGGATCCAGGGCGTCGCCGAGGAGTTCTACCCCCGGCCAGTTCGGGTGCGCACGCTCGACGCCCCGACCGACGAGTTCCGGACGATGGAGGGCGGCGAGGACGAGCCGAACGAGCACAACCCCATGCTCGGCTGGCGCGGGATCCGGCGGAGCCTCGCCAAGCCCGGCGTGTTCGAACACGAGCTCGCCGCGTTCCGCAAGCTGTACGAGATGGGGTACGACAACGTCGAGCTCATGCTGCCGCTGGTCAACGACGCCGAGGACGTGATCCAGGCCAAGCAGCTGATGGAGGACGCCGGCATCGACACCGAGAAGCGCAACTGGGGCGTGATGATCGAGACGCCCGCGAGCGCCCTCTGCGTCGAGGAGATGGCCGAGCAGGGGATCGACTTCGCCTCCTTCGGCACGAACGACCTGACCCAGTACACGCTGGCGGTCGACCGCAACAACGAGCACGTCGCCGACCGGTTCGACGAGCTCCACCCCGCGGTGCTCGAGCTCATCAGCGACACCATCCAGACCTGCCGCGAGCACGACGTGGACACGTCGATCTGCGGGCAGGCCGGCTCCAAGCCGGAGATGGTGAACTTCCTCGTCGAGGAGGGGATCTCCAGCATCTCCGCGAACATCGACGCCGTGCGCGACGTGCAGCACGAGGTCAAGCGCGTGGAGCAGCAGCTGCTGCTCGACTCGGTGCGCTAACCGCCGCCGCCGCGACCCCGTTTTACTAAGCATTATTAACGAACGGCGCCTCGGTTGCTACATGACCGTCGTCAGCGTCTCGATGCCCGAGGAACTGCTGGAGCGCATCGACAGCTTCTCCGAGGAACACGGCTACACGGGCCGCAGCGAGGTGATGCGCGAGGCCGCCCGGAACCTGCTGGGCGAGTTCGAGGACCGCCGGCTCGAGGACCGCAACCTCATGGCCGTCGTCACCGTGCTGTTCGAGTACGAGACCACGAGCGTCGAGGAGCGCATGATGCAGCTGCGCCACGAGCACGAGGGGCTGGTCGCCTCGAACTTCCACTCCCACGTGGGCGAGCACCACTGCATGGAGCTGTTCGTGCTAGAGGGCACGCTGGAGGAGGTGTCTGCGTTCGTCGGCAAGATCCGCGCGACCCGGGACACCCTCACCGTCGACTACTCCGTCACGCCCGTCGACGGGTTCGACCCCGCGTCCGGACTCGGCCCGCTCCCCGGCCACGAGGACGGCGACGCCGGGAGCCACGACCACTGAGCCGGCCCGCTCGGAGCCGGCCCGCTCAGAGCCAGCCGTCGTCGACGGCGTCGACGAGCGCCGAGTCCGCGCCGCGCCAGTCGTCGCTCGCCCGCTCGTACAGCGCCGCCGCCCGTTCGGTCGCCTCGTCGACGGCCGCCGCGGGGTCGGCGTCGACGAACGCCCCGTCGCGCAGCAGCGCCTCGCCGGCTACGAACACGTCCCTGACCTCCCGCCCGGTCGTCGAGTAGACGAGGTTCGGCACCGCGGTGTGGAGCGGCGACTCGACGGCCGGCGCGGTCGAGAGCCGGTCGGTGTCGACGACGATCAGGTCCGCGCGGGTGCCCGCCGCCAGCGTCCCGACCTCGTCGGCGATCCCCAGCGCCTCGGCGCCGCCGACAGTCGCGATCCGCAGCGCTTCCGGCGCCGTGAGCGCCGTCGGGTCCGCCTGTTCGACTTTCGAGAGCGTCGCCGCCGTCCGCGCCTCGCGGAGCGTCGAGTGGTGCCCCGGCCCGGGCGCCTGGTCCGTCCCGATCCCGACCGGAGCGCCGTACTCGCGGAACTCGGCCACGGGCGGGACGATCCCGTCGATCGCCGCGATCGAGGAGGGGCAGCCGAGCATCGCCGCCCCGCCCTCGGCGAGACGGCGGCGCTCCGCGGGCGTCGCGCCGTGGCAGTGGACCGCGACCAGCGAGTCGTCGACGATCCCGAGCTCGTCGAGCACCGACACCGTCGACGCGTCGTCGCCGTAGCGCTCCTCGATCTGGATCGCCTCCCGCTCGCCCTGGGCGGTGTGGACGTGGAGCTTCGCGCCGCGCTCGTGGGCGTGGCTCTGCACGGTCTGCAGGAGGTCTGGCGACACCATGTCCAGCGCCTGCGGACCGTACGCCGGCGTCACCAGCGGGTCGTCGCCGAACCGCTCGAACAGGCGATCCGCCCGCGCCAGCGCGCGGTCGCCCTGCTCGCGCTCGAAGGGGTACAGCTCCCGCGGGCCGAGGTCGTCGCGCTCGTCGGGCACCTCGTTGATCGTCTCGACGGCGACCACGGCGACGCCGAGCGGTCGGTACACCTCCTCGACGAGCGTCCCCACCTCGCTCGCGTACTCGGCGATCGTCGTCGCGCCGCCGCGGACGGCCTCCAGCACGCCCAGCCGTGCGCCGGCGACGCGGTCCGCCTCGTCGGTGTGGGCCGACAGCGGCCCGAGCGCGCGGTTCATCCACTCGATCTCGGGCACGTCCTGTGCGCCGCCGCGGAGGAGGGTGTGGGCCGTGTGGGTGTGGGCGTTGACGAGCCCGGGCATCACCACCGCCCCCGAGGCGTCGACGACCTCGTCGGCGTCGCTCGGGGCCGGCGCCTCGGCCGCCGGGCCGACGTAGCCGATCCGGCCGTCCTCGATCCCTACCGCGCCGTCGTCGACGACCCCGAGGCGGTCGCCCCGCATCGTGAGCAGCGTCCCGCCGGTGACGAGCGTGTCCATGCCGGGGGGCTCGGCGGGCGGGCGCTTGAAGCTTCGCCGGGCCGCGGACGCCGCTACCCGGTAGCTTTTCCGGGCACACCCGTTGGAGACGGTATGTCCGAAACCGACAGCGTCGTCGACCGCGACGACGCCGCCGACGAAGTGGTCGTGTTCAGCGACTACGTCTGTCCGTTCTGCCGCCTGGGTCGTGCCTCGCTCGAACTGTACCGGGAGGACCGCGACGCGCCGCTGTCCGTCGAGTGGCACCCGTTCGACCTCCGGGGGTACAAGCGCGACGAGAGCCGCGAGATCCAGTCCGACGTGGACGACGGGAAGGACGACGACTACTTCGAGCAGGTCCGCGAGAACGTCGAGCGACTGAGCGAGGAGTACGGCGTCGACGCCGACATCGACGCGGTGCCCGACACCGACTCCTGGAACGCCCAGCAGGCCGCGTTCTACGTCCGCGAGGAGCAGCCGGAGCTGTTCGACGCCTTCGACGACGCGCTGTTCGCGGCGTACTGGGACGACCACCGCGACATCGGCGACCCCGACGTGATCGCCGACGTCGCCGACGCCGTCGGCCTCGACGCCGAGGCGATCCGGGCGGCCGCGACCGACGACGCGTGGGCCGACCGGCTGGAGGAGCAGTTCGAGGAAGCCCGCGAGCGCGGCGTCACGGGCGTCCCCACCTTCGCCGCCGACGGCCACGCCGCCCGCGGGGCGGTGCCGCCGGAGCAGCTCGAGCGCCTGATCGAGGGCGGGAACTGAGCAGTACCCACGAAGCACTTATACCTCGACTGTAGACCATAAGGTGTCGCGATGCCGACCCGGTTCGGGGTAGGGGCCTTCCGGGACGGCACCGCGGCGGTGCGCGCATCGCCGTGGTCGGCCAGACGTGGCCGGTCACCCACGGCGGTTTATCGGCGCGATTCACGCCCGCCAGCGACCCGCAGGGCTTTAGCCACCGACACACCGAGAGATGGGCATGTCGCAGGGTATCGTCGACGAGTTCCTCTCTCTGAAGGCCGAGACCGACGCGGACCTCCTGCTGATGCAGTGTGGCGACTTCTACGAGTTCTTCGCCGAGGACGCCGAGATCGTCGCCGACGAGCTCGACCTCACGATCTCCCAGAAGTCCTCCCACGGCTCCTCCTACCCGATGGCGGGCGTCCCGCTCTCGGAGCTCACCCCCTACCTGACCGCGCTGGTCGAGCGGGGCTACCGCGTCGCCGTCGCCGACCAGTTCGACGCCGAGGACGGCTCGAAGTACCGCGAGATCACCCGCCTCGCCTCGCCGGGGACGCTCGTCGAGACGACCGACGACGACGCGCAGTATCTCGCGTCGGTCGTCGAGGGGGCCGGGCGCGACGGCCAGTACGGGCTCGCGTTCGCCGACATCACTACGGGCAGGTTCCTCGTCACGGCCGTCGACGGCGCCGACGCCGCGAGCGCCGAGCTCTACCGCTTCGCGCCGACCGAACTGCTCCCCGGCCCCGAGGTGCGGAACGACGACGCCCTCCTCTCGCGCCTGAAGGAGCGCCTCGACGCCACCCACACGCTCCGCCCGAGCGACGAGTTCGGGCCGGGTCGGGCGCGCCACCGCGTCCGGGAGCGCTTCGGCGAGTCCACCCTCGAGAGCATCGGGCTCGACGAGGACTCGCCCGCGGTGCAGGCCGCGGGCGCCGTCCTCGCGTACGTCGACGACACCGGGCTCGGCGTCGGAGCGGCGATGAGCCGGCTCCAGCGCTACCGCCCGGACGACCACCTCGACCTCGACGCGACCACCCAGCGCAACCTCGAACTGGTCGAGACGATGCAGGGCGGGAGCGAGGGGTCGCTGTTCGACACGATCGACGCCACCGTCTCCTCGCCCGGCCGGCGGCTGCTCCGGGAGTGGCTCACCCGGCCGCGCCGGGACCGCGAGCTGCTGGCGCGCCGTCACGACGCCGTCGAAGCGCTCGCCAGCGCGGCGCTCGCCCGCGAGGCGCTGCGGGACTGTCTCGACGACGCCTACGACCTCGAACGGCTCGCTTCCCGAGCCGCCTCCGGCTCCGCCGACGCCGGCGACCTGCTCGCGGTGACGCAGACGCTGGCCGTGCTGCCGGCGCTCGAGGACGCCATCGACGGCACCGCGCTGGCGGACTCGCCGCTGCCGGACGTGCTCGAGAAGCCGGACCGCGAGGCTGCCGCCGCCCTCCGGGAGGAACTCGACGCGGCGCTCCGCGAGGAGCCGCCCAAGACGGTCACGCAGGGCGGGATCTTCCGCGAGGGGTACGACGACGAACTCGACGAGCTGATCGAGCGCCACGAGGAGCTGGAGGCGTTCCTCGACGGGCTCGCCGACCGCGAGAAGCAGCGACACGGGCTCTCCCACGTCACCGTCGACCGCAACAAGACCGACGGCTACTACATCCAGGTCGGCAAGAGCGTCGCCGACCAGGTGCCCGAACAGTACCGCGAGGTGAAGACGCTCAAGAACTCAAAGCGGTTCGTCACCGAGGAACTGGAGGAGAAGGAACGGGAGATCATGCGCGTCGAGGAGGCCCGCGGCGACCTCGAGTACGAGCTGTTCGAGCAGCTCCGCGAGCGCGTCGCCGACCGCGCCGAACTCCTGCAGGACGCCGGCCGCGCGATCGCCGAGGTCGACGCGCTGGCCTCGCTCGCCGACCACGCCGCGCGCAACGACTGGACCCGGCCCGAACTCACCGACGGCGACGCGCTGCACGTCGAGGCCGGCCGCCACCCCGTCGTCGAGACGACGACGGAGTTCGTCCCCAACGACCTCCACCTCGACAGGGAGCGGCGGTTCCTGATCGTCACGGGCCCGAACATGAGCGGGAAGTCGACGTACATGCGCCAGGCGGCGCTGATCACGCTGCTCGCCCAGGCCGGGAGCTTCGTCCCCGCGGACGCGGCCGAGGTCGGCCTCGTCGACGGCATCTACACCCGCGTCGGCGCGCTGGACGAACTCGCCCAGGGTCGCTCGACGTTCATGGTCGAGATGCAGGAGCTCTCGAACATCCTCCACTCCGCCACCGAGGACTCGCTGGTGATCCTCGACGAGGTCGGCCGCGGGACGGCGACGTACGACGGCATCTCGATCGCGTGGGCCGCCACGGAGTACCTCCACAACGAGGTGCGGGCGAAGACGCTGTTCGCGACCCACTACCACGAGCTCACGACGCTCGCGGACCACCTCGACGGCGTCGCGAACGTCCACGTCGCCGTCGACGGCGAGCCCGGCGAGGAGAACGACGTAACCTTCCTCCGCACGGTGCAGGACGGGGCGACCGACCGCTCCTACGGGATCCACGTCGCGGATCTCGCGGGCGTCCCCGGCCCCGTGGTCGACCGCGCGGGCGGCGTGCTCGACCGCCTGCGCGAGGACAAAGCCATCGAGGCCCGCGGCTCGGGCGGCGACGGCGGGACGAAACAGGCGGTGTTCGACCTGAGTTCGGGCAGCTTCGCCGGCGGCGCCGAGTCCCGGGAGTCGGCCGACCGCGCGGACGCCGTCGGCGACGGCGGCGGGGCGAGCGTCGATCACGAACCGGCCGTCGACCCCGAGGCCGCCGACGTGCTCGAAGAACTCGACGACGTGAACGTCGCGGAGCTCTCGCCGATCGAGCTCATGCAGCGCGTCCAGGAGTGGCAGTCCCGGCTGGAGGACTGAGCCCGAGCGCATCGTTCTTTGCGACGCGGCCTGTGGGTCCGCGCATGCACCGAGCGCAGCACGCCGACGGGAGGGGGCGCTGAGTATGGCCGACCCGCGCGACGGCGACGGGCCGAGCATCGCCGCGCTCGACGAGGAGACCGTCCAGCGGATCGCCGCCGGCGAGGTGGTCGAGCGCCCCGCCTCCGTGGTGAAGGAGCTGGTCGAGAACGCCATCGACGCCGACGCCTCCCGCGTGTCGGTCGCGGTCGACCGCGGCGGGAAGGACGGCGTCCGCGTCCGGGACGACGGCGTCGGGATGACCGCCGAGGAGCTCGACCTCGCGGTCCGGGACCACCACACCTCGAAGATCGGCGACATCGGCGACCTCGAGGCCGGCGTGGGCACGCTCGGCTTCCGGGGCGAGGCCCTCGCGGCCATCGGTGCCGTCTCGCGGCTCACCGTTCGCTCGAAACCCCGCGGCGGCGAGATGGGCCACGAGCTCACCGTCGAGGGCGGCGACATCGGCGAGCCCGAGCCCGCCGGCTGTCCCGAGGGGACCGTCGTCGAGGTCGACGACCTGTTCCACAACGTGCCCGCCCGACGGAAGTTCCTCAAAACCGACGCCACGGAGTTCGACCACGTCAACACCGTCGCGACGCAGT
Source organism: Halolamina rubra (assembly GCF_000739555.1). GTDB lineage: Archaea > Halobacteriota > Halobacteria > Halobacteriales > Haloferacaceae > Halolamina > Halolamina rubra. The sequence goes on from NZ_BBJN01000009.1 coordinate 47,535, forward strand.
ACGCGCTGGCGAACCCCGGCGTCGCCGTCTCGCTGGAGCACGACGACCGCGAGGTGTTCGCGACCGACGGCACGGGGAACCGGCGCTCGACGGTGCTGTCGGTGTACGGCCGCGAGGTCGCGGAGTCGATGGTCGACGTGGAGTGGACCGCGGCGGGGGGCGACGCCGCCGTCCAGTCCGTCCGGGGGCTCGTCTCCCACCCCGAGACCACCCGCGCGGGCCGGGAGTACCTCTCGACGTTCGTCAACGACCGCTACGTCACCGCGTCGACGCTCCGGGAGGCGGTGCTCGACGCCTACGGCGGCCAACTCGCGCCGGATCGCTACCCGTTCGCGGTGCTGTTCGTCGAGCTCGACCCCGCCACCGTCGACGTTAACGTCCACCCCCGGAAGCTGGAGGTGCGCTTCGACGACGAGGCGGGCGTGAAGGAGGCGGTCACCGAGGCCGTCGAGGAGGCGCTGCTCGGGGAGGGGCTGATCCGCAGCTCCGCGCCCCGCGGGCGCTCGCAGGCCGAGGAGACGCCGGTCCGTCCCGGAACCGACGACGAGACGGCGGTCGGCGGCGCCGACACGCGCCACGAGGCGGCAAGCGGCGTCGCCGACCGACGCGCCGAGCGAAGCGGCTGCGTCCGGAAGCGCTCGGGGCTCGACGGGGCGGACGAGTCGGCCGCCGAGGCGTCGACGGCGGACGCCGCCGACGCCGGCGTCAGAGACGATGCCGGTTCCACCTCGACCGACCTCGACGACTGGGGCGAGGACGCGGCCCCTGAGGCGACCGATCCGCAGGCCGGAGACGACGGTACCGACGACTGGTCGGTCGACCTCTCCGGCGGGTCGAGCGCGTCGTCGCCGACGGGCGAGGAGTCGTCGACGGAGGGGTCGGCGACGCAGGAGTCGGCGACTGGCGGCGGACTCGGGGGCGCGGAACCGGGCAGTCCGGAGCGCGACGACCGCACGCCGGACTCCGCACGCGGCGGCGCCACCGACTACGAGGCCGACCCAGCCTCGGAGGCCGACCCGGCGCCCACGACCGGCTCCCGGGACGCGGCCGCGGACCGCGAGCGCTCGTTCTCGACGGCGACCCAGCGGGCGCTGGGCGGCGGCAGCGCGGAGGCCGGCGGCGAGTTCGACTCGCTGCCGACGCTGCGGGTGCTCGGGCAGTTACAGGACACCTACGTCGTCGCCGAGACCGACGACGGGCTGGTGTTGATCGACCAGCACGCCGCCGACGAGCGCGTGAACTACGAGCGCCTCCAGCGCGAGTTCGCCGACGGGATGGCGAGCCAGGCGCTGGCGACGCCGGTCGAGCTGGAGCTCACCGCCCGGGAGGCCGAGCTGTTCGCGAGCCACGCCGACGCGCTGGCGGAGATCGGGTTCGAGGCCGAGCCCGCGGCGGAGCGAACGGTGGAAGTCACTGCGGTGCCGGCGGTGTTCGACGCGACGCTCGACCCCGAACTGCTGCGCGACGTGCTCTCGTCGTTCGTCGCCGACGGCGACGGCGAGGCGGCGGTCGACGACGCCGTCGACGAGCTACTCGGCGATCTCGCGTGCTACCCGTCGGTGACGGGGAACACCTCGCTCACCGAGGGCTCGGTGAGCGAGCTGCTGTCGGCGCTGGACGACTGCGAGAACCCGTACGCCTGCCCGCACGGTCGGCCGGTGATCGTCGAGATCGCCGGCGAGGAGATCGGCGAGCGGTTCGAGCGCGACTACCCCGGTCATGGGGACCGGCGACGCGAGTAATCAGTCGCCGAGAACCTCGGCCAACTGCTCGGCGACCACCGCTCCCAACTCCGGCTTGCTGCCCGTGAACTCCGAGTACCCCTCGCCGCGAACCAGCAGCGCCCGGGTCTCGTCGTCGCCCATCACGCCCGCGTCGTTGGCGACGACGAAGGCGAGCCCGGCGCGGTCGAGGATCCGCCGCGCCTCGCCGGCGAGTTGCTCGTCGCTGGCGCCGGTCTCGGCCTTGAAGCCGACGATGGGGAGCTCCGGGTGGGCGTCGCGGACCGAGTCGATCAGCTTCGGCGTCGGGGTCAGCGTCAGCGTGCGCTCCTCGCCGGACTTGATCTTCGAGTCGGCGGCGTCGACGGTGAAGTCCGAGATCGCCGCGGCCGAGACCAGCGCGTCGGCGCCGTCGTCGGCCGCCGCGAGCACGGCGTCGCGCATCGCCGCCGCCCGCTCGGCCCGCCGCACGTCGGCGTAGGGCACGTCGTCGCCGTCGTGGACCAACGTCACGTCGGCGCCGCGGACGTAGCAGGCTTTGGCGACCGCGCGGCCCGTTTTCCCCGACGCGCGGTTCGTGATGGTGCGGATCGGGTCGATCGGCTCGCTGGTCGCGCCCGCGGTGACGACGACGTGCTCGCCGGCGAGCGAGTGGGGGGTCGTCGCCCGGGCGACTTCGGTGACGATGGCCTCCTCCGTGGCGATCTTGGCCTTCCCCTCCTCGATCCGGGGGTCGACGAACTCGACGCCCCAGGACTCGACGCGCTCGATCGCGTCGAGCACGCCCGGGTGGTCGTACATCGGCTCGTGCATCGCGGGGGCGACGACGACCGGCACGTCGGCGCCGATCGCGGTCGTCGCGGTCGTCGTCACCGGCGAGTCGTCGACGGCGGCGGCGACCTTCCCGACGGTGTTTGCGGTACAGGGCGCGATCAGGAGCACGTCGGCCCAGCCGTCGCGGCCGCAGAGCTCGACGTGCTCGACGCGCCCGGTGAGCTCGGTGACCGGCTCGTAGCCCGTCGCGAACTCCACCGCCCACGGGTGGACGATCCCCTGCGCGCTCTCGGTCAGCACGCCGCGGACCGCAGCCCCCTGTCGGCGGAGCTCGTGGGCGAGCTCCACGACTTTCACCGCGGCGATGCTGCCGGTGACCCCGAGCGCGACGTTGACGCCTTCGAGCATCGACCGTCCGGTCGAACGCCGCGGGCTTAAACACCCGCCGCGCGTACTCGACCCCGTGTGTACGCTGACGCTCGCCTGGCAGGTGTTCGAGGACGCGCCCGTCGCGGTCGCCGCGAACCGCGACGAGCAGCGTGATCGTCCCTCCGAGTCGCCGGCGCTGATCGAGGAGGAGCCGGCCGTCGTCGCCCCCCGGGACGCGAAAGCCGGGGGGACGTGGCAGGGGTACAACGAGTCGGGGCTGTTCGTCGGCGTGACGAACCGCTGGACCGACGCCGAGCTCGCGGGCGAGCGCTCGCGCGGACTGCTCGTCCGCGACGCGCTCCGGGAGCCCTCGGCGGAGGACGCCGTCCGAACGGTCGAGCACGCCGTCGAGGAGCACGAGTACGCCGGGTTCAACCTCGTGCTCGCCGACGAGAACGCCGCGTTCCTGCTGGAGTGGGACGGCCGCCTGCTGGTCCGCCAGCTGGAGCCGGGCGTCCACGTCGTCGTCAACGTCGGCGCCAGCGACGCGCCGGCGATCCCGGCCTCCGCCGCCGAGCGCGGGCGGGAGCAGGCCGAGGACGCCGCCGCGGTCCGGACCGCGCTGCTCCCCGAGCCCGACGAGGAGCCCGACGCGTGGCTCGACCGCGCGGCGTCGGTGCTCGGCGACCACGAGTTCGGCGTCTGCGTCCACGAGAACGGCTACGGCACCGTTTCGGCGTCGCTCATCGCGCTCGGCGGCGGCGATGACGGGTTCGCCGCCGACGACGTGCGGTTCGAGTTCGCCGACGGCCCGCCCTGCGAGACGGCGTTCGAACCGGTGGACGCGACGCTGGAGTGAGCGGCGCGACCCCGGACTGAAAAACCCGAAGAAACGGACCGAAACCGCGTGTTAGCGTCGGATGGCCGCGCCGGCGACCGCACCGACGGCGACGCCGGCCGCGAACCCCGCGGCGGCGACGCGGCGGCGCCGGGCGGCCACCTCGGCGGGGAAGTACTCCTCGGTCAGGTCGAGCGTCCGCTCGGCGAGCCGGTGGCGCGCCGCCGCGGCCTCGTCGCTCTCGGCCGCGCGGGCCCGGAGCGCCGCGAACCGCGCCCGGAGCTGTTCGGTCGTGAGGTCGGCGTCGACGGCTCGGCCGCCCGCGTACTGCTGAATCTGGCTGAGTTCCATACACTGTCTTCGCCCGGAGACGAGATAACTGTTGCGTGGCGAAGGTCAGAAGTTGCCACGGTCGAGGTCGCTCAGAGCGGGAACCGCGCGATCGTCTCGTGCTCGGCGCGGTCGTCGTCGAGGATCGATCGCTTCAGCCGGAGCTCCTCGGCGGTGAAGCGGCCGACGGTAGGGTCCGTGTTCCGGAGCCGGTCCTGGACGAGCTCCTTCCCACGGGCGTCGTCCATCCGGGCGAGCGTGACGTGGGGCGTGAACTCGTTGTCCGCCTCGGCGAACCCCCGATCGGTGGTCTCGGTTTCCAGTGCGTCGGCGAGATCGTGGAGCCCGGCCGCGCCGTCGCGGACGCCGGCCCAGACCACCGAGATGTACTCCTCGGAGGGGAACGCGCCGAGGCCGCCGACCTCGACCTCGAACGGCGACAGGTCGGCGGCGTCGACGGCGGCGGCGCCGGCGACTTTCGCGTCGTCGACGGTCGGTTCGTCGCCCCCCGTCTCGTCCGGGGTCGGCGTGTCCCCCAGGAACTTCATCGTCAGGTGGGCCTGCGCGGGGTCGGTGAGGCGGAGCCCCTCGGCGTCGGCGAGGTCGTCCTGGAGCGCGGCGAACGGCTCGCGGAGCGCCTCGGGGAGGTCGATCGCGAAGAACAGGCGCATACGCGGCGGCAGGTGCCGGCGCGACTAAGCGTTGGTGCCGGACGCGTAACCCTTACCCCCGACGGCCGCAAATCACGGGTAATGAGTGATAACCCCCGTGAGGACCGAGACCACCAGTTCTCGGAGGGGCAGGGGCTCCCCGACGAGTTCGAGGAGTTCGACATCGACCCGCCGGAGCTGAAAGTCGACCCCGACCAGGTCGACCCCGTGGACAGCCGGGTGCTGTCGGACCTGCTCGACGAGCGCTCGATCCCGAAAGACGAGGTCGACACCGACCAGCTCATCGACGTCGGCGTCTCCTACACGCAGATCAACCGCTTCGAGGAGGCGACCGAGACGTTCGAGCGCGCCGCCAACTTCGCCGAGGACCCGCTGAAGGAGCAGGAGGCCTGGGTGAACAAGGGCGCCGCCCACGCCGAACTCGAGGAGTACGACGCGGCGATCGGCGCGTACAAGGAGGCCATCGACATCGACGACGACTCCGAGCACGCCGCCACCGCCGAGACGAACCTCGCCTACGCGCTCTGGGAGTTCGGCCAGAGCGAGGAGGCGCTGCGCCACGCCGAGAACGCCGTCGAGATCGACCCGCGGTTCGCGCAGGCCTGGTACAACCGCGGCTTCTTCATGCTCGAACGCGGGCTCGCGGAGGACGCCGTCGACTGCTTCGAGAACGCCCAGCGGCTCGGCATGTCCAACCCCGAACTGCTCGAGGAGAAGGTCCGCGCGCTCGAGGAGGTCGGCCGCGAGGAGGAGGCCGAGGAGGTGCGCCAGCGCGCCGAGGAGCTGCGCGAGGAGGCCGAGCAGCGGATGGTCGACGAGCACTGATGCTGCTGCGCGAACGGGAGACCGAACGCGGGCTGCTCGTCTCGGTCTGTGACGCCGACCTGCTGGGCCGAACGTTCGAGAACGGGGAGGTGTCGATCACGGTCGAGGAGTCGTTCTACGGCGGCGACAGCGCCGTCGAGGCCGACGCCGACGCCGTCATCGACGGCCTGCGGCGCGCGTCGGTCGCGAACCTCGTCGGCGAGGAGTGCGTCGGCGTCGCCGTCGACGCGGGCATCATCGACGAGGGGGCGGTGCTGGAGATCGGCGAGACCCGCCACGCTCAGTTACTGCAAATCCAGTAGCGGGGTCCCGAACGACACGTCCGACCGAGACGCCGCGCCCGGGGGCACCGACGCTCAGAGTTGGGCGCTGACCTGCTCCCAGATCGCACACCAGTCCTCGGTCGCGACGTACCCCTCGACCTTCGCACAGGCGCCCCAGCCGTCGCCGTTCTTGTCCGGGATGTACTGCGAACAGTTCCCGCAGGACTGGCCGGGGCGGGCGACCTCGTCCGCGATAGCGTCGACGGACTCCATCACCTGCACGTCCTCCTGGCTCAGGAGCTCGTCGGGGTCGCGCGTTACGCCGACCTGTGAGTCCGCAGTCCGGTACTCTTCTGGAACGTCGGCGGTCGCGAGGTCGGCCTCGTCCATCCCCTCCGGCACCGCTGGCTCGGGGAGGGACTCGTAGATCGTACACCAGGCCGCGCCGTCGATGTACCCTTCGACCTCGGCGCAGGCGCCGAACTCGTCGCCGTTCTTGTCCGGGATGAAGTCGCCGCAGTTCGCACAGCACCTCCCCGGTTGGTGGGCCTCGTTCTCCAGTGCCGCCTCGTAGTCGGAGAAGGCGACGTCGGCTTGGGCGTTCAGGTTCTCGGGGTCGCGCTGCTCGTTCGCGAGCGACGTCGCCGACAGGTACACGTCCGGGACCGGCCCGTTGACGAACTCCTCCTCGGAGACGCCCGCTGGGCGGTCCTCGTCGCCGTTCGCCGTCTCCGTCGGCGGCTCGGTATCGGTTGGGGGTTCTGTATCGGTATCCGTCGGCGGCTCCGTCGTCTCGGTGCCGTCACCCGTCCCTCCGCAGCCGCTCAACGCGGCGACGCCGACGGTGGCTACGAGGTAGTGCCGCCGCGTCCACATGTCGTAGATCGACGCGCTCTCGTCCGACTGTTCTCGCTGTGACATTTCGATCCGACTTTGCGAGGGTCACGGATAATTAAGCGGAGCTTTCTGAACCCGTTGGCTTGGCTGGTGTTACGGTCGTCGCGGGTGACGAGAAGGGATCGCCGGCAGGAATCGCCCGCTGCGGCGCGGTTCGGCCGGTGTGACAGCGTCCCACCCCCTACCGAAGGGGTGTTACTTCTCCAGCCCCTGGTTCCAGTAATGCCTGTATCCGACGCCGCCGGCCTCGACGTCGAGGCGATCCGGGAGGACTTCCCGATCCTCGACCGGCAGATCGGGGGCGACGTGACCGTCCCCGGCCCCGACGCGGAGGACGACACGCCGCTGTACTACCTCGACAACGCCGCGACCAGCCACACGCCGCGGCAGGTCGTCGAGGCGATGACCGAGTACTACTACGAGTACAACTCCAACGTCCACCGCGGCATCCACAGCCTGAGCCAGGAGGCGTCGGTCGCCTACGAGGAGGCCCACGACCGCGTCGCCGAGTTCGTCGGCGCCGACGGCCGCGAGGAGATCGTGTTCACCAAGAACACCACCGAGGCGTTCAACCTGATCGCCTACACCTGGGGGCTGACCGAACTCGAACCCGGGGAGAACGTCGTCACCACGCAGATGGAGCACCACGCCTCGCTGGTGACGTGGCAGCAGCTCTGTGAGAAGCAGGGCGCGGAGCTCCGCTACGTCGAGATCGACGACGACGGCCGCCTCGACATGGACGACCTCCGAGCGAAAGTCGACGACGACACCGCGATGGTCAGCGCGGTCCACGTCTCGAACACGCTCGGCACGGTCAACCCCGTGGCGGAGATCACCGAGATCGCCCACGAGCACGGCGCGCTCTCCTTCGTCGACGGCGCGCAGGCGGTCCCTACCCGCCCCGTCGACGTGGGCGCCATCGACGCCGACTTCTACGCCTTCTCGGGCCACAAGATGCTCGGCCCGACGGGGATCGGCGTGCTGTACGGGAAGGAGCGGCTGCTCGAGGAGCTGCCGCCGTTCCTCGTCGGCGGCGCGATGATCCGCCGCGTCGAGTTCGAAGGGGCGACGTGGGAGGACCTGCCCTGGAAGTTCGAGGCCGGCACGCCGCCGATCGCCGAGGCCGTCGGTCTCACCGCGGCGATCGACTACCTCGAGGACGTGGGGATGGACGCCATCGAACGCCACGAGTCCGAACTCGCGCGCTACGCCTACGACCGGCTCTCGGAGTTCGACGATATCGAGATCTACGGCCCTCGCGAGGCCGCGGCGGGTTAGTCGGGTTCAACCTCGACGGCGTCCACGCCCACGACCTCTCCTCGATCCTCGACGACCACGGCGTCGCGGTCCGGGCGGGCGACCACTGCACCCAGCCGCTCCACGACGTGCTGGGCGTGCCCGCCTCCACGCGCGCCTCGTTCTACCTCTACAACACCCGCGAGGAGATCGACGAGCTGATCGACGCCGTCGACACGGCGCGGGAACTGTTCGCCTAACCCGGCGTCGGGGCGCCAGTGACGCCCGGGTGCGGGCCCGGAACCCTTTTCCGGTGAAACCGCCTGTTTCGAGCCATGAGTGGCTCGGACATGTACCGCCAGCAGATCCTCGATCACTACAAGAACCCGCGCAACTACGGGGAGATGCAGGAGCCGGACTTCTCGCACGTGGGCGAGAACCCCTCCTGTGGCGACACGATCAAGGTCGACGTGAAGCTGGCCGACGACGACGAGACCATCGAGGAGGTCTCCTTCACCGGCGACGGCTGCGCCATCTCCCAGGCCGCGGCGTCGCTGCTGACGAAGGAGCTGCCCGGCAACAGTATCGAGGAGCTGCAGGCGATGGACACCGACGACATCACCGAGATGCTCGGCGTCGAGATCTCGCCGATGCGGATCAAGTGTGCCGTGCTGGCCCGACAGGTCGCCCAGGACGGCGCGAAGCTGTACCGCGGCGAGCTCGACGAGAAGGAGCGCACGATCACCGAAGAGTAGCCGTTATCGGAACTGATTCTGGCCGGTCGCCGACGGTCCAGTGTGGCGGTACGTTTTTGGAACACCGTCTCATCTGCGATAACGAATGGCCTCGGACGAGATCCTCGAGGTGCTCGGGAACAAGTACAACCCGGAGATCCTCGAAGCGGCGAGCGAGCCGAAATCCGCACAGGAGCTCTCGGACCAGCTCGACGTGCCGATCGCGACCTGCTACCGCCGCATCGACGAGCTGACCGAGGCGGACCTGCTGGAGCTACACGACCGCCCGCTGTCGGAGGAGCACCGCCGCATCAAGGTGTACCGTCGCTGCATCGACGAGATCTCGATCGACTTCCGTGAGGGGCTCAGCGTCGAACTCGAGCAGCGCTCGGACGTGACCAACAAGCTCGACGAGGTGTGGCGCCGGATGTCCCAGGGGCAGAGCTAGAACCCCGGCCGCTCCTCGCTGCCCATCATCGAGAAGCCGCCGGCCCGCTCGTACACCGTGATCCCGCCCTGGCCGATCTCCATCGGGAAGATGTCGGTGTTGATGTCCTGTTTGCGCATCTTCGCGACCCAGATGTAGCGGTTCACGCCGTTGTCCGTCGGCGTCTGGATGAAGTAGATGTTGCCGTCGGTGAGGAAGTTCTCCAGCCCGATCTCGGTCTCGGGGAACACCGCCCCCTGCTCGTTGATCAGCAGCGAGGTGAGCCCGTTCTTCTTGAGGATGTCCGAGAACTTCAGCAGGTAGGTGCGCTTCTCGGTCTCGTCGTCGAAGAAGAGGCTGAACATCGTCAGCGAGTCGAGCACCAGCCGGTCGTACGTGGTGCCGGCGAAATCCTGGAGCAGGCGGTCGATCGCGGTGTTGAAGTCCTCCTCCCGGAGCATCGTCGACTTGTCGTACACCTTGATGTCGCCGTCGTCGACGAGCTCGCCCCACTCCTCGAAGCCGACCGACTCCGCGGCCTGCTGGATGTCCTCGGCGTTCTCCTCGAAGGAGATGTAGATCCCCCGCTCGTCGAACTCCCTGACGCCGTTGTACAGGTACTGGATGCCGAAGATGCTCTTCCCGGTTCCGGGGTTCCCGCTGACCAACACCGTCGAGTCATCGACGATACCGCCGTTGAGAATCGCGTCGAGACCGTCGACCCCGGTCTCGGTAACGTCGACCATGAGTAGCGTGACGTAGCGGCGCGGGGGGAATTAAGCCCACCGGGTCGGTCACCGTTCTCCCGGCGGTCCCGGGGGCGATCTGCCCCGAAACCGCCTGGAGGGCGGCGCGGGCTCGCCGAACCGTGGTGACGGTACAGTTAACTGTTGGCGGCCGAACTGTAGCCACCATGAGCGAGGCGGGGTCCGATTCGGGGCAGACAGGCCGAACCGACGAGCGGGGGGACGCGGCCCGGGTGTTGATCGTGGAGGACGAGCCCGACGTGGCCGAACTCTACCGCAACACCGTCGAGGCGGAGGGGTACGACGTCGACGTCGCGAACAGCGTCGGCGCCGGCGCGACCGCCTCTCCGCCGCGTACGACATCGCGCTGCTGGACCGGCGGCTCCCGGACGGCCACGGCGAGGAGCTGCTGGCGACGATCCGGGACCGCGAGCTCGACATCCGGGTCGGGATGGTGACCGCGGTCGAGCCCGACTTCGACATCGTGGAGATGGGGTTCGACCTCTACGTGCTCAAGCCACTCTCCCAGCGCGAACTCGTCGACGCCGTCGACCGCCTCGGCAGCCGGAGCGAGTACGACGACCGGCTCCAGCGAACGGCGGCGCTGGCCTCCAAGCGGGCGACGCTCGAGGCGGAGAAACCCCGTGAGGCGCTGGAGCGCAGCGAGCGCTACCAGGAGCTGACCGACGAGCTGGCGGAACTGGACGCCGAACTCGAACGGCTCACCGAGCAGTTCGACACCCAGGACTACCGCCGGCTGTTCGAGGATATCGGCGTCTAGTCCACCTGATCGCCGACGATCCGGTCGGCCTCCTCGACGAACGCGTCCCGTTTCTCCCGGGGGATCGTCGCCCCCGCCGCCACGTCGTGGCCGCCGCCGCCCCCGCCGACCGCTGCCGCGGCCTCCGACATCACGACCGAGAGATCCAGCCCGTCGCGAACGAGGAACCCGCTCCCCCGCGCCGACACTTTGAGCTCCTCGTCGTTCTCCTGGGCGAACGCGACGATCGGCTGATCGCGCCGGACGCCCTCCGCGCCCAGCGCCATCCCGGCGATGATGCCGACGATGGTCTCGCGGATCCGGGTGCCGGCGTCGAACCACTGGAGGTTGTCGGCCTGCTCGACGCCCTCGGTCTTCACCCACTCCAGCCCCTCCGAGAGGTTCCGGCGGTGGGTGCGGAGCAGCGTCCGCGCCTCCTCGAGCGCCTCGCCGCGGTAGCCCAAACACACTGCCAGCCCCACGTCTGCCCGTTCGTAGCGGGCGGTCGCGTTCAGCACCGTCGAGAACTCGCTCACGTCCCGGAGCTCGGTGCCGACCTCCTCCGCCGAGAGCGTGTACGTCGTCGTCGTCACGCCGTTGACGCGCTCCGGGGGGACGCCCCGCGAGATGGCGTGCTGCATCAGCGCGCTGGCGACGGTCTGTCTCTCCTCGAAGGAGAGATCCACCCAGCGCCGCCAGTCGCCGTCGACTTTGAGGTCGATGTCCAGCTCCGAGAGGAAGCGGATCGCACCCTCCTCGTCGCCGGAGATCCCGGGGATCCGGAGCTCGCTCGCGTACTCGAGCAGCTTCGGGAGGGGGCGGGTCTGCCGGCCGTACAGCGAGATGTCCGTCACCTCCTCGATGGCGCCGGCGTCGACGCCCTCGGCGACGATCCCCTCGTTGGCGCCCAGCAGCCCGCCGTCGGTGTCCTGCATGTCGCCGACGGCGCCGACGACCGCCAGCGCCGCGAGATCGCGGTTGTCGACGCCCTCGCGCTCCATCGCGCGGGCGAGCACGTACGTCGCCCCCGCGCCGGAGAGCTCCGACGCGCCGTCGATCCCGAACAGAAGCGGGTTGAGGTGGTGCTCGATCTCGGGCGGCTCCGCACCCTCTTCTGCGGTCGCCGGCTGGTGGTGGTCGGCGACGACGGCGTCGAACGCGCCGGCGCGGTGGTGGGGGAGGATCTCGTCGAGCTGACCGCTGCCGAAGTCCGTGAACAGCGCGACCTCGTGGTCGGTCGCGGCGATGCGCTCGATCGCGTCGGCGTCCAGCTGCTTCTCGAACGTCGTCTCGAAGGGGATCCCCGCCCGCTCCAGCGCGGTGGCGGCGATGGCGCCGCTGGTGAGGCCGTCGGCGTCGATGTGGGAGGCCAACACCACGGAGTCGGCGGCCAGCACCCGCTCGGCGCAGGCGTCGGCGCGGTCGGCCATCGCGGGGACGGGGTCGCTCATCGCTCTGGTCGAACTGGGGGCGGCTTCCGGTAAAAAATCTCGTTAGTCGTTCGGGACGACCTCGGGCGACCGGATCGTCTCGGGGTCGCCGTCGAGCGTCGCGAGCACCATCGCCGCCGTCAGCACGGCGAGGCCGGCACAGACGAGGTACTCGACCTGCATGCCGACGACGGAGGCGACCGGTAGCGCCACGAGCGGCCCGATCGTCGAGCCGAGGTCGCCGAACACGTTGTAGACGCCGCCGAGCTTCCCCACGTCGCCGCCGGGGGCGATGTCGCCGAGGTACGCCATCAGCGGCGGCCCCGTGCCGCCGACGCCGATCCCCACGAGCGCGACACCGACGACCGTGCTCTCGACGCTGGGGACGAGCGCGAGCAGCGCGAAGCCGGCCGCGAGCAGCCCCAGCGCCGGGATCACGGTGTACGTCCGCGAGGGCAGCGTGTCGGAGAGGCGCCCGACCACGAGCGTCGTCACCGACATCGCGAGCACGGAGATCGCCATCACGATCCCGCTGACGCCCGTCGACGCCAGGGCGCCGAGCCCGATGTCGAACTCCCGGGTGTACAGCACGACCGTCGAGAGCAGAATCCCCGCGTACAGCAGGCGCACCGCGAAGTTCGTGGCGCCGATGCCGAGCACCCGGGCGTCGGCGCGAACGACCGCCGGGAGGTCGCGCAGGCGCGTCGTCGCCGACGCGCTCCCCTCGACGTTGGGGAGGACGACGAACGCGACGAACGCCGCGAACAGCCCCAGCCCGCCGGCGACGGCGAACGCCTCGCTGTAGCCGTAGAGATCCGTCAGGATCCCACCGAGGACCAGCCCCGCGGGGAAGCCGAGGCTCTGCCCGCCGCGCATGTACCCCACCCACTTCCCGCGGTTCTTCGCGGTCGTGACGTGGGTGACGGTGGAGAACGCGCCGACGAACACGAACGCCGAGCCGACGCCCCACAGCGCCCGCGAGAGGAAGAAGATCGCGGCGCTGGACAGCGGGATCGGCCCCGGATCGAGCGCGATCACGTAGCCGAACGGCACCATCCCCTGCACGAGCAGGCCGAGCAGCATCGGGCGGCGGGTGCCGAGGCGGTCGAGCACCTGCCCCGCCGGCGTGTTCAGCAGCAGGCGCGTGAACCGGTTGACCGAGAGGATCAGCCCGACGACGAACGCGGAGATGCCGAGCACCGTCCCCAGCGCCGGCAGCGTGGGGAACGCGACGCCGCCGCCGACGCCGCCGAAGAACACGCCGGCGATCACCGCGCCGACGACGACCGGCACGCTGGGCTCCTCGTCGTCGATCGCGGGGCTCGTGAGGGTGGGGAGCTGCACGGTCGCGCTACCAGGCGTACTCCTCGCGCGGGTCCGTCGCGTCGGCCTCGCGATCGAACACGTGCTCGCCGTCGACGAACACGTGCTGGGTCCGGCTGTCGACCCGCCAGAACTCGCCGTCCCAGACCGCCACGTCGGCGTCGGTGCCCGGCTCGAGCGTGCCGACGCGGTCCTCGATGCCCAGGATCTCCGCGGCGTTGACCGTCACGGCGTCGAGGGCGGCCTCCGGCGGGAACCCCTCGCGAACCGCGAGCCCGACGCAGACGTCGAGATGCTGCTGGGGCAGGATCGGCGCGTCGGTCTGGATCGCGACTTTCACGCCGGCGTCGTGGAGGATCCCCGGCGTCTCGAAGGTGATGTTGCGGAGCTCGTACTTCGTCGCCGAGGAGATCGACGGGCCGACGACGGCCGGCACGTCGCGCTCGACGAACTCCTCGGCCATCACGTGGCCCTCGGTCGCGTGCTCGATCGAGAGATCGTCGATGCCGAACTCGTCGGCGATCCGGAACACGGTCCGGATGTCGTCGGCGCGGTGGGCGTGGACTCGGAGCGGGAGGTCGCCGGTGAGCACCCGCGAGAGGTTCTCCATCCCGAGGTCGCGCTCGAACTCGTCGTCCTCGTCGGCGTTGGCCTTCCGGTCGAGGTAGTCCTCGGCGGCCATGAACTGCTCGCGGAGCGTGGCGGCGACGCCCGGCCGGGTGGAGGGCTGGCGCCCCTCGCGCTCGCCGTGGAACCGCTTGGGGTTCTCGCCCATCGCGGCCTTCATCCCGTCCTCCCTGATCAGCATCTCGTCGGCGCGGTCGCCGTAGGTCTTCATCGAGACGATCACGCCGCCGATGACGTTGCCGCTGCCCATGCGGCTGGAGACGCTGGTGACCCCGTTCTGGAACGCGTGTTTGAGCTCCTCGTCGCGCGGGTGGAACCCGTCGAGCGCGTTGACGTGTGGCGTCGTCGCCGACGTGCCCTCGTTGAAGTCGCCGTCCTCGGGCTCGCCCCACTCCGCCATCCCGGCGTGGGAGTGGGCGTCGACGAGCCCCGGCGTGACGTGGGCGCCGTCGACGTCGATCTCCTCTGCGTCGGCCGGCACGTCGACGTCGCCCACGTCGACGATCTCCCCGCCCTCGATCAGTACGTCGCCCTCGACTGTTCCGCGTTCGGTCTGGGTGTGCACGACCCCGTTCCGGATGGCTCGCATACTCGCGAGTAGCAGCGGTGGGACAAATGATTTCGGTTCGAAGCACGCCCGGCCGCGGCGCGGGGCTGGCGTCTCGCCGTGCGAGGGATTAACACCCCCGGAGTAGAGTTAAGTGCCACCGCGTCAGAGCAACTGACAGGTCGAACGATGCGCCTCCCGACATCCCTCCCGATGCTCGCAGGGCTCAATAGCTCTGCGCTCGGGTCTACCGGAGCGGACCGGTTCGGGTACGTCGGGATTATTGCATCCGTACGTCCGCAGGTTCGTTCCGGTCGGCTCGCAGCGTGAATCCGTTCACGGCGGCCCGGTCGGTGCGAACCTGCACTCTCCTGGAGCCGTCTGTTCACGCTGTGGGCCAACTCCCACGGGAGCTGGTCCCCCCAGCACGTTCGAGTCGTGGTGGGAGCATGCGATGAGCACCAAAAGCTCCGACGGGTCGGCGGTTCGCCGCCAGCCCGTCGGCGTGGACTGTACAGTCAGCGTCCCGCGCAACGCCGCCGGCGACCTCGAGACCGGCGTCCGCGACCGCCTCGGCGGCGCCGACGGCGTCGACGCGGTCGAGGAGGTCGACCTGCAGGGCATCCGGCCCGGCCTGAACGACCTGACGGTCACGGTCTCGGCGTCGCTCGTCGTCGACGACGGCGCCGAGACGGCCGCCCGGCTGGAGGACCGCTTCGGCGTCAGCGAGGTCGAGGTAGAGTTACGCACGGGGCCGCCCTAGCCAGTCACGGCGCGTGACCTGCGGCGACCTCCGTGTCGCCGCGACGGAACTTGATGCCGTGACTGTGCGTAGCCAACAACGGCGCGTGACCAACCGCCGCCTCCGTGCGGCGGTTACGGAACCTACGCCGTGACTGTGTATAGCCAACTACGGCACGTGACCAACCGCCGCCTCAACCACTCGCCGCCGGCACTCGTCCCCGCCGGCGAACGAGCCCTCCGTCTACGGGGCCGCCGACGCGGCCTCGATTCTTCGACCCACCAGCCGCGCCGCCGGGGAAGGGCAAGGTAGTTACCCGTTCCGCCCCCGACTCCCGCCATGAGCGTACTGGAGGACGCCCGCGCCGTGCTCGCGGTCGACGGGGTCTGCGACGCCTGTCTGGGCCGCGTGTTCGCCGACCGGAGCCACGGCCTCACCAACCGCGACCGGGGGCGGGCGCTGCGCACCGTCGTCGGCCTCGAGGACGACGAGCCGCCGGAGTACGTCGACCCCGACGGCTGCTGGGTCTGCGAGGGCCGCTGTGGCGAGTTCGACGAGTGGGCCGAGCGCGCCGCCGCCGCGGTCGAGGACGTGGAGTTCGAGAGCTACCAGGTCGGCACCCGCCCGCCGGCGCTGATCGAGGAGAACGAGCGCATGCTCCGGGAGGACGCCGGGCTCGACACCGACGCCGGCGAGCGGTTCAAGAGCGAGTTCAACCGCGAGGTCGGCAAGCGCGTCGGCCGGCTCACCGACACCGAGGTCGACTTCGAGCGCCCGGACGTGCAGTTCCTGCTCGACCTCGAGGACGACGCCGTCGAGGCGCAGGTGAACTCCGCGTTCGTCTACGGCCGCTACCGGAAGCTGGAGCGGGGGATCCCGCAGACGAAGTGGCCCTGCTCGGCCTGCAACGGCAGCGGGCGACAGGGCCGGGAGCCCTGCGAGGAGTGTGACGGGCTCGGCTACCGCTACCCCGAGAGCGTCGAACAGCTCACCGCGCCCGTCGTCGAGGACGTGATGGACGGCGTGGGGGCGACGTTCCACGGCGCCGGCCGCGAGGACGTCGACGCCCGGATGCTCGGCACCGGCCGGCCGTTCGTCATCGAGGTCGAGGAGCCCCGCCGGCGCGTCGTCGACACCGACCGCCTGCAGTCGGACATCAACGCGTTCGCCGAGGGGAAAGTCGAGGTCGAGGGGCTGCGGCTCGCGACCCACGAGATGGTCGAGCGCGTGAAGCGCCACGACGCCTCGAAGCGCTACCGCGCCGAGATCGCGTTCGACGAGGACGTGGACGCCGAGGCGTTCACTGAGGCGCTCGCGGAACTCGACGGCGCGACGATCGAGCAGGAGACGCCCAACCGCGTCGACCACCGCCGGGCGAGCAAGGTCCGGACCCGCGACGTGTACGAGATCGAGGGCGAGCTCGCGGACGCCCGAAGCGCGACCGTCGAGATCCACGGCGCCGGCGGGCTGTACATCAAGGAGCTAATCTCCAGCGACGAGGGTCGCACCACCCCCTCGCTCGCGGGCCTGCTCGACGTCGGCGCCGAGGTGACCGCGCTGGACGTGCTCCGGGTCGAGGGCGAGTCGGAACCGTTCGAGAACGCGTCGTACTTCCGGGACTGATGCGCGTCGGCGCCGACGAGGCCGGGAAGGGCCCCGCGCTGGGCCCGCTGGTCGCCGGCGCGGTCAGAGCCGACCCCGACGATCTCCCGTCGGGGCTCGACGACTCGAAGAAGCTCTCCGCCGCGCGCCGGGAGGAACTCGCCGCTGCCCTCCGCGAGCACCCCGAGATATCGGTCGCCACGGCAGCCGTCTCGCCCGCACGCATCGACGCTCCCGAGACCGACATGAACACGCTGGGCGTCGCCGCGCAGGCCGACGCCGTCGCCGCGGTCGCGGCGGGGGGGCGACGACGTGGTCGCCGACGCCGCCGACACCGACGCGTCGCGGTTCGGCCGCCGGCTCCGGGACGCGGTGGCCGAGTCCGGCACCGAGGTCGCGGTCACCGCCGAGCACGGCGCCGACGAGAGACACGCGGTCGTCTCGGCGGCGAGCGTCGTCGCGAAGGTCGAGCGCGACCGCCGGATGGCCGCGATCGACGCGGAGTACGACCGCGAGGTGGGCAGCGGCTACCCCTCGGACCCGACGACGAGAACGTTCCTCGCCGACTACGTCGACGAGCACGGCGAGCTCCCCGACTGCGCGCGGGCGACGTGGTCGACCTGCGAGGACGTTCTCGCGAGCGCGGAACAGTCCGGGCTGAGCGACTTCTAACGGAACGGCGGGAGCTCCCAGGCGTACGCGCCGAGCGCGAGCAGCGCGCCGACCCACGCGACGAGGACGACGACCAGCGGCGCCCCCAGCACCAGCAGCACGCCCGCGAGCGCCGGGAGCGCGAAGAACCCCAGCAGCAGGCCGCCGCCGAGCTGGGCGAGCGCCCGGACGGCGCCGCGGATCTCCGCGCGGACCGCCTCGCGGATCGCTCGCTGGGTCGCTGGATCGACCTCGTCGTCCGACTCGTCGGGCGGGGAGGGCATGCGCTCAGGTTCGAGCGGCGGCGAGAAAAGCGTTCGGCGGCTCAGTGCTCGCCGGTCAGCAGCGAGCGCAGGATGTCGCCGTAGGCGGGTCGCGTCACCAGCACCCCGACGAGCACGCCGAGGATGGTGAAGATCGCGAACCCGCGGAGCTGGCCGAGCGAGAGCACCGCCAGCGGCGACAGCGCGAGATCGTCGTCGCCGCCGCGGCGCCGATCACCCAGAACGCCTTGCGGAAGCGGCTCTGGAACACGCGCTGGCTGGTCACTTCACCCTCGCTCATCACCTCGTCGGCGATGATGATCAGGTCGTCAACCCCGGTCCCGATCGCGGCGACGAAGCCGGCGATCACCGAGAGGTCGATCGGGTAGCCGATCGCGGCGGCGGCGCCCATCAGGATCACCACCTCCGAGAGCGCGGTGACGATCATCGGCCCCGCGACCTCGACGCGCCGGTAGCGGGCGAACACCACGCCGCTCACGGCGAGCACCGCGGCGATCCCCGCGATCAGCGAGTCGGTCTTGAACCGGTCGGACTGCGAGGGGTCGACGTACAGCATCGAGTTCTGGTCGAGGTCGAGCTCGGTCGGGAGCGCGCCGGCGCGGAGGTTGATCGCGACCTCCTGCGCCGTCGAGAGGTTGCCGGTCGTCAGGCGGTACTGCGGGTCGTCCGCCCACTCACCGTTTCGCATCGGCCGGGCGAGCCCCTCGTCGACGCCGAAGGAGCGTACCACCTGGCCGTCTTGGACGAGGAAGAGGCAGGGCGCGCTTTCGTTGGGGTTCTCCGGGTCGCACCGATCCGTGCCGCCCTCCTGTGCGAGGCCGGTGTCGACGAAGCGCTGCTGGACGTCCTCGGCCGCGTCGTCCCTGACGACGACGCCGACCTCGGCGCCCTGCCCGCCCTCGATCTGTCGGGCGTTGCCGACCTGTCGGAGGTCCTCGGAGTCCATCACGGTGGTCCGGACGTACGTCCCGTTCTCGTTCTGGTGGTACGCCTGGATCAGCACCTGGCCGCGGGACTCGATCAGGTCACGCACCGCGGTCTGGTTGGCGTTGGGCACCTCGACGACGATCACGTCGCCGCCGACGACCCGGACGGTCCCGCCGGAGAGGCCGGCCTCGTTGACCTTCTGTCTGAGCACCGTGACCGCCGTCTGCTGGGTGATGTCAGAGACGCGGTTGTACGTGTCGTCGGCCTCGTACCCGGCCTCGTTCAGCGCGGTTTCGAGCTGTGCGGCGGTGACGTTCTCCGTCCGCACCTCGACGACGGTCGTCTGCTGGACGGTGTCGCCGTACTCGCCGGGGTAGCGGACGGCGACGTCCTGTGCGCTCGCGTTCTCGAGCCCGGCCGCGACCTCGGAGCGCAGCGTCGCCGTCTCGGTCCCCTCCGGGACGTCGACGCCCGTGGCGTGGACGCCGACTAGCGGCGCCTGGATCCGCGTGCCGCCGGAGAGCTCGAGGCCGTACTGCAGGTTCGTCATCCCGGTGTCCGCCGCCGTCCCGTTGGCCGTCGACCCCGGCGTGTTGGTGCTCGGCGCCGTCGTCGGCGAGAACAGCGCGAACACGCTCGCGAGCACGATCACGACCAGCAGTACGACCCGCCAGTTCTCCTTGACGCTGGCCCACGTGCCGCCTTCGTCGGCCATTATCGGTTCACCCCCTCGAACTTCCACCAGCGGAGCAGCGACATGTTGAGCATGTAGGTGTTCAGCAGGTCGGTCGCGAGGCCGAAGACGAGGATGAGGCCGATCGAGGAGAGCAGCCCGATCCCGAACGCGGTCGCGACGATCGTCATCACGATCATCGCGGCGATCGAGGTCAGCGTCATCGTGATCCCGGTCTCCATCGCGCGGTAGGCCGACTCGTAGAAGCTCCCCTGCCGCCGGAGCACGTGGTTGTTGAGCAGGATGTCGGAGTCGACGGAGTAGCCGATGATCATCAGCAGCGCGGCGACGGAGCCGAGCGTGAGCTGGATCCCCAGCACGTTCATCAGCGCCAGCGGCACCACCACGTCGGAGAACGCCGACACCACGACGGCGATGCTCGGCACGAACGTCCGGAACATCGCGAACACGAGCACGCTCATCCCGGCGAAGGCGACGGCGATGCCGCCGATCGCCTGGGTCTGTGCCTCGCTCCCGAAGCTGGGCGACGTTGAGTCGATCGACTCGACGCCGAAGCCGGCGTCCTCGGCCTGGCTCTCCAGCTGTTCGCTGTTCGCCTCCGTGCCGAAGCTGACGATGTAGATGTCGCTCCCGGCGACCGGCTGGATCCCCGCCGGTTCGGCCGTGAACGCCTCACGGATCTGCTGCTCGGCGTTCGGTCCGTCGACCTGGAGCCGCATCTCGGTGCCGCCGGTGAACTCCATGCCGGGATCGACCGGCGCGCCGGTCGTGAGCCAGACGCCGCCGATGATCAGGAGGGCCACCGCCAGCACCGCCAGCGGCACCGCCACCAGCTGTCGGTTCGAGTACTCGGCGTAGTCCACCTCCGGGAGCCCGAAGGGGAGGTCCACGCTGGGCACTCACCTCACCTCCCGGACGAACTGATTCATACCGCCGAGTTCCCCACGCGTGCCGAATAAGCCTTCTCTTACCGTTCGCGCCCGGGCGTCGATGTGGCACGGAGCCAACGTTGATACGTCACGGGGTCTATGACTAGCACGATGCTGCTCCAGTCAGGGCTGCTCGGCCCGGAGACGCTCCCCCTGCTGCTGGTCGCGGCGGGGATCGCGCTGTCGATCGCGGAGGCGTTGGCGCCGGGTGCCCACTTCGTCGTCGTCGGCGTCTCGCTGCTCGGGGCGGGGCTCGTCGGCCTGCTGCTCGGCCCAGCGGCGACGCCGTTCGTGCTCGCCGGGCTCGTGCTCCTGATCGGGATCGTCACGCTGTACGGCTACCGCGAACTCGACATCTACGGCGGGAAGGGCCAGGCCCAGACCAGCTCCTCGAGCGACCTGAAGGGCCAGACCGCCCGCGTCACCTCGCGGGTCACCCCGCGGGAGGGCGAGGTGAAGATCGACAACGGCGGCTTCAACCCGTACTACTCCGCCCGCACGATCGAGGGCGAGATCCCCGAGGGCGAGGAGGTGATGGTCGTCGACCCCGGCGGCGGCAACGTCGTCACCGTCGAGTCGCTGGGGACGATCGAGGGGAGCCTCGACCGCGAACTCGAGCGCGCCCGCGCCGAGAACGCCCGCAAGGAGGCCGCGGAGGAACGCCCCGACGACGTCGCCGAGGACGCCGAAGGCGACGACGACGCTCAGTCGACCGACGAGGCCTCGACCGGCGACGACTCCGGCTGGACCTCCCGGCCGGACGCGGCCTCAGACGACGAGGAGGAGTCCGAGCGCGAGACCGAGACGAACTGAGCCGGCCCGACGCCGCCGCCTGGTGGTTTTTTCGCGGGAAACTATTAAGCCACCAACACCCCAACCCCGGGTTATGGTACTCGCACCACTGCAGTTCGCCGGCGCCGTCACGGGCGTCGTCGGGCTGCTGTTCCTCTTCGTCGTCATCGCCGCGGTGTGGCAGGCCGTGGAGATCGTCGACGCGACAGAGAAGAAAGCCCTCACCGTGTTCGGGGAGTACCGCAAGCTCCTCGAGCCGGGTATCAACTTCATCCCGCCCTTTGTCTCCCAGACCCACGCGTTCGACATGCGGACGCAGACGCTCGACGTGCCCCGCCAGGAGGCGATCACGCGGGACAACTCCCCGGTCACCGCCGACGCCGTCGTCTACATCAAGGTGATGGACGCACGGAAGGCGTACCTCGAAGTCGACGACTACAAGACCGCCGTCTCCAACCTCGCCCAGACGACCCTCCGTGCGGTGCTGGGCGACATGGAGCTCGACGACACGCTGAACAAGCGCCAGGAGATCAACGCTCGGATCCGGAAGGAGCTCGACGAGCCCACCGACGAGTGGGGGATCCGCGTCGAGTCCGTCGAGGTCCGCGAGGTCAACCCCTCGAAGGACGTCCAGCAGGCGATGGAGCAGCAGACCTCCGCCGAGCGCCGCCGCCGCGCCATGATCCTCGAGGCGCAGGGGGAGCGACGCTCCGCCGTCGAGGAGGCCGAGGGGGAGAAGCAGTCCAACATCATCCGCGCCCAGGGGGAGAAGCAGTCCCAGATCCTCGAGGCGCAGGGTGACGCCATCTCGACCGTGCTCCGCGCGAAATCCGCCGAATCGATGGGCGAGCGCGCGATCATCGACAAGGGGATGGAGACGCTGGAGAACATCGGGCAGGGCGACTCCTCGACGTTCATCATGCCCCAGGAGCTCACCTCGCTGGTCGGCCGCTACGGCCAGCACCTGACTGGGAGCGACACCAAGACCAAGGAGAGCCTCAACTCGCTGGACTTCGACGAGGAGACCCGAGAGATGCTGGGGCTCGACGACATCGAGAACATCCTCGGCCAGATCGACGAGGCCGCCGAACTCGACACCGAGGCGATGGAGGAGGAGGCCGAGAAGATCATGTCCGGCGACACCGAGCCCGACATTCAGTCGGCCGACGACGTGGTCGCCGACGCCGACGAGTCCGAGTTCGTCGACGACGCCGAAGTCGAGACCGAGGAGTCGAGCTAACGCCGCCGCCACCCGATCTTTCGCTGGGTATATAACCGACGAATAGCTACCGGCAGGTGTGTCTCGGCTGACCGACCGCGCCGCGTCGCCGCCGCGATGAGCCAGTCGCTCCGGCAGCGCGTCGAGGCGGCGACGCTCCCGGCGGCGGGGCTGGTCACCCTGCTCCTGCTGACGCTGCTGTTCTACTATCCCGTGGGCCGGGTGCTCTCCGAGGCGGTCTGGCGTGCCGGCGCGCCCACCGCCGACCCGCTGCTCGCGGTGCTCGCCGACCCGTTCTTCTTCGGCGTGCTCGCCCAGGCCGCCGAGGACCCGGCGGTGCTGTGGACCGCGATCGAGCCACACAGCCTCCGCCTCACCGTCCCGCTGACCGATCTCGGCGTCGCGCTCACCTACCCGTTCCCGAACTACCGACTGGGGCTGTTCGGCTTCACCGCGTATCAGGCGCTGCTGTCGACGCTCGCGAGCGTCGCGCTCGGCCTGCCGGGGGCGTACGTGCTCGCCCGCTTCGAGTTCCCGGGGCGTCGAACCGTGCGTTCGCTGACCGCGGTGCCGTTCGTGATGCCGTCGATCATGGTCGCCATCGGCTTCATCGCCACGTTCGGGCGGACCGGCGTGGTCAACACGGTCCTCACCTCGCTGGGGCTGGGACGGATCGAACTGCTGTACACGCTGCCGATCATCGTGATCGCCCACGCGTTCTACAACGCGCCGCTGGTGATGCGGGTGACGGCGGCGGCGTGGGAGAGCGTCGACGCCGGCACCGCCGAGACCGCCCGGAGCCTCGGCGCCTCGCCCCGGCGCGCGTTCGTCGACGTGGTGCTGCCCCAACTCATGCCGGCGATCCTGACGGGTGCGCTGCTGACGTTCGTGTTCTCGTTCATGTCGTTCGCCGTCGTGCTCGCGCTGGGCGGGCTCTCGCTGGCGACCGTCGAGGTGTGGGTGTACCAGCGCGTCACCCAGCTCGACTACGAGACGGCGTCGGCGCTCGCGACGCTGGAGATGGCGTTCTCGCTGGTGCTGACGTACGCCTACCTGCGCTACGAGGCCCGCCAGCGCGCCGGCAGCCCCGCGCGGCCGCCTGAGCGCAAACCGCTGTTCGGCCCGCTCGACGGCGACCGGCTGGCGGTCTGGGCGTACGTCGGCGTCGCGCTGGTCGTGTTCGTGACGCCGATGGCGAGCATGGTGCTCGCGAGCGTCACGGGGCCGGACGGGTTCACGCTGGCGTACTACCGCTTCCTCGTCGAGCGACAGACCACCGGCGCGGCGTTCCAGATCAAACCCCTGACCGCGATCCGGAACTCGCTGCTGTACGGCGCCGGCAGCCTCGCGCTCGCGGTGCCGATGGGGGTGTTGCTGGCGGTCGTCTCCACCCGCGAGTTCCCCGGCAGCAAACTGCTCGACACGCTCTCGATGGCCCCCTTCGCCGTCTCGGGCGTCGTCGTCGGCCTCGGCCTGCTTCAGGGGCTGGTGTTCGGCACGACCGCGTTCGGCTACCGCTTCACCGTCACCGGCGCCGTCGCGGTCGTCGCCGCCCACGCCGTCGCCGCCTACCCGTTCGTCACGCGCAACGTCGCGCCGCTGTTGGCGACGATCGACCGCTCGGTCGTGGAGTCGGCGCGGGTGCTCGGCGCCTCACGGATCCGGGTGTTGCTGGACATCGAACTGCCGCAGGTGGTCGCCGGCGTGCTCGCGGGCGCGGCGTTCGCCTTCGCGATCAGCGTCGGGGAGTTCGATTCGACGGTGATTTTGGCCAGCGGGAGCGCCGCCTACACCATGCCGGTGGCCATCGAACGCTTCCTCGGGCGACGGCTCGGCCCCGCGACGGCGATGGGCTGTGTCCTGCTCGTCGTCACGGCCGTCAGCTTCCTCGTCATCGACCGCCTCGGCGAGGGGAGGGGGATGTAGATGGTCGCCATCGAACTCGACGGCGTCCGGAAGGCGTTCGACGACGCCGTCGCGCTCGCGGACGTGTCGCTCTCCGTCGAGGAAGGGGAGTTCTTCACGCTCGTCGGTCCCTCCGGCTGTGGGAAGACGACGACGCTCCGGACGATCGCCGGGCTCTCCGCCCCGACCGACGGGACGGTCCGCTTCGACGGCGCGGACGTGAGCGACACCCCCGTCGAGGAGCGCAACGTCGGCGTCGTGTTCCAGAGCTACGCGCTGTTCCCGCACATGACCGTCGCGGAGAACGTCCGCTACGGCCTGCGCTTCACGGACCCGCCGCGGGGGCTCACCGCCGACGAGCGCGTCGACGAACTGCTCGAACTGGTCGACCTCCCCGACATGGGCGATCGCGAGCCGGACGAACTCTCCGGCGGCCAGCAGCAGCGCGTTGCGCTCGCGCGTGCGCTCGCACCGGAACCGGACGTGCTGCTGCTCGACGAGCCCATGAGCGCGCTCGACGCCCGGCTCCGCGAGCAGCTCCGCCGCGAGATCAAGCGCATCCAGAAGGAGCTCGGCGTCACGACGGTGTACGTCACCCACGACCAGGAGGAGGCGCTGGCCGTCTCGGACCGGCTCGCGGTGATGCACGACGGCGGCGTCGAGCAGGTCGGTACGCCCGTCGACGTGTACGAGCGCCCCGCCACCGAGTTCGTCGCCTCCTTCGTCGGCGAGAACAACGTGTTCTCGGGCGTCGTCGCCGGCCGAGAGGGCGACGAACTGGCGATCGAAGTGGACGAGAAGGCGCCCGCGGGCCACCGGTTCCGCGTCGCCGCCGCCGAGGACCACGCGGTCGGCGACCGCGTGACGTTCTGCGTGCGGCCGACGAAGCTCTCGCCCGACGCGAACGCGAACCGCGTCACGGTCGCGCTCGACGCCACGGAGTACCTCGGCGGCACCACCAGACTGTACGGCGAGTGGGCCGGTCGGGAGGTCGTGTTGCGGCTGCCCGAGCCGCCGGACGGCGACGCGATCATCGTCGGCTTCGACCCGGCCGACGCGACGGTGCTGTAGCGGGTCGCGGTGTCCGCACGGAGACCGACGCTTTCAGTCCCTTGCCGCCCGTTCGCCCCCGCATGATCACGCTCGCGTCGGACTTCGGCACCCCCTACCCCGCGGCGATGAAGGGCGTCATCCTCCGGCAGTGCGACGCCCGACTGGTCGACGTCGCCCACGACTTCCCCCGACAGGACGTGCGTGCTGCCGCGTTCTGGCTGCGCGAAGTGCTCCCGGAGTTCCCGCCCGCGACCCACCTCGTCGTCGTCGACCCCGGCGTCGGCACCGACCGCGCGGCGATCGTCGTCGAGGCGGGCGGCCACCGGATCGTCGCGCCGGACAACGGCGTCGCCCTGCCGGCCGCGAGGCGGCTGGCAGCCCGGGCGGAGGGAGACGACAGGATCCGCGTCTACGAGATCGCGTACGACGACGGATCGACCGCGAGCAACACGTTCCACGGCCGGGACGTGTTCGCGCCCGCCGCCGCGCGGGTGCACGAGGCCGACGCCGTCGGCGACGCTGATCGCGTGACTCCCACCGAGGAGTGGGTCGACCTCGCGTTCCCCGACCCCGAGATCGGCGACGACGGGGCGACCGGCGAGGTGCTGGTCGTCGACGACTTTGGCAACGCGATCATCAACGTCCCCGGGAGCGTGCTCGACGGGCTCGCGTCGGTGACGGTGAACGGCGAGTCGGCGCCGGTCCGTGACGCCTACGCGGAGATGAACCCCGGCGAGCGGTTGGTCACGGTCGGCAGTCACGGCAACGTCGAGTTCGCGGTGAACCGGGGCCGGGGCGACGACGCCTTCGGGCTTGGCGTCGGCGACGACGTGTCGCTGTCGTGGTGAAGGCTCGCGATCGCTTCAGCCGGCCGGAACGTTTTCGTTACGTGGCAACGTTTGGCACGATTATGGCTACGTACATGGCGCTGGTCGACGTGACCGACGAGACCGTCCAGAACGTGCAGGATCTCGCCACCATCTGGGGCGACTTGACTGGCGACATCGAGGCGCTGGGCGGTGAGCTGCTGGAGGCGTACGCGATCCTCGGCGAGCACGACTTCCTCGTCATCTTCGAGGCCGACGGCCGCGACGGCGCGTTCCAGACCTCCGTCTCCATCGAGCGCTACGGGCTCGACACCCAGACGATGGAGATCATCCCCGTCGACGACCTCGGCGGGCTCGTCCAGGACATCTGATCGCGGTCGGGGAACCCTTATCGCGACGCGGTAACACCCGTTCGACGTGAGCAAACAGGACCTGTTCGAGGAGATCGACGGCGAGCGTGACTGGCTGACGGACGTCTCCGAGCAGCTCTGGGAGAACCCCGAGGTGGCCCTCCAGGAGCACGACTCCGCGGCGCTGCTGCGGGACGCGCTCCGCGAGGAGGGGTTCACCGTCGAGTCCGGCGTCGCCGGCATCGACACCGCGTTCGTCGCGCGGTACGGCGACGACGACCCCGTCGTCGGGACGATGGGCGAGTTCGACGCGCTGCCGGGGATGAGCCAGGCGGCGAAAGCCGAGCGCGAGCCGATCGAGGCGGGCGAACCGGGCCACGGCTGCGGCCACAACCTGTTCGGCACCGGGAGCCTCGCGGGCGCGATCGCGGTCAAGCGCGCGATCGAGCGCGGCGACGCCGAGGGGTCGGTCGTCTACCTCGGCACGCCCGCCGAGGAGGTCGGCGCCGGCAAGACGTACATGATCCGTGACGGCGCGTTCGACGACGTGGACGCCGTCGTCTCGTGGCACCCCGACTGGATCAACGCGCCGAACAAGGGCTCCTGCCTCGCGGTCGACTCCTTCGACGTGGCGTTCACGGGCGAGACCGCCCACGCCGCCAAGTCGCCGGAGGCCGGCCGGAGCGCGCTCGACGGCGTGCAGCTGCTTGGCACCGGGATCGAGTACATGCGCGAACACGTCGCCGACGCCGTGCGCATCCACTACGTCGTCACCGACGGCGGCCAGGCCGCCAACGTCGTCCCCGAGGAGGCGGCGATGGAGGTGATGGTCCGGGCGCCGACCGCGAGTCGGTCGAGACCGTCTCCGAGCGCGTGCGCGACGCCGCCGAGGGCGCGGCGCTGATGTCCGGAACCGACGTGGAGGTGACCCAGACGACCGGGATGTATGGCGTCCTGCCGAACCACGCGCTGGCGGACTCGATCCGGGCGAACATGGACGCCGCCGAGTTCCCGCTCACCGACGAGCAGGAGTCCTTCGCGGCCGAACTGAAGGCGACGCTCGACGACCCCTCCTACGCCGGCGTCCCGCCGGAACGCCGCGACGAGGCCGCGGAGTCGGCGATGTTCACCGACCCCATCGACGCCCCCGACGAGGGCGAGACGGGCGCTTACTCTACCGACTCCGGCGACGTGTCGTGGAACGTCCCGCTCGGCCGGTTCCGCGCGGCGACGTGGCCAGCCGGCACCCCGGCGCACTCGTGGCAGGCCGTCGCCGCCGGGAAGGATCTCGGCACCGCGGCGATGCTGTTCGCGGGAAAAGTCGTCGCCGGCTCGCTGTACGACCTGCTGACCGACGAGGAGCTGCTCGCCGAGGCCACGGCGGAGTTCGAGGCGCGCAAGGGCGACCGCGAGTACGAGTCGCCGCTGCCCGACGACGCCGACCCCTACGAGCTCACCGACCGCTGAGGGCGCCGCCGTCGGTCGTTCGCCCGCCGCCGCCGCGCCGGACCCCGCAACTTAAACCCGAGAGCGGGCAACCCTCTCCCAATGAAGCCGACGGAGCTGTCGGGCCTGCCTGCGGGCGTCGGGGAGCACCTCGAGGGCGAGGGCGTCGAGTCGCTCTACCCGCCCCAGGCCGAGGCCGTCGAGCGCGGGGTGACCGACGGCGAGAACGTCGTCGCCGCGGTGCCCACCGCCTCGGGGAAGACGCTGATCGCCGAACTCGCGATGCTATCCGCCGTGGAGCGGGGCGGCACCGCGCTGTACATCGTCCCGCTCAGAGCGCTCGCGAGCGAGAAGAAGGCGGAGTTCGAGCGCTGGGAGGCGTACGGGATCGACGTGGGCGTCTCGACGGGGAACTACGAGTCCGACGGCGAGTGGCTCGCCTCGCGGGATATCGTCGTCGCAACCAGCGAGAAAGTCGACTCGCTCGTGCGCAACGGCGCCCCGTGGATCGACGATCTCTCCTGTGTCGTCGCCGACGAGGTCCACCTCGTCGACGACCGCGAGCGCGGCCCCACGCTCGAGGTCACGCTCGCCAAACTCCGGCGGATCAACGCGAACCTCCAGACGGTCGCGCTCTCGGCGACGGTCGGCAACGCCGCCGAGATCGCCGACTGGCTCGACGCCGAACTCGTCGACTCCGACTGGCGCCCGATCGACCTGAAGACGGGCGTCCACTTCGGGAACGCGATCAACTTCGCCGACGGCTCCCAGCGGGAGGTGCCGGTCGACAGCGGCGGCAAGCAGACACCCGCGCTCGTCGACGACACGCTGGACGAGGGCGGCTCGAGCCTCGTGTTCGTCAACTCCCGGCGCAACGCCGAGTCCGCCGCCAGCCGGCTGGGCGGCGTCACGGGCGACCACCTGAGCGACCAGGAACGCGGGGAGCTCCGCGAGCTCGCGGCCGACATCCGGGACGTGTCCGACACCGCCACCAGCGACGACCTTGCGGACTGCGTCGCCGATGGCGCGGCGTTCCACCACGCCGGGCTCTCCAGCGAACACCGTTCGCTCGTCGAGGACGCGTTCCGCGACCGGCTGATCAAGGTGATCGCGGCGACGCCGACGCTCGCGGCGGGCGTGAACACCCCTTCCCGACGCGTCATCGTCCGCGACTGGCGGCGCTACGACCCGGAGTTCGGCGGGATGAAGCCGCTCGACACGCTGGAGATCCACCAGATGATGGGCCGCGCGGGCCGCCCGGGGCTCGACCCCTACGGCGAGGCGGTGCTACTGGCCTCGAACAACGACACCAAGGAGGAGCTGTTCGAGCGGTACATCGACGGCGAGCCCGAGCCAGTGCGCTCGAAGCTCGCGGCCGAACCCGCGCTCCGGACCCACCTGCTCGCGACCGTCGCCTCCGGCTTCGCCAACACCCGCGAGGAGATTCTGGAGTTCCTCGACAACACACTGTACGCCGTCCAGAGCGCCGGCAACGCCCAGCTGGAGTCGGTGACCGACACCGTGCTGAACTACCTCGACGCCAACGAGTTCGTCGACCGCGATGGCGACACGATCACCGCGACGGAGATCGGCCACACCGTCTCGCGGCTCTACCTCGACCCGATGAGCGCCGCGGAGATCATCGGCGGCCTGCGCGACGCCGAGGGCGGCGACGACGGCCGCGCACGGCAGTACGGCTCCCGCGGCGGCCTCAGCGGCGACGCCGACGAGTCGACGGGGTTCACCACCGCGAACGACCTGCTCGACGACGACCCGCTGGCCGACGCCGAGGGCGAGGAGGAGGGAGCGTCCGGCGGCGACGGCGACGACGCCGACGAGATCTCCGCGCTCGGGCTCTACCACCTCGTCTCCCGCACGCCGGACATGTACCAGCTCTACCTGAAGTCCGGCGACCGCGAGACGTACGAGGAGGAGCTGTTCGAACGCGAGACCGAACTGCTCGGCCGCACGCCCTCGGAGTACGACGACGTGGCGTTCGAGGAGTGGCTCTCCGCGCTCAAAACCGCCCGGATGCTGGAGGACTGGGCCAGCGAGGTCGACGAGGACCGCATCGCCGAGCGCTACGGCGTCGGCCCGGGGGACATCCGCGGGAAGGTCGACACCGCCGAGTGGCTGCTCAACGCCGCCGAGCGGCTGGCGGGCGAGCTCGACCTCCCGAACGTGGTCTCGGTCCGCGAGGCGAAGAAGCGCGTCGAGGACGGCGTCCGGGAGGAGCTGCTCGACCTCACGGGCGTCCGCGGCGTCGGGCGCAAGCGCGCGCGACGGCTGTTCGAGGCTGGCATCGAGACTCGCGCGGAGCTCCGGGACGCGGACAAGTCGGTCGTGCTGGGCGCGCTCCGTGGCCAGAAGACCGCCGAGACCGTGCTGGAGAACGTCGGCCGCGAGGACCCGTCGATGGACGGCGTCAGCGCCGACGCCGACGCGAAGCGCGCGGGTCGCGAGGAGGAGGACGGCCAGGCCTCGCTGGGTGATTTCTGATGCGGCTGCTCGACGGGACGACGACGGTCGACGACCTCGACGCGTTCCTCGCGACGCTGGACGACGTGGCCGCGGCCACGGGCACCACCGTGCAGGCGTTCGACGCCGACTACGTCGTCTCGGCCGCCCACCTCGAACGCGCGCTGGACCGCGCCGACCGCGCGATCGCCCGCGGGGAGAACGTCGCCCGGGAGCGCGCGGTCGAGCTGCTCTGCTACGCGGCGGGTCGGCGGCAGATCAACCGCGCGCTGGAGATGGGCGTCGCCGAGGGCGAGCACCGCGTGGTCGTGCTCGTCGACTCCCCGAGCGGCGACGAGGACGACGAGGCCGAGGCGGTGGAACTGCTCCGCGACCACGTCGACGAGGCGCCGGTGCCCGGCGAGTACGACGCTGGCGCGGTCCGGGCGTTCTTCGACATCGGCGACGCCGAACTAGACGCCGTCGAGGGCGGGCTGACGGAGCTGGTGCTCGAGCGCGTGGCGCTGCTCGACGTGGAGAAGTAGACGACGACTCGAGGAGCCGTCACTGATCGGTCGAGAACAGCGAGGAAGTAGTCCATCCTGGATTCGAACCAGGGTCGAAGCCCCCAGAAGGCTTCAGGATTGGCCACTACCCCAATGGACTGACACATCTCACGCCGCCTCGCTTGACGGCGATTTCTCGGCAATTCTTTGTAGTCCGCTGGGAGGTATGAGTGTTTCGGAGTCGATTACTGGTTCACTCGCTCCCCGTCCTGATCGTCGTGCTCTGTGCGGTGGCAGTTCGCACACAGGACGGTGCATTTCTTGACTTCGGTACGGACTCGTTCAATACTGGCCCCGTCGGAGACCAGACGGCTCACTGCAGCCTCCTTCGTCGTTCCATCGACGTGATGGAGAACCAACGCCGCCGCGACACCGTGGCCACAGCGCCGACATCCCCGTTCACGCTTGTAACGATCCACCCAGGCCCGCCGCTCTGCTCGGGACGTGGGGGCTATTTCGGTATCACTTGTCGATCTGGAGTATTCTTCGGGAGTAAGGGCTGTATCTTCGCTGTGTTCTTCTCGGTGACAGTTCGCACAGAGCACTTCGCATTTCTCGATCTCTTCGCAGAGTCGCTCGCGGGACACCCCGTCGACGACGAGCTGACTGACGCTCTTGGATTTCTCGTCGGCGTCCAGGTGGTGAAAGACGAGGCAGGCTGGGTGAGACTCGTTACAGCGAGCGCACCTGGCTTCGGTGCTCTGGTCGTCGACCCACGACTGGAGTTCGCCCCGTCGGTTCAGTGTCCGCTCCGTGTTCCACTCCCGGTTTCGGTAGTGCCAGCGCTGGTCGACCGAAAGCTCCGCCCACCGCTCCCGGATCTCGTCGTCGACGCCCTCCGGCGGTGGTCCGACACGGCTCCCGGTTGAGGCGTTCGTCGACAGCCCCGCGCTCTTCTTGGCCTCGTTCCAGCCACCGACCGTCCGGATGATCGTCGCCGACGCTGGCGTTCGCCCGAGGTCCTCGTACTCCGCCTTGCTGGGGGAGTGACCGAGCCTCGCCGCCGCTTCCCGCAGCGCGTCGAGGCAGTCCTGCTCGTCGGCCATGAATTCTCTGCCGAACCGGAAAAAGAAAAGGCTACTGCGCCGGGGTCACGACGCTACCCGAGGAAGTACCGCGCCCAGGGGTAGCGCTCAACCAACGGCCGGCCGTCGATCTCGTACTGCTCGATGTACTGGTCGACCCCGAGGATGCGGCCCGCACCGAACGCCGCGACCGCGAGGAACGTGAGCATGTACGCGAAGTCGCCGTTGATGTAGCCGTGGGAGACGCTCCAGTTGCCCAGGTAGAACATGAGCATCATGAACGCGCCCCAGAACGCCGCGAGGCGGGTGAGCCCGCCGACGAGGAGGCCGAGCCCGATGAGCACCTCCCCCCACGGCACCGCGACGTTCACGAAGTCGAGGAACAGCTGGGACGACCCCATCGCCTCGAACAGCCCGGCGGCGGGACTGCCGTTGGCCCGCGGCGCGTTGTTGAGGTAGCCCGCGGCCGAGAAGCTCCCCGAGAGCACCTTGTCGATGCCGCTCTGGAAGAACGCGATCCCCATCATCAGCCGCAGGGCGAGGATGAACCACACGCTCAGCGTGTGGAGCTTCCCCTCTGCGGTGAACCCTGCCACCGTGCTCCGGAGTGTTACTTCTTGAGTTGCCATGGTTGGAGCGTGAACCGGACGGGTCTTATGCCCCGCCGGCCGTTCCCGAACCCTGGGAACGCCGTTTACGGCCGTTCTCGGCGGCTGGGAACCACCACCTACTTGACCGCTTCGCCCCCAGAACCGGTATGTACGTCGGCCGATTCCTTGTCGCCGCACCCGGACTGGCATCCTACCGCGTCTCCTCACGCTCGTTCCCCAACCGGAAGGTCATCGAGCGCGACGGCAGCCTCACCGTCGTCCCCACGGCCGACGCCGAGCCGACCGACAACCCCTACGTCTCCTACAACTGTGTCCGGACCGGCGATCGACCGGGCGGCCGGCGCGCCGTCGTCGGCAACGGCTCCCACGTCGACCCGATCGCCGAGAAAGTAGCGATGGGCTACCCCGCCCGCGACGCGCTCGCGGCGGCGCTGCTCGCGCTGGACTTCGAGAAGGACGACTACGACACCCCACGGATCGCCGCCGTCGTCGACGCCGAGACGGCGTACGTCGGCACCGTCCGCCGGGACGCGCTCGTCGTTCGCGAGGTGACCGAGCCGACGCTGGTCGCGACCTACGAGAAGGACGACCCCGAACCGTTCGCGCTGGACGCCGACGGCGCTGGGGCGGCGGCACGCGAACTGTACGACCACGCGTTCGAACACGCCGTCTGCGCGGCGGGCGTGCGCGTCGACACCGACGGCGTCGAGACGGCGATCCACAACGGCGAGTAGCGCGACGCTTTTCCCGGTCGCCGCGCTTTCGCCGCCCATGCGACTCGGCGTCATCTCCGACGTTCACGGCAACCTGCCCGCGCTGGAGGCGGTGCTCGACGACATGCCGACTGTCGACGCGCTGGCCTGTGCCGGCGACGTGGTCGGCTACAACCCCTGGCCCGCCGACTGCGTCGAGACGATGCGGGAGCGGGAGGTCCCGTGCGTGCAGGGGAACCACGACCGCGCGGTCGCCAGCGGGCGGGCGCCCGGCTTCAACGGGATGGCCCAGGCCGGCGTCGACTACGCTCGCGAGCAGCTCGACGCCGACGCGCTCGACTGGCTGGACGCGCTCCCGGCCGAGCGCCACGTCGCCGACGGCCGGGTGAAGCTCGTCCACGGCCACCCCGACGACCCGGACCACTACACCTACCCCCGCGAGTTCGCGCCCGACCTGCTCGACGGCGAGGCGCTGCTGGTGATGGGCCACACGCACGTCCAGCACCACGAGGTGTTCGACGAGGGGATCGTCCTGAACCCCGGCAGCGTCGGCCAGCCCCGGGACCGCGACCCCGACGCCGCCTACGCGGTCGTCGACCTCGACGACCGAATTGTCGACGAGCGCCGGGTGAGCTACGACGTCGACGCCGTCGTCGACGCGGTCGCCGACGCGGGACTCCCGCCGGAGATCGGCGAACGGCTCCGCGAGGGCCGGTAGCGCCGCCGCGCCGCCACCGCCCGTTCTTCGCCGTCGCCGCATCCGCCGAACAGCGACGAGTGGGGGCGTCTCCGCCGCGATAAACAACTAAGTTTGTACTACTGCAAACTGGGTGGGAAACCCTTAACCCGGTCGCCGAGAACCGATCGGGTGGCAGGGCTCGGTTCGCGGGAGCGAGCCGAAAACGACCGACAGCGGCGTCCTGAGTGGCGACGCCGTCGATCGCTCCCGCCGGGCTCGCCGAGGACATGACCCAAGCCAACCACCCGACGACCGACCGAATCGACGATCGACTCGCCGCGGCGACGGCGGATCTCGACCTCGCGAGCGACCGCGAGGCGCTCGCCCGCGCCGCCGAGCGCGACAGCTACGACGGCGCCGACGCCGACGAGATCGACGAGGCGCTGATCGGCGTGCTGACCGCGCGCACCGAGCGCGACCCCGCCCACGACGACGCGGCCGCGCGGGTCGCGCGCTGGCGCCACGCCCGGAACGTGACCGGGACAGACGGGCCGCTGAGCGAGGCAACCTACCGCGCGTCGTTCGTGGAGGCGATCGAGACCGGCGTCGAGCGCGACCTGCTCGACGAGCGCATGGCCGACTACGACCTGGAGGCGCTCGCCGAGGCGATCGTGCCCGAGCGCGACGAGGAGTTCGGCTACATGGCCGTCTCGACGCTCGTCCAGCGGTACTTCCTTCGGACCGTCGAGGGCGACGAGCTGCTCGAGCTCCCGCAGGCGTTCTGGATGCGCGTGGCGATGGGCGTCGCGCTCGCGGAGCCCCCCGAGGACCGCGAGGAGCGCGCGATCGAGTTCTACGAGGCGCTGTCGACACTGCGCTTCGTCCACTCGACGCCGACGCTGTTCCACGCCGGCACGACCCACCCACAGCTCTCCTCCTGCTACCTCACGACGGTGCAGGACGACCTCGAGGACATCTTCGACTCCTACAAGGCCCACGCGAAGCTCTCGAAGTGGTCCGGCGGGCTGGGCAACGACTGGACGAACGTCCGCGCCGAGGGGTCGCTGATCGAGTCCACGGGCGTCGAGTCGACCGGCGTCGTCCCGTTCCTCAACATCTCCGACGACGTGACCGGCGCGATCAACCGCTCGGGGAAGCGCCGCGGCGCCGCCTGTGCGTACCTCGCGGCGTGGCACCTCGACTTCCCCGCGTTCCTCGACCTGAAGCGCAACACCGGCGACGAGCGCCGGCGCACCCACGACATGAACACGGCGGCGTGGGTGCCGGACCTGTTCATGAAGCGCGTCCGGGCCGACGAGCAGTGGACGCTGTTCTCGCCCGACGAGGTGCCGGAGCTCCACGAGGCCACCGGGCAGGAGTTCGAGGAGCTGTACGAGGAGTACGAGCAGGCGGCCGAAAACGGCGAGCTCCGCCAGTACGAGCGCGTCGAGGCCGCGGAGCTGTGGCGCACGATGCTCACCCGCCTGTTCGAGACCGGCCACCCGTGGATCACGTTCAAGGATCCCTGTAACGTCCGGTCGCCGCAGGACCACTACGGCACGATCAACAGCTCGAACCTCTGTACGGAGATCACGCTCAACACCTCACAGGAGGAGACCGCGGTCTGTAACCTGGGCTCGGTGAACCTCGCGGCGCACGTCGACGGCGACGAGCTCGACGGCGAGGCGCTCGAGGACACCGTCGAGACGGCGATGCGGATGCTCGACAACGTCGTCGACCTGAACTTCTACCCGACCGACCGCGCCGAGCGCGCGAACACCCGCCACCGACCCGTCGGCCTCGGCGTGATGGGGTTCCACGAGATGCTGACGAAACGCGGCGTCGGGATGGCCACCGACGAGGCGCTCGAGGTGGCGGATCGGACGATGGAGCGCGTCGCCTACCACGCGATCCTGAACTCCTCGCGGCTCGCGAAGGAGCGCGGCACGTACGACTCCTACGAGGGGTCGAAGTGGGACCGCGGGCTGCTCCCGCAGGACACCGTCGAACTGCTCGAGGAAGAGCGCGGCGAGCCGATCGACGTGGATCCCGAGGAGCGTCTCGACTGGAGCGAGGTGCGCGGGCACGTCGCCGAGCACGGGATGCGCAACTCCAACACCACCGCGGTGGCGCCGACGGCGACGATCTCGACGATCGCGGGCACCACCCCCTCGATCGAGCCGCGCTACTCCAACCTCTACGTGAAGTCGAACATGAGCGGCGACTTCACCGTCGTCAACGAGCATCTCGTCGACGAACTCGACGAGCTGGGGCTCTGGACCGACGAGACGCTCGACGAGATCAAGTTCCACGACGGCGCGATCCAGGAGATCGAGTCGATCCCGCCCGCGATCCGGGAGCGCCACCGCGGCGCCTTCGAGATCGACCCGCGTCACCAGATGGAGCTCACCGCCCGGCGGGCGATCTGGGTCGACCAGTCCCAGAGCCACAACGTGTTCTTCCCGTCGACCGACGGCACGCTGCTCGACGACGTGTACCAGCGCGCGTGGGAGCTCGGCCTGAAGACGACGTACTACCTGCGCACGCTCGGCGCCAGCCAGTTCGAGAAGTCGACGCTGGACATGGACGAGTACGGCCGGACCCAGCGCCGTGACGACGACGACCAGCCCGAGGCGGCTGCTGATGGCGGCGAAGCCTGTGAGATAGACGACGACTCGGAGCTCCCGAGCGTCGAAGATCCGACCTGCGAGGCCTGTCAGTAATGCCGATCGACTACCTCACCGACTCCGACACGCACGACCCGAACAAGATCCTGCCGTTCGACTACGAGTGGGCCCGCGAGTACTACGAGGCGGGCGTCGACAACAACTGGGTGCCCGAGGAGATCCCGATGGGCAACGACGTGAAGCAGTGGAACGGCGACGAGCTCACCGACGCCGAGCGCCAGCTGGTCGAGTGGAACCTCGGCTTCTTCTCGACCGCGGAGTCGCTGACCGCGAACAACATCGTGCTCGCGGTGTACGACCACGTGACGGCGCCCGAGTGTCGCCAGTACCTGCTCCGGCAGGCGTACGAGGAGGCCGTCCACACGGACACGTTCATCTACTGCTGTGACTCGCTGGGGTTCGAGCCCGACTACCTCTACGGGATGTACGACCGCATCCCCGCCATCGAGGCCAAGGACGACTTCGTCGTCGGCCTCACGCAGGTCGTCGACGACCCCGAGTTCACCATCGACGACGAGGACGACGTGCGGGCGTTCCTCCGCGACCTGATCGGCTTCTACGTCATCATGGAGGGGATCTTCTTCTACGCCGGGTTCGCGATGATGCTCGGGCTCAAACGGCAGGGGAAGATGGAGGGGATCGGCGAGCAGTTCGAGTACATCATGCGCGACGAGTCGCTGCATCTCGGCTTCGGGATCGAGCTCATCGACGCCATCCGCGAGGAGACCGACGCCTGGACCGACGAGTTCGAGTGGGAGATGCGCAACCTGATCCTCGACGCGGTGGGGCTGGAGCAGCGCTACGCCCGCGAGGCCTGCCCCGAGGAGATCCTCGGGATGGGGCCCGAGCAGTTCTCGGAGTACGTCGAGTACGTCGCCGACCGCCGGCTCGGCCAGCTCGGCATGGACGAGGAGTACGGCACCGAGAACCCGTTCCCGTGGCTCTCGGAGGCCGCCGACCTCAACCGCGAGAAGAACTTCTTCGAGACGCAGGTGACGGAGTACCGCTCCGGGGGGTCGCTGGAGTGGTGAGACTGATCGACTCCTACACGGAGACCAGCGAGGTGGTGATGCCCGACGCCACCAACAACCTCGGGCGGGCGCTCGGGGGCTGGGTGCTCCACCGCATGGACCTCGGCGGCGTCGTCGCCGCCCGGCGGTTCGCGCGGTCGCAGGTCGTCACCGCCAGCATCGACCGGGTCGACTTCCACGCGCCGATCGACCTGGGGGACATCGTCGTGCTCACCGCGTACGTCTACGACGTGGGCGAGACGAGCATGCAGGTCCGCGTCGACGTGACCGCCGAGCGCCCCAGCGAGGGCGTCGAGCGCGACACCGCCTCCTCACACCTGACGTTCGTCGCCATCGACGACGCGGAGAGCGTGCAGTCGGTGCCGGAGCTGACCGTCGAGACGGCCGAGGAACGCCGCCTGCGGGAGGCCGCACGGAACGGGGAGCCGGCGGCGCCGACGCAGTAGCCCGGGACCGATCTCCCTGCGGCGGGGCCGTCCTAGAACTGCTCGTGGACGATGTCGAGCGTCTCCTCGCGGTCGTCCCACGCCACGAAGATCGCGACGGAGGTCGCGGAGGTGATCAGGTCGTGGACGTTGATCCCCGCGTCCGCCAGCGGGTCGACCAGCGAGCGGATCACGCCAGGCTGGTTGGGGAGTTCGCCGCCGGTCACGCGGATGACGGCGATGTCGTCCTCGACGGTGACCGAGGAGAGCGACTCGTCCTCGACGACCGCGTCGTGCAGCTCCGCCTCCGCGTCCTCGGCGACGCTGGTCTCGACGTAGTACGTCAGCGAGTCCATCCCGCTGGCGACGGCGTCGATGTTGATCCCCGCGTCGCTGAGCGTCTGTGACACCTCCGCGAGGATCCCCGGCCGGTTCCGGATCGCCCGCCCGGCGACGGTGAGACAGGAGAGCGGCGCCTCCTCCATGTCGATCAGGTGCTCGAAGCTCCCCTCGACGCTGGTCCCGCCCGAGAGCAGGTTGCCGTGCTGGTAGTGGACGACTCGGACGCCGAGCTCCTCGTCCTTGTACACCAGCGCGGAGGGGGCGACCACCTCGGCGCCGCGGAACGAGAGGTTCCGGAGCTCGTCGACGGTGATGGAGCCGACGTTGCGCGCGCCCTCCACGACCCGCGGGTCGCCGGTCATCACGCCCTCCACGTCGGTGACGATCACCACCTCGTCGGCGTCCATGTACTTCCCGAGCATCATCGCCGTCGTGTCGGAGCCGCCGCGGCCGAGCGTCGTCACGTTGCCCGCGGGGTCCTCCGCGAGAAACCCGGTGATGACGGGGACGGTGTCGCCCAGCTTCGCGGCGAGGGCGTCGACGCGGCGCTGAGTCTCCTCGGCGTCGATCTCGCCGCGCTCGTTGGTGACGACCGGCCAGTCCTCGCTGCCGGGTTCGAGGAACGTGGCGTCGACGCCCCTGGAGGCGAGCGCGGCTTTCAGCATCCGGACGGAGGTGCGCTCCCCCATCGAGACGATCTCCGCGCGGTCCTCGTCGCTGGCGTCGAAGGAGATCTCCTCGAGCAGGTCGTCGGTCTGGGAGCCCATCGCGCTGGCGACGACGGCGATCTCGTGGCCCGCCGCGACGGCGTCTGCGACGGAGTCGGCGGCCCGTTCGATCCGGTCGCCCGAGCCCAGCGAGGTGCCGCCGAACTTCGCGACTACGCGCACCGTCGCCCACCTCTGC
Organism: Halolamina rubra; assembly: GCF_000739555.1. Taxonomy (GTDB): domain Archaea; phylum Halobacteriota; class Halobacteria; order Halobacteriales; family Haloferacaceae; genus Halolamina; species Halolamina rubra. The sequence goes on from NZ_BBJN01000009.1 coordinate 86,916, forward strand.
GGTCGTGCGTTCCGTTCATACCCCCGCTTCTCGGAGGCCGGAGTTAATCCTGTCTCTCCCGGGTTCGGTGTGTGGGAGCCAGTGCCGCGCGCGTATCCCACGGCTTATCCGTCGGTGTCGCGTACTGCCCGTATGAGCGACGATTCATCAGGCCGAAAGAACCTCCGGATGCCGGACGACAACCAACTGTTCGGCGTCGTCACCGAGCATCTCGGTGGCAACCACGTCCGGGTCCGGTGTGCAGACGGCGAGACGCGACTCGGGCGGATCCCGGGGCGGATGAAGTACCGCACGTGGATCAACGAGGACGACGTGGTCATCATCGAGCCCTGGGACTGGCAGGACGAGAAGGGGAACATCGAGTGGCGCTACGACGAGCAGGACGCCGAGCAGCTCCGCCGCGAAGGCACATCGACTGATCGACGCCGACGAGGCAGGTTCTCGTTCGTTCGTACCCGATAGCGGCGGCGCTGTGGCCCGGCCGGCCGACAGCTATTTGTGTGTCACTAACTAACACGGAGGTGAACCCCGTTGAGGCGGGTTCCGACGGGAACCACCGTCGTAGCGGACGAGAGGCGAACCGGTGAACGAGTGATCGATCCCGAGACGCCGACCACGCTCGACGTGCTGGCGGGCCGGGCGGCCGGAGTTGGCCGCCCGGCGTCGCGTCCCCAGCCCCCGCGGCCGGGGGCATATACACCCTTTTGAGCCTTCGCCGCCTACCGGACGTGTGAACGTCGTTCCCGACACCAGCGTCGTCGTCGACGGCCGCGTCTCCGAGCGCGTCGCCGACGGGCGCTACGAGGGTGTCACCGTCTACGTCCCCGAAGCCGTCGTCGGCGAGCTCGAAGCCCAGGCCAACGCGGGGTACGACCCGGGTTGGAAGGGGCTCGAGGAGCTCCAGCGCCTCGCCGAGTACGCCGACGACGGCGAGATTCAGGTCGAGTACGTCGGCCGCCGCCCCAACGCCGCCGAGACCGAGGGCGCCGGCGAGGGCGACATCGACGCCCTGATCCGCGATCTCGCGACCGAGTACGACGCGACGCTGCTGACCAGCGACGGCGTCCAGGCCGAGGTCGCCCGCGCGAAGGGGCTCGAGGTCGACTACGTCGAGCCCGTCGTCGACACCGACGCCGCCGAGCCCGAGAGCGAGGGGTTGGCCATCGAGCAGTTCTTCACCGACGACACGATGAGCCTCCACCTCCGGGCCGGCACGCCGCCGAAAGCCAAGCGCGGCGACATCGGCGAGATGCGCTACGAGCGGATCGCCGACGAGCCGACGAGCGACGAGCAGATGGAGGAGTGGGCCACCGACGTGATCGAGACCGCCCGCGCCTCCTCTGACGGGTTCATCGAACTCAGCGAGGAGGGGATGGACATCGTCCAGTACCGCGACTACCGGATCGCGGTCGCCCGCCCGCCGTTCGCCGACGCCGTCGAGATCACCGCCGTCCGGCCGGTGGCGAAGACCACCATCGACGACTACGCGATGGCCGACGAGCTGAAGGAGCGCTTCACCGAGCGCCAGCGCGGCGTCCTCATCTCCGGCTCGCCCGGCGCCGGGAAGTCCACGTTCGCCCAGGCGGTCGCTGAGTACCTCAACGACAACGACTTCGCGGTCAAGACGATGGAGAAACCCCGGGACCTGCAGGTCGGCCCCGAGATCACGCAGTACACCGAGCTCGGCGGCTCGATGGAGAACACCGCCGACTCGCTGCTGATGGTCCGCCCGGACTACACCGTCTACGACGAGGTCCGCAAGACCGACGACTTCGAGACGTTCGCGGACATGCGCCTCGCCGGCGTCGGGATGATCGGCGTCGTCCACGCGACCCGCGCCATCGACGCGCTCCAGCGTCTCGTCGGCCGGGTCGAGCTCGGGATGATCCCGCAGGTCGTCGACACGGTCGTCTACATCGAGGCCGGGCAGATCCACACCGTCTACGACGTGGAGACCGAAGTGAAGGTGCCCGCCGGCCTCACCGCCGAGGACCTCGCCCGGCCCGTGATCCTCGTCTCCGACACCGAGACGGGCAAACCCAAGTACGAGATCTACACGTTCAACCGCCAGGTCGTCACCGTCCCGCTCGACGACGAGGGCGAGGAGCCCTCCGGCGTGGACCAGATCGCGAAACAGGAGATCGAACGCGAGATCCACTCGGTCGCCCGGGGCCACGTCGAGGTCGAGCTCCAGGGCCAGGACCGCGCGGTCGTCTACGTCGAGGAGGACGACATCTCCTACGTGATCGGCAAGGGCGGCGGCCGGATCAGCGAGATCGAGGACCGCCTCGGCATCGACATCGACGTGCGCACCCACGAGGAGAACCCCGCGCCGGCGGCCGCCAACGGCGGCGAGTCGGCCGGCTCCCCGCAGGGGGAGATCGTCGAGCCCGAGATCACCGCCCGCCACGTCGTGATCCGGATGGACGAACACGTCGGCGAGACCGTCGAGGTCCGCGCCGGCGGCGACTACCTGTTCACCGCGACCGTCGGCCGCGGCGGCGACGTGCAGGTCTCCCGCGGCTCCGCCATCGCGGAGGAGCTCGAGGACGCGATCGACCGCAAACAGCAGATCACGGTCGTCCCCGCCTGATCGGCGAGCCGGGCCGCGACCTCGCGGCGCCGTCGATGCGCCGCTCGCCGTTGGTTCTGACGCGAATCGAGACGGCGAGCAGCCGCGCCGTCGACGGCCCGTGACCCTTGTCAACTATGCACAAGAACTTAGGCGCTACGGCGCCAACATCGACGGTATGGCCACCAGCAACCGCGGGATGAACCCCCTCGACGCGCTCCGGGACCGCTACGCCGAGGTGGAGACGGAGTGTCCGGCGTGTGGCTACGAGGACGACGACGGGACGTGGGTCGGCGAGACCGACGGCGCCGAGGTCCGCTACGAGCGCGACTGCCCGAGCTGCGGGAAGGTCACCGCCCACACGATCTCGTTCGGTCGATAGGCCGACAGCGGGCGCGTGCGCGGTGATCCCCCGGGACCGACGGGTTCAACCCTCCCGACTCCGTAGCCGGCGCTGAATGAGTAAGGACTTCATCGAGGTCCGCGGCGCCGAGGAGAACAACCTCGCGGACCTCGACGTGGAGATCCCGCGGGAGGAGTTCAGCGTCGTCACCGGCCTCTCCGGTTCGGGGAAGTCCTCGTTGGCGTTCGACACCGTCTACGCCGAGGGCCAGCGCCGCTACATCGAGAGCCTGTCGGCGTACGCCCGGAACTTCCTGGGCCAGATGGACAAGCCCCAGGTGGAGTCCGTCGAGGGGCTCTCGCCGGCGATCTCGATCGACCAGAAGAACGCGGCGAACAACCCCCGATCGACCGTCGGCACCGTCACGGAACTGCACGACTACCTGCGACTGCTGTACGCCCGCGTCGGCACGCCCCACTGCCCGGAGTGTGGCCGCGAGGTCGGCACCCAGAGCGCCCAGCAGATGGTGCGGCGCGTGTTCGAACTGCCCGAGGGCACCCGTGCGAAGATCGCCGCCCCCGTCGTCCGCGACCAGAAGGGCGCCTTCGAGGACCTGTTCGAGGAGCTCGTCTCCGAGGGGTACGCCCGCGTCGAGGTCGACGGCGAGCGCTACGACCTCACCACCGACGATCCCGAGCTGGACGAGAACTACGACCACACGATCGACGTGATCGTCGACCGCGTGAAGGTCGCCGAGGAGGACCGCTCGCGGATCACTGACTCCGTCGAGACCGCCCTCAAGGAGGGCGACGGCGTGCTGAAGGTGATCCTCCCCTCGCCGCCCGGGGACCTGCCCGAATCGTTCGGCGGCAACGTCTCCCGGAGCACCGGCGACCTCGCCGGCGACGAGGGCGACGACGCCGACGCCGAGGATCGCCTCGTCGTCGAGTTCTCGGAGGAGCTGGCCTGCACGCACTGCGGCATCGACTTCTCGGAGATCGAGACGCGCTCGTTCTCGTTCAACTCGCCCCACGGCGCCTGCCCGGAGTGCGAGGGGATCGGCGAGACGAAGGAGGTCGACGAGGAGCTCGTCGTCGTCGACCCCGACAAGCCGATCAAGGACGTGTTCGAGCCCTGGAGCTACAACCGCTCGTACTACCGCACCCGGATCGACAGCGTCGCCGACCACTTCGGCGTCGACGTGACGACGCCGTTCTCGGAGCTCACCGACTCCGAACAGGAGCAGTTCCTCTACGGCACCGACGACGAGGTGGTGTTCGAGCGACAGACGAAAAACGGCACCCGGCGCAAGGAGAAGAAGTTCGAGGGCGTCATCCCGAACCTCGAGCGCCGCCACGTCGAGACCGACTCCGACTCCACCCGCGAGCACATCGAGGAGTACATGGCCGTCACCACCTGCCCGGCGTGTGACGGCACGCGCCTGAAGCCCCAGTCGCGCTCGGTGCTCGTCGACGGCACCGACATCACAGAGGTGAACCAGCTCAGCATCGCCGACGCCCGCGAGCACTTCGAGGGGATGGAGGCGACCCTCTCCGAGCGCGACCGCACGATCGCCGAGGAGATCCTGAAGGAGATCCGCGCACGTCTCGGGTTCATGGAGGAGGTCGGCCTCGACTACCTCACGCTCGACCGCGAGGCGTCGACGCTCTCGGGCGGCGAGAGCCAGCGCATCCGGCTCGCGACGCAGGTCGGTTCCGGGCTCGTCGGCGTGCTGTACGTGCTCGACGAGCCCTCGATCGGACTCCACCAGCGCGACAACGACCGCCTGCTGAACACGCTCGAGGGGCTGCGCGATCTCGGCAACACGCTGCTCGTCGTCGAACACGACGAGGAGACGATGCGCCGCGCCGACCACGTGATCGACATGGGCCCCGGCCCCGGCAAGCGCGGCGGCGAGATCGTCGCCGAGGGCGAGTTCGACGACATCGTCGCCAGCGAGGAGTCGGTCACCGGCGACTACCTCGCCGGCCGGAAGGAGGTGCCCGTCCCCGACGAGCGCCGGGAGAGCGACGACGCGCTCACGATCGTCGGCGCCCGCCAGCACAACCTGAAGGAGGTCGACGTGGACCTCCCCATCGGTCAGTTCACCGCGATTACGGGCGTCTCCGGCTCCGGGAAGTCGACGCTGATGCACGACGTGCTGTACAAGGGGCTCGCCCGGAACATGAACGACAACACGAGCGTCGATCCGGGCGACCACGACGCCATCGTGGGCACCGAGCACATCGAGACGGTGCGCCTGATCGACCAGTCGCCGATCGGTCGAACCCCGCGATCCAACCCCGCGACGTACACCGGCGTGTTCGACCACATCCGCGAGGCGTTCGCCCAGACCAAACTCGCCCAGCAGCGCGGCTACGACAAGGGGCGGTTCTCGTTCAACGTGAAGGGCGGCCGCTGTGAGGAGTGCGGCGGGCAGGGCACCGTGAAGATCGAGATGAACTTCCTCTCGGACGTGCACGTCCCCTGCGAGGAGTGCGGCGGCGCGCGCTACAACGACGAGACGCTGGACGTGGAGTTCAAGGGGAAGACGATCGCCGACGTGCTCGACATGGACGTGGCGGAGGCGTACGAGTTCTTCGAGGCCAACTCCCAGCTCCGCCGCCGGCTGAAGCTGCTGAAGGACGTGGGCCTGGGCTACATGAAGCTCGGCCAGCCCTCGACGACGCTCTCGGGCGGCGAGGCCCAGCGCGTGAAGCTCGCTGAGGAACTCGGGAAGAAGCAGACCGGCGAGACGCTCTACCTACTCGACGAGCCGACCACCGGCCTGCACAAGGAGGACGAGCGCAAGCTGATCGAGGTGCTCCAGCGGCTCACCGACAACGGCAACACCGTCGTCGTCGTCGAGCACGAGCTCGACCTCGTGAAGAACGCCGACAACGTCGTCGACCTCGGCCCCGAGGGCGGGGAGGGCGGCGGCGAGATCGTCGCCAGCGGCACGCCCGAGGAAGTCGCGCAGGTCGACGACTCCCACACCGGTCGCTACCTCCGGGACTACCTCCCGGACGTGGACGACGAGGGGCCGCGCGCGGACCGCCGGAAGCCTGCCAAGGAGGAGTCGGCCACGACGGCCGAGGACGCCGACGAGGAGGAGGCCGAAGCGCCCGCGGTCGACGACGACTGATGGCGGACGCCCCCACGCGCCGGCAGCTGCTCGCCGCGGTCGGCGCCGCCGCCGCGACGGGGCTCGCGGGCTGTACGGCCGCCGAGCGCGCCCGGCTCAACCCCCTCGCCGAGCCCCCGGTGTCGATGACGGTGATCCGGGCGGCCGGCGACGAGAGCGAGACGACCTGCCGGCTCGACGCCGACGGCGTCGCCGGGATCCCCGAACTGCGGGGGCCGCTCGACGAGCTCAGCGACGCCGCCGACGGCGAGCGCGTCGAGCGGGGGCTGTCGATCGCGACGGGGCGGCAGATCTCGAACTTCTTCACCCGGCAGTGCGAGGACGACGTGGGCGGGATCTACCGTTACGACGGCGCCGCCTACCTGATCGGGCTCACCTACCGCGACCAGGCCGCCCATCAGGACCACCACGACCACCTCGCGAACGAGAGCGAGACGGGGACCGACGACGGCACGGACACCGAGACGCCGACCGAGCAGTAGCGCCGGCGCTACCTTTTCGACGCCTGCGACCCTCCTCCCGGCTATGACCACCGCCTACGCCGTCTACGAGGACGCGCTGTTCGTCGTCGACGCCGATCGCGCGTCGACGGTGCGCGAGCACCCCTTCGACTCCCGGCCCGAGTGCGTCGCGGTCACGGACGGGGCCGTCCTCGTCGGGACGTTCGAGGGCGGGCTCCGGCGATCGACCGACAGCGGCGAGTCGTGGGCGCGCGCGGAGGGGATCGAGCAGGACGCCGTCACCTCGCTCGCGGTCGACCCCGAGGACCCCAAAACCGTCTACGCGGGCACCGAGCCCAGCCGCGTCTACCGGAGCACGGACGGCGGGCAGCGCTTCGAACGACTCCCGGGGCTCACCGACCTCGACTCCGCAGAGGAGTGGTCGTTCCCGCCCCGGCCCGACACCCACCACGTGCGGTGGATCGAGCCCGACCCCGCAGACCCGGAGCTGCTCCACGTCGCCGTCGAGGCCGGCGCGCTCCTCCGGGCCCGCCTGGGGGAGGACGGCGTCGACTGGACCGACCGCGTGCCGAGCGCGCGCCTGGACACGCACACCATCGCCACCCACCCCGACGCGCCGGGCCGCGCGTGGGTCGCCGCCGGCGACGGCTACGCCGAGACCACCGACGCCGGCGAGTCGTGGGAGCACCCGCAGGACGGGCTGGACCACACGTACTGCTGGAGCGTGGCGGTCGGCCTCCAGCGCGAGTCGACCCCCCGCGTGCTGCTCTCGGCGGCGACGAGCGCGCGGGAGGCCCACCGCGTCGGCGAGTCCTACCTCTACCGTCGCGAGGGCGGCGCCTGGGAGCGCCTCGACGGCCGCGGGATCCCGACCGGCGAGGGTACCTACCGCGCGGTCCTGGCGCGGGGCGCCGACGAGGCGACGGTCTGGGCGGCGAACAACCACGGGCTCTACCGCACCGACGACGGCGGCGACTCGTGGACCGCGATCGACGTGTCCTGGCCGGACCGCGTCGGCGACCAGCCCTGTCGCGGGCTCGCGATCGTCGAGTAACCGCTCCCACCGATGCACCCCCGAGTTCAAGTACGAAAGCGCGACCAGTGCCGTCGATGCGCTAACCCACTGACGCGGGCCGGCCAGGAGGCTGTCCGACGTACCGGTCCGCGAAGGGAAGCGCGTCGGCTGTCAGCCCCCAACCACGGGACATATGGTTCGTGCCCGGATAGCCGGGGGTATGTACGACTTCGCCGTCGTCGGCGTCGGGCCCGCCGGCGCGCGCGTCGCCCGCCGCGCGGCCGAGGCGGGCAACGACGTGATCGCCTTCGAGCAGGGCGAGATCGGGACGCCGCTGGCCTGTTCGGGGCACGTCTCCAGGGACGTCTGGGAGTACACCCCCGACGGCGCCCGCGAGGAGCTCCTCCAGAACGAGGTGTACGGCGCCGACTTCCACGTCGGCGGCCCCGAGAGCGACGCCTACCCCTTCTACAAGGACGAGCCGGTGTCGAACGTGATCGACCGCGAGGAACTGGACCGCACGCTCGCCGAAGCGGCCCGGGACGCGGGCGCGGAGATCCACGACGGCCACACCGTCACGGGCGTCGACGAGAGCGCCGACAGCGTCGAGCTCACGGTCTCGCCCGCCGACGCCGACCCGTTCACCGTCGAGGCGCGGATGGTCGCCGGCTGTGACGGCCCCGTCTCGCGGGTCCGGCGCGCGGTCGACCTGCCCGAACCGGACGAGAAGCTCCACGGCGTGCTGGGGTTCGACCCGGAGCCCGACCACGGCGACTTCGTCGACGTCCACCTGACGGTACCGAGCTTCTTCGCGTGGCGCATCCCCCGGGGCGAGGCCGGCGTCGAGTACGGGCTGGCGGTGCGTCCGGACGCCGACGAGGACGCACGCGCCCGGTTCGACCGGCTCGTCGACGCCTACGGCGCCGAGATCGACCGCTTCTGCTCGGGCGCCATCCCGATCGGCCCGCCGGAGTCGGTCACCTCCCACCGCGTGTTCCTCGTCGGCGACGCCGCCGCCCAGACGAAACCGTTCACCGGCGGCGGCATCCTCTACGGGATGCGCTCGGCCGACCACGCGGTCCGACAGATCGAGCCCGCGGATCCGGCGACGCTGTCGGCGTACGAGACCGCGTGGCGCGACGAGCTCGCGACGGAGATCCGACTCGGCCACTGGCTCCGTCGCGCGTACTCGCTCCCGGAGCCGGTCCAGCGACTAGGCCTCCGGCTCACCTCGGGCGAGATCGGCGTCCACATGGACCGCCCGACGACGCTGTTCTCCCGCGACCACCTGCGGAGCTACCTGCCGTAGGGCGCCTCGCTGACCTGCTCCGAGCGCCCCGTCTCAGTACGAGGGCAGCCGTCTCGACCGGTCGCTCCCTTCGACGAACGGGAGTTCGGCCCGTTCAGCAGGCAGCTCTCCGTCAGCGGCTCTGACCGCCCGAACCGTGTCTCCGCGGTCGACGTGCGCGAACGCGATCGCCGTCGACAGCGACGGGCTCCACCGCGCCCGGGTGAGCTCGCCGGCGACCCCGTCGTCGCCGACGACCGCCGCCCCGGGCGCCGGCAGCGAGTCGTCGGCGCCGGCGTCGAGTTCGAGGCCGACCAGCCGACGGGCTGGATCCTCACTCCCTTCACCGACGCCGGCCACCTCGGTCAGCCCGACGCTCGCCGGTCGTTCGCCCCGGATCTCGGAGTCGAACAGCGGCGTCCCCGCCTCGAGCGTCAGCGTCTCGAACGTCTGGTAGCCGAACGGTGCGGCGCCGTTGCCACGCGAGAGCAGCGTGGTCCACACCTCGGCGGCGTCGTCGGCGGCACAGATCACCTCGTAGCTCTCCTCGCCGCCGGGGGCGTCGCCGGCGACGACGGAGACGCCGGCGTCGCCCATCGACCCCCGGACGAACGAGTACGCGCCCGCCGGCGCGCCGGCCTTGTGGAGCACCGATGCGATCTTCTCGGTCGCCATCGGGCCGTGGACGCCGAACACCCCGAACTCCGTCGTCGCTTCGCGCACGTCGGCGTCCCGGCCGGTGCCGCTCAACTGCTCCGCCAGCAAGCCCTCGCGGCCCGGCGGCGTGAAAAGCAGCAGGCGCTGGGCGGCGTCGTAGACGAACAGCTCCGTCTCGATCTCGCCCTCGCGGCCGAGCGCGAGCGCGTAACACCCCTCGCCGTCGGCGTCGGGCACGTCGTTGGTGACGGCGTCGTCGACGACGGCCCGGCGTTCCGGACCGGAGACGACGACCACGCCGTACCCCATCTCGATCACGCCGACGGCGTTTCGCACCGCTCGCACGGCACGGTCGGGGCGCCCGTACTCCTCGACGACTGATCGACCGCCCCGGTCGCCGAACGTGGCCCCGTGGTCGGTGTGGCTCCCGGCGACTAGCGTCATCGACCGAAAGTTGGACGGCGGCGGGAAAAACTCCGCCGGTTCCGCGACTCAGAATCCGAACCGCTCGCGGATGATCTGCAGGACGCTCGGGTCGTCGTCGTCCAGGTCCTCGGGATCGGCGACGACGCCGTCGGCGGGGTAGAGGACGACCCGGTCCCCGTTGCTCTCGACGTCGATCAACCCCTCCTCCTTGAGGTCGCCGAGCGCGGGCTCCAGCCGGTCGATGTCGGTGTCGACCGCCGCACGAAGCTCGAGGACACTCATCCCCTCCTCGGCCCGATCGGCCAGCGCCGCGAGCACCTCGAACTCCACCTCGTCCCTGTCGCGAAGCTCCGGACTGACGGCCATACCCGTTCCTGGGTCTGCGATCGGCTTACCTCTACCGGCGACCCCCGTGGACGGTGCGCCGTGAGGTGGCGGGGTATTTTTAGCCTTCCGCCTGTCTAACTCGGGTAATGGGACTCAGGTGTCTGCTCGGACACGACTTCGGCGAGCCGGAGACCGAGCGTGAACGAACGGAGGAGGGGAACGAGGTGGTCGTCACCGTCCGGGAGGTGAAAACCTGCGAGCGCTGCGGCGAGAAGCAGGTCGTCAGCGAGAACAAGGAGATCACGTCGATCGAGCAGCTCCGGGAGTCGGCGACCGGCGAGGCGACGCCCGCGAGCGAGCCGTCGACGGCGACCGAGCCGCCGTCGGCCGCCGGCAGCGACGCCGACACCGCCGACGAGTGGGGAACCGACGAGCTCTCGCCCGGCGGGGACGCGAGCGAGCCGGAGCCGACCCCCGACGAGGGGGCGACGGCCGACGCCGAGCCGGCCGAGGAGGGGTCCGCGACGGTCACCGACGCCGACGAGGACCCCGTCGAGCGCGGCGTCGCCGACATCATCGAACAGGCCGAGCGCGACGACGACATGCTGCAGGGGCCGTCCGAGCCCACGGAAGCGGACGAGACCGCCGACGAGGAGGACGTGCCGGTCCACCCGGGCCAGCGCTCGGCGGCCGCCGAGGAGTCCGAGATCCCCGACGCCGAGGAGGACGACGGCGTGATCCTCGACGAGGACGACGCGGAGCCGCCCGAGAACGCCCGACAACAGTGGGAGGAAGAAGCGAGTCCGGAGGAGGTGCCCGACCAGGACCCAACCGTCGACGCCGACCCGGCGGCCGACGAGGAGTACGACGCCGAGATCATCGACGCCGAGTCCGAGTCGCCCCCCGAGCACGACGCCGAACCGGCCGAGAAGACCGAGCCTGCGGAGCCGACCGAGCCTGACGCGGGCGACGCCCGGGAGTCCTCGACGCCCGCCGCGGTGGAGTCCGAGGACGCCGAGATCGTCGACGCCGACCCGGGGCCCGCCGATCCCGAGCCCGCCGAGCCCGAACCCGAGCAGCGCGAGGCGGAGACCGACGAGGGGCACATGCCGTGGCCGGACGCGCCCGCGAGGACGAGGGTCACGACGCGACGGCGCCGGACGGCGAACCGGCGGACATCGACTTCGGCGAGGGGTTCACACCGAGCGAGGACGCCGCCACGGAGTCCGCGACCGCCGACCCCGAACCGGCCGCGACCGAGCCGGACAGTCACTCGGAGGCCGACAGTCACAGCGAGCCCGAAAGCCAGCCCCAGCCCGACCGCGACAACGGCGACCGGACGGCGACGGGCGAGCGGAGCGACGCGTCGACGGCGCCGACGGCGAACGTCGACCTCGAGCGATCGAGCCGCGACGCCGAGCTGGAGTACTACTGCCCGGAGTGCGGGCTGACGCGGGACGTTGGCAACTCCTCGATGCGTGCCGGCGACATCTGCCCGGAGTGTCGCGTCGGCTACATCACCGAACAGCAGAAGGCGGAGTAGCGGTCCACAACAGGTAAACCGACCGCTCGCAAACGGGGGGCCATGAAGGAGTACAAGATGCGCCGCGGGGAGACCTTAGAGGAGCGCATCCCGGACATGGAATCGACAGTCGAGGAGTACTTCGGCGAGATCACCGGCACCGAGGAGTACAAGGGGAGCGACCTCTACGTCGTGGGCGAGCCCGACAACGCCGTGTTCGAGCGCGTCGTCGCCGGCGCGGTGAAGTACTCGGGGAAGAAGGACTGGCTCGGCGTGGAGTTCGAGGAGCGCGACCCGAGCGAACTCGGCCCCGACGAGCTCGAGGCCGCCGGCGAGGCCGTCGACGCGAAGAACGATTTCCTGCTCGAGGCCACCGGGCGCGACGCCAAGTCCCGGCGGGAGTCGCTCAAGCGGGAGGTCGAGGACGACGCGCCGGACTACTAGATCTCCTCGGGCAGCCACCCGCCGTCGATCTCGACGTTCTCACCGGAGACGTAGTCGCTGTCCGACCGACAGAAGAACAGCGCCGCGTTCGCCACGTCATCGACGCTGGCCCAGCGCCCGCGCGGGGCCTCGTCGGGGAACTCGTCGCTGGTCTCGACGACGTACGGCGACACCGCGTTGACGGTGACCCCGTCGTCCTGCGTGTCGGCCGCGAGCATCCTGGTGAACATCAGGACGCCCGTCTTCGCGACGAAGTACGGGAAGTTCGTCGCGCCCACCATCGCCCGGTCGCTGCTCGCGTAGCCGACGTTGACGATCCGGCCCCACGACTGCTCGCGCATCGCCGGTAACGCGCGCTTCGAGCAGAGCATCGTCCCGTTCAGGTTGGTCGCCAGCACGCGGTTCCACTCCTCGAGGTCGATCTCCGCCCAGTGGTCGGGGGCGAAGTCGCCGACGTTGTTCACCAGCACGTCGACGCTTCCCAGGTCGGCCTCTACGGCGGCGAACAGGTCGTCGACGCTCTCGGGGTCGGTCACGTCGCCCTGCACCGTCGTCGCGTCGACGTCGCGCTCGCGCGCTTCGGCCGCCGTCGCCGCCGCCGCCTCGGCGCTGCTGTGGTAGTGGATCGCCACGTCGGCGCCGCAGTCCGCGAGCGCCAGCGCCAGCCCGCGGCCGAGGCCCTTGGCGCTCCCGGTCACCAGCGCGACCCGCCCGCCGAGCTCTGCGTCGTTCATGCACCCACCCTCGGCCGCCGCCGGCAAGCGCGTTTCGCCCGCGGCGACCCGCCGGACCCGACCCCTTATCCGTTCACGACTGCTCCTCCCAGCCATGCGCAGGCGCGAGGCGCTCTCGCTGCTCGGCGGCGCCGCCCTCCTCTCCGGTCGGGCGACGGCCCACCCGACGCCGCCCGAGGACGACCCCGACGGGACGCCGCCGACCCGGACCGATACGGGGTACGGCCCGCTCGCCCGGATCCCGGTCGAGGGGGCAACTGACGCCGTGGTCTCCGACGACGGCACGACCGCGTACGTCGCCGCGACGACGGGGTACGCCGTCGTCGACGTGTCCGACCCGGACGAGCCGAGCATCCTCGCCGAGCGCCGCGAGCTGCTCGCCGACCGCGAGGTCGGCCCCCTCGGCGGGATCTACGACGTGAAGCTCTCGGGCGACACGCTGCTGGTCGTCGGGCCCGCAAACGCCGGGGGGAGCCAGCTCTCGGGCGCGCTGGTCGTCGACGTGGCCGACCCAGCGAACCCCGAACGTCGGGCGTTCTACGAGACCGACTACCCGATCCACAACTGCGACCTCGAGGGCGACCGCGCGTACCTCACCGCCAACGACGGCGAGCGACGGGCGCTCTCGATCGTCGACGTCGCGGAGGAGCCGACCGAGATCGGCGCGTGGTCGCTCCGCGAACACGACGAGCGCTGGGGCGAGCTCGACCCCTTTCCTCGAACGCTTCACGACGTGTTCGTCCGGGACGGCGTCGCCGCCCTCGCCCACTGGGACGCCGGCACGTGGCTGCTCGACGTCTCCGACCCCGCGGCGCCGACGGTGCTCGGCCACGTCGGCCGCGAGCCGGAGACGGTGCTCGAGGGGTACAAGTCGGGGGCGGACGGCTACGACGGGCTCCCCGGCAACGACCACTACGCGGCCGTCGACGAGGCCGGCGACCTGCTCGCGATCGGGCGCGAGGCGTGGGCCAGCGAGGAGCGACCCGAGGCCGGCCCGGGCGGGATCGACCTGTACGACGTGTCGACGCCCGCCGAGCCCGACCGTCTCTCGACGATCGAGCCGCCGCCGACGCCGGACGCCACGCCGTCGGGGAGCTGGACGACCGCGCACAACTTCGAGTTCCGGGACGGCGTCCTCTACAGCTCGTGGTACCGCGGCGGCGTGAAACGGCACGACGTGAGCGATCCGACGGAGCCCGAGGAGCTGACCTGGTGGGCCGACCGCCCGCACGCGGAGTTCTGGACCGCCCGGGTCGCCGTCCCCGGCTCGACGTTCGTCGCGAGTTCGCGGGCGACGGCGTCGGCGCCGGCGGCGCTGTACGTGTTCCCCGACGCCGACGGCGAGACGACGTGGGGGTTCGGGGGGGACGCCGCGACGGCGACGACCGCCGAGACGCCGACGCCGACGGGGACGCCCTCCCGGGTCAGCACGCCCGGGTTCGGCCCGCTCGCGGCGCTCGCGGGCGTCGGCGCCGGCACGCTCGCGTGGTGGCGTCGGCGCGGCTGATCGGGCCGTGCAGGAACGACCGTGACACAGTTTTTTCGCGGGGATCGGCGTGCAGGGAAACCGCAAGCTACCAGTGTCCCCGTCCCCAAGCGTGAGCAATGAGCCAGGAAAGCCTCAAACGACGCGTCGAGAGCTGGATGACCGGGCAGATGCCCATCATCCAGATGCACGGCGGCCGGAGCGTCGTCCGGGAGGCCGACCCGGACACCGGCACCGTCACCGTCGAGCTCGGCGGCGCCTGCGCGGGCTGCGGGATCAGCGACCTCACCGCCCAGAACATCAAGCGGGACATGATCGTGGAGTTCGACGACGTCGACGAGGTGCACGTGCTCGTCCCCTCGACCGGCGAGCAGGGCGACTCGACGGTCGAGGGCGGCCGCGGCGGCGAACTGCAGCACGCGACCGAACACCCCAACCACTTCTGAACGGCCGGCGCCGCGAGTCGCCGGTGGCTTCATTCTCCCCACGCGCGACGTAGCGGTATGCAGCGCCGCCAGTACCTCGCCGGGCTCGGGCTCTCACTCGCCGTTTCCGCCGCGGGCTGTACCGCCCCGGCCGACCCGACGCCGACGCCCGGCGGCCAGCGGCTCAGCGTCAGTTTCTCGAACGACAGCGGTCGGACGCTCGTGTTCACCGCCGCCGTCGTCGAAGCGGGCCTCGGCGGCGTCCGGATCAGCTACCGCGACGGGAGCGAGCGGACGTTCGCGGACGCGGAGACGATCGATCAACTGCCCGCCGACGCCTGGGACGGCGCGATCACGTTCGAACCGGTCGGGGAGCACCAGCGCCGGCAGTTCCGGTCGACCGAGGGCTCCGGGATCGGCATCGAGTTCGAGCCTGTGGCGTTCGGCTCGACCGTCGTCACGACCGTCGCCATCCCGGCGACCGAGCAGTCGATTCGGAGCGTCGGCGCCGGCACCTGCGGCGAGGCAGCGGCGGGCGAGCTGTCGGTCCGCGTCGACGGCGAGGGGCGGGTCCACCTCCAAACCACCTGCCGGAGCGAAGCGTAGCGGCGGTCAGATCGCGCGCTCGATGCTCGCGGCGACGCTGCGGGCTCTCTCCGCCAGTTCCTCGGGCAGCTCGCCGGCCTCGACGGCGGCGTCGAGTTCGTCGTCGTCGACGCGCTCGACCGTTCCGTCGGGGTACTTGATCACGTCGACGTGGAGGTCGACGTAGCGCACGGCGTCCGGGAAGATCTCCACCGGCGTGCAGACGTTGACGTACGTCCCCTTGTGCTCGCCGTCGGCCGAGCGGTACGTCGTCGGGTACCACCAGCGCCCCTCGCGGAACTTCGTGTGGGCGATATCGCCCGACTCCTTCGGCGTCCCCAGCGCGTCGTAGCTGCCGCCGCCGCTCAGCTCCCGTTCGACCGCGAGCGTGTCGCCGTCGCGGTCGACCACCTCGGCCTCGCCGAGCACGATCCGGTGGCCGGCCGGCTTCCCGTGGTCGAGGCGGACGCTGTCGCCCTCCCCCGGCCCGAACTGGTCGGCCACGACCGCGAACGGGAACTCCCCGTCGAGGCCGCCGGCACAGAGCGCCTCCGCGAAGTCGACGCCCGCGCTCGCGGCGTCGGTGCCGGCTTTCGTCCGGTGGTGGCCGGGCATCGTCGCCGTCACCTCGCGACGAACCTCGTCCAGCGCGAACCGCGACTCGCGGCCGAACCAGAGCCACGCGCCCGCCGTCGGGCTGGAAACCTGCCGGACGGGGTCGGGGTCGCCGGCGTCGTCGACGGCCGTCTCGAGCGCCTCGGCCCGCTCGTTCGCACGGTCGAGGGCGTCCTCGAGCGTCGCCATCTCGGCGTCGCGGGCGTCGCGTGCCCACTCCAGCCCCCAGTTCTCGGGCGGCGCGGTCGAGAGCAGGTCGGTGATCCCGGCGAGTTCGCGCCCGGCGGCGTCGTCGCGGCCGGCGACGCGGACGCCCTCGCGGCCGCGAGTCAGCGTCGCCAGCCCGGCCTCGACCTGCAGGCCGGTGTCGAGCATCGCCCGGTCGTCGTCCCACGGCGCCGCGGCCTCGGTCACCTGCACGCGAACCGTGTCGCCAGTCTCCACGGTTCCGTCGACCGCGCGGAACGGGAGGTACCCCTCCGTCTCACCGAGCGAGACGACGGCACCGCTGCCGAGCGTCTCGGTCACCCGGCCGTCGAACACCGCGCCGACGGGGGCGGGGTCGTCCCAGGCGAGCGTGTCGACGGCGGTGTCCGCGAGCAGCGCCCGGATCGCGTCGACGGCGTCGGGATCGCCGGCGACGGACACGCCCTGTCGGTGCGGCCCGGTCTCGATCGCGACGTCGTGGTCGGCCGCGGGGAGGTCGGCGTCGAAGCGCCGCCGGATCGGCGGCGAGGCCTGTACGACTCGGTGGCCGGCGTCGAGCAGCGTCCGGGTGAGCGCGGTGGCGTAGATCCCCCGGACCCGGACGTTCGACGTGTTCCCGGCCGTCTCCTCGGTCATGCACTCGGGTTGGCGCGGGGGGAACAGGTAGGTGACGGTTCGATCCGGCTCACTGGCGATCGGCGACCGCGAGGGTCGTCGGACGGCGTCGACGGCAGGAGAGACGGCGGACGGTCGCGGTCAGTTCAGCTTCTCGCGGGCGATCCCGACGCCAGTGGGGGTGACGATGATCTGGTCGTCGCCCTTCTGGACGATGTCGCCGTCGACCTCCTTGGCCACCTGGCGGAGGTCCTCGATGATGCGGTCGCTGGCGGTGTCGGTCGTGGAGTGGCGGGTGATGTCGGCGATCACCATGTCGCCGTCGTAGACGGCGTCCTTGATGGCGATCACGTCCTGCTGGCCGCCGATCTCCGCGAAGTGAACGCTCATGCTCCCCGCGCTCCCCGGGCTCTCGAAGTCCTCCTCGAGATCGAGGGTGACGTAATCCTCGGTGTCGCGGTTGCCGCCCCCGCCGAGGATTTTGCTCATGATTCCCATGTGGGCTGCAACCCGGGCTGTCGCATTAGTTCTTGCGCCGGCGGGACGACGGCGCGGCGATCGCCCGCCGCCTTCGCCGGGAGAGGACCACTTTTCCCCGCGCCGTCCCCACCGACGCCCATGACGTTCAGCATCTGCGTCCGCGAGGAGTACGAGGACGAGGAGGGCAACGACCAGCTCCGGTTCGGCGTCGCGGTCACCACCCGGCTGCCGGCGGTGGGGACGCTCTGCCCGTTCGCCTCCGAGAACGGCGCGGTGGCGACCCAGAGCCTCGTCAACGTCGAACTCGGCGAGCGGGGGATCGAGTACGTCGACGACGGGCTCGCGGTCGAGGACGCGCTCCAGTCGCTGCTGAACGCCGACGACGGCGCCGAGAACCGCCAGCTCCACGGGATCGACGCCGACGGAGCGTTCACGTTCTCCGGCGAGGAGTGCAAGGGCTGGTACGGCCACCGCGAGGGCGAGAACTACACCGTCGCGGGCAACCTCCTCACCGGCGAGGCGGTGATCGACAGCGTCGCCGAGACGTACGCGGAGTCGGACCGGGACGCCCCACTCGCCCAGCGCCTCGTCGACGCGCTCGGGGCGGGCTACGCCGAGGGCGGCGACAAGCGCGAGGAGCTCCACGTCCAGAGCGCCGCGCTGAAGGTGCGCAGCACCGAGGACGGGGACGACCCGTACTACAACGACCTGCGCGTCGACGCCACCGAGACGCCGATCCAGGACCTGCGGGAGACGTACCGGCTCGCCGACGAGGGGTTCCAGCAGGCGATGCAGCGCTACGAGGAGGCGATGGAGGCCGACGACATGGACGCCGCCGACGAGGAGTAGCGGCCCGCGGGCTGCCGGGGCCCGGGGATTGATAGGTTCGCAGGCTGATTACGGGCTGTGTCAATCGAAGAACCTCCTGCGGACGCACCCGACGCGTACCGCGACCTCATCGAGCAGAACCGGCGGATCTCCTACCTCAACGACGCGAGCGGTGTGCTGGGCTGGGACCAGCAGGTGACCATGCCCGAGGGCGGCGCCCCCGCCCGCTCGAAGCAGCTCTCGGCGCTCTCCGCGGTCACTCACGACCTGATGACCGCCGACGAGTTCGAGGCGGCGCTGGTCGCCAGCGAGGACGCCGCCGACGAGCTCGACTGGCGCCAGCAGGCCGCCGTCCGCGAGATCCGGCGCAGCTACGACCGGACCGCCGACGTGCCCGGCGAGCTCGTCGAGGAGCTCTCGGAGGTCCAGAGCGAAAACCAGCAGATCTGGCAGGAGGCCAAAGGGAACGACGACTTCGAGCTGTTCGCGCCGCGCCTGGAGACGCTGCGCGACCTCTCCATCGAGCGCGCCGGCCACATCAGCCCGGACCAGGCGCCGTACGACGTGCTGTACGAGGACGGGCTCCCGTACATCTCCCGCGAGCGGACCAACGAGATCTTCGACCGGCTGAAGGCGGAGCTGGTCCCGCTGATCGAGGAGATCAAGCAGCAGGGCGACGAGCTCGCGACGCCCTACGAGGGCCAGGAGTACCCCGAGGAGGACCAGCGCGCGCTCTCGGAGGCCGCCCTCGACGCCATCGGCTACGACCGCGACCACGGTCGGCTGGACATCTCCGCCCACCCGTTCACCTCTGGCACGCAGTTCGACGCCCGGGTGACGACGCGGTACAAGCCCGAGAACCCGATGGACGCGCTGACGGCGACGATCCACGAGTACGGCCACGCGAGCTACATGCTCGGGCTCCCGAAGGAGCACTACGGCACGCCGCTGGGCCAGTCGCTCTCCTCGGGCGTCCACGAGTCCCAGAGCCGCTTCTGGGAGAACCACGTCGGCCGCACGAAGCCGTTCTGGGAGTTCTTCCTCCCGAAGGTCAAGGAGCACCTCGACGGCGTCGACGACCTCACGGTGCAGGAGGCCTACGAGGCGGTCAACCGCATCTACCCGAACAACCTGATCCGGGTGGAAGCGGACGAGCTCACCTACCACCTCCACATCATCCTCCGGTGTGAGATCGACAGCGCGTTCGTGGCGGGGGAGATCGGCGTCGACGAGATCCCCGAGCTGTGGAACGAGAAGATGGAGGAGTACCTCGGCGTCACGCCCGACGGCGTCGGGGAGGGCTGCCTGCAGGACATTCACTGGTCCTCGCGCTTCGCGGGGTTCCAGGGGTACACGATCGGCAGCGTGCTCGCGGCCCAGCTCGACGCCGCGATGCGGGACGACATCTCGGACGTGGACGGGAAGATCCGCGACGGGAACTTCGCGCCGATGCGGGAGTGGATGAACGAGAACGTCCACAGCCACGGCCGCGCGTACAAGTCCGACGACCTGATCGAGGAGGCGACCGGCGAGCCGCTGACGGCGGACTACTTCCTCGACTACGTGAACGAGAAGTTCTCAGACCTGTACGGGCTGTAAGTCGGCTCCTGATCGGTCCTCGGCGTTCTCTTTCGATTCGTTTCGCTGAGTGTTGGCGGTCTCGCGGGTCGATACTCGAACGGTGACAGCAACAGCATCTCGTTCGTTGGCAACTTGTGACCGCAACGCGCCGCACCGCAGCCACAGCCTCCCCAGCCGAC
>NZ_BBJN01000008.1 GCF_000739555.1 Halolamina rubra
GGCTCAGACGTACGTAGCTGTACATCGATCGATGCTCAGACGTACGTAGCTGTACATCGATCGATGCTCAGACGTACGTAGCTGTACATCCGATCGATGCTCAGACGTACGTAGCTGTACATCGATCGATGCTGAAATAGTGAGTCATGGACAAAAAAGATATCAAGATTCTACAAGCAATCGCAGAAGAGGGCATTAACAGTCCAGAAAAGATCGAAGAGTGTACAGACATCCCCAAGTCGACGGTTCACTATCGATTAAACCAACTCAGAGAGCAAGGAATCATTAAAAACGACATCTGTGATATGGACCTCTCCGAGTTGGGTCTGTCTATCACGGTCATAAGCGAAGTGTATGCAGAATTTGGTGAAGGATATCATGAGACTGTCGGTGAGGAGCTCGCCGAAGTCGAGGGCGTCAACCAAGTATACTTTACAATGGGTGACACCGATTTCATCGTTATCGCTAATGTTACCGATCGTGCGATGGCTGAATCACTGGTGTCTGATTACGAATCAATCGACAAAATCGACCGTACTAGCTCACGTTTCGTAATCACACGGGTCAAGAACGAGTCCCACCCAATCAACGACTTCGGGGCCGACACCCTTGCTGACGCACTCATCGAAGAGTAAATGAACGGAATTATACTCTTATAAACTGACTCGGGAGGCACCTCCCGAAGCGTTGCCGGCGACGCCAGTTGGGAGTCTGCGTGGGCGTCCGCCCCGGCTCCGTTGCCCGGCCGCGTGAGAAGGCTCACTTCCTCCAGGAGGTATCTCGCGGGCTCGCTTCGCTCTCGATCCGCGTCGTCCAATCGGTTGACGTCGAGTTGATTGAGATTGCTGAGTACACGATACATCCGGTAGCCCTGTTTGAACTCATACTCCATCGGAAGCGCCTCACCGCTCGTCGGCGCGGAAAGACCTACCATCGAGACTGGCGTCAGGCTTGCAGGAGCTCGCGGCCTTAACCAACGAACCTCAACGGTACTCGCAGGTTGTTGGTTAGTCGATGCCCAGCACTGGCCTTACTCGAGATTGGGGCCGTAGCGAGCCGAGCCACACACCCGGAATTCCCAGGTCGGTTGCCCCGTCCACGCCGCATCCGGGACCGACTCGTGGGCCTTGAACCGATGGTCAGTCGCCCGTCCACAGGTTTGACAGTCGAGTTCATGAGCCATCGGTACAGACGAGGCCTGGCGATCAGCCCCAGCTGCGCCAGTAGATTCGGTCAGCGCCATCGCTGGAACCAGCCACATCGCGTCGTCGGCGTCGTCAAGGACCGCGTCGAAACGCGACGCATCGCGGATGCCGTCCCCACGCTGGTCGTAGAGCCGCGTCGGGGCATGCTTCTGACGCTCCGACGCTCCCTGCCCGTGCCACCCAGTCCGGTCACGGGCGGTACTGAGAAGCCGCTCTCCCTCCGCTGACGACACCTGTACCGCGTCGGTGAGTGAGGGCCATTGCTTGGCCAGTTGGCGCGCCGGCGCCTCGTCGAGCTCGTAGATGAGCGCGTAGTCATCGACGGCCGGCTCTGTCTCGTTGGGGGAGCGGCGGTTCGCCGCGGCGCCGACCTTCGCGACGGCGCCGGAGAACGTGGTTGACTCGACGACCAGCTGGACGATGCCGAGGCACGTCCTCGCCGCTGCCTCGGTCGTGCTGGTGGCGTCACTTCCGAGATGGTTGCTGAGACAGAACCGGCATTTCGTCTGGCCGTCTGGGACTGGCGCTCCACAGGACCGGCACTCGCCGTTGGTTACCGTCGGCGCATCGGGGTAGCCACCAGCGCTCGTCGCGACGCGTTGCCGTCGGGAGGCACCTTCACAGTCGTCCAGCCTCGTGTCCGGAATGTGGGACGCCTCGCCGGTCGGCCGCAGTTCTGCAAAGTCAGTATATCGGTTGTGCATCGGTTAGGGTGGTTTGTCCCGGATTCGTATGTCAACGTCAGGGCCAGTGTCCGCTCCGTCTCCCGATTGAATATGGGCCATGAACAATCTCATGCGAACATCTTATACTTCATGAGCAAGTAGATGGGAGTAGCAATTGGGGTCCCTATGAGCAGTAACGACACCAAGCACGTGCAAACTGAACTGAACGAGGACGAATACGAACGCTTCCGGCAGTTCGCGAACGAGCACGGCCTCTCGGTCAAAGAAGCCAGCCACGAGGCGCTGGTCGAGTGGATCGAACGCCAACAGCAAGCCGATCCCAACGACCCGGCGTTCACCGTCCTCGACGACCTCGAGGACGAATCACTCCCAGCGTCGGTGGCGACGGACGCTCGCGAGGAAGCCGATCTCGTCGAGGAGTGGGACGGCAGCGACGAATCGTTCACGCTCGCCGATGACCCGTCTGCGCAATCCTGAGTTCGGATGGCTGAACCAGTCGAAACCCCGATCGGGACGGTCACACCCGAGCATTTCCGTCCGGGCCACGTCCGCCATCAGGTCGTCGTCGGGCCGAAGTTCCTGTACGCATTATTCAACCCACAAGATCAGATGCACGCAGTCTCGCGGGCGTTCATGACGTTCGTTCGCGACGGCGATCTCCCGTATCGTCGCCTCATCGTCAACGACCACATCGTCGACGAGGCCGCAACCCGGCTGAAAAAGCAAGGGTCGATGCGGAACGCAGCCTCGTTCCTGACGACGCTCGAAGAGAGCACGCTGTATCAGTGCGAATCCGTCTCTGAGGATGTGTTCGATGACGCCAAAGCAACGTTCGTTGAGTGGACGGATCTGGATGCGTCACTCACCGATTTCGTTGTCGCTGCACACATGGACGACCTAGCCGTCGATCACATCCTCACGTACGACCGGCACTACGATGCGTTCGACGTGACAACGCTTCCGTATCGTAATCAGGACTAGCGGTGCCAAAGATGCCCGAATCCCCGCGAGATGGGGTCCAGTCGTGGACTGAGTCGATGAGTGCCCGCGACCCCATTCGGGCGGTCGCCGAGACGCTTCGCGAACCGCGGACGGTCAACTGGATCAGCGAACAGGCTGACGCCGCCTGGAGTACGACCAACAAGGAACTTCAGGATCTCGTCGACCAGGGTCAGCTGCGCCGCGTCGAAGCGGGCGAGACCAGCCGGACTACACGCGCCTGCTCTTCGAGGAGATCCGCACGCTCATCGAGGAGACCACCCGCGAGGAGCTGCGGAACGAACTAGCCGCGATCACCGAAGAGATCGAGGAGTGGCAGGCGACCGACGACGTCGAGACGTGGGAGGAGCTCGAACAGTCGCTCGCCGACGGCGACCTCGCAAGTGCTGAGCTCCGAGACCCCCGCGACGTGATCACGCGCTGGGAGGAGAATCTGGAAGACCGTCGCTTCATCAAGCACGCGTTGGCGCTCTACTCGGATGTCGAAGCCGCCCGCGAGTAGCGGATCGACGTGGGCGACCGCGTCATCTGCGAATCTCGTCTCACGGCGAGTTTGAGGCGCTATTCAGCTGCTCTCTATCGTCGTCCTCGTACGCTGCTCGCCACATCGCATGGACGACACGCGTCACGAGTGAGACCTCGGTCACGTCGATACATTTCGGCATCCGTCGTCGCGGCCTCGTGCGGTGGGTGGAAATGGATCTCGGGAGAGTGTGTGTTCGGGTGGCGATCGAAGCGCCAGTTGACGCCGTCGTTATCGACGTAGTGAAACGAATACATCCCCAGTTCGCTCCACTGGATATCGAGCCGAGCGTTCCCGGCGTCGCCCAACCCATCGCTGAGGCTGATCTGTAGTTCCGTGGGGCCGACGATGTCGTCGTACCCTGTATCGTCGACGAGTGGTTCGAGGTCGAGCCAGCGGTCACGAATCCGCTGGAGGGCCGGGAGATAGATCGGCCCGAACTCGCCGGCGCGGTCGGTACCGTTCATACCGCGAGCTGGTGGCTGGCCTCGTCGTAGGCGAGCGCGGCTTGGGCGACGGCGAGATTCTGTCGCGTTGTCCGCCACGCGGTGAGGTCGTCCCAGCCGTCCGTCTCGTCGGCGTCGAGTTGCTGGGCGAGTTCCTCCACAGACACCACGTCGTAGCGGTCCTCGTAGCGCCGGATCTCGGCCTTCATCTCCTGGATGCTGTCGAGCAACTCCGGCCGATCGACTTCCTCTCGGAGCTCACGGATCCGGGACATCAACACCCGGTCGCTGTTGCGCTTGTACAGGGTTGTTTGGCCGTCCGGTTCCGTCTCGGCGAATCCGGTGTTGACGAGCGTCTTGCAGTATCGACGTGCCGTCGGCTCGCTCACGAGAGCACGATCGGCGATCTCGGCTGCCGACTGCCCATCATGGGTCTGTTCGATGATTTCGTACAACGTTCAAACGGTGTCGTGTCGTCTTTCCAGTCCGCTTTGACTTGCTCGTTGACATCGTCCCACGTCTCGGGCATACTGGATGCTCCGTATTGTGACCGCGAATAGTTTTCTGAGGAAATTATCCTTTCTTCCTAATGGTTGTGGCTGCGCGCGCAGCGACGGAAGGAGCGAGCACGGAGCGGAGGGTGGGGCGGCGGGGTCTGGGTCGGTCCGGCATCCAGCAAAAAAGAGGGTTGCCTCGACCGGCTAGGCGTCCCACCAGCGATCGCGCTCCGGGAAGTGGATGGTGCTCCACCCGGTCACGGCCAGGGAGACACGGCCCTCGTACCAGTTCCTGGCGGCCTCGTGAATGCGCACGCGTTCGCCTTCTGCGATCCACGGGGCGTCCGACGCCTTCCAGATCGTCAGCTTCGTCTGCCCGCTCTCGTCCGCGATCAGCCCGACCTGTTGGATCGCCGGCGAGGAACTCTCCCAGAGCGTCTCCACACGCCCCGCGATGGTCACCTCGGTGCGATCCACCTCGTCCAGGGCGTCGATGGGCACGGTGCCCCCCGAAGCCGTCCGCAACTCCTCGAAGACACGCACAACCGCACTCGTCATGTCCGTGCCGTCGACGATCGCTTCGGCCAGCCGGCGACTGATCGCCGCTCGCGACCAGCCGTCCAGCCGCGTCGCGAGTCGGTCCGCCTCCGTGTTCACCGTCGCCAGTTCGTCTTTCGAAAGTTCCACCCGGGGATCAGCCCGTTCGGGGTCGGCGCTGGCGTCGACGCCCGCCGCACGCGCCTGAAACGCCCGCCGGCGCTGCGTGCTTCGCGCCGCCGCGATCTCGCGGGTTCGGGCTTCCCGACCGGCCTGCGTCCCCAGTTCGGCCCGGGCACTGATTCGCTCCAGTTCGGCCTCCCGCGCCCTGATGCGCTCCTCCTGTTCGAGGGTCACCCCGTGAATTCGTTCATCGCTCGCGTCCGTGATCCCCTCAGGGTGGTTCGCGTCCACTTTCGCCTGGGTCTCCTGCTCGACCGCCGGCTCCAGCTGGGGCGTGTCGTCGACGACCGAGGAATCGTCGCCCGCGACCGACTCCGGATTTGCCTGTTCGAACGCCTGTTCATCGACCGTAACGCGTTTTCGACTCGATTTCTTACTAGACATTGGATCTCACTGATCCGAAGGCGCTCACGCGCCGACTCCCGCGATGCTTCCTCGTCGCGGGGTTTCGACATCGACCGACAGCACCAGCTGCGCGCTCTCGCTCGCGCCTTCGCGAGCGCCCCCTGGGCGCGAGCGAGAGCGCGCCTGCATGCGGTGGCCCCAACCAGCACCGCGCGGCGAGACCGCCCGGAGCGAGCGGCCAGCGGAGAAAGCGTGGGGGGTGAGCAGCCACGCCGCGCAACCCCTCGCGCTTTCCCGCTGGCGCCGAGGGCACATGCACTTTAGCCCGGAACGGCGACCGAGCGCACGCGAGGGAGCCGCACGCCCGGAATGGTCGGTCGCGAGCGACGCGCGGCTCGGAGCGAACGCAGTGAGCGAGAACCGCGCTAGCGAACGGCGAACGCAGTGAGCCGTGAGCAAGCGGAGGGCGGCAGCGGCGCGCGGGGCGGGCCGGTACGGACACACCTTCCCAGCCGCCCACGTCGCTCAGTGACCTCGGTTACAGGCCTGCCGCCCGCAGCACGGAGGCCATCACGATCGAGGAGTCTCCAGCAGTGGCCCAACTGCAGGCCGTGGAACTGACGGCATCGACGCCCGTGGGCCGTCAGTAATCGCCGAGCACACCCAGCCGGCGAGCCCGTCGCGTAGTCAGCCCGAAGATGGCGTAGCCCAGCGCCAGATAGCCGACGGACGTGCCAACGAGGACGGCGATCGTGACTGGGTCGAACTCCCAGAGGCGGACGCCATCGCGCATCGCTCGCTGGAGCATCGCACTCCCCTGGGCCAGCGGCAGGAACCGGGCCCACGGGATGTCGAAGACGGGCGCCGAGATGAGGCCGATGAACGCGAACTGGAGGAGGTTGGCAACGTTCGAGATGCGCTTGTAGAGGACGCTCAGCCCGCCCATCACGAGCCCGAGGCCGAGCGCGCTCGCGATGGTCAGCGTCGCCACCGGGAGCACCGTGACGAAGTTGAGGTCGAGCGCCGTCCCGGTGATGAGCAACATGACGACGAGGACCACCGCGGAGGTCATGAACGTCCGGAAGACGATGGCGATGGACTTCGCGAACACGACGGGGCCGAAACCGAACGGAGTCATGAAGTGTCGCTCCAGGGTGCCCCAGCTCGCCTCGGACTGGATGTCGTTCATGATCCCCGAATAAGCGCCGATGGCGAGCGTCCACAGGAAGTAGCCGACGATCAGCCCCTCGATGGAGTCCGAGAACGCCTGGCCCGCGACCATCGTCCCACCGTAGAACATCAGCGCGAAGAAGAACACCCCCATGAAGATCCCGAGCGCGGCGTTCAGCGGGTAGCGAACCCAGATCAGCAGATCGCGGTAGACGACGGCTTTCAGGAGGTGGTAATAGCCCCCGGTCCGCTCGGGTTCGCTGAATCGTGGCGATTCGTCCGCGGTACTGCGCTCTCGCTCGCTTCGGTCTCCACCCTCGGCGGCCGTCATCGTCGGTCACCTCCGTCACTGGCGGGCGAGCGATTCGTCGACGCCTCCCGGGTCGTCGACGTTTCGGCCTCGTTCGCGTGACCGGATTCGGTGGTGCCGTTCGTCATCTCGACGAACACCTCGGCCAGATCCGGTTGGACCGTCTCGACGCTCGCGACGTCGAGCCCGTGTGCCTCCATCGCGTCGGTCAGGCGGTAGAACGTCGCTGTATCGGCGGCCACCTCGAAGCGCAGTCGGTCGCCGGTCCGCTGGACATCGGTCAGGTCGAAGCGCTCCTGCAGATCCGTGAGCACCGCATCCGTCCCACCGCGAGCGGTGATTCGGTAGCCTCTCGTCTCGAAGCCCGCGAGGAGGTCCTCGACCGTGTCGTCGACGACGACTCGGCCCTCGTTCATGATGACGACCCGGTCGCAGACGTCCTCGATAACGTCCATATCGTGACTCGAGATGACGAGCGTCAGGCCGCGCTCCTCAGCAAGCCTGCGGAGTTCGGTCCGGAGCTTCAGCGAGCTCTCGATATCCAGGCCGAGTGTGGGTTCGTCGAGGAACGCGACGGAGATATCGCCGGCGAGGACGCTCGCCAGTGATACCTTCTGCTTCATCCCGCGGGAGAGGTCGCGGACTGCCGTGTCGGCTTTCTCGGCGAGGTCGAGGTGGTCCAGCAACTCGTCGTGCCGATCGGTAACGGCGTCGGGATTCTGGCCCCTGATCGCGGCGAAGTACCGCAGGTTCTCTCGGACGGTGAGTCGCCAGTAGTCGTTGCGTGCGCCCTCGAGCATGGCGTCGACGTACTCGTAGGCTGCTCGCGGGTTGGCGTGGACGTCGATGCCGTGAACGCGGACTGTGCCCTCGTCGGGGAGGATGAGCCCGAGAATCGACTTGATCGTCGTCGTCTTGCCTGCCCCGTTCGGCCCGAGCAAGCCCACTACTTCGCCGGGGGCGACGGCGAGGGAGACGTCCTCGACGGCGGTCACCGCGCTCTCGCCGCTCCCGAACGTCTTCGCCAGGCCGTCGACGTAGATGGCGGCCTCGTCGGGATCGAGCGAGGGTGACCCATCGCTGGCGCTCACAGCCAGTTCGTCGTCGGGAGCCTGCCCGTTGGTGGAGGGCTCGCGTGCCATCGGATGCCATCCGCTTCGGCGCTTCGGCAGATAAGGGTATTGTCTGTCTGATAGGTGTCGGGAGTCCCGTCCGAGATAGTGCAACAATTGGGACTGTTCCGCCGAATCCTGTTGCTACCGAGCAAGCGGCCATACTGCCCCTGCGTTTAGGGGATACATCCCGCAGAGAGCGGGGAGTCTCAGGAGCGATAGTTGCGCCGACGACGTTTTAGGACCCCTCCTCGGACCCACTGTTGGCCCCCAAGTAACGAGGGCCTTACCTGTAACCCGGCAGTTCGGAGGGAGTCGCCGTACTCCCTCCACGCTGTCTGTCACCAGGTAGCAGTTCCATACTGTCTTTCGGCGCTGATAATTTGGTCACGGCTTTTATGTACCAGTCCTGAGTTTGAGCAGATAGACGCGGTAGCCCAGGGGCGCGCCCACACGCGTTACGATGCCCCTACTGCCGGGTTACAAGGCAAAACCATGATTTCGAAACTCAAAGCAGCACTCGACGACGATCGAGGTGTGTCACCGGTTATCGGTGTCATCCTCATGGTTGCGATTACGGTCATTCTCGCAGCCGTTATCGGCACGTTCGTGCTTGGACTGGGCGACAGTCTCGAGCAGGCACCGCAGGCGCAGCTGGATGCGGAGGGTGGTACTGGTGAGATTACGCTCTCGCACAACGGTGGGGACGCTCTCCCGTCGGCTGACATTACAATCAACGTCGAGGACGCAAGCGGCACGACCAACCCGTTCAGCATTACTGGCGACTTCTCAGTTGGTGACACAGCTACCGCAAGTGTGTCGGCAAACACTTACACTGTAACCGTCCTTCACGACCCGTCCCAGTCGATCCTGCTCGAAACTCAAGTCGAGGTCCAGTAACGACCTAACCAACATCCTTTGCACCCATGACTCAAAACGACTATACCGACGATAATCGGGCCGTGAGTCCCGTCATAGGCGTGATACTGATGGTTGCAATAACCGTCATTCTCGCCGCTGTGATCGGCGGGTTCGTCCTTGGCCTCGGTGGCGATCTGCAGTCTGCGCCGCAGGCACAGCTTGAGGCAACTGGCGTCGGCAACGACAACGTGGAGCTATCCCACAACGGCGGTGACGCCATCCCAGCCGGTGATCTCGACGTGAAGTTCGGGAGTAATACCGCTGAGGGGTTCGAGACGGTATCTCCTGCCAGTAGCAACTACAACGCCGACACGGAGTTCCAAGTCGGCGACTCCGCTGAGTTCGGAAGCGTATTCGGCGGGAATTCCGAGATTCGAGTTCAGGTGATCCACACTCCATCTGAGTCGATTATCTTGGACACGACAGTTCAAGCACCGTAATATCGGTACTCCACAACCAGATTTTCTTTCGAGAGCCCAAACCCCTACTACCCAGTACACCCCTTGTTGACGCCGATGCCCTCGCCCGGACGTACGATCAACCACCAAAGACCCCGTAACGGCAGTAGAAGTCTATCGCGAAACGGCGAAACCGGATAACTGGGGCAGCCAGCGCGTCGCGAGTGCGATCAACAGCAACCAGAGGAACGAGTTCGAGGGGATTTCGCAAGCGGAAGTGCGGGCGTGGGTCGAAGGTGACAGCAAGCCCGACGCCGCCCCGAGTCGTCGACGTGGCCCAGGATCGCGGTTGGCTGGCCGACGGGTGGACCGACACCGTCCGGGCGCTCGCCCAGCTGGTGATCGGCGTCAATGCGTTCGGCTCGAATATCGAGGAGAACTACACCCCTCTTGAGCCACGCCGATCCAGGGACCGAAGCCGTGATCTGGACCGCACTCGATGCCGTCGACGTCGACGCCCACCACTCAATCGCGACGACGCGCAAGCAGATGAACTCAAGCCGGCAACCCACGCGCCCCCTCAGCCGGGCACTCGTCGTCGACGACGCACCATCGGCGCCAAACACGCGGAGTCCATTCCCGGGTACCCGAATAGGCCGCCGACACCCCTCAAGTCATCCAGAAGGATCCTGCTCTGGTGTTCGCGGATGCAGGCGTCGACGACGGGACAACGCGACGCCGCAGAGCCAACCGATCGGCTGCGAGGTACTTCGCCGATCTGACGCAGTCACACGAGTCGGTAACGAGGGGCCAACCACCATCGACGCCAGCGTGACGACGCAGTTCGCGAGCGCCGACTGGCTCCAAGCGGTGCCAATCGCTTTCGGAATCACTCGTCGGAGGTAGGTGGTCCCCGATCGACGTGAGGCGGTCTTAACCAACAAATGTCCGTCCTACCCCGCCAACTGTTGGTTAAACCTTCGAACAGCAACGGAGTGTCCCGCCCGGTCGAAACGTCACCCAGTAACCGTAAGTAGCGAATCACGGTGTTTCCGGACCGTTTCGACCGTCACCTCAGCGGCCGCCGCCGCATCGGCCTGCGTCAACGGTTCGTCCTGCGAACACGCCGCCATGTACAGACAGGCGGCGGCGAACCCCGCTGGATGCACGCCGGTCGTGACGCCGGCGTCGACGGCCTGCGTGGCCAACTGCGCAGCCTGCCGCCGCACCGCGTCGGTACACCCCAACTCGGCCGCCAGCCGCGGGACGAACTGGCTCGGCCGCACCGGCGGCGTCGGCAGCCCCAGTTCCGTGTTCAGCACGCGATACGCGCCCTCGACGCGGGCCTGGCTGACCCGGGCCAGCGGCGCCACGTCGGTCATGAGCCACGACTGCCCGGTACATCGACAGACCCCAAACACGCTCGCGGCCGCCATCGCCTCGATCGACCGGCCGGGGAGCAGGCCCGCATCCTGCGCGGTCCGGAACAGCTGACACGCCTGCTCGCGCACCGACGCCGCCAGCCCCAGCGCGCTCGCGATCCGCTGGACCTCCGTGAGCCCGTGGCCGAGATTGCGCTCCCGTTTCGACTGCCAGCGGGCTCGGGACTGCTGCCGGCGCATGCGGGCCAGTCGGCGTCGTTTTTCGTTCTCCAGCTCGTTCCCCTGCGCATCCCGCTGGCTGCCGATCCGGGTCGACAGGCCGCGATCGTGCCGCGTCGCCGTGAGCGGTGCCCCGGCCCGCTTCGCCGACTCGGGATCGTCGGCGCGCCACGTCGGCCCCCGATCGACGTGCTGGTCGTCCATGACCAGGCCACAGTCCGTACACGCCGTCTCGACGGCCGTCGTCCGCACGTCGCCGCCACACTCCGGACACGGCTTGGTTGTACCCCACTGGACGTCCTCGTCGAACACCCGTTCGTAGCTGTCTCTCGTCGGCATCGGTCTCACCTACTGGAGCCCCCGCCACGCCGGCGAGCCCTCCACCCCTCTCGGGGTCGACAAACTCGGCGCGACGCTCACCCAGTCGAACGGTCTACCTACAACCGGAACCCGGGAAAGAATATACAACGCATCGCTCGCAATTTGTGCCAACACCGGTCCTCGACAGCCGCACGAACCCATGTTCCCCGATGGCTTCACGACCGAGCGGTCCTACCTCCGCGTCCACCCGAGCGACGAGCCGCTCCAGCCCGACCGGATCGCCCAGTCGCTGACCCGGCTGCACCGCACGGACGCCGCCACCGAGCCACCCACCCACGAGTGGCTGTTCGCCGCCACCGGCGAGCCCGGCCCGGACGGCGACCGCCGGATCGAGTGGTACGTCGGCACCGACGGCCAGCTCGGCCCGGTCCGCCGCACCCTCCGCCAAGTCCTCCCTGACTCGGTCGACCTCGTCGAAACCGACTGTACGTATCGGGAGCTGCTCGATCTGCCGGCCGACCCCGACGTGGCGACGGCGCCCAGCGCTGCCGATCCTGGCGACACAGTGGCCGACGGGGCCGGCACCGACGCCGTCGACGCGACGGCCGGGGCTTCCGACACCGAGACTGCCGACACCCCCCACTGGGACGTCGCCGCCGTCGAGTGGGAGGGCGTCGGCGACCGCCCGGCCGACTGGCAGTGCCCGCTCCCGTCGCTCGCCGAGTTCGCCGTCGATGACGACCCGAACGCTAACACCGACACGGCGGGCAACTGGCCGCTCGCGGACCTGCTGGACGGGCTCGCGACCAGCGATGCCCCGACACTCGTCCAGTTCCTGCTCACGCCGCGAGCCGACTGGACCGCCAGGAAGGCGGACCGCATCCTCGACCTCGAACTCCACAGCGATCTCCGTCGCAACGCCGTCCTCCAGTCGCTCCTCGGCTCGCCGGAGCGACCCGCGGAACCAGACCCACCGGACGCGACCGACGACCCCGACAGCCCTGATGAGTCGGTCAACCCCGCGAACCGCCAGCGCATCGAGGGCCTCCGCACCGTCGACGCCCGGCAGTCGTTCACCCTCAACGCTCGCGCGATCACGGTCGACACCGACGCCGACCGGGCGACCCGCACCAGCGAGGCCGTCGCCGCTGGCCTCCAGGCGATCCGGGGGGATCACTACCGGGTCACCCCGACCGTGGCCGACTACGGCACGGACGCCGCCCACGACCGCCTCGCCGACCTCTGCACCCGCACAACCACCCAGTCGCCGACGCGCTGGCGCCACCAGCTCCCCGGAACAACCAACGCCAGCCCGGCCATCGTCGCCGATCCGGGCGCCGTCGCGGCCTGCTGTCTCGTGAACGGGCCGGCGCTCGGCCCCGCAGCCAGCCGGGCCGTCGAGCCGACGCCGGCCGACCGAACGGGGATCGAGCTCCCGCCTCGAACGGTGCTCGATCGCTATCTTGACCAGGCGGGGATGACCGTCGGCCACCCGAAAACCGGCGACCGGGAGCGCCTCGACGCGACGCTGTCGCTGCCGCCGTCGATCCAGCCGCTCCACACCACGCTGTTCGGCGCCACCGGCAGCGGGAAAACCGCGGTCGGGCAGACGATGCAGCTCACCAACCACGCCGCGACCGACGGCGCCACCGTCTACCTCGACGCCAAGGGCGACAACGCGCCCGCCGAGTACGCCCGCATGCAGTTCGCCCGCCACGGCGATCTGGACAACCTCCACTACTTCGACTGCACCGAATACCTCCCCGCCCTCCCGTTCCTCACGATCGAGCCGCTCCTCGAGGCCGGCCTGGATCGCGAGTGGGCGGTCAACACCGTCGCCGAACACTACGTCGACCTGCTCGCCGCCGCCATGGGCCCCGAGCAGTTCTACAGCGCGGAGGCGGCCGTCGAGGTGCTCGAACAGCTCGTCCGCGCGCTGTTCGACCCCGTCCACGGCGCCGCCAGCATCAGCCAGCAGGAGCTGCTCGCGGCCGCCGCGCAGTTCCACGAGACGGGCAACCCGCCGCCGGTCTCCGACGGCGCGCTCCACCAGAA
Organism: Halolamina rubra; assembly: GCF_000739555.1. Taxonomy (GTDB): domain Archaea; phylum Halobacteriota; class Halobacteria; order Halobacteriales; family Haloferacaceae; genus Halolamina; species Halolamina rubra. The sequence goes on from NZ_BBJN01000008.1 coordinate 13,310, forward strand.
GCTCGCCAACACCGCCGCGAACGCGCCAACGACGTTCGACAGCATCATGAGCGCCGTCACCCGCCGCATCGGGCTCGCGACCAACGACGCCCGGCTCGCCCCGCTGTTCGAGGCCCAGCCCGACGCCGCGACGTTTGACCTCCGCGCGGCGCTCGACGAGGACTGCGTCATCGTGTTCGACCTCCAGGGGTACGGCGACCGCTCGCGCACCCTGCTGGCGGTCGCCATCCTCTCCCAGCTCTGGCGCGCGCTCCAGCGGCGCCACGCGCTCGCCCCCGACCGGGACCACCCGCTCGTCAACTGCTACATCGAGGAGGCCGCGGAGCTGGCGACGACGGGCGTGCTCGACACGCTCCTCGCCCAGGGGCGGTCGTTCAACCTGGCGCTGACGCTCGCGATGCAGTTCCCCGAACAGCTCCGGGAGTCCCACCCGCGTGTCTATGCCGAACTGCTCAACGACGTCGGCACCATCATCACGGGCCCCGTCGGCGTCGATCGCCGGCTGGCCGAACGGCTGGCCTCCAGCGACGCCGACGCCGAGGCGGTTGCCGACCGCCTGCGCGACCTCCAGCGTGGCGAGTGGCTCGTCCGCCCCGCCGCCCCCTTCGCCACCCGCCAGCCGCGGCCCTTTGCCGTCGCGTCACCATCGCTGCCTGAGGGCCACCCGGAGAGCGACCGGTCGCTCACCGGCGCTCGCGACCAGGCGTTCGACGACGCGTTCGCGGCGGCGAAGACGCGGACGCGAGAGCAGCGTGGCGTCGCGGTCGGCCGCACGGCCAGTGGGAGCACGGACCCCGCGGCCCTCGACGGCCCGGTCACGGGCTCGGTGGCGGGGTTGACGGCCGCCACCGCGACCATCCCCCACTCCGAGCGGTTCCCGGACGGCCTCACGTACCTCGATGAACCGCCGTACCCGCTCGTCTGCGAGACGTGTGAAACCCGCTATGCGGCGACGCCCGAGGGGATGCGCCGCGCGATCGCGTGTCACGGCTCGCTCGACGCCGTCGACCGGGCGAACATCCCCATCTGCTCGCTCGATCTCCAGCTCACCAGCGGGGAGCGCGCCGCGAGTCCGTACAGCGACGCCCAGCTCCGCCTGCTCGCCGCCGTGTACATGGCCCACCAGCAGCGCTTCGACCCGACGCTGGAGTACGACCTCGTCTGGGACTCCATGACCCAGCTGGAGGCGTACGTCGGCATCGACACCGACGGCGCCCAGGAGTTACTCGACGACGGCCTCCTCCGCATCGACTGTCGCCGCCCCCACAAGCTGTACACGGTGACGCCCGACGGCCGGGACGCCATCGGCGTCGGCCACCGGGAGGGGATCGCCTACGGCGACGGCACGGGCGATCTCTCGGAGTCGAGTCTCCACGTCGCGATGGTTGCGGTAGGGGCACGGCTACTGGACCAGGAGTTCGTCGCCCCCGCCGACCAGCCCGGGACGCGCGTCGAGCGCTACTACGGCGTCGACGATGGCCGGTTGGACGCGGCGGTGCTCGACGCCGATGGTGACGTCGTGGCGGCGCTCGAGGCCGAGCGCATCAACAACGACCGCGGGGAGGCGATCCCCAGCGATTTCGACAAGATGGCGGCCTGCGACCCCGAGGCGGCGTGGTGGCTGGTGAAGACGCGGGGCGATGGCCACCAGGTGTTGCGGGCGCTGCATGACCCGCCCGATGGGGACAGCCGGGTGCCCCGGTCGTACAGCGAGAACATGGCGCCGCGTGAGTACCGCCTCGACACGCCGGGGTTGACGGACGTGCTCACCCTCGAGTACGCCCGGGACACGCTGCTCGACGGTGACGGGCCGCTGGCGTGACGGCCGCAGCCACTACAGAGGGGGTACCGTCCGCAAGAACACACGTAACGGGCCGCTGAGGGCGTCGACGATGCGGAGGGACAGGTCGGGCGGCGACAGTGGGGGAGGAGCAGGGCGGGCGTCAATGATGGGGACGTCGGTCTGCGCTCCGACTATGGAGCGGCAGGGGATGGCGTCGACGGTGGGGAACGAGCAGGGCGGGCGTTGATGATGGAGACGTGGAGATCGGGCATCTACGATGGGGAACCGGCTGGGCGTCGACGATGGGGAGCCGGTCAGGCGTCGATGGTGAGGGAGCTGGTCAAGCATCGGTGATAGAGTGGAGCAGGTTGGGCATCGACGTTGGTGTAGTGCAAACCGGGCGTCGACGATGCGAGAAGCCGGTCGGACATCGACGATGAGTGTGGAGCCGGCCGGTGTGCCGCTGCCGAGGATACTGAAGCGGCCGTGTCCGCGGGTGGCCGCTGGGGCAGTGCGGGACCGATGGGTCGCCGTGATGCCCGCGCAGCACGGATCTGGAGAAACGCAGGCAAGCGTGGGTGTGTAGTCCCGTCCGTGTGGCTCTTCGGGTGGTGTCCACAGATCGTGGTGGCGTCGGCGGCGTCGACGCCCGGGCTGGCGCGCTCGGTGTTGCGAGGCAGTGCGTGGGACCGGACGGACGGCATCGCGCCGGCGTCCTCGTCCGGTCACAGCCATCTGTGAAGTGCCCGTGGGGCGTCGACGCCACCCGGGTGTTCGGGGGCGTCGGGTGGCGCTCGAGCCGTCGACGCCGTCGTCACCCTGGTTGGTCGCGCTGGTGCCGCCCGGCTCGCTGTCGGGGGGTGCTCTCTCGCTCTATCGATGGTGGGTACGCGCCACGTCTGTGACTGCCTACACGTTCCGTCTCTCGGGCCGTTTCCGGACGGTACCAGCTCTGTAGTTGTTGGCGATGTCGACAACATTGACCCACGCCGGCTGTCGTGCGACAGGCTATTTCGGTGTGTTTCGTCCCGCCAGGCAGTCGAGGAGCGTCAAGTTCTGTGAGTAAGACGCTCACCACGCGGCAGGGAGCCGACAACCCGAGCGGCGATGCACCGACGCGCCAGGCTGCGACGCACTCAGACGAGCCGACATAGTGGTTACGCCCCCACCACCCCGACGTCGACGCGCTCCCCCACAGCGGATGGGCAACGGCACAAACGCGTCGCTGCGGTCACCTGTGGCGGGTTCCGCTCTGTTCCTCGACGATCCGTTCCTGTTCGTCCCCGATCTTGATGAAGTGACAGAGCGGGTTCCCGGGGTAGACGACCGGGTTCTCGAGGACGCCGGCGAGCAGGCCGGTGAACGGCGCCTCGACGACCGTCTCGTCGGTTTTGAACGGGTTCGTGATCCGGCAGATGGTCTCGCCCTCGTGGACGAGGTCGCCGCGCTCGAACTGCATCTCGACGATACCGCCGGCGTCGGCCCGGAGCCACGTCTTCTCCCCCGAGCTCTCGATCACGGTTCGCCAGCCGGGCCAGCGGACGGTCTCCTGTGGGTAGATGCCGTACTCGGCGAACACGCTCCGGACGCCCTCGAGCGCGTGATCGATCAGCTCCCGTTCGAAGCGGTGGGCCTCGCCCATCTCGAGGGTGATGGTCGGGATCCCGTCCGCTGTCGCCTCCGTGCGGAGCATCCCCTCCGAGCCCTCGCCGGACATGATGAGGCTCGTCCCGAACGCGCGGGCGAGCCTGGCGGCGCCGTCGTCGTCCATGTCGGCGCGGACGTGGAACATGTTGGACCGGCCGCGCGTCGACGTGTGGAAGTCGAGCCCGAAGTCAGCCGGCTTGACGAAGTTGCTGTAGATCCGGTAGGCGATCCGGTTCGAACTCGTGCTGTCCTGCTTCCCCGGGAACGCCCGGTTGAGGTCGCGTTCGTAGATCGGGAGGTAGCGCTGCTGCGTGGTGAACCCCTGGACGTTGAGCACGGGGAGACAGATTATCGTCCCGGCGACCTCGTCGTGGTCCCACTCCTGGGCGACCTCACGCACGACCTCGATCCCGTTGAGCTCGTCGCCGTGGCTCGCCGCCGAGAGGAACGCGGTGGGCCCGGGGTCGGGGCCGTTGATGATCGTCACGGGGATCCTGACGGGATCACCGAGGTACGACTCACTTACCGGGAACCGGAACCGCTTGGTCTCACCCGGGAGGACCCGCCCGCCGTCGTACGTGAACGCGTCGGCGCCGTCGGTGCTCATACCCGATACGCGCGTTCACGTCAGTTAAAACGAAAGTACGGCTGTCCCCATCTTGTCCGTTCCTGGGAGGTTCTCAATCGCGTTTTTCAACGGTGTCAGGGATCCAGCCTCTGGATGGCGGCCACCCCGAGATGCGGGCTGAGCGTCGCCAAACCCTTCGTGGCGGACCGTGCGTACCTCCTCGTTGACTGTCGCTACTGGGAACTGGTCGGGTGATCGCCAACTGCCAGCACCGACGCTCAGTTTACACAGCGACTCTATACTTAACCCGTCGCCAGTTCACCCTCTCGGTATGTCGGACGAACTACCGACCGAGGAGTACGAGGTTGTCGTGGTCGGCGGCGGGCCGGCCGGCCAGACGGCAGCGCTGTACAGCACGCGTCTCGGCCACCGGACGGCGCTCGTCGACCGTGGCGGCGGGCGGGGCGCGATGCAGGAGGTCCACAACCTCATCGGCGTCCGTGAGGAGACGAGCGGCAACGAGTTCCTCGGGGTGGGCAAGGAGCAACTCGAGGAGTACGGCTGTGCCCTGCACCGGGACGTGATCGCCTCCTGCTCCCGGACCGACGACGAGCGCTTCGAACTCTGTGGCAACGACGCGACTTACCGGACCGAACACGTCGTCCTCGCGACGGGGTTCAACGACGTTCGTCCCGAGCCACCGCTGCCGCGGACCGGTCGCGGCCTCCACTACTGCCTTCACTGTGACGCCCACATGTTCGTCGACGAGTCGGTGTACGTGATGGGCTACTCCGAGAGCGCCGCCCACGTCGCGGCGATCATGCTGAACTTCACCGACGAGGTGGACCTGCTCACCCGTGGCGACGACCCCGCATGGAGCGACGAGACGGCGACGATGCTCGACGACCACCCGATCGACGTGATCCACGCGGATGTGACAGGGGTCCAGAACGGCGAGGACGGCTGGCTGAAGGCGATGGAGTTCGAGGACGGGACCGTCCGCGAGTACAGAGGCGGGTTCGCGATGTACGGCGCGGAGTACAACAACGGCCTCGCGCGGGAGCTCGGCTGCGAGATCAACGACGACGGCACCGTCGCCGTCGACGATCACGGGGGCACCGCCGTCGACGGGGTGTACGCGGTTGGCGATCTCACGCCGGGGCACAACCAGGTGCCGATCGCGCTCGCCGACGGGGCGAAAGCCGGGATCTCGATCCACTTCGAGCTCCGGGACTTCCCGCGGGACCCAGAGGCGATCGACGAGGCTGGGCCGGTCCGGTCCGAGGAAGTGCCGGGCATCCCGGACGAACTGCTCGAACAGGCCGTCGACTTCCACACGTACGACGACTGAGCGAGTCGAGTGTGGACGTTATCGCTTGCGGATCAGGGATGGATTGGTGCTGACAACTACCCTCGTCCGCGCGGTTCGGGCAGTCAAGGGGTATCGAGTATCTCGACGTCGACTACCTCTATGACGACCATGGCGAAACCGTCGCGTCTGCAACGCGGCGATCGTACTCCACAGAACCCGTACATCGGTGTGGTAGAGGCAGAAGGTGGGGAGCGGAAAGCCGCTGCGACGGTGAATCGGTCTGACCCCTCGGCAGCGACTTTCCAAAGGTGGTTTTCGGGGCGGGCCTCTGCGTCAGCGGGAACCCGCTGACACCTAGTAGCGAGGCCTCCGGATAGTTGACAGTTACGGTGGGTGTGACGGCGATTTGACCCTTGGGTGATTTCCCAGAGAGTACCGTGGACAGCTGCGTAGTGGAAGGTCTCAAAGAGAATCAGCAACTCGTCGTAAAACGGGGACGTTACTCGTCTCGCAGAACGGCACCCACGGCATCGACGCCGACCTTCCAGACCTGGCGAATAACCAACTTCATGTCGAACGTGAACGACTGCTGTTTCACGTACTGGAGGTCGTACCGGAGTTTCTTCGCCGGTTCGGCACCGGTCACATCGTTCACTTGCGCTAATCCAGTCAGTCCGGGTTTTACGAACCACCGCTTCTGCCAGTCCACCACACCGGCCTCGATATCCGAATCGAGTTCGGGGCGCTCCGGCCGAGGCCCAACGGCACTCATATCGCCTTTCAGGACGGCCCAGAGCTGCGGGATCTCGTCGAGGTGGGTCTGCCGGAGTAGCCGCCCAACACGTGTCACCCGGGGGTCGACACCACCTTCGTCTTCGTCGCTGATCGTCGCTCCTGTCCCGTCCTCCGCGTTCTCGATCATCGAGCGGAACTTGTACACGTCGAACGTCTCGCCGAACACGGCCGTCCGCTCCTGTTTATACAGCACCGACCCGCCATCGTCCAGCTTGATGGCCAGTGCGATCGCAGCGATCGCCGGACTCAGCGCGAGCAGGCCGACCGTCGAGAACGCCAGGTCGAAGCCACGTTTCAGCACGTAGTCCTGTACGTCCCACGGCTCGATGTCGACGTCGACGAGCGTTCCGACATCGTCCCCCGAGGTCAGTACTTGGTCAGCATGGTCCCGGTGTACCTTCGCGTCAACCCCCTGCTCGTAGCAGGCGTCGAGCGCGCCGAAGAACTCCGCGCGGTCGGTGTGTTCGAACGCGAGCACTACCGTGTCCACGTCGTACTCGACGAGCACGTCCTCGATGCGCGAGAGGCCACCCAGTCGCGTGAGCCCGCCGACGCCGCCGTCAGCGACGACCGGCTGCGGAGCCGAGCGGCTGGGTCGGTCGAACGCGATCGTCGGGCAGAGATACCCTAAGAGCGGCACGTCCACATCGGCGGCGAGGCGCTCGATCTCTGCGGGGTCGTCGCCGACGATGATCCCCCGCTCGGGATCAGTCGTCGGTCGGCGCCGGATCCACACGAACCACGCCGGGAGCGTGATCAGGAGGACGGGTGCAATCACTAGCAGCGTCGCTCGGGGCAGCCGGTACGTGTAGTCGAAGTAGCCGATAGCCGACAGCGCGAGCAGGGCGACGACGACCCGTTTCTGAGCGAGGACGACGGCGTCGAGGATACGCCGTGGGCGCGGCTTGTACAGCGGGACAAATGCCCCGGTGACGACCACGACCGTCGTCGCGACCTCGAGGAACCCCTCAGCTGCTGTTGGCGGGTCGATCGAGAGCGAACCGACGACTGGCAGCGACGCGAAAATCGTCTGGGCGGTGGGGCTGTTCGCGACGCCGACCGCCAACGCGGTCAGCACCGCCACCCCGAGCACGCTCGTCGCTCGATAGCGCCAGCCGCCGTTCATCACGTTTCCTTGCGACGCTGGGAAGGTTAAACACTCCGACTCAGTTAATCGCTAACTACCCGTCCCGGATTCGGCGCTAGGGCGGACGGGACGACCGTTCTCGACCGCCTCCTCGGACACGGTCACTGATCCATCGGCGATCTCGTACGTTCCGGGATAGGGAACCCGCACCGAGTAGTTCCCGGACGCATCCGCTGTCACCGTCCGACTGTACGTCACTTCCTCCCCACCGACCTCAACGGTCGTCGTCGCCGTCACCGTCGCGTTCGGGTCGGCCGAGCCGGTCACCGTCGCCCCCGGAACCAGCGTGAACACCTTCATCGACCCGTCGTCGCTGGCCCACACCGCCCGATAATGACCGGTTTCGTTCCCCCACGCATGCAGTCGGTTATACATCAGTTCGTCATCCGTACTCGACAGTCCGTTGTGGCGGTCGACGACGACGAATCCAGTTCGGCCGTTTAGCCGCTGGTACCACGTCGACGCGTTCGCGGAAGTGAGGAAATCACCGTAGTTCGACTGGGCATACCCGTAGCTGCGGGATTCGCCGTTTACGATCGCGTTGTACATCCGGCTGTCGCCCCATTCGCTGAACACGTAGTTCTGCGGGTACTCCCAGCTTTCCTCGGTAGCGTGGTCGTCCATGAACGTCGCCGCCTCGTAGCTCTCGTCGCTCACCATCAGGCTCGTCGTCCGGGCGGGACTGATCACCGCGCCGAGGCCGCCGACCAGCAGGACGATCATTCCGACCGCGAGGACTGTATCACGGTTCGGCATTGAGAACGCCGGGAGCCTGGGCGCCCGCTCGCTCCAGGTGTCCAGTCCGTCTTCGGCGACCATCGCCGGCCGCACGGTCGCACCAGTGACAGCGCTCAGGTGGACGACAGCGACGCCGGCGAACACCGATGAGAACAGCGCCAACTGACCTGCGAACCGGACCTGAAGCAGTGCGAGCAGCAAGAACACAGTGCTGTAACTCCCGGCGAGCTGCCAGACTGGACGATTCTGGGACCAGCCGGCGGCCAGACTCCACGCCATGTATGGGAGCGCGAAGAAGAGCGTCAGTCCGAAGAAGAAGAACGGGCCGACGATGGTCCCGTACTGCGTCCCGAACAGCGAGGCCGTCTCCGCAATCCCTTCGACGGAGCCGCCTCCGACCAGCCGATCAAGTTCCTGCGTGAACTCCGCACCGAACTCCGGAACCACGGTGTACGCGACGACGAAAACGACGGCACCAGCCGCGGCGACCAGCCCCATCGTCATCCGGGCTGAGAGACCGTATCGACGCGCTCCTTCCCCGACCAAGAGGACTGCGCCCAGCCCGGCAGCGAGCAGGAGTGGCGTCGCGACGATGTAGAGCTCCTGCCAGTCGAGCGTCGTGTGGACGACGACCGCAAGTACCCCCCCAAGACCGATAGCACCGACCAGCGGTAGGTCCGCGAGCGGTGACGTGCCGGTGTCGACGGCGGCCGTCGCCCGCACCACGCCGTACAGCGCTATCGGGAGGAGGAGAAGCGGGCCGGCGTTCCACGCGAGTACCTGCCCGGCGACGCCAACGGCAACAACGCCACCTAGCGCGAGCGTCCACAGGGTCACGACCTTGCGATCGTCCTCTTCCCCCATCGATGTACGCTGGAGGAGCGCCACGGCGGCGACGGCGGTGATCGCGAGCCAGACGTAGTCGAACGCGTGGTGGTCGGCGAACCCGATCGCCGTCCGGTAGGCGTGGACCGGCGTCACGGCGAGCATGACGACGCTCGCGACGCCGACACGGCGGTCGTCGGTCACCTGCACGGCGAGGACGTAGACGAGCGCGGCGGTCACCAGCCCGGCGACGACCGGGTACCACGCGAGCACGAGGTCGGCGGTCTCGACGGTCCCGCCCAGCAACTTCGTCACGGCAAGTAGTGCTGCGAGCATGAGTGGCTCGCCGAGCAGCACCGAATCAGGAAGCGAGGTAACACCCGCCCCCTGTTCGAGGGACTCGAGCAGCAGGTAGCGGTAGGCGTACGGGTCGTTCCCCAGGAATACGATGTGCTCGCTGCGGAACACCGACGGGTAGGCGACCAGCCGGACGGCGACGACGAAGGCGAGTGCGGCGACGATCGCGCCCCCGACACGCCGGGGCGGCAGATCGAGATCGAACTCCAGCGACGGCGACGAGTCCTCGGCCGTCGCCTCGAGTTCCTCGCCGTCGAGGGCTGCCTGTACCGCTTCTCGATCTGCGACGCGGTACTCGCCGTCGACCTTCTCGACGATCCCGCGGGAGACGAGTTCGCCGAACGTCCCCGAGTCGATCGGGATATCGTCGAACGTCCAGGTCTCCTTGCTAGCGTCGACCTCGAGGACGGCCCGGAGGTCGTCGTCGACGGCAGGGCGGTCCGAACGGAGGGTCGCTGTCGCCTCCCGCACGTCGCTCATTGGGGGAAGGAATTCAGCGGCGGCGTATAAACCTCCCTTTCACGTGCTCGGTGGGTCGAAACGATCCCGTAGTCGGGAGATTTTTCCAGGGCGGGCGAGGGGTTCGGCCCATGCGGCAGTTCCGTTTCCCGTTACTCCCCCGGATCGTCCGCGCCGCGGGTGTCGTCGCCGTCGTCGCGGTGATCTTCTACTTCTCGCTGCTGGACACCGTCGCCGCTCCGCCCACGCCAAGCCCGTGGTGGGACAAACAGCTCCACCTCGCGGCGTACGCGGCGCTCGCGGCGACGGCGGTGTACGCGACGGCGAAGTGGCGACGCGGCGACCTCGCGCGTGGCGTGGCGGTACTGGTCGCCGTCTTGCTCTACGGGGTCGGCATCGAACTGGCTCAGGGCCAACTCGCGGGGCGGTACTTCAGCTTCGGCGACCTGTTCGCGAACGTGCTCGGGACGGCGCTGGGCGGCCTCTGGCTCGCGGTGGAGCGGTACCTCACCTACCGACGGATTCCGAAGCCGGCGTAACTCGAATCGGCTCAGTCCCGGAACTCCTCGGCGAGGTAGACGCCGAGGACGCCACCCACGGTGGAGAGCGCGATCGTGTAGACGGCGACGAACAGCACCCCGATCAGCAGGATCACGAACCCGCCGGCGAACGGCTCACCGAACCCAAGGAAGGCGAAGAGGAAGCCGCCGAACAGCAGGACGGCGGCGGCCATCGGGAGCGAGGCGAACAAGCCAGCGAGCGCGCCGACCTGGGCGCCGTCGCGGCGTTCGAGGAAGCCCGCGGTCGCGCCGCCCAACACCGGCGAGACGCCGGCGAAGGAGAAGACGACCGTGACGGCCGCGCCGAGGAGGGCGTTGATGTACGTGTTCTCGGTGTCCATACCGGTCGTTGGGCCGAGGGGAAGCAAAAGCTGTCGGCCACTGTCGAGACGCCCCTGCTGGACTGGCCGCCCCGTTTATGTGGTCTCCCTGTGAAGTATCACGTGATGGTTCACAAGAAGATCACTCTGATCGGATCGAGCAGCGAGAGCTTCGACGCCGCGGCCGACGACGCGATCGACCGCGCGGAGGACACGCTGAACAACGTGAAGTGGGTCGAAGTGAAGGAGTTCGGCGTCGAGCTCGCGAGCGTCGACGACCGGGAGTACCAGGCGGAAGTCGAAGTCGCGTTCGAACTGCAGGACTAACTCCAAGCCGGGAGCGCGGTCCGCTCCCGACGGCTTCTTGCCCGCTGGCCGACTCCTCTCGAACACTGAATGGTTCGCCTCCTCCACTACTCCGATATTGAGAACCTCTTCGACGACGCCGAGCGGGCGGGGCGCTTTGCGGGCCGACTGCGGGAACGCGACGGCGAGGACGCGCTCGTCGTCGGCACCGGCGACAACACGGCGCCGGGCGTCGTCTCGCTCGCGGCCAGCGGGCGGCAGATCCTCGACTTCGCCGACGCCGTCGACACCGTCGCCGACACGTTCGGCAACCACGACTTCGACTACGGTCCCGACGCCACGCGGGAGATCGTCGCCGACAGCGACCTCACGTGGGTGAACGCGAACACGCGCGACGAGGACGGCGACCCCTTCGGCGCCGACGCGGGCGTCGTCCCGTGGACGATCGCCGAAGCCGACGGCGAGCGCGTCGGTTTGTTCGGCCTCACGGACCCGACGACCGACTCGATCAACCCCCAGGCCGCGCCGCTCACCTTCACCGACCCCTACGAGGCGGCCGCGGACGCGGTCGACGAGCTCCGTGCCGAGGGCGTCGACTACGTCGTTGCGCTCTCGCACCTCGGCGGCGGCGACGACGAGCTCGCTCGTCGGGTCGACGTGGACGCCATCCTCGGCGGGCACGTCCACAGCGTCCGGACCGAGTACGTCGACGGCACGCTCTGCACGCGGCCGGGCGTGAACGGCCACGAGTTCGTCGAGGTCGAACTCGGCGCGGACGACGCGGCCGCGGCCCGGGGCGACGGCGGCGTCGCCGCGAGCGCCCGCGTGATCGACCCCAGCGAGGGGCCGGTCCACGAGACGCTGACCGACGCGCTCGAGCGCCGGCGGGAGTCGGCCGGCCTGACCGAGACGGTCGCGACCGTCGACGAGCCGCTCCATCGGACCGACGAGACCACGTTCGGCGGCGAATCCCGGATCGGCAACTTCGTCGCCGACGCCTACCGCGCTGCCGCGGACGCCGACGTTGGCCTCCAGAACGGCGGCGGAATCCGCGAGGGCCCCCCGCTGTCGGGCGAGGTGACGCTCGCGGATCTCGTGAGCGTGCTCCCCTTCGAGGAGCCCGTAGTCGTCGTCGAACTCAGCGGGCGGGAACTCCTGGAGGTGTTCAGCGAGGCCGACGGCGCGGAACTCGACTTCGGCGAGCCCCACTGGTGGCACGCCCACCTCAGCGGCGCCAGCCTGCGCTGGGACCACGAGGCGGGCGAACTGCTCGACGCGCGCGTCGACGGCGACCCGATCGACCCCGATCGGCGCTACACGGTCGCGACCGCGGAGTACCTGCTCCACTCCGACCACGAGTTCCCGACGATCGAGCAGCGCCACCGCGCCGGCGAGGTCGGTATCCAGCACGACGTGCTGGCGGAACACGCCCGACGCGGCGGGCTCGACGTCGACGTGGAGGGGCGAATGGTCTTCGAGCGCTGAGCCGCCGGAAGGGGTACGCATTTGTCGGCCCGCCGCAGACGTGTCAGTATGACGCTGGTCGTCGTCCCGGTTCGCTACCCGCTCTCGAAACACTCCGCGGCGACCCTCCGGGAGGCCGTCCGCATCGCGGAGGAGCGCGACGCCGACCTGTCGGTGCTGCACGTCGACCTGTTCCAGAACAACCACAACGTGAGCCGGGTCGACCTCAAGCGCGCCGTCGAGGCCGAGGTTGGCCGGATCGACCGCGCGCGGTACGTCGTCCGTCAGGGGTTCCTGGTCGAGGAGACGATCATGGAGGAGGTCGCCGACGAGGCCGCCGACGTGGTCGTGATCGGCTCGAAGCAGGCCGGCCGCTTCCGGAAGATGCTCAACAAACTGTTCGAGTCGCCCGACGTGGGCCGGTATCTGGAGGAACAGCTCGACTGTACGGTGATCACGGTCTCCGCGGACGGGCAGACCCAGAGTTGAAGTAGGAGACCGGGACCACTCCGCCCCGGATGTGGCCCGCGCCCGCGCCGGTCGTCGACGCGCTCACCCTCGGAGCGACGGCCGTCGGCAGCACCGTGGGCAGCGTCGCGGGCGTCCCGCTCGGCCCGCGGACCGACCCTGCACTCCTCCTCCCGGTCGTCGTCGCCACCGTCGCGGGTTGTCTGCTCGGCACCTGCTCGGGGCTAGTGCCCGGGCTGCACGCCAACAACTTCGCGCTGCTGCTCGCGGGCGTGGCGCCGCACGTGCCCGTCGACCCGCTCGCCCTCGGTGCCGCGATGCTGGCCGCGGGCGTGGTCCATACGTTCCTCGACATCGTCCCCTCGCTCGCGCTGGGCGTACCCGACGGCGCGATGGCGGCGGCCGCGCTCCCGGGCCACCGACTCGTCCTCCGCGGGCGGGGCCGCGAGGCGCTCAGGCTCTCCGCGCTGGGTTCGGGCGCCGCGGTCGCCGTCGCCACCCTGCTCGCCTTTCCCGTGACGTGGGCGATGCTCCGTCTCGCGCCGCTGCTCACACGGTGGTTCCCCGTCGTCGCCGCCGCGGTGCTCGCGCTCATGCTCGCGACCGAACCCTCCCACACGGCCCGGCTCGCCGGCCTACTCGCGTTCGGGCTCTCGACGGCGCTCGGCGCGATGGTTCTGGGACTCTCGCTCTCGGGCCCCGTCGCGGGTGGCGTGCTCGCCCCGCTGTTCGGCGGGCTGTTCGGCGCGCCCGTCCTGCTCGACGCGCTCCACGGCGGTGGGGTGCCCGAACAGGACGACGCGCAACTCGCGATGCCGCCCCTGGACCTCGGAATCTCCGCAGCCGCGGGCGGGCTCTCGGGGGCGGCTGTCGGCTACCTCCCGGGTGTCTCGGCGGGCGTCGCGGCGACCGTCTCGCTGCCCGCGGTGCCCGCGCGGAGCGACCTCCGGGGGTTCGTCGTCGCCACCAGCGGCGCGAACAGCTCGACCGCGGTGTTCTCGCTGTTCGCACTCGTCGCCCTCGGCGCGCCGCGGTCGGGCGTGCTCGTGGCCGTCGACGACGCCGGGGTGCCGCTCTCGCTGTCGGTGCTCCTGCCGGTCGTCGTCGTCGCGGCCGCGACGGGGTTCGTGCTCGTCGGCTTGCTGGGCGACGCGGCGTTCCGGGTCGTCTCGCAACTCGATCAGCGACGACTGGCGCTCGTCGTTCTCGGACTGCTGGTCGTGCTCGCGGCGCTTTTCGCGGGAGTGGCGGGGATCGCGGTGTTCGCGCTCGCGACGCTCGTCGGGCTCATTGCGGTCCGGATCGGCGCGCGCCGGGTGTACCTCATGGGGGTGTTACTGGGCCCGTTGGCGCTCGGCCTCTAGAGGGACGCGGAGGTCAGACCAGAATGTACGCGACCGCATAGGCCATACCGGCCAGCGTCACCGCGGCCAGCCCGGTCAGCGCGGCGCTGATCGCGTCTGGACGCTCGACGGCGACGTTCGGGAACTGAACCCGGGGGACGGCGCCGATCATCCCCACCGAGAGCACCGAGAACACGAAGTGGTAGGAGAAGTCGAGCGTCGGCGCCGGGATCGCCAGCGCGGCCAGCGCGTAGCCGACGCCGACGACGGCGCGGAAGTCGATCGCCTCGCGGACCGGGCGCTCCAGCAGCCACATCGCCACCAGCAGGCCGGCCCAGATCGCGGCGAGTTCGACGCCGAAGGCGCCCAGCAGGTGCAGCGTCGCGTCGTCGGCGAGCGCGACGCGCTCGGTCACCAGCGGCGCGTTCAGCGGGTAGAGGAAGGCGGGCGGCTCGCCGGTCGCGAGGTCGCCGAAGGGGTGAGAGAACAGGCCGACGAGGGCGGCCGCGAACGCCGCCCGCGGGCCGAACTCGGTGTACTGGCCCACGCCCTCCGCGACGGCGACGGCGGCGACGACGAACACGGCCATCACGGCGCCGCCCAGGGCGCCGCTGACCAGCGCCGCGACGGTTCCGAGGCCCGCGCCGAGGAGGACGGCGACGCCGAGCCACGCGGGCGCCTCGCGGCGGCGGCCGTGGAGCCACGCGCCGGCCATCGCGGCCGCGACGGGCGCGACCAGCAGCGAGTGGGTGATCGTGCGGTGGACGGCGGTGCTGGCGGCCCAGAACGAGCTCACGGTGCCCATCACGCCACCTTCGGCGCCGACGAGCCCCACGAGCGCGTACACCATGTCCACGTCGGGGACGGTGGCGAACGCGGCGGCGACGATGCCGAGCCGGAGGGCGACGCGGCGGTCGGCCAGCAGCGCCGCTGTCCCGCCGACGAGTGCGAACGCCAGCAGCGCGTGACCGACGAACATTGACGGAATTTCGGGGCTCGTGGTGATAAGCCTCTCGCCCAGCCCGATACGCCCTGCTACACCGTGGCACTACTCGATTCGTCCGTGCCGTCGTCGTCGGCGTCCTCTACCTCGTCGGCGGTCTCCGTTCCCTCGGCGTCATCGGTCTCGTCGATTTCCTCTGTCCCGTCGGCGTCGTCGACTGCCTCGGCGTCGGCGTCCTCGAGCTTCGTCCACTTCTTCTCGATCTCGGCGTTGCCCCGGACCACCGTGTCGTCGTTCTCGTCGAGGAAGCGCGTCTTCCGGAGTTCGATCGAGGTGACGGTGCCCGACACGTCGCCGACTTTCACCTCGTCGCCGGGCATGAAGTCCGGATCCCGGATGAGGTAGACGCCGGCGACGGCGTCGGCGATCATGTTCGACAGCGAGTAGGAGATTCCCAGCGCGAGGAAGCCGGCGGCGGTCCCCATCGACGCGGCGATCTGGTCCAGCCCGACGATCGAGAGGAAGGAGAGCGCGATCGCGAACCAGAGGAAGGCGGCGACGACGGTGCTCACGAAGCGTCGGTACACGTCCGACTCACTGGGCAGCGCGCGGTCGAGCGCCTCCCGGACGACGATCATCACGAGCTTCGCCAGCACCGCCGCGATCAGCAGGAAGACGACCCCCGAGAGCACCCGCGGGATGGCGCCCGCGATCCCCTCGACGAACCGGTTGATCCCCTCCTCGATCAGCCCGAACTGGAGCGCCAGCATGGGCTAGCTCTCTCGGGTCGCGCGTAAAAAGGTGGGAGCCGATCGGTTGTCGTGCCGCTCGGACACGACCACGGCGTCGCGCGCTGAGGCCGGCGGACGGCGGCGCCGGCAGGTCACGAGCCGTGGTCGGTCAGGCGGCGCGGTGGACTTCGTACTCCCCGTCGTCGTCGACGCCGATGATCGCCCACTCGCCCTCCGGCGCCTGTTCGTTCAGTCGTTCGTCGAGTTCGTCGACGCAGTCGGTCCACGTCACGAGGCATTCGAGGCCATACTCCCCGTCGAGGGTTCCCGGCTTCGTGGCGTCCTCCGCGCAGAGTGTCCGTACCCGGACGGATCGCCACTTCCGCTCCGCGACGAACTCCGGTCCGTCGCCGGAGACGGCGTAGCCGAGGCGTTCGAAGACGCTCCGTGCTTCCTCGTTCGGTGGAACCGTACGCACCATGCACGCGGCAGTTCGTCGGGAACTGTGTTAAGCGTGTGGGTGGTTACCACAGGCTGGTCCTGACGGCCGAAAGTGCGCGGGGTGGTCCCTCAGTATCTATCTTTCCGACTCACCAATTTACCGTGTTGTCGAACTCGGTCACTGGGTACACTTTACTAACAAATCGAAGAACGGCCTGAAGGCATTGCTCAGCAGAGACATTCGTGCCGTACTTGGCTTCCGTTGATCAAGTTTTGGTGGACTTTCGAGGCAAGTTCGTGCATCGCCTTCGCCTGCGCCTCGGTGGCCATTCCAAGTCTGTAGTACGTCTTTGTGCGATTCTGGTTCCACAGCTCAGCGAGCCGCGTACCGAACTGTTCGTCGTAGAGGCCGACCTCGGCGCCTCGCTGGTACAGTCGGCGGTGACTACTAATCACTTCAGAGGGCTCCATCGCGCCGTCGTGGATCAGTCGGAACTGGATTGACCGCTCTACTGCGACAAACGACGACTCGATGACGACAGTGTAGTAGCCGTCGTTGAGCAAGCGAGACGCAGCCGCCAACAGCCGACACGCTCGCCGGAGTTGGACCAATTCAGCTTCTTCGACATCCAGCCCCGTTTCGATGTTCTTCGGTGACCGCTCGAAGCTGCGTTCGGCTGCATCCAACGCTTCCACAACGTCACTGTTCTCCATTAGTCAACACCTCCGCACGAACCTCGGATAGTTCGTCCGATCCCACAATAGTGATACTGTCTTCGAACTGTTCGCGGAGTCGGTTACCGATCCGTTTCGCGCTATCCGTTGATTCGACCAGTGTCTCGAATTCGAATCGGTTGCCGTCGAATTTCGTCGCTTCCAGATCGCTCACGATCCCTTGGACGGTGCGTCGTGCCTGCGTCCGGTCGGCATCAACGAAGACCAGTAAATCGATGTCACTCGTCCGGTCAGCCTCACCACGGGCAACGCTCCCGAAGAGAACGATCCCGACTAACTCAGCGATTTCTTCTTCGGTTCGTTCGACGAATGCACGAACCGGCTTCTGGAACTCCGGCTGCGGGATCGAAAGCACCGGATCTGGTTTCGTCAGTCGGTCCCGGTTGATACTCACGTACTGTTTTCGTCCGTCCCTCCGAGTCTGAATCGGACCGAGTTCCTTCAGGAGCGAAACGGCTTTCGAAACAGATGCTTGGTTCGCATCGATCATCTCTGCGAGTTGGTTCACGGTGAACTCGTTGTAGGGTTCCTCAACGAGGAGGGCGAGAACGTCCTGCATCGCCTGATATCTGAAGACACGCTCCTCCGGAAATGGGTACTCCAGAGCAACTGTAGTTCTCTCTTTCCTATTAGGCATACTATTCCTATTAGGAATATATCGTGATAAACCCAGGGGTCTGTTGAAACCCCAATCGGAGATCGTGACCGAAGGGCAGGTCATCCGGTAGCCACAATCCCTGCAACGCTATCTCACCGTCCTCGAAAAAGTAAAACGAAACCGTCAGTCGTCGGTCACCGCCGAGGCCGTCGACCCGGTCGCGGGCGCGTCGTTGACGGCCGCGGGCGGGCTGTCGCGCACGTCCTCGCGACCCTCCTCCTCGATCACGCGGCTGTACGCGTCGGGCATCACCTTCGTGAACGCCGAGCACGTTGCCGGCCAGTCCGCGAGCAGGTCGCTCGCGCGCTCGCTGTCGGTCCGGGCGACGTGGTTCTCGAGCAGCCGGCGGAGCACCCGCTCGTCCTTCTCAGCCAACTCCGAGAGCGTCACCATCCCCGTGTTGGCGCGGGCCGCGAGCTCGCCGTCGGGGTCGTGGACGTACGCGACGCCGCCGGACATTCCCGCAGCGAAGTTCGTCCCCGTCTCGCCCAGCACGGCGACGATGCCGCCGGTCATGTACTCACAGCCGTGGTCGCCGACGCCCTCGACGACCGCGGTCGCGCCGGAGTTGCGCACCGCGAACCGCTCGCCGGCGCGGCCGTTGACGTACAGCTCGCCGTCGGTCGCGCCGTAGAGCGCGACGTTGCCGACGACGACGTTCTCGGCCGGGTCGAACGCCGCGCGGTCGGGCGGGCGGACCGTGAGCCGGCCGCCGGCGAGCCCCTTGCCGACGTAGTCGTTGGCCGCGCCCGTCAGGTCGAGCGAGACGCCCTGCTTGCAGAACGCGCCGAAGGACTGGCCCGCAGTCCCGGTCAGGCCCAACTGGATCGTCCCGTCTAGGAGGCCGTCGAGGCCGACGCGATCGGCGATCTCGCCGGAGAGCAGCGTCCCCACTGCGCGGTCGGCGTTGCTCACCTCGCGGTCGAGGCGGACCGACTCCCCGTGCTCGATCGCCGGCTCGACCGCGTCGAGCAGATCGCGGTCGAAGTGGTCGTCGACGCCCGGGTGATCCTGCTCGCGGACTTTGTGCCGCGGCTCGGGGCCGGGATCGGCGAGGATCGGCGAGAGGTCGAGCTGGTCGGCCCGCGGGTGGCCGGTCTCGCGCTGGCTCAGCAGCGCCGGGCGGCCGATCAGGTCGTCGAGTTCGGTGACGCCCAGTTCGGCCATGATCTCGCGGAGCTCGCGGGCGACGAACGTCATGTAGTTCACCACGTGGTCGGGCTCGCCGGGGAAGCGGTCGCGCAGGTCGGGGTCCTGCGTGGCGACACCTACCGGGCAGGTGTTCTCGTGACACTGGCGCGCCATCACGCAGCCTGAGCTGACCAGCGACCCCGTGCCGAACACGTACTCCTCGGCGCCCAGCGCGGCGGCGACGGCCACGTCGCGGCCGGTTTTGAAGCCGCCGTCGACGCTCAGCCGGACGCGGTCGCGCATGCCGGTCATCCGGAGGAACTGGTTGGCCTCGGCCAGCCCCAGCTCCCAGGGGAGCCCCGCGTTCTTGATCGAGGTCTTCGGCGACGCGCCCGTGCCGCCGGAGTGGCCCGAGACGTGCAGCACGTCGGCGTTCGCTTTGGCGACGCCGGCGGCGATAGTGCCGATCCCGTCCTCCGAGACCAGCTTCACGTTCACGTCGGCGTCGGGGTTGGCCGACTTCAGGTCGAAGATCAGCTGTTTCAGGTCCTCGATCGAGTAGATGTCGTGCAGCGGCGGCGGCGAGATGAGGCCGACGCCGGGCGTCGCGTAGCGCACGTGGGCGATCATCTCGTTCACCTTCTCGCCGGGGAGGTGGCCGCCCTCACCGGGCTTCGACCCCTGGGCCATCTTGATCTGGATCTCCTCGGCGTCGGCGAGTAGTCGGTGGTGACGCCGAAGCGCCCCGAGGCGACCTGCTTGACCTCGCAGCCGCGCTCGGTGTCGAAGCGCTCGGGCGGCTCGCCGCCCTCGCCGGTGTTGGCCTTCCCCCCGGTCCGGCTCATCGCGACGGCGTTGTTCTCGTGGGCCTCGGGCGAGAGGCTGCCCAGGCTCATCGCGGCAGTCGAGAACCGCTCGACGATGGACTCGATCGGTTCCACGTCGTCGACGGCGACGGGCTCGCGGTCGCTCTCGAACGCGAGCAGGCCCCGGAGCGTTTCGGGGCTGCCGCCGTCGCCCTCGACGAGGTCGACGAACTCCTCGTAGATCTCGTAGTCGTTCCCCCGCACGGCCTGCTGGATCGTCCCCGTCGTCTTCCGGTTCCAGCCGTGGCTGATCCCGTCGGTGCGGCTCTCGTACTCGCCCTGGCGTTCGAGCTCCGGCTCGTCGCCGTCGCTGTCGGCGGCGCCCTGTCGGCCGTCACCGAACCCCACGCCGTGGCACCCGCGCAATTCGGCCTCGAGCTGGTCGAGCGTGATCCCGCCCGTCCGGATGCGGGTGCCCTCGAAGTACTCTGCGACGAGCTCGTCGTCGAGCCCGACGGCCTCGAACACCTGCGCGCCCTGGTAGCTCTCGACCGTCGAGATCCCCATCTTGGCCATGGTCTTCAGCAGGCCGTCCTCGAGCGCGTCGACGTAGGCCGCGATCGCCGCCTCGCGGTCGGCGCCGTCGGGGCCGGCGACGCGGTCCTCGATGGTCTCGTAGGCGAGGTAGGGGTTCACCGCGCCCGCGCCGTAGCCCACCAGCGTCGCGAGGTGGTGGACCTCGCGCGGGTCGCCGGACTCGACGACGAGGCCGGCGTGGTTCCGGAGCCCGTTCCGGACCAGCGAGTGGTGGACCGCGCCCGTCGCGAGCAGGCTCGGGATCGCCAGTCGGTCCGGGCCGACCCGACGGTCCGAGAGCACGACGATGTCGGCGCCGTGCTCGATCGCCGCGGCGGCGTCGGCGCGCAGCTTCTCGACGGCGGTTTCGAGGTCGGTGTCGGGGTCGAACGTCGTGTCGACGACGGTCGTCGAGAGCGCGTCGTCGTCGCCGTCGAGCTCCTTGATGCGCTCGGTGGTGGCGTCGGTGAGCACGGGCGAGTCGAGCACGAGCTGGCGCGCGTGGGCGGCTGACTCGTCCAGCAGGTTGCGCTGGTGGCCGAGTCGCGTCTCGAGGGAGGTGACCAGCTCCTCGCGGATGTAGTCGATCGGCGGGTTGGACACCTGCGCGAACAGCTGCTTGAAGTAGCTGAACAGGGGGCGCTCGTGGTCGGCCAGCACCGAGAGCGGCGTGTCGTCGCCCATCGAGCCGACAGGGTCTTTCCCGTCGCGGGCCATCGGTTCGAGCAGGTGCTCCAGCTGGTCGTGCGTGTAGCCGAAGGCGGCCTGCCGGGGGCGGAGCGCGTCGTCGTCGCCGCGCGGCGCGAACGAGTCGCGCTCGGGAACGCGGCGCTGTTCCGCCTCGACCCACTCGGCGTACCGCTCGTCGGCGAGGTCGTCGAACACCTCGTCGTCGGGGACGATCCGGCCCGCTTCGGGGTCGGCGACCAGCAGCTGGCCGGGCGAGAGCCGCTCGCGCTGCTCGATGGTCTCGGGGTCGGTGTCGAGCGCGCCGACCTCCGAGGACATGATCAGGCGGCCCTCCGTCGTCACATCGTAGCGACAGGGCCGGAGGCCGTTGCGGTCCAGCGCGGCGGCGACTTTCTGCCCGTCGGTGGCGACGACCAGCGCGGGGCCGTCCCACGGCTCGATCAGGCTGGCGTGGTAGTCGTAGAACGCGGTGCGCTCGGGCGACATCGCGTCGTCGCCGCGGTACGCCTCGGGGATCAGCATCCGGAGCGCGTGCTCGACGCTGCGGCCGGTGCTCGTGAGCAGTTCGAGCGTGTTGTCGACGCTGGCGGTGTCTGACTGCTCCGGGTCGTCGACGATCGGCTTGAGCGTCTCCAGGTCGTCGCCGAACGCGTCGGCCGCGAGGTCGGTCTCGCGGGCGCGCATCCAGTTGACGTTCCCCCGGATCGTGTTGAACTCGCCGTTGTGGACGATCCCGCGGTACGGGTGGGCGAGATGCCAGGCCCCGAGCGTGTTGGTCGAGAACCGCGCGTGGACGAGTGCGATCTCGGACTCGACGCGCTCGTCGCGCAGGTCCGGGTAGTAGTCGGCGAGCTGGTCGCTGGTGAGCAGCCCCTTGTACACGAGGCGCTCCCGGTCGAGCGAGCAGACGTAGAACCGTTCGGCGCCCGGGGGCTCCGCGTCGGCGACGGCGTGTTCCAGCTCCTTGCGCGCGACGTAGAGCGCGCGGTCGAACGCCGCGTCGTCGATCCCGTCGGGCGCGACGAACACCTGCCACACGTCGGGCTCGGAGTCGACGGCGGTCTCGCCCAGCGGATCGTTGTTCGTGGGCACGTCGCGCCAGGCGACGGTCGACACGTCGTGGGCGGCGAGGGTGGTTTCGAAGCGGTCCTGCAACCCGGCCCGGGCGTCGGCGTCGTCGGGCATGAACACGCTCCCGACCGCGTACGTCTCCGGGAGGTCGGCGTCGACGACGGCTTCGAAGAAGCGATCGGGGCGCTGGAGCATGATGCCCGCGCCGTCGCCGGTGTCGGGGTCGGCGCCGGTCGCGCCGCGGTGTTCCAGGTTACTCAGCAGTTCGAGCGCGTCGGCCACCGTGCGGTGGGACGGCCCGCCGTCGAGGTCGACGACGGCGCCGACGCCGCAGTTCGACCGCGCCTCGGTCGGGTCCGCGAGGCGCGTGGCTCTGTTCGTGGTAACGTTTGACACGGTTGTGTAGTGGGAGAACACCGCATGGTTTATGAGCCTGTCCCTAGTAACACTCCTAACTTTCGTGAAGGATCGACGTAGCGGCTCGCACACCCCCGAAACGTTGATAACTGTGTGTCGTGTTACCACGGGTGTAGATGCCCGACACGAAAACCGGTCGCGAACGGAAAGGGCGGAACAAACGCCGGCAGTTGGAGTCCCGGCTCGCCTCCCGGGACGCGGAGACGGAGTTCGACGCCGAGGAGCTCCCCGAGCCCGACGCGGCCGACGCCGAGTACCTGGTGGATCCGGACGGGGGTGAGCTCTCCGAGAACTGATCGCCCACCTGCCGCCGACCAGTTCCTCTCCTCACCGCCTGCCGCACTGCCGTTTTCCGACTCGTACTCACGTCGTCGCCGAGTCGCGCCGACCAGTCGTCGACGCCGACCAATCGTCGACGCCGGGTCGCCGTCGACGCCTGTTGCTGTCTCACCGAGCAGCCGCTCGCTCTCGCTGCCGACGGAGTACATAAAGACGCCAAAACGCGTTCGCTTGTGGCATGGTAAACTGGCGCACGATTCCGCCCGGTCGGACCGCTTGCATCCGGTTTCCAGCGGTGAGTCGCTCTCGACCGACGCCGGCTCACCCCACACGCTACGACAGATTTATATAGAACCACGGACAATCCATCGTTGACCATGAGCCAACGACAGCGAGGCGGAGGCCAGCCCATGATTATCATGGGTGAGGACTCCCAGCGAGTGAAGGACAAGGACGCGCAGGAGTACAACATTTCTGCGGCCCGTGCGGTCGCCGAGGCGGTACGCTCCACCCTCGGCCCGAAGGGGATGGACAAGATGCTCGTCGACTCGATGGGCGACGTGACCATCACCAACGACGGCGTCACCATCCTCGAGGAGATGGACATCGACAACCCGACGGCCGAGATGATCGTCGAGGTCGCCGAGACCCAGGAGGAGGAGGCCGGCGACGGGACGACGACGGCCGTCGCGATCGCGGGCGAGCTCCTGAAGAACGCCGAGGAGCTGCTCGAGCAGGACATCCACCCCACCGCGGTGATCAAGGGGTTCCACCTCGCGTCCGAGCAGGCTCGTGAGGAGGTCGAGGACATCTCGCGCGACGTCGACCCGACCGACACCGAGCTGCTCGCGAAGGTCGCCGAGACGTCGATGACCGGCAAGGGCGCCGAGCTCGACAAGGAGCACCTCGCCCAGCTGATCGTCGAGGCCGTCGAGGCCGTCACCGTCGAGGCCGAGGACGGCAGCCACGTCGTCGACCTCGCGAACCTGAAAGTCGAGACCCAGAAGGGGCGTGCAGTCTCCGAGAGCGACCTGCTCAACGGCGCGGTCGTCTCGAAGGACCCCGTCCACGACAACATGCCGAGCGAGGTCGCGGACGCCGACACGCTGCTGCTCGACGCCGCGATCGAGGTCGACGAGGCCGACGTCGACACCAACGTCTCCATCGACTCGCCGGACCAGCTCCAGTCCTTCCTCGACCAGGAGGAGCAGGAGCTCCGCGAGAAGGTCGACGCCATCGCCGCGACCGGCGCGGATGTGGTGTTCTGCCAGAAGGGCATCGACGACCTCGCCCAGCACTACCTCGCGAAGGAGGGGATCCTCGCGGCCCGCCGCGTGAAGTCCTCGGACATCAGCTTCCTGAAGAACGTGCTCGGCGGCAACGTCGCCTCCAACTTCGACGACCTCAGCGCCGCCGACCTCGGCCACGGCTCCGTGCGCCGTGACGCCGAGGACGAGATGTTCTACGTCGAGGGCGACGACTCCCACGGCGTCACGCTGCTGCTCCGCGGCTCGACCGACCACGTCGTCGACGAGCTCGAGCGCGGCGTCTCCGACGCCCTGGACGTCGTCGGCACCACCGTCTCGGACGGTCGCGTCGTCGCCGGCGGCGGCGCGATCGAGGTCGAGCTCGCCAGCCGCCTGCGCGAGTTCGCCGACAGCGTCACCGGCCGCGAGCAGCTCGCGGTCGAGGCGTTCGCCGACTCGCTGGAGCTCGTCCCGCGCGTGCTCGCCGAGAACGCCGGGCTCGACTCCATCGACACGCTGGTCGACCTGCGCGCGGCCCACGAGGCCGGCGACCAGACCGCGGGCCTGAACGTCTACAGCGGCGAGGTCGAGGACACCTACGAGGCCGGCGTCGTCGAGCCGGCCCACTCGAAGGAGCAGGCCGTCTCCAGCGCCACCGAGGCCGCGAACCTCGTGCTCAAAATCGACGACATCATCGCGGCCGGCGACCTCTCGACCTCGGGCGACGAGGACGAGGGCGGTCCCGGCGGCGGCATGGGCGGTATGGGCGGCATGGGCGGCGCGATGTGAGCTTAGGCGACTAGCCAACTCCCACCCTGCCCGACCGACCGCCGCATCGTTCGTCGATCACTCGTTCTCCCGTTTTCTCGCCCAGTAGCCGTCCGCTCGCGGATGCTGCTCAAGCGAGTTCTCACCGCGAACGAGCGAAGCGAGAGAGCGGGCCAAGAGCCGACCACAGGGAGGCTCGCAGGCTTTTGGTCGAGCTTTTGCCAGGGCCCTCCGGGGCCCGCAGCAAAAGGTCGGTTCGCAGAAAGCACTTACCCCGAACGACCGAAACACCGCGACGATGCCCTCCAGACGCGCGTATCTCGCGACACTCGCAGCCGCGGGGCTCGCCGGCTGCGTCGACGACACCCCGGGCACCGACAGCGAGTCCCCGACGGCCACCACGGCGCCCGGGACCCCCTCGGCGTCGGGCGTGACCGTCGAGGCCGCCGCCGTCCAGTACTCGTACCGCCACATCGAGAACGTGGACTGGAACGGGATCCAGCCAGCCGACGGCCAGTTCGTGTTCGTCACGATCGACGCGGGGCCGGCCGACACGCCCCCCTTGCCCGACGCGTTCTCGCTGGTCGCCGACGGCGAGCAGTACCAGCCCGTGGAACTGGCCCACGACATGCCCGTCGACCTCGACGTGCCCGGGGAGCGGTACTCGGACACCGACCACCGCGGCTGGCTCGTCTTCGAGACGCCGGCCGAACTCGACGCAGCACCGACGCTCCGCCTCGACGGCGAGGCCGGGTCGTGGGAGTGGGACCTCCCCACCGAGAGGGCGACCGCAGCCCCGCCTGAGTGGGAGTTCAGCGTCGACGTCCCGGCGACGGTCGCCCCCGAGAGCACGTTCGACATCACGATCACCGCCGAGAACGTCGGCGACGGCCCGGGCACGTTCCGCGGCGCCGTCAACTTCTCGTACCCCATGTACATGCCGCGGGGGTTCGCGATACCGCTCGAAGGCGGCGCGTCCGGCGCCGATTTCGTCGAAGCGGAGGTCGGCGACGCCGATTCCGGGAAAGAGATCGACTACGGCGTCCGGACGCCCGTCGAGACGCGGACCGTGACCGTCACCGTCGAGGGCCAGACGGCGACGGCCACCGACGCCGACTGACGCATCCGGCTCCACGGACCCGCGTACTTTTGCCGACGCCCGCCGCAGTCACGGGCGATGGAGGAGGCCACCCACGACGAACTCGCGGGCGTCGTCGACCTGTTCGACGCGCTGACCCGCCCGGAGCTGGAGCAGGCGCTGGTCGAAGTCGCCTACCGCCGCGGCGCCGACGTGCGCGACGACGCGGTCGCCGCCGCCGTCGCCGAAGCCGTCCGGGAGTACTACCTGGTCGAACTCCCCGCCGACGCCGTGGCGGGCGAGGTGGACGCAGAGGCCGCGCTGGTCGTCGGCCCCGTCGCGTTCCCGATGCTCCCCGCGGAGGGGGAGGACCTGCCCCACATCCTCGACGTGCCCGAGCGCTCGATCGACCGTGCGGCCGCGGCCGAGCACGTCGCCGAGCGCCTGCGGGAGGAGACTGAGACGGTCGTCGACGACGGCGACGCCGAGCGCGCCGCGACGCTGATCGACGTGACGTACGACGCCGAGGCGTGGGGCTCGGTCGAACTGGAAGCGACCCGGGATCGCCTGCTCGCCCTCACGGACTGAGACCGACGAAGCGTTTTTGACCGACTGGCGCCGACAATCGCGTATGGAACTCTCGGGGGTCGGCGGCTACGAGCCCGCGACGGTCGCCGACGCGGAGCGCTGGGCCAGCGTGCTCGCCCCGGTCGTCGACGGGGGCGACGAGCCCGCGCTGCTGTTCATCAAGCGCTCCGACGATCTCGGCTCCCACGCCGGCCAGATGGCGTTCCCGGGCGGCGGCCACGAGCCGTTCGACCCGGACCTCGTCGACACCGCCCGACGGGAGGCGTGGGAGGAGATCGGGCTCCGCGAGACCGAGCCCTCGATCGTCGGCCGGCTCGACGACACGACGACGACATCGGGCTACGCGATCCGCCCGTACGTCGCGCAGGTGCCCGACCGCACGTACGAGCCCGACGGCGTCGAGGCGGTCGAGGTCGCCAAGCTCCCCGTCTCGGCGCTGACCGACCCCGCGAACTACGAGTCCGAGCGCCGCAAGCGCCCGGAGGTCGGCGACGTGCGCCTCCACTACTTCCACGTCGGCGACTACACCGTCTGGGGCGCCACCGGCCGGATACTGGTCCAGCTGCTCGAACTCACGACCGACTGGCGCGCGCCGGAGACCGTCGACCGTGTGGTGGAGCCTGAAGCCGAGTTCCCGGTGTAGGGCGTGACACAAGCCGGGGGTTGTTGCTACGCGGTGTTCAAGCCCGCAGAGCGCCACTACTGGGTATGCCGACTCGACGATCCGTCCTCCGCGGTAGCTCCCTGCTGACGCTCTCCGCTCTCGCCGGCTGTGTCGCCGCACCCGTGGCCGACGGCGCGGGCTCGGATCTCCCGTCCGATAATTCCCCGGACGGCACCGACGACGACACCCGGCCGCGTGGGACGGGCGGGCCGGGCGTCACCCTCGCGAGCGTCGACGACGACCCGGAGGTCGCGCTCTCGATCGACGTGACGGTGACCGAGGCGGTCGCGACCGACGACCACCCGCCCGGGCTCCGCGTCACTGTCACCAACACCGGCGACGCGCCGGCCGCGCTCGGCGAGGCCCGCGCGGCGGTGTTCGCCTACCAGTCCTCCGTGGACGAGTTCCTCGTCCTGCTCCCGGCCGGGGGCGACTACCCGGCCGACCCGGGCTGCTGGCGGCTGACCGAAGGCGTGGGGACGACCGAGGAGTACCGGACCGTCACGCTCGAGCCGGGGGAGCGCCACGCCGCCGACCTCGGACTGTACGCCGCAGGCGTCGAGGCGGACGCCTGCCTCCCCGTCGGCGAGCACCGGTTCGAGACGACGATGACGCGCTTCGACGACCCCGAGCGCCTCGACGGCGGCGAGTCGATCGACTGGGGGTTCTCGGTGCTGCTCGAGTGAGTCCCGACGACGACACGCTTATCCCGATGTGCGGGGTACGGGGGAGTGCATGGCCGCACAGGCGATGGATCGCGTTCCGCGATTCTAGATCCGCGCAGTTCTCGTACAGCCACCGCAGTACCCAGGAGCTCTCGCTATGAACACGCCCGACACCACCACGCCCGACAGCGCCAGCCAGCGAACCACGAGCGACGACAGTGTCGGGCCGTTCCCACGTGTCGGCATCGACGCCGTCGCGCTCAAGCCCGCGGAGGTCGACCTCGCCCGCGCGGCGGACCTCCCGGCGTCGACGCTCGTCGTCGACTACGAGGGTCGCGAGACGTTCCCGGACACCGACACGCTCCGGGCGCTCGCCGAGACCGCGACGGTCCGGGTCACGACGCCCGTACGCGCCGACGGGCTCGACCCGCTGGGCGACGACTCGCTGTCGGCGTCGATCCCCGAGGGCGTCGGGCGGGTGCTCGTCGCCGGCCACGGCGCCTACCTCTCCGAGGAGGAGAGCCAGCGCGCCATCGCGCCGCGACTGGGCGAGGGGCGCGAGCAGCACCCAGACGCCTGGGTCGGCACCGAGGGCGTCGAGCGGATCGCGCTCGCGACCGGCGCGACCCAGTTCGAACTGCTCTCGCGCTCGACCGAGCGCGACGCCCGCGCGCTGCGGGCGGCCGGCTTCGACGGCGAGCTCGCGGTGTACGCCCCCACCGTGCTGACCGACGCCGAGGACGAGATCCTCGACGCCGTCGGCGCGTACGTCTCCCGACGCGGCCCCGTTCGCCGCGCGCTCCCGGACGACTGCGAGACCGACTCGTCGGCGACCGGCCGCGCCCGCGAGGTGCTGCTCGCCGCCAGCAAGGACTTCGCGATCGTCGGCGACGAGGCGACGGTCCGGGGCCGGGTCGAGGGGCTCCACGGCGCCGGCGTCGATGAGGTCGTCGGCTACCCCGCCCGCGGGCTGGACGAGCTGCTGGACTGAGCCCGCTTCCTTGCCGCCTTTTAGACGATACCCAGCTCCGCGAACAGCAGCGTGAGCACGGCCGCGTTGTAGAGCCCGTGGACCAGCACCGGCACCAGCAGCGCGCCCGTCCGCTCGTACAGCCAGCCGAGCACGACGCCGATCGTCAGCCAGACCGGGATCGAGACGACCCCCGCCTCGGGGGCCGAGACGAGGTTCGGCAGGTGGACGAGCGCGAACAGCAGCGCGCTCCAGCCGACGGCACCCCAGGCGGAGAACGACCGACGGAGGTACCCCTGGACGACGCCGCGGAACAGGTACTCCTCGGCTGGCCCGACCACGAGCAGCATCGCCGGCAGCAGCACCGCCAGCACCGCGACCGAGAGCTCCTCGGGCGCCGAGACGGCGGTCACGGGATCGACGCCGAGCAGTTCGCCCACCGCGAACGCCGTGCGGTTGAACGCGACCAGCCCCACGGTCGCGCCGACGACAAGCGCGGCGTCCCGGAGCTTCGACCGGTGGCGACCGATCCAGTCGACGACGATCTCCGCGCCGTCGTCGGTCTGCCGGAACGCGTAGCCGACGACGACGAACCCCGCCTCCGCGGTCACGAGCAGCACGCCGACCAGCGCGGGGACCGCGGCGTCGGGGTTCGTGCCCGCGCCGACCAGCGCGCCGAGCAGGGTGCCGACCAGCCCGGTGACGGTGCTGACGACGAGCCCGCCGACGGCGAGGGTCAGCGCGATCACGAGCGCGATCGGACGGCCGGGTGCCTCGGACACGGCCGAGTACTCGTTCGGCGCCGACATGAATCTCGCGACCGTCTCGCCCCCGGCGTTTAAGCCCGCGCGGACGGAACGGACGACCGAATGGAGGTCCGCGACGCCGTCGAGCGCGACGCGCCGGCGATGGCTGCCCTGACCGACGCCCCGGAGCCGGTGCTCCGGAACGTCGTCCACGAGCGGAGCGTCCGGGTGCTGGTCGGCGACAGCGAGAGCGCGGACGGCGGCGAGGCGACCGGCGCCGACGGCAAGCCTGCGGCGACCGATGACGAGCCCGATCTGCGCGGGTTTGTGAGCTTCGACGCCCGCGAGGACGCCGTGTTCGTCACCCAATTCGGCGGCGACAGCGACGCCTGCGAGCGCCTGCTCGCGGAGCCGATCGCGTTCGCTCGCGGGGCGGGGCTGCCGGTCGAGGTAGTGCTCCGCGAGGGCGACGACGCGATGCGGCTGGCCGTCGAGGCTGTGGGGTTCGACGCCGCGGGGTCCGGGCCGCGGTTCCGCGGCGACCCCACCCGACGCTACCGCTACGACCCGACGTAGCGGGGTAGGGGGGAGAACGGCCGGAACGACGGCGTTCAAGTACGTCGGCGTCGGGAGTGAGACCAGTGAGTCACTCGACCGACGAGGAGCGCCTGTTCCGTGGCTACTCGGGGCGGCTGCTGCTCGTCATCTCGTTAGGGTGGGCGCTGCTGCAGGCCGGCCGACTGAGCATCTCCCCGCTGCTGACCGCGATCGCGGGCGACCTGCAGATCTCCAGCGGCGCCGCCGGCTTCGCGATCACGGTCGTCTGGGGGACGTACGCGATCCTCCAGTACCCCAGCGGCCGGCTCTCGGACCGGCTCTCCCGGACGACGCTGCTCGTCGCCGGCCTATCGCTGGCGGCGGTCGGCTTCCTCACCCTCTCGGCGGCGCCGACGTATCTCGCCTTCCTGTTCGGCGCGGTCGTCATCGGCGTCGGCGTCGGGCTCTATCCCACGCCGGCCCGGGGGATGGTGTCGGACCTCTTCGTGACCAAGCGCGGCCGCGCGTTCGGCCTCCACACGGGTTCGGGCGACGTTGGCGGGATCCTGGCCGCCGGGATCGGGACGGTCGTGCTCGCGGTGGCGACGTGGCGGGCGGCGTTCGCCCCGATCGCGATCGCGCTGCTGCTGATCGCGCTCCTGCTCCACGTCTGGAGTAACGAGGGGTACGAGCTCGCGAAGGTCGACCTCGCGGTCGGCGACACGTTCCGACGGATCCTCGGCGTCCCGCGGCTGCGCTGGCTGCTGTTCGCCTACGCGCTGTACGCGTTCACCTGGCAGTCGGCGACGGGCTTCCTCCCGACGTATCTCCGGGCGAAGGAGCTCTCGCCGGTCGTCGCGAACGCCTCCTTCGCACTGCTGTTCGTCGTCGGCGCCGTCGCGAAGCCGGTCGCCGGGGGGCTCGGCGACCGCGTCCCGCGGGGGCTGCTCGCCCCGGGCGTGTTGGTCGTCGCAGCGGTCGCACTGGTCGGCCTCGTGCTGGCGTCGACGCCCGCGGCGACGCTGCTCGCGGTCGGCGTGTTCGCCGCGGGGCTGCTGGCGTACCCGCCGGTGATGCAGGCGTACCTGATGGACTCGTTCCCGGGCGACAGCATGGGCGGCGACCTGGGCGCGATGCGCAGCGTCTACATCGGAATCGGCTCGCTGGGCGCGACCTACGTCGGCGTCGTCGCGCAGTACGTCGACTACGACACCGCGTTCACGGGGCTGGTGGGCTGCCTGCTTCTCAGTAGCGCGGTGATCGTGCTGCGCGGGCGGGAGTAACGGGGAGAAGTCGCGGTCGTAAGGTCGTTACAGCGTCTGCGTCAGCGGTCGTCGACCGGCGTCCACTCCGCCTCCTTCGCGCCGGTGTACTTCGCCCGCGGTCGGAAGATGCGGTTGTCCTCGAGCTGCTCGATCACGTGGGCGACCCAGCCGCCGACGCGGCTCATCGCGAAGATGGGCGTGAACATGTCGACGGGGATGCCGAGCTGGTAGTACACGGTCCCGGAGTAGAAGTCGACGTTGGGCGCGAGCCCCTTCTCCGCGAAGCCGGCCTCCTCGACGAGGTACTGCTCGATGTCGTTGGCGTGGTCGTACCACTTGCGCTCGCCGGAGGCGTCGCCGAGCTCCCGGGACTTCTCCTCGAGGATCACCGCCCGCGGGTCCTTCACGTTGTAGACGCGGTGGCCGAAGCCGGGGATCTTCCGGCCGGCGTCGATGGCGTCTTTGACCCACTGAACCGGGTCCTTCGAGGAGTCCTCGACCTCCAGCAGCGTCTCCATCACGTCCTGGTTCGCGCCGCCGTGGAGCGGACCCGAGAGCGCGCCGACGCCGCCGGTGACCGCGGCGTACGTGTCCGCGAGCGTGGAGGCGATCACCATGGACGCGAACGTCGAGGCGTTGAGCCCGTGGTCGGCGTGGAGGATCAGCGCCATGTCCAGCGTCTCCTCGGCGACGGCGTCGGGCTCCTCGCCGGTGAGCATGTAGAGGAAGTTCCCGGCGTGGCTCAGCTCCTCCTTCGGCGCCAGGGGCTCCTCGCCGTCGCGCAGGCGCTGGTAGGCGGCGAGGATCGTCGGGATCTTCGCGGTGATGCGCCGGCCCTGTCGGAGGGTCGCGGCCTGGTCGTCGGGGTCGGCGTCGGGCTCGGGGTCGCTGGCCGACAGCATCGACGTCGCGGTCCGGAGCGCGGCCATCGGCTCCTCGTCGGCGGCGGCGAGATCCGCGAGCGTCGCCAGCACCTCGTCGTCGACGGCGCGCTCTTCGGCCATCGTCGTCGTGAACGAGTCGAGCTCGGACTCTGTCGGGAGCGAGCCGTGCCAGAGCAGGTAGAGCACCTCCTCGTAGGTCGCCTCTGCCGCCAGCGTCTCGATGTCGTGGCCGCGATAGATCAGCCGCCCCTCGTCCCCGTTGATGTAGCTGAGCTGTGACTCGGCGACGACGACACCTTCCAGGCCTTTCTGAACCTCTCCTGACATAGGCTAAGGGTTGGACGGGTCGACGAAAAAGCGTTGCCGTTCCGGGCGATGAGGTTGGGGATCTCCCGTCGGACGCCCCCGTCGGCCGATAACTCTCGCCTCACGACCGGCTGCGTCGTGACGTTTCGGCGTCCGGCGTGGCGTCCGACCCACCCAGCAGCGGGGGCTGCAGTCCGGGACGGAAGCCACTACGGAGCTCCTCGTCGACCGCCTCGCTGTCTGTCGTCGACACCGCAGTCGACCGCCGCGAGAGCCGGGTCGCTACGCCTCCTCGTGGACGAGTCGCACCAGCGAGACCAGCGTCAGCAGCGTCGTCACTAGCAGCGCCGCGGCGCTGGCGAGCACGACGGAGAGCAGCAGAAACCAGCCCGTCTCCCCGAGGATCGGGAACTCGCGCGTACCCGCGAACGGGCCCGCAGCGCGGCCGAGGCGGAACACGTACGCCAGCACGGCCAGCGCCACGCCCGTCGCGGCGCCGACGGCGGCGTTGCGCCGCACCGACAGCGCCTCCAAAAGCGGCGCGACCGACGGCTCGGACGGTTCCTCGCTCATTAGCGGCGGTTGGTCGCGCCGGGGTTTATCGGCGTCGCTCCGGCTCGCCGACGCTGTCACTCGGTCAGGCGCGCACCGAGTTCACGACCGGCCCGCGCAGCGATCCGGGCCACCCGGAGCGGTTTGGGTCGGCCGCCTTCGGGCGTGAACCCGCGGACGAGCTGGGCCGCCTCGCAGTTCGGCGCCAGTGGCGGGGCGGCACCGGAATCCGCGGGATCCGTGTCGGCAGCGTCGGCGACGGGTGCGTCGACGCCGAGGGCGCGCAAGAACAGCCGTTCGTCGTTGACCGAGAGCGACCGCCGCGGTGGCAGCGACTCGTAGGTGTCGAGGCGCCACGCCCGGTCGGCGCCGTCGAACTGCGCCCGGATCGCGGGGGCGAGCCCGGGGCTGGCTTCGAAGGAGACGGCGAGCGTAGGGAGCCCCGTCTCCTCGTGGATTCGGGGCAGGTCGAGAACGTTGAACCACGCGGGGGCGACCCCCGCGAGCAGGAGGGCGGAGACGTCTGGTCTGTCGATACGTTCGACGAGTGCGACGACCGCGTCGGTCGCGTCGTCGCCGCCGACGGTACAGCGCTCGTAGGCGAGCCCGTCGACGACCCGGTCGGCGCGCACGACGGCGCCGGCACAGGTGGCGACGGACTCGGCGTCGGAGAACGCCACCCCGAGCGCGCGCTGGCCCGCCTTAATCGTCCTTGATCTCCTCCAAGCGATCCAGGAGCTCGTCGTTGGAGGCTCCGTTGTCGAACTCGACGGAGCCCTCGTGGGCCCCGCCGTCGGCGTCGACCGCGTCGTCGCCGTCGTTCATGTCGAGCTGCTGATTCTCCTGCTCGGATTCATCGTAGCTCCCGAAGCCCATTACACGTCAATCTTGTGGCTCCCACGGGTTAAACGCTTGGGCGGTAGGTGTTGGTACCATACCGCACGGGTGTCGCGGATCGCCGGTTTCCGCATCCCTCGCCGGCGTCTGTCGATTGCCGCCGCCTACTGGCGGGATCTCGGGCGGCCGATCGCCCCCGTTCGCAGACACAGCCATAGGGCGATGGTAACCCCGCGGCGCTCCTGTAGGTGCCGGCTGATCGGTACTGGTGGCGACCGTCGACGCTGCCGGTTGCTCGGTATCGGCGTCCGCTGCCGCCGATGCCGGTTGATCGGTTCCGGCATCCGCCGTCGCCGACGCCGGCTGTCCGTTGCCGGCGTCCGCTGCCGCCGCCGTTTTACCCATCTCCCGCGAACGCACACCCATGAGCCCCGTCAACGTCACCGCCGACGCCGAGCGGTTCACCTGCAACGCCTACCTCGTCGACGGCGAGGTCACGACGCTTGTCGACGCCGGCGCGATGCCGGGCGTCGTCGACGAGATCCGAGAGCACGTCGACGAGGTCGACCGCGTCGTCCTCACCCACCAGCACGGCGACCACGTCGAGCAGCTCGACGCGGTGCTCGACGCGTTCGACGCCGAGCTGTTCGCCTACGACGACCACCCGCGGCGGACCCGCGCGATCGACGACGGCGACGCGGTCCAGATCGGCGACGAGACCACCGAAGTCGTGTACACGCCGGGCCACGCCTCGGACCACGTCGCGTTCGTCGGCGAGACGGCGCTGTTCAGCGGCGACGTGGTGGTGTACAACGACGGGGCGTTCGACGACGGCAGCTTCGGCCGGACCGACCACGCCACCGGCGACCGCGAGCGCCTGATCGAGAGCCTGCGGGCGATCCTCGACCGCCTACCGGAGTCGGTGACGGGGCTGTACGCCGGCCACGGCGACCCGTTCGAGGCGTCAGCGACGGAGTCAGTCCGGGACGTGATCGAGCGCGCGCTCGAACGGGCCGAGCGCCGGGAGCCGAAGTACCCCGAGGAGTAGGCCGGCGGCGCCGCTTTCGGAGTGGAGTGTGCGAAAAGGGCGAGCCGAGATCAGGCCGAGCGCGGTTCCTTCGCCTTCGGGCGGAGCTTCCCGTAGCCGCACTTCCGGCAGTGCTTGGCGCGCTGGGGGTTCCGAGCGTTACAGCGCATGCAGATCTGTTTGTTCAGGATGCGCTCCTCCGCTTCTTCGAACTTAGCCATACCTCCCGGTTCTCTCGGCGGGCGTTTAACCCTTACTTTCGGGCCGAACGACGGCGCCGCCGCTCACTGGCGGGGAAAACGGAGAGAAATCGCGGGTGGGTCAGGCGGCCTGCTGGCCCTGCTGGGCCCGGTTGATCGCCTCCTCGAGGTCGTCGCGCTGGGTGACGCCGACGAAGCGCTCGACGACGCCGTCGTCGTTCTCGATCACCAGCGTCGGGAGCGAGCGGACGGAGTACTCGTTGGCCGTCTCCTGGTCGGAGTCGACGTCGATCTTCTCGAACTCGACGTCGGCGAACTCCTCCTCGAGCTCCTCGAGGATCGGATCCTGGGTCTTACACGGGCCACACCAGTCGGCGTAGAAATCCTTCAGTCGGACAGTCATAGCGTGCCCCGGAGTTGGCCGTGACAGCGCATAAGGGTTTCCCACCCGGTACTGGGGCATCGTTCGCGACCCCCTCGTTTCCGGTTTCGGCCGTTGCTCACGGCTCCGCCGTCGGCGTTTGCCGTTCGGTCGTTTCACTCCCTCACGTTTCCCGATCTCGCTGCTGCTCGCGGGTCGCGTTCGCTCCCCGCTCGCCTTCGAGGTGGTTTCCCGTCGCTCCCTGCGGTCGCGACGTTTTCCCACCTCGCTTCCGGAAGGTTTAGGCGCTTCACGTCACGAGGTGGGTGTATGAGCGGAAGCGACAGCGGCGGACTGATGTCCAGCGCGGGGCTGGTCCGCTACTTCGACGCCGAGGACCGCAACGCCATCCGAATGGACCCGCGCACCGTCGTCGCCGCGGGAATGCTGTTCGGCGTCGTCGTCCTCGTCCTGCGCGCGCTGTAGCCCGGGTCGAACGCACCCTTTTTGCGCGCCGCCCACCCACCTCCACCCATGCAAGCAGGCGTCATCGCGGTCCAGGGCGACGTGAGCGAACACGCCGCCGCCATCCAGCGCGCCGCCGAGGCCCACGGCGAGACGGCCGAGGTGGTCGAGATCCGGCAGGCCGGCACCGTCCCGGACTGTGACGTGCTCCTCATGCCCGGCGGCGAGTCGACGGCTATCTCCCGGCTACTCGCCCGCGAGGGGATCGACGAGGAGATCCGCGACCACGTCGCCGCGGGCAAGCCCGTGCTCGCGACGTGTGCGGGCCTCATCGTCGCCTCGACCGACGCGAAGGACGAGCGCGTCGACACGCTCGACCTGATCGACGTGACCGTCGACCGCAACGCGTTCGGCCGACAGAAAGACTCCTTCGAGGCGCCGCTGGACGTCGAGGGGCTCGACTCGCCGTTCCCGGCGGTGTTCATCCGCGCCCCCCTCATCGACGAGGTCGGCGACGGCTCGGGCGCGCCGATCAACGACGGCGACGCGGTCGAGGTGCTCGCGCGCTGGGACGGCGACCCCGTCGCGGTCCGACAGGGCCCCGTCGTCGGCACCTCGTTCCACCCCGAACTCACGTCTGACTCGCGGATCCACGATCTCGCGTTCTTCGAGACCGTCGAGGTGAGCGGCCAGTGAGCGATCCCAAGTCCGAGGGCGCCGACCCCGAGGCGGAACTCGATGCCGACACCATCGACGCCCTGTTCGAGACGATCGAGCAGCGCAAGCGCGACCTGCCGGAGGACAGCTACACCGCCTCGCTGTTCACCCACGAGAAGGGGGAGAACGCGGTGCTCGAGAAGCTGGGCGAGGAGTCGACGGAGCTGATCCTCGCCGCGAAGGACGACGACCGCGAGGAGCTGGCCGCCGAGAGCGCGGACTTCCTCTACCACCTGCTGGTGCTGCTCTCGATGAAGGAGATGGGCCCCGACGACCTGCGCGAAGAGCTCGAAGCGCGGTTCTAGTCCAGGTGGACCAGCGGCGTCGTCTCCCGCACGAAGAGGAGCCAGTCGAACTCGCCGCGGGAACAGTCGCTGTACCGAACCGGGTTGTCGCCCTCGGGGTGGCCGCCCCAGATGTTGTGTCGCCGTGGCTCGCTCCGTAGCCACTCCCGGATCGCCGGATCGTCCTGTCCGGCGTCGACGCGCAGCCAGAACACCGGATCGTCCACCTGTCCGAGCACGGCCGGAATCGACCCCGCCGGCGGGTCGGGGATGGGGTAGTCGACGACCTCGCCGGCCGAGAAATCTTTCGCGGCGACCGCCCCGGTCGCGGTCTCGAGCCCGATCGAACAGTACCCGTCGCCGTAGGACTCGGCGAGCCACTCGCCCATCGACGGCACGTCCACGTCCCACTCCTCGAGGACGTGTCTACCGCGGCCGAGGTGGCCGTTGGCGCCCCAGACGATGATCGGGCCGTCCGTGCGCGCCTGGATCCACTCGGCGTTCTCGGCCATCGCCTCGTCTCTGAGTGCCATCCGACCCTCGCGGTCGCGCTCGTGGGCGTCGAGCTGCACGTCGACGAGGTGGAGCCGGTGGCTGGCGGCCTCGTACGCCCGGCGCGAGGTCGCGTCGACCCACGCCGCCTCGTGGTCCCGGAACAGCGGCGCGAGCCTCGAGTGCGCCCGGCGTGCGCTCTCGAGCATCGCCTGGCGCTCGTCCTCGCCGTCGTAGCCAGCCGTCATGGTGTCGAGATCCGCGAACAGGGACTCGTCGACGTCGGCGTCGACCCGTTCGAGGAACGACCGGAGCCCGTTGCTCGCGTACTCGACGACGGTCGTGTCGAACCCGTAGATCCGGACGCGGTCCTCGGGCGGCCGCGAGGCGTTGTACGACTGGAGCCACTCGAGGATTGCCAGCATCGGCTCGGTTCTGAACGGCCGATAGCCGAGTTCCTCGACGGCCGGGCGGATCTCGCCTTCGCCGGCGGCGACGAGTTCGCCGACCCGACACATCGGGTCGAACCCCGCCTCGAAGCCGATCGCGCGGACGCCGAACGACTGGACGAGCAGCCGGACCAGCCGGAACCGCAGGTCGAAGAACTCCTGGGTGCCGTGTGAGGCTTCGCCCAGGCCGATAACCGACGCCTCGTCGAGCCGGGTGGCCAGCCCGGGAGGGAGATCCTCAGGACGCAACTCCGACTCCGGGAAGGCGTGGGCCTGTGCCGAGACCGCCGACACGAGATCGTCGTTGGGGTTCGACATGGAACGCAGTCGCCGGATGGGGAGCCCATAAGCCTGCTGAAAACTCCGACGCGGGCTGCCCGAGTCCGTCGACTGGGCCCGGGGCGCGCTCGGCCGACTACTTCAGCTCCAGCCCGAGATCGTGCAGCCCGTCGTTGTTCGCGGCCACGTTGATGAGCAGCGGCGTGAGCGACTCCACCTCGGCGGCGTTGCCCAGCCCGCCGGCGTCGAGCACGCGCAGGTCCGCGATCCCCTCGGCGATGTCGGTCACGATCCCCTTCGCGTCATCGTCGTCGCCGACGACGAACGTGTCGACGCCGAGGTCGGCGTCGAGGTTCGCGAGCCGCCCCGCGGCGAGGTTGTGGAACGCGCCGACGAGTTCGACGCCGTCGGGCACCGCGCTCGCGGCGTGTTCGGTGACGCTGCCCGCGGGCGGCGGCGCGTAGTGGAACCCGTCGTCGTCGCGGTCCATCCCCGTCGCGGGCGTGACGACGATGTCGCCCGCGTCGAGGTCGGCGGCGACGGCCTCGATCGTGTCGGTGACGTAGTACGGCGGCACGGCGACGATCACCACGTCCGCGAGCGTCGCCACGTCCGCGTTGGCCCCGCCGTCGATCGTCGTCTCGACGCCGCGGGAGTCGAGTTCGGTCTCGTACTCCCCGGCCTTGTTCTCGGCCTTCTCGGCGTCCCGCGAGCCGATCAGCACCGCGTGGTTCGTGTGGTACGCCAGCCGGAGGGCGAGCCCCTCGCCGATGTCGCCCGTGCCGCCGAGTATCGCGATATCCATACCGTGACTCCGGTCGGTCGCGACGTAAGGATTGCGCGAGCGGCAGGCGGCCGGGGCGTCGCCGCGAGGGTCAGTCCAGCAGGTCGGGCAGGTCGTTCACCGAGTCGATCACCGCCGCCGAGCCCGCGGCCTCGTACTTCCGGCGGCCGGACTCGCCAGTCAGCCCGCCAGTCAGGACGCCGACGCCGTGGTACTTGCGTGACGGATCGTCCTCGGCGGCGTTCACGGCCGTCCGCACGTCGTCCAGCGTGTCACCGACGAAGACGACCGACTCGGCGTCGAAGCGCTCCGCGAGCGTCGTCAGCGCGCGGGGGTGGGGTTTCCCCTCCGCCCAGTCGTCCATCGTGAACCGGTGCGCCTCGGGCACGGAGAGGCCGGCGCGCTCCAGCGCGATCTCCGCCTCGGCTTCGGGGCGGCCGGTGAGCACGCCCACCGAGAACCGGGACTGCAGCGCCTCGACCGTCCGGGGTTCGAGGATCACCGGCTCGTCGTGGATGTAGCCGGGCGCCTCGAACGGCGGCTCGCCGCCCTCGATCTCGCGGAACAGGTCGGCGCCGAGGTAGAGCGCCTGGAACGTCTCCCGGATCCCCTCGGGGTCCCACTCGGCCTCGACGGCGTCGGCGTCGAACCCGTCCCGGGCCGCGGCCTCGCGCAGGACCGCGCGGGCGGCCGCGACGCCGCCGTCCTCGCGGGCGGCGATGGTGTCGGTGAACTCGACCGCGTCGCCCGTGTAGCCCGCCGCGCGGGCGAGCACGAACAGCGTCGCGCCGTCGGTGAGCTCCCAGTCGTTGTTGAAGCCGCCGGCCTCCTTGAAGCGCTGGACGGTCCCGCGCTCGATCGTCGTGCCGTGGCGCCGTTCGATCGTCTCGATGATCGCCCGCCGGTAGGAGTCCGACTCGTCGACGAGCACGCCGTCGACGTCGAGGACGACCGCGTCCGCGTGCATACCCCCGCTCCGACCCGGGGGCGAAAGGCGTTTGCGACTCGCGGCGGCGTCAGCGACGGGCCTGGCGCTGGTCCCCGCGGGCCGTCGCGGTGTACAGCGTCACCCGCGGCGCGTCGCCGCCGCCCAGCTGCTCGCGTTCGACGGGGATCGACGGCTCGTCGTAGCCCAGCGTGGTGAACGCGAACGTCGCGCCGACGCGCTCGGCGAGGTCCGCGATCGGGCGGTGGAGTTCGGGCGGGCAGTTGAGCGCGTAGACGACGTCGACGCGGTGGAACGCGTCGGGCTCGTCGACGCCCGTCACGTCCTCGACGCGGAACCGGACGCCCTCGGGGACCGACACGGGATGCACGTCGGTGGCGCGCACGTCGGCGCCGGCGTCGACGAGACCGGCCGCGACGCCGGTCCGGTCGCCGATGCCGACCTCCAGCAGCCGGTCGGCGCCCCGAAGCCATCGGACGATTGAACGGTCAGTTTGGCTGTTCATGCCGAGGGTTTATGCTGATCGTCGGCGTGTGGTGGCATATGCACGTCGACATCGTTCCAGTCGGGTCGGTCCCGAGCCGCGCCAAGCGCGAGGCGTCAGAGGCGTTGCGGGCCGTCTACGACTGCGACGTCGGCGTTCGGAACGAGCAGCCGATCCCCGACGACGCGCTCGACCGCGGGCGGAACCAGTACCGTGCCGAGCGGTTCATCGAGGTCGCCAGCGACACCGGGAAGGGCGACAAGAACATCGCCATCACCACCGAGGACCTCTACTACCGCCAGCGGAACTACGTGTTCGGGCTCGCCTACCTCAACGGCCGCGGCTCCGTGATCTCGACGCACCGACTCAACACCTCCTCCGACGGCGGCATCTCCACCAAACCCACCTCGGAGGTGTTCGCCGACCGCATCCGGAAGGAGGTGGTCCACGAGATGGGCCACAACTTCGGGCTGGAACACTGCGACAACAGCAAATGCGTGATGTCGTTCTCCCCGACCGTGCGCGAGGTCGACGTGAAGGAGGAGAACCTCTGTGGCTCCTGTTCGCGGATGCTGCGGTAGTCGCTGCTCGTTCACTCCCTCGCCCCTTCCGTCCCGTTTATGCGTTCTCCGGTGGCTCGTTCGTCCATGACCACCTGGACCAGCGACGAGATGGGCCCCCGACTCGGCGACCCCGTCGACGACCTCGAGACGCCGGTGCTGCTCGCCGACGTGGACGCGATGGAGCGCAACGTCCGCGAGTACGCCGCCGTCGCCGACGAGCACGACGTGGATCTGCGCTCGCACGTGAAGACACACAAGAACGCGGAGCTGGCCGCTCGCGAGGTCGAACTCACCGGCGACAGCGGGATCTGCTGTCAGACGCTCGGCGAGGTGGAGACGATGGCCCGCAACGGGATCGACGATATCTACCTCTCCTATCAGGTCGTCGGCGAGTCCAAACTCGACCGGCTCTGCTGGCTCGACGGCAAGGTCGACGCGCTGGCGACGACGGTCGACTCCGCGGCGACGATCGACGCGCTCGAAGACGCCGCCGAGCGCAACGACCGCACCCTCCACGCGGTGCTCGAGGTCGACATGGGGCTCAACCGCACCGGCGTCGCCCCCGAGGACGCCCCCGACCTCGCCCAGCGCATCGCCGACGCCGACGCCCTCACGTTCGACGGGCTCCTCGCCTACGACGCCCACGTGAAGAGCGAGGCGTCGACTGAACGGGAGTTCGAGCAGGGCTGCTGGGAGGCGATGGAACTCGCGCAGTCGGTC
Organism: Halolamina rubra; assembly: GCF_000739555.1. Lineage (GTDB taxonomy): Archaea > Halobacteriota > Halobacteria > Halobacteriales > Haloferacaceae > Halolamina > Halolamina rubra. The sequence goes on from NZ_BBJN01000008.1 coordinate 54,758, forward strand.
GTCGACGACATCGAGGCCGCCGGGATCGAGGTGCCCGAAGTCAAGGTCGGCGGCACGGCGACCTCCCGCTACAGCGCGCGCCACCCCGTCGTCACCGAGATCAACCCCGGGATGTACCCGTTCAACGACGTGGGCGAGCTCGAACTCCGGCCGTGGGAAGTGTCGAAGGCGGACTGTACGGCGACGGTGCTGACGACGGTGATCTCGGTGCCCGACGACGACCGCCTCGTCGTCGACGGCGGGAGCAAGACGTTCTCGTTGGACAAGCCCCAGATGCCGGTGCCGAAACACCGCGACGACGTCGAGTACGTCAACGCCAGCGAGGAGCACGGCTGGATCGACACCAGCGAGTCGGACGAGTCGTTCGCGGTCGGCGACCGACTCGAGTTCGTCGTCCCGCACGTCTGTACGACGATCAACCTCCACGACCTGATCGTCGGCGTTCGCGACGGCGAAGTCGCGGACCTCTGGGAGGTGCAGGCCCGCGGGAAGGTGCGGTAACCTCACGCCTCCGACTTACCGGAACCCCCGCGATTAACCCACTATCGCCCGAACTCAGAGCTATGGGCGAACTCATCGTACTCAACAAGGACGCGGACACCGTCGACTACCTCGACGCCGACACGGGCGAGACGCTCGCGACCGTCGAGACCGACTTCAACCCCCACGAGGTCGCGCTCTCCCCCGACGGCGACACGGCCTACGTCACCTGCTCCCTGGGGAACTCACTACTGTTCCTCGACAACGAGGCCCGCGAGGTCCGGGACCGCTTCGAGCACGAGCTGTTCGAGTTCCCCCACGGGCTCGCGGTCCGGGAGTCCGCCGGCGAACTCTGGCTGGCGTCGACGTACAGCAGCCAGCTGTTCGTGTTCGATCTCGAGACGGAGGCGCTCCTCGAGACGTTCCCGACCCACCAGGAGTACTCCCACATGGTGACGTTCGACCCCGAGGAGGAGACGGCGTACGTCGCCAACATCGGGAGCGACTCGGTGACCGTGATCGACGCCGACGAGCGCCGCGTCGTCGCCGACCCGCCCGTCGGCGAGGGGCCGGAGGGGTTCGGCGTCGACCCGGACACGGGCGAGCTGCTCGTCGCGAACCAGGACGACGACGAGCTCTCCGTGCTCGACGGCGAGACGTTCGAGGAGACGAGCACCGCGATGCTCGGGACGACGCCGGTCCGGCTGGTGTTCGACCCCGCGGGGCGCTACGCGCTGACGGCCAACCGCGAGGGCGACGACGTGTCGGTCGTCGACACGGAGTTCGTCCGCGACGGCGAGCGCCGCCCCTGGGAGGTGAAGCGCATCCCCGTCGGGATCTGGCCCGGCGGGATCGTCTTCGAGCCGTCGGGCGATCGCGCGTTCGTCGCGAACAATAAGACCAACGACGTGTCGGTGATCGACACGGGCTCGTTCGAGGAGGTCGAGCGCTTCGACGCCGGGATCCATCCGGACGGGATCGCCTACCGGGAACACTGACGGGCATTCCCGCTCGCTCGGGCGCTTCGCCATGCTTTTGAGAACGCGGCACCGACGTACTGGACATGAGCGCAGACGAGGACAAGTATCCCGCCGAATCCGGGCGGCGGCGGTTCGTCAAGGGCGTCGTCGGCGGCGCCGGCCTGGCCGCCGTCGGGACGACCGGCGCGGTCGGTATCAACTCCGCGACCCAGTCCCCGGGGTCGGGCGGTGGGTCGACGACCGCGATGGCCATCGAGAACACCGCGGGCCCCGCGCCGCGCGGGATGCCCCAGATCCCGGTCGAACTCGACGACGAAGGGTACCTCAAGGGCGTCTGGCCCGAGGTCGAGGAGGTCGATCAGGGCGGCCGAACGGTCGAGGTCGCCGAGACAGAGATGGGCGGCCAGACCTACTCCTCGGAGTGGTTCCAGTACTGCGGCGTCGAGTCCTACCAGGGGATCGTCCCGAGCTACGAGTCCGAGAACTACTTCCGCTCGGACTCCGGCCCCGCCTACGACTGGCAGAGCGAGGCCGTCGAGGGCGGCGACCGCCTGAACATCGACATGTTCGACGACTACGAGGAGTGGGGCAACGGGATCGGCCGGGCCGGCCTCGGCAAGCCCGCGACCGGTCGCTGGCGCTCGGAGGACACCGAGAACACCATCCCGATCCAGGTGCTCCGGAGCCCGGTCATCGAGGACATCGCCAACGGCAACACCGACGCCGACCAGTCGATCGTCGACTGGCTCAGCGCCAGCACGCAGGACGGGTTCATCGCGTGGCTCAACAAGTGTACCCACTTCTGCTGTGTGCCGGGGTACAAGCAGGCCGAGTCCTCCGCCTCCTTCGGCGGCGAGGACGGCGTCTACTGCGCCTGCCACCAGTCCGTGTACGACCCGTTCAGCATCGTCCAGACGCTGTTCGTCGCCCGACCGCGGCCCGACGACTGATTCCCGTGGTCGACGACACTCGCGAGGACGGCGCGCCGGCCGACGCCGGCGACGACGACCTCGACGCCGATACCGACCACGCTGCCGCGGGCGACGACCACGACGCTAGCGGCGAGCACGCTGCCGGCGAAAATGCCGGCAGCGGTGAAGACGCCGAGTTCGCCCGCCGCGTCTCGGAGGCCCGCGACCTGCTCTCCGAGGACGCCACCGCGCTCTACGTCGGTGTCGTCCGCGACGGCCGGGAGGTCGACTCCACGTTCGCCCAGCAGGCCAACGACGCCCAGCAGGAGGGGATGCAGGCGCTCTCGTTGCTGGCCTCGCACATCCGCCTGGTCTCCGACGAGGCCGGCGTCGACTACACCACCGTCGCCGCCGACGCGGTGACGCTGGCCGAGCAGTTGGACGAGTCCGAGTAGCCCGGCCGTCGACGCCGCGCGACACGGACCGCCCGGCTGAAACCGTTCGCTCTCCGCCCGCGCGGTTTGACAGGACTTTTTGTTCACACGGGATAGAGAGTGCCCACGGACGACCCGCCGGCGTCGGGGGCGACTCCCAGATCATGAGCGAGTTCGACATCATCCCACCCGAGGCGATCGAGTCAGGCGACGCGACGGACGCCTACTTCGACCGAACGGCCGAGACCCTGCGGCACGCGGGGCGAAACCCCCACGTGGTCGCCGAGGTCACGGCCGACCAGTTCCCGACGGGCGAGTTCGAACTGCTCGCCGGGCTCCGCGACGCCGCCCACCTGCTCGAGGGGCTGCCGATCGACGCCGACGCGCTCCCGGAGGGGACGCTGTTCGACGGCGGCCCCGTGCTCCGGATCGAGGGGACCTACCTCGAGTTCGCCCGGTACGAGACGGCGCTTTTGGGCTTTCTCTCCCACGCCTCCGCAGTCGCGACCCACGCGCTCCGGGCCCGCCGGGCGGCGCCGGAGTCGACGGTGCTGAGCTTCGGCACCCGCCACGTCCACCCCTCGATCGGCGCGATGGTCGAGCGGTCGGCGCTCGTCGGCGGGCTCGACGGCATCTCCAACGTCGCCGCGGGCGAAGTGCTCGACCGCGAGGCCGGCGGGACGATGCCCCACGCGCTGCTGATCGCGTTCGGCCGCGGGAACCAGGAGGACGCCTGGCAGGCCTTCGACGACGCCGTCGCCGCCGACGTTCCCCGGGTCGCGCTCTGTGACACGTACTCCGACGAGGTCGACGAGGTCCTGCGGGCCGTCGAGACGTTGGGCGACGACCTCGACAGCGTCCGGCTGGACACGACTGGCTCCCGACGGGGCGACTTCCGACACATCGTCCGGGAGGTGCAGTGGGAGCTCGACGCCCGCGGCCACGCCGACGTGGACGTGTTCGTCAGCGGCGGCATCGGCCCGGCGTCGATCCGCGAGCTGCGGGACGTTGCCGACGGCTTCGGCGTCGGCGGCTACGTCAGCAACGCCGAGCCCGTCGACTTCGCGCTCGACATCGTCGCGGTCGACGGCGAGCCGGCCGCCAAGCGCGGCAAGCTCTCGGGCGCGAAAGCCGTCTACCGCACGGACGACGGCGGCCACCACGTCGGCCTGCGGTCCCGTGAGGCCCCCGACGACGCCGAGTCGCTCATGCAGCCGCTGCTCCGCGACGGCGAACTGGTCCGTGAGTTCGACATCGACGCCGCGGCCGAGCGCGCGCTCACGGACGCCGAGCGGACGGACTTCCCCCGCGAAAGTTAGGGCGGGAACGAGTCGACGAAGAAGTTCCCGTAGGCCGCCACCCCGAGCAGCAGGCAGCCGACGATCAGGAGCACGACCCCGCCGAACCGGAACGTCCACAGCCGGTGCTCCTCGGTCTCGTCGTAGAGCTCGGGGTGTTCGGAGGGCGGTGCTGAACTGATCCGCTCAGCGGCTCGTTCCTGGAGGGCGATCGCGGTCTCGGTTCGGAACGCGAAGGTAGCGCCGACGCCGAGCGTGCCGAGCGCGAGGAGCCAGATCGCGACCAATGTGGCTGTCGCCATCTCGGGCGCCCCGTCGTCGGGCGCCGTGTTGAAACCCCGGCCTCCCGAGCGCGGCGCCGCAGCCGGGCTACCCGCCGCTGACCGGCGGGAACAGCGCGAGTTCGTCGCCGTCCTCGACGCGCGCCGTCGCGTCGACGCTCTCGCCGTTCTTGAGCAGGTTCACGTCGCCCCGGAGCTCGCCGTCCTCGTCCAGCGCCCGGTCGCGGAGCGCCGGCTTCGCGGCCAGTAGCGCCTCGAGCGCGTCGCCGACACTCGCGTCGTCGTCGACGTCGACCGCGACGGTGCGGTCGCCGGCGGCCTCGGCGAGATCGGCGAAGAGCTTCCACTGCATACCCGCGGGTCGGCGGCGGGCGGAAAAGAGGGTTGCGGGTCGACCGCTACAGCGTGGATACTGAACGCTCCTTCGCGCGTTCAACGCCGCGGGCCTGCGGGTCGCTGAGCCGTCGCCGCGCCACGCCGGGGGTTGTCCACTCCGCTGTCGTGTGCTCAGCACTGAGGGTGACGTCCCGGTCCGTCGTGGCACAGCAGTAGTACACGCCGAACCGGTTCCGGCCGGCGTCGTTGCGCCATGCGACCGTGTGGACCGGCTCGTCGACCGCGACGTCGAGGCCAGTCTCCTCGTCGATCTCGCGTCGAAGTCCGGGCACGGGGTCCTCGCCGGGTTCGAGTCGACCCCCAGGGAGTTCCCACCCGCTGTCGCTCGCTCGGCGGACGAGGAGGAGCTCGTCATCAGGGTTGAGGATGACCCCACGAAGGCTAATGGTGGCGCGGAGGGGCGTGTTGGTCATGGGTCGACTGACGTAACGGTTCAGAGTTCATTCCTTTTACAGTTACTGCTGTGGTTTGCTCCCGATCTTGTTGGCCAACTCGTCAGCGTCGAGTCGGGGTTGCATTGTCACTTCCACGGTGCTGGCTGCTGTTGATACCGCGATTGAAGAATTGGTGGAGATGAACGAAGGCTTGGAAACACAACATGAGTACCTCTACGAAGCGTCAGAGGCAAAGAAGAAGGAGCGACCGCAGCTTGAGGATCGTGCCACCGAACTGGGAGAGTTGATCGCTACTAATCGTCGTTCATTACTTGATCGCTTGATTGGATAGTGGTTTCGCGAGAAGTATTAACCAACAATTGCCGTCAATAGGTTACATTGTTGGTTAAATTTCGCGCCGGTATTGACGACTTCACTTCGTTCCCGCCTTCTCCCAGTTACACTTGGAACAACAATTGGTTTCAGTCAAATCTGCTAAGAAATATATTACTGTTGCAAGTGAATCTAATGAGTTACTTGCAGCCGATGGTACGCTGTGGTAGGTCTTGATCTGCTGATAGAGGTGAGACGCTCACTATCCGGTCCTATTAACGAAAAGCATTGGGGAGTCGTCGGTTGAGCAGAAAGCAGATCTCTGCACCGTAATGTGAGGGTTTGATCTCTAGATAAACAAGTCATTTTGGATACTTCACCTATCCTGGTAATACTCAACCGTTCTTTCCAGCGCCTCCTCAAACGTGTACTCTGGTTCCCAATCGAGCGATTCGATCTTCTCAGTGTCAAGAGCGTACCGCTGATCGTGACCAGCTCGATCGTCGACGAATTCGATGAGGTCGTCATCAGCGCCGATCGCGTCGAGAATCGCCCGAGTGACTTCCAGGTTCGTTTTCTCTGTGTCACCGCCGATGTTGTAGATTTCCCCGGCATCCCCATCGCGGAGAACTAGGTCAAGTGCACGGCAGTTGTCTTCGACGTATATCCATTCTCGAACGTTTGAGCCGTCCCCGTAGACGGGGAGTGTCTCTCCGGCAGCAGCGTTTTGGATGAATTTGGGTATGAGTTTCTCCGGATGTTGGCGGGGGCCGAAGTTGTTACACGTTCGCGTGATGACGACGGGGAGATCGTGAGTCGTCTGGTAGCTCTGTGCGAGAAGGTCTGCGCCCGCTTTCGTGGCAGCGTAGGGGTTACGTGGGTTCAGCGGATCGCTCTCCGAGAACGTGCCGTCGAGAATCTGCCCGTAAACTTCGTCGGTCGAGATCTGGAGGAACCGATCGATCCCGGCGTCTTTCGCGGCGTCGAGAAGGGTCTGGGTCCCCTCAACGTTGGTCGTGACGAACGGTTTCGCCCCCTCGATAGATCGATCAACGTGCGACTCGGCCGCGAAGTTGACGACCGCATCGACGTCGCCGATTAGCTCCGTCACGATTTCGCGGTTCCGGATGTCGCCCTCAACGAATTCGTGTCGGGGGTGATCCAGAACACCTTCGAGGTTCTCTTTTGAGCCCGCGTAGGTCAGTGCGTCGAGAGTGACGACTTCGTCCTCGTCGTGTTCGTCGAGGACGTAGTGGACGAAGTTCGAACCGATGAACCCAGCGCCACCAGTGACGAGAATACGCATACGGTAGCGTTGATAGACGGCACCTATTTACTTTCCTGTCGGAACGTTCCCGGTATGCGGGTACTCGTCGTTGGCGCGAACGGGCTACTCGGCAGCAACGTCGTTCACACAGGTCTCCGTCGAGAGTGGGACGTGTGTGGGACGTTTCATTCCTCGAAACCGTCGTTCGAGATCCCCCTCACACAGTTCTCATTGGAGGATACCGACGATTTCGGCGATATACTCACTGACTACGAGCCCGATCTCGTCGTCAACTGTGCTGCGATGACCGACGTCGACGCGTGTGAACACCATCCTGCGAAAGCACAGCTGGTAAACGGGGAAGCACCAGGGGAACTCGCCGCCCACTGTGAAGCAGAAGACGTGGGGTTGGTTCACGTCTCCACTGATTACGTCTTCGACGGAACGACGCGCAGCCCGTACGCCGAGTCTGCAGATACGAATCCAGTACAGGTATACGGAGAGACGAAGCTGACCGGAGAACGAACCGTCGTCGACGCCGATTCGTCAGCGTTGATCCCGCGCCTCTCTTTCGTCTGGGGGATCCACAGGGGGACTGACGATCTCGAGGGGTTCCCTGCGTGGGCCCTTGATCAACTTCGATCGGGCGAAACGATCCCGCTGTTCACGGATCAATGGGTCACACCGACGCGAGCGGGGCAGGCCGCCGAGACCATTCTCGATCTCGTCGAAGCAGATGCAAGCGGCCGGTACCACGTCGCGTGCACCTCCTGTGTCACCCCCTACGAGTTCGGGGAGCGGCTCGCAAAACGGAGCCAGGCCTCCGAGAGTTTACTCTCCAAAGGATCGATGGACGATGTCGACCGTGACGCAGCTCGACCGAAGTATAGCTGTCTCGATGTTACCAGGGTGGGGGACGAACTCGGACGCTCTCAACCCACGTTGTCGGAGGACATCGACGCGGTCTGGAACGCCGTCGACTAGATCTGGTACTGATCCCTGTGTTCGAGGAAGTGTTCACGCGCTTCCTCGGGGAGGTCCTCGAAGCGCAGGACCTCCTGACAGTCGAGCCCCGGACACTTCATCACGCGGTTGTCTTCGAGTTCGTTCGCCGCGACGACGGTCCCACAGGCCGGGCAGCTGTGTGTGATGATCCGCATGGTTACAGTTTGAGTTGTGAGTTCTCGCCGACGACGAGTCGGCGGCCTCCGGGAGGAGTTCGTCAGCGCTCTCGACGTCCGCGTTCCGACCGAGCAGGCTATCGACGATACGGCCGGACGCGGTGAGCGTCGAATCACCGATGACGACGCTGTTCTCGACGTGGATATCTTCTAACGTGGAGTTCGCGCCGATCGAGGAATACGGGCCAATGTACGTTCCGCTTCCGACGGTGACGTTCTCGGCGATCGACACGGGGCCCCGGACGACGGCACCGTTCTCAATGGTTGCCGATTCTGCGAGCTCGATTCGTCCGTCTGTCTCGGCTCCCTGCTCGACGACACCAGCGGTGTGTAGTTCCTTGTCTTCGAGGACGAGCCGGTTCGCCTCGAGAATGTCCTCAGGCTTTCCGGTGTCCTTCCACCACCCTGTAACGATTTGCGAGTCAATCTCGTAGCCGTCATCAAGGAGCGACTGAATCGCGTCGGTGATCTCGAGTTCGCCCCGCCACGACGGCTCGAGCTCGTCGATGGCCTCGAACACCGCCGGGGAGAAGACGTACATCCCGATCAGTGCGAGGTTCGTTGGCGGATCGTCGGGTTTCTCGACGAGTCGGGTCACGTTCCCAGACTCGTCGACGTCGGCGATCCCGAACGCCTGCGGTTCGTCGACTTCCTGAAGCGCGATTCCCGCCCCGTAATCACCACTCTCGAAGCTCTCGACGAGATCTGTGATCCCCGACTTGAGGATGTTGTCGCCGAGGTACATCACGAAGTCGTCGTCGCCGACGAAGTCCCGCGCGCACCCGGCAGCGTGTGCGAGTCCGAGCGGCTCTCCCTGAACGATGTACGTGATGTCGACCCCGTACTCGGACCCGTCGCCGAGGAGCTCCTGAATCTCGTCACGTCCTTTGTGTCCGAGGACGACGCCGATCTCGGTGATGCCCGCCTCCTTGAGGTCCTCGACGGCGTACTCGAGGACGGGCTTATTCGCGACGGGAACGAGCTGCTTCGGTCCAGTGTGCGTGATCGGACGGAGCCGGGATCCAGTTCCACCTGAGAGGAGGACGCCCTTCATTATCAGTAGGGTTGCTCGTCCCAGCCCATGGGTATTTCGTCCGTGTCCGGGGGGAGGCGTTCCTCGTCGGGGTCCTCGTAGTCGTAGAGGTTCGTCGGGAAGTTGAGCAATATCGCCTGCTCGTTCCCGATGACTTTGAACCCGTGCCAGCACTCGCCGGGGATGCGGATCGCCTGTTGGTTGTGTTCGCCGATGACGAACTCGTTCACTTCACCCTGCGTCGGGGAATCGTTGCGGTCATCGTAGATACCGACCTTGATGCGCCCTTGGGGGCAGATGAAGTGGTCGACCTGCCCGCGCGTGTGGCGGTGCCACGCCCGAACAACGCCGGGATAACTTAGCGAGTAGTACGACATCGCGGGTTCCGGGTCGTACTCGTCCCAGTCCTCCCGGAACACCTCCACCAGGTGCCCGCGCTCGTCAGCGTTCACCTGGAGATCCCGAACTTCGACACCGTTAATCATAGATATACTAGACTGTGCCGGAGTTGAAATATGAAGATACTGATTCGAGCAGCCTCCCGCATAGCTGTATCTGGAGAGCATCTAGGTTACTTTGTCGGTGGTACACCTTCGGTGCATTTTAGCTGGGTTTATGGCTCCAGATAATACTACAACTGGTAGATGGATACTATCGTTATCGGCATCGACGGCGGCGAATGGAACGTCGTTGATCCGCTCCTGAAGGAAGGGCATCTCCCAAATCTCTCCCAGCTCGTTCAGACCGGGGTTCGAGGCGAGTTGGCCTCAACCACCCCTCCTGTTTCTCCACCAGCCTGGAACTCCATACAGACTGGGATGAATCCGGGCAAACACGGCATCTATGACTTCAGCAGCTTTGATGAGCGATATCAACGTCGATCGGTCAGCTCTTCCGACCGGCAGGCCACACCTTTCTGGCGCGTAATGAACGACAGCGAGGTTACCACTGGCCTGTTCAAACTCCCGTTTACGTATCCACCCGATGAAGTGGATGGCTTCTTTGTCACTGGGTTTCCTACTCCGGACAGCGTCTCCGACTATGCAAATCCGATGTCCGTCCATGATATAGTAGGTGAACCAGAACAGCTCTTCGAGAGCTACGAGAAACGTGATGAAGGTAACTACGTCGGGTTCAAGCAGAATCTGCTTGACGTTGCCGACCGGCAGACGGACCTCCTGCTGGACGTACTTGATCAGCGAGACCCGGAGTTTCTGCTGACTGTCTTCGACGGGGCGGATCGCCTCCAGCACTTCTTCTGGAAGTATGTCGACGAGTCCCATCCGCGCTTCAAGCCACATCCTGAGCTTTCGTCTGCGTTCCAGGAGTACTACGAAGTGATCGACGACGGTATCGGCCGCTTGCTCGACCATATCGACGGAGAGCCAAACGTGCTCATTATCTCTGATCACGGATTCGAGAAACTCAGTTACGATGTCTACGTCGACGAATGGCTTGAGGAAGCGGGCTTTCTCACACGCGAAGCCCCAGGGTCGGCTCTCAGTACTCTAAACAGATCGGTCGGAGACATTATCAAGCAAGCCTGGGGTGTCGTCAAGAGTATCGGTTTGGACTCGCAAGTTGAAGCGATTCTTCCCGAAGACGTGTTTGAAAGCGGGCGAGAAATGGTAGTACAGAGCCATAGTCACCAGCTTACCGATTGGGAGCAAACCAGCGCGTTCTTCTCAACACTCTCGGGACAGTCGATATTCGTCAACCTCGAGGAGAGCTTTGCAGAAGGAACAGTATCAGAGTCGGAATATGAGGACGTAATCGCGTCACTTCGGGAGGGGTCCTCAAGTTAACACACCCCGAAACGGATAGGGAACTCGTCGAAGCGGTCTACCGGACCGATGAAATTTATAATGGCTGGACGCTTGATCGGGCACCCGACCTCGTCATCGAGACTACCTCTGGCTACACGATGAAGGGTGGTTTCTCTGAGTCGCTCGTGCAACCATCGAGCCAACACGGAATCGACCGCTCCGGTGATCACCGCAAGGAAGGTATGCTCATTGCATGCGGTCCAGATTTTCGGGAAGGACGCGTCGAGGGATCCTCTGTTCTCGATATTACGCCAACCCTCCTTTACCTCCACAACTGTCCTATCCCTGAGTCGGTTGACGGAGAGGTGCTGACCTCTCTATTCACTGAGGGAGCAACTTCGTCGCGATCCATAGAGAAAACAGACGCTTACGGACCCGTTGAAGTTGGGTCGGAGCATTGGAGCGCAGATGAAGAACAGGAACTTGAAGACCGCCTCAGCGACATGGGTTACCTCTAGCAAATGAGCGGCGACGGGATAACCGAGATTGCGAAGCAGGGAGGAATCACATTTTTCGGCACTTTTCTCGGCCGGATTCTCGGATTCGGATTCATCGCTGTCGTCACCCGGCTGATCGTTCCCGATGTCTACGGGAGCTTCACCCTTGCCCTTTCAATCGTGATGTTCTGCCAGGGTCTGGCGGACCTCAACCTCCACCGGGCGCTGGACTACTTCATCCCGCAATATCTTCAGGATGGAGAAACGGAGTACGCGAGTGGTACATTGGTCTTCATCTTCTTCACGACACTTTTGACAACCAGCTTTGCGGCGGTACTGGTGGTGGTCGCTGCCCCCTCGCTGTCCGCAGTGTTCGGTGATCCGGCTTTGGCTACCATACTTCCTACACTCGCACTCGTAATTCCCCTCTCGGCGGTGTCCTCACTTCTGCAGTCGTCGTTTACCGCAATGAAGACCCTCAAGTACCGAGTCTACATCAAAGATCTGGCCTTTCCTCTCGTAAAGCTAGTGGGACTAATCGTGTTCGTGTTTCTCGGACTACATATGTTTGCACTCGTCTTCAGCCAGCTACTTGGATTGGCTGTCGCCGTCGGTGTGGGGGGGATTTTCTTGCTCCAGCGCGCCGACTGGCTCGAACCAAACCTCAGTCAATCCGCTTCCCCGCGGCGAATTATCTCATACTCACTACCCTTGTTGTTCGCGGGTGTTGTTTATTCAATTGTTGGACGGATCGACTACTTTGTCATCGGCTATTTTAGAAAGTCGTCTGATGTTGCATACTACCAAGTCGCGTATACCCTTGCGATAAATGTGCTTATCGTCCTAAATTCTCTAACGCCGATATTCAAACCGACCGTTGTTGAGGCACAAGAGGAAACAGAGCTCCTGGCGAAGCGATACAAGCTGGTGACTCGCTGGATAACATTGTTTACCCTTCCGATCGTCGCCACGATCGTCGTCGCCCCTGATACGTACCTCACAGTGTTCTTCACGGAGAGGTATTCGGTTGCAAGTACAGCACTTGTTGCTCTCAGTATCGGTTATCTGTTCAACTCCTCGTTCGGCCCAGAAGGGATGATGCTTGAGGGGCTTGGCTATACAAGACTGACGTTCCTCAACACACTGGTACTGGTCGGGGTGAACGCCGCACTCGACATATTGCTTGTCCCACGCTTTGGGATTGTCGGCGCCGGTATCGCGACCGGGACGGCTCTGACGCTCGCTGGGGTGGCCGGCATCGTCGAAGTGTATTATTTTCGCGGAATCCATCCATATTCGGTGGCCTGGCTCAAGCTATGGCTTGGAATCATTCCCGCAGCAATTGCTGGGATTCTTGTCCCTATTTCCGACGCTCCTCTCGTTCTTGTGGCGGTGGCTCTCCCGATCGTCATCGGAATCAGTTACCTCTGTGTTCTCCTACTGATCCGTGCGTTTACTGAGAAGGACCGACAGATTGCCGGCCAAGTCGATGCAAAGTTAGGCTACCCGTTGGTCGAACGAATTATTGCCCGAGGGGTTCGGTAGGCTAAGAAGTTGTGAACGTTTTGACCTGGCGTGTCACTGAATGGATGTGACTATTTCGGCAATCTTCGGCGCCAACGCATCGTAGCTGTAGTGCTTGACACATCGATCACGGGCGCGGTTCCCCATCACCGAGCGCCGGGACTCGTCGGCGGTCAACCGGCTGATGGCATCGGCGAGTGAGGCAGGAGAGTCCGGAGATACAATTTCGCCGCCGTCGCCCAGAACGCGCGGAAGATCACCTACCTCGGTCGCGATCACCGGTTTCCCCATAGCCATCGCGTCAAATACTTTCGCTGGGAGCTGGCCACGTGTTGAGGTGGACTCTTTTTGCGGAATTGCAACTACGTCCGCGGCGGCGAGCCATCGTGGAATCTCTTCGAATGGTTGTTGTCCCCGGAGGATTAGTGACTCCCCGCCGAGGTCTCGAAGCTCGTTGACGAACTTTGATTCGTGTGCTCCGACGACTACGGTGCGGACGTCGAACTTGTCGATCGACGCCACGGCGCTGACGAGATCAGCGACGCCTTTGTGCGGTCTCGGCGTCCCGGAGAACATGACAAGTGTGGCGTCCCGCGGCAGGTCGTATGCCTCCCTCGCTTCCATCTTATCGAACTGTTCCGGGTCGAAGAGATCGGTGTCCCTGGCATGCGGGATGAGTTCCCCGCCGAACTTCTTCTGAAGGAACCTATTCGACACAGTCCTCGCATCAGCGAGCCCCGAGAGGGCTTCGAGGGCCCGATGATAGTAGTACGAGCCGGTGTTGATGAGCGTCGGGATTCCCCAAGCCATCGCAACCAGCTTTCCGCGTTGGAGTTTAAATGCGGTCTCCCAGTCGTCAATATCGAGAATCAGAGGACGATTTTCTGAGAGTCCTGCAAGGAGTGCGACGCCGTAGCTCTGCACTCGGGGTTTCGAAGCAAGAACCACGTCTCCGTCAATGAGATTTATCAGGTCCGGGATATCCGGTGCAAACTCGTAAATCCGATTGCCCGTATCAATCCCCTTGTACTCGTAGTCGTTTCGCACAGGCGCCCAGATTTCATCTTGGAGTTTTGGACCGATAATCTCAACCTCGTAGTTACGCTCAAGGAGTTGTGACAGAAGATGGGCACGCCCTAGACAGTTATGAGAAAGATCAGGCGTTAGAACTGAAACCTTCATAGCCACTATATAATGAGGTGGGTTTTATAAGCTCCTTCCTTCTAAATACGCAACCCCTCTTAAGGGGATTTCAAGGACGATGATGATGACTGAGAGAATCTCCGGCGTTGGCAGCCACCCAGCACCTGTTGATTACCGTTGTCCCTGAGTTTGCATCAGAAACGGATTGTTATGCGACAAGTGAATGGTACAGTTCTTCAAATTCTTGCTGAACTCGATTTGGTTTATACCGTTTGATCTCTTGCTGTGCCTTCGTTGATAGCACCGATAGGTTTTCATGTCCAACTATTGAGATTATTTCCTCAGATAACGCGGAAACCGTTGGTTCAACTACTTTACCAGCCCTGCCAACAATTTTGTCGGCTGCCCCGACATTTGTCGCTACAATCGGTGTATTCGCTCCCATAGCTTCGAGAAACACCCGCCCGAATGGCTCTTCCCACAAGCCAGGATACACAAAGAGATCGTGGTTCGCATATACTGACGGGAGTTCCTCATATGGAACGTGCCCCCGAAAGTCGACAATGTCCTCAAAATCACGCTCAACTACGGACTGTTCTAACTTTGATCGTAACCCCCCGTCCCCAGCGATTGTAAGCCTAAACTCGTGATCAGCTTCGTCAAGTCGCGCCATCATATTTGGCAGCATTTCTACGCCTTTGTGTTCCTCTAGATAACCAACGTATAGTAGTTTGTATGGTTCTGAAAAATCGCTTTCGTGAGGGAGGATAAATGATTCGTCAATTGGATTGGGAATAGTTGTTATCCGCTCGCTGGGAAAGTTGAATTCCAAGTACGTTTGCCTGACGTGTTCGGAAAGTGCGTGAAACCCATCAATAGTGAGCTCCGTTGGTTCAACACTCTTTATCAGTCCGTAGTTACCTAATCTACTTGCCGTTCGGTATGCTCTTCCATGTTTTTGGCTTCCCCCACTCGTCTTAACAATACATGGGATACACCTGCTCAGACTGTTGTTATCGCAAGTCGTTTTGTCCATATATTGTAAATCATTCTTTGGACAAATCCCAGCATAGGCATTAAGCGTGACCAACGTGGCCGCCGATGTTTGTTCACTAACTGTCTCCATCGCTGGGATTAAGCTAGTGAGGTAACTGCTTACAAGGTCATACTGTTCAAACTCTTCAAGACGTCTTCGCACCGCTCTATTAAGTGCGATATTTGTATGGGGTATTCTTTCCTCAAGAAGAAATTCGGTATTGATATTTGATTGGTAGTTTGTGATCTGGGGGCGCTCAGCACAATACACAGTTATCTCATGATCTCGATTGGCTAACCCATCCACGATTTGATTTGCGGTATGGGTTGCACCCGTTCCTTCGTCCCCGGGAAAGCTCGGATGTATGAATCCAATTTTCACTGGAAGGACTTGGGAGTAGTCGCTGGTAATCCTTTACGCTTCTGTACCTCAAAACGATTGAGAGGACTATTTAGAGTGGGATAAGGCTGGACAATTTTCCAGGCGGCAGTATCATCATGCCCTAGGACATCAACATATATACAATCAACACGACTTCTACTTAATATGGGCACTACACGCCGGTTCATACGAGCACTCCAGAATCCCCGTCTTTTCTTTCGTGGTTTAAATCGAACTTATCATACCCGTGCTGGTTTGCGATCTGAAAATACAGACGGATTAGACATTTTTGATGAAGACTGGGATACGCTCATCGTACTTGACGCTTGTCGCTATGACATGTTTGAGAAAGCCAACCAGTTAGAGGGCGCCCTTTCCTCGCGAATATCAAAAGGCTCCGCAACGACGGAGTGGCTACAAGCGAACTTTGACGGGCAAGACCTTCGTGATACGGTCTACGTCACAGCCAATCCACAACTCGAGCGTAACCGCGAAAATTGGGATATCACGCTCCACGAGACAATCAATGTCTGGCTCGAAGATGGCTGGGACGAGGAGACAGGAACCGTTCGGGCTGAGACGGTGAGCGAGACGGCTCTTGATACTATTAAGCAGTTTCCTCACAAGCGACTTGTCGTCCATTATATGCAGCCTCACTACCCGTTCGTCCCAACAGATACTCAATTCGATAAGGAGCACCTTCGACAACTTGATGACGGAGAGAACTCGCCAGCAAAAGAGAACCTCTGGAATCAGAAATTTATGGGGAAATTGGATATCTCCAGAGAGCAACTCTGGACTATGTACGTAGAAAATCTTAATTATGCACTTGAATGCGTAGAAGAGTTGCTAGAGAAACTTTCCGGAAAAACAGTCGTTACTGGAGATCACGGAAATTACGTCGGAGAACGTGCGTCTCCAATTCCCATTCGTGAGTTTGGTCATCCTCGTGGATTGTACGATGACCCCGTAGTTCGTATTCCTTGGCTAGAATACGAGAGTGGGCCGCGTCGAGAAATAACTGCCCAATCTACTGATGAATCACAGGGGAGCATAAATTCGCAACTCGTTGACGAACGACTACAGAATCTCGGATACAAGTAATCTGTGAATATCAATGGACTGTTCTCACTATCTAGTTTTCTCCGTCGCCTTCTCAAACTCAGAAACAAGGTTGGTTTGTGTAAACAATTCTTCTACGGTTTCTCTCCCCGTTTTACCTAGTTTAGCTCGTCGCCGTCTATTTTGGGCGAGATCTTGAATTGTAGATGCGAATGCGTCTGTATTCGTCGAGTCGTATAGGAACCCGCTCTCCCCATGTTTCACATTCTCTCCAATTCCTCCTACATCACTACCAACAACAGGAAGGCCTGTTGCCATAGCTTCTATGACGGTGATACAAAGCCCCTCACGCTTAGACGGTTGAAAATATATATCTAGATTTGAGAGGAATCCTGGAACATCCTCAACAAGCCCCCGTAACGTAACGTTCGTGATCTGCCGATGCTGAATCTCCTCCTCCAGTTGATCGCGTAATTCTCCATCCCCAGCAATTTCGAACTTAATATTGGCCTCTTGGAGCTGTTCAGCTACGTCTAAAATTGTGAAGGGGTTCTTGGGCTCAGCCAATCGTCCAACTGTACCGACAACTGCTGCGTCGGTTGCTTCCTGAGTGACGACTGGATAGTCACTTAGATTAATACCTGCAATCGGAACCGTGTGCACAAGTGAACTATCTATATCCGTTTCTTCTAAAAGCGTCTTTGCAACCGCCTCTGAATCTGCAAGAACTACATCAGTGAGATAACTTGTCAGATTAAATATTGTTCTCCGTTTTTGGGTTTTGAACGAATTACTGTGGCGCCACGTACTCACTATTGCGTCTGGATTGACGACTCCTGCGAGTTTTGCTACCATAGCCGAGTGGAAAAGTGACCCGACGATGATATCGGCCCCACGAACGGCACGGAGAAACTTCCATCCTGAAGAAAGAAAGTTACCAGATGAATGGCGGAGACGGATTACGGTTGCCCAATCAGGAACTCGATCTTCAATTCCGGTACTTTGCCCATCGAGAGCGACAACAGTCACGTCGTATTTCTCCTCGTCGAGTCCATCCAGAAGACGGCACATTCCGACTTCCGCCCCACCGACTCCTAGAGTGTTGATGATGTAGACGAGTTTTACCCTTTCTGGCATTGTTGTGAAGTTCTACCTGAACAGTAAAACACCTTTCATAGATCGCCTCCAATTGGGGATTCCGGGTCTGTTATGTGGAGTGAGTACGACTCCATGATATCCAGGCGACCCCGACCAGAGCTAGAAACTCAAAATATAATTTCAAATACAGATGGAGTGGGATAAAACACGACAGGCGATTCCTATCTTCGTTATCACATTCCTAGTTCGTAGTGTCGCAGCAATTATAACGACACTCACCACACTCAACCCAGATTCGAGGAAAGATGCTGTCGGATTTGGGAATACTGCAGAGACCATTGCTCGCGGCTTCAAAGAGGGCAACCCTTACTTGTATACTACAGGATCAATAGACCCGTCTCAATTACTGTTTCCGCTGGCTTCTCCAGATATCTACACTCTCTGGGGGACGTTTCTGGCACCCTTCTGGCTACTGCCGGGGCCGAGTGGCTTCTACGCACGCCTCGGGAACGCGTTTCTCGGTGCCTTCGCTGTTTACAACGTCTACCTCATCACCCGCTACTATCACTCTCACCACGCTGGCGTCGTCGCCGCTCTTCCAATGATGTTCTATCCTAGTGTTGTTGCAGTTCACAGCACGCTCCTTAGGGAAGCAATTGTGCTATTCGGTATTACTACTGCAGCACGTCTGATGCTACTTTCCCCCAAGCACCGGTCTCGACTACTCTCCTACGTTCTCGCCGGTATTGTTTTGCACATCTCGCTGTTACAGCGCAGTGATAACTTCTTAATCTTCGTCGCAGCGGTCGTTGCCGCACTCGGAGTGTATATTGTGAAGTCAGGATACATATCCCGACGAGCGATCGCTTTTGGTGCTTCTCTGTCTCCTGTCGCGTTCGTACTTTCGCTTCCCATCATTCGCGATGGAATCGAGTTCTTGGCGTACACTCGCGAAGTAAGAGCTAGCGGTCGTGCCGTCTACCTGCCAGAGGTTATCCCACGAACAGTCTTCGAGTTGGCTGCCTTCAGCTGGGTCGGCGCAGCGTACTTCCTCTACACCCCGTTCCCGTGGATGATTGAGACAATTCCTGACTTGCTCGTCGGTATTGAGGGACTCATCAACATTGCGTTCACTGCTGCAGCGGTGTGGGGCGTCCGGTCGTTCGGACAGAAGAACGCATCTGCAACAGTTGGCCTCCTCGTCGGCTTAGCTGTCGCCGTTATCCTGTACGGTGTCGGTACTGCCAATTACGGGACGGGGATGCGGCACCGGCAGATGTTCCTCTGGGTCATCTTCCTGTTCGGTGGTATCGGCATCAGTGAACACGTGAGATTCGCGCGGCCGCTCCAGTGGTTGAGTGACGACTCCTCTGAAACCAATACTCGGGCGTCGAACTCCGGAGCCGACTGAGCCAGTAGTCTACTTCCAAGAGTTCCGGCCTTCGTCTGTCTCGTCCAGCAACTGCTGGTACACCCCATCCAACGCCTCCACCATCGCCTCCACCGAGAACCGCTCAGCCCGCTCCAACCCCGCCTCACCCATTCGCTCACGCAACTCCGAATCGCCAACCAAATCACCCATTCGCGCCGCCAACGCCGCCGAATCCCCGGTCGAAACCAGATTCCCGTTCTGCCCATCCTCCACTTGCTCCGGAATCCCCGCGATATCCGTCGCCACCACTGGCAGCCCACTCGCCATAGCCTCCGTAATCACCCGCGGCGTCCCCTCGCGGAACGACGGCAACACGAGCACATCACTCGCCGCGAGAATCTGCGGCACGTCCTCCCGATAGCCAGTCAGGAATACCTGCTCCGACATCCCCCGCTCCTCGATCTCCGCTTCCAGCGATTCGTACAGCGGACCGTCGCCGACGATGCACACCGATCCCTCAAAATCGTCCATCGACGGCACCGCATCCAACAACACGCCGTGCCCTTTCCCATCGGCGAGCCGCCCGACCATCACGACGCGCGGCCGCTCACCCGGAAGATCCTCAGCAGGCTCGGCATCCGCAAAGGCGGCCAAATCTACACCACTGTAGACCGTCGTGTACTGCTCGGGCCGACCGATCCCGCGCTCCAGATACTCCTCGGCGATCACGTCGGCGTTCGTGACGATGCGGTCCGTGTGCGTGGCTGCACGGCGCTCACACGCGAGGACGAATTGATTCAGTGCCTCGTTCCGGTCGTCCGCGAACGGGACGCCGTGGACCGTGTGGACGACGTTCGGAACCCCTGCCAGCGCCGCGGCGAAACGACCGATAATCCCCGCCTCTGTGCTGTGGGTGTGGACGATATCGAACTCCTCGCGACGGAGATACCGTGCCAGCGACACCACTGCGGGCACCGCAGTCACGGGGTTGTAGTGGCGGATCAACGGGAACTGCTTCGTATCGATCCCATCGGCCTCGAGCTGGGCCACCTGCTCCTCGGCGTACTCCGCGCCGTAGCCGACGGTGAACTCGTAGTCGTCGAGCCCGCGGACGGTGGCGAGCGTCTTCGCCTCCGCCCCGCCCTGTAACAGGCGCGTGATGAGGTGGAAGACTCGAGGCCGGCGAGTCATCGATGAGTCACACCTTCGGCGACACACTCCCCCGACTTAAGCCTCCATCTCTGGCTCCCAGACGGTCCGCGGGAAGTAACGACACTCTCAAACGACTGTAGTGAATCCGACAGACCATGCACACCGACCAGACGTCCGTTGGCGTCGTCGGGCTGGGCTACGTCGGCCTCCCACTTGCGCTCGCGATGCACGACGCGGGCTACGACGTGGTCGGCGTCGACGTCGACCCCAACAAAGTCGAGACGCTCCGAAATGGCAAATCGACCGTCGAGGACGTTACCGACGAGGAAGTCGCTCAGGCCGTCGACGCCGGCATGACGTTCACAACCGACTACGACCAACTCGCAGGCGCCGACGGCGTCTCTATCTGTGTCCCCACCCCGCTCCGCAAAACCGATACGCCGGATCTCTCCTACGTTCTCGACGCTGTCGAATGCCTCGCACCGGTCGTCAGCAATGGCTGTACGGTCGTGCTCGAGAGTACCGTCTACCCTGGCGCCACTGAGGAAGCCGTCGCTGAAGTACTGGCGGAGAACGGTGCCACCATCGGCGACGATCTTTATCTCGCGTTCTCGCCGGAGCGTATCGACCCCGGGAACGAGGAGTACGGGCCGACGGACATCCCGAAAGTTCTCGGCGGCGTCACCGACGAGTGCGGCAACCGAGCAGAAGCGCTCTACGCGCCCGTTTTCGAGGAGGTCATTCGCGTCGACTCCTCCACAGAGGCCGAACTGGTCAAACTCCTCGAGAACACGTTCCGGGCGGTCAACATCGGGCTGATCAACGAGCTCGCACAGATCGCCCATGAACTCGATGTCGATATCTGGAACGCCATCGAGGCCGCGGAGACGAAGCCGTTCGGCTTCATGCCGTTCTACCCCGGCCCAGGCCTCGGTGGCCACTGTATCCCCATCGATCCGTTCTACCTTTCGTGGAAAGCCGACCAGCACGGCGTGGACACGCGCTTCATCGATCTCGCGGACACGGTCAATCGCGAGATGCCTCAACACGTCGTCGACCGCGTGGTTCACCAACTCAACGACCGCGGCACGGCGCTCTCGAACGCCGACGTGCTCATCCTCGGCGCCGCCTACAAGCCGAACGTTTCGGACGTTCGTGAGTCCCCCGCCCTCGACATCATCACGGAACTCGAGGAGTGGCAAGCGACCGTCGACTACCACGATCCGCACGTTCCCGAGCTCACGGTCGGGAAGAAGACCTACGAATCGGTCCCGCTCACCGATGACCGGCTCCAGAGCGCGGACTGTGCCGTCATCGTCACGGACCACTCCGAACTAGACATCGACCGAATCGTCGAGGAGTCGGCGCTTGTCTTCGACGCCCGGAACGCGACCAGCCACCGCGACGACGACCACGTCGTTCGACTGTAGGCATCTCCATTCCGACAAACTAACCCCACCCGCGGAGAATTCGGAGGTATGCCCACTGCACTCGTTACTGGCGTCGCGGGGTTCATCGGCTCGAACCTCGCTGACGCGCTCCTCGACCGAGGGTACACGGTCCGCGGCATCGACAACTTTGAGACCGGTCGTGAGCAGAACCTTAGCGCCCTCACCACTGACGACGATTTTACCTTCCACGAGGGGGACATCCGCAATGCCGACGCCATGGCCGAGATCACGGCAGGTGTCGACTACGTCTTTCACCAGGCCGCCGTCCCCTCGGTCCCACGGAGCGTCGACGATCCCGTTACCTCCACGGACGCCAACTGCACCGGGACGGCGACAGTCCTGAATGCCGCTCGGGAGGCCAACGTCGATACGGCCGTCGTCGCCTCCTCCTCCTCCGTCTACGGCTCAACCGACCAGCTCCCGAAAGTCGAGTCCATGGAGTCACAGCCGGAATCGCCCTACGCGCTCTCGAAATTCTACACCGAGAAGCTCGCCCTCCAGTTCAGCGACCTCTACGACATCGACACGGCTGCGCTCCGCTACTTCAACATCTTCGGCCCGCGCCAGGACCCCAACGGTGACTACGCCGCAGTCATCCCGAAGTTCATCTCCCTGATGCTCGACGGCGAGCGCCCGGTCATCTACGGCGACGGCGAACAGTCTCGCGACTTCACCTTCATCGACAACGCCGTCCAAGCGAACATCCTCGCCGCTGAGGGTGACGCCACCGGCGAAGCGTTCAACGTCGGCTGCGGCGGTCGCGTCACGGTCAACGAACTCGTCGACACGCTCAACGACATCCTCGACACCGACATTGACCCAATCTACGACGATCCGCGTCCCGGCGACGTGCGCCACTCTCACGCCGACATCTCGAAAGCCGAGGATCTGCTCGACTACGAGCCAGAAGTCGGGTTCGAAGCAGGGCTCGAACGGACCATCCCGTACTACCGCGACGCCTAGCCAGAACACTCCTTCCGGAACCGTTTTGCCACTCTGCCGAGCAGTCGGAACCAACATGACCGGTGATCGAACCTATGGAATTGCTTGACGACGACGGCAACCTCTTCGGCGTCGTCAACGTCGTCGACGCACTCGTCGTCCTCTTCGTCCTCGCCGTCGTCGCCGCAGGTGCGGCGTTCGTTCTCCAGCCTGAGCCAACGACGGACGGGCCAGCCATGGGCACGACAAACGTCACTCTCGACCTCGGTACCCAGCCGGACTACCTCTTATCCGCGGTCAACGAGGGTGACACCTACAGCGCAGGTGGAGAGAGCCAGCTCACGATCACCGACGTGCACCTCACCCCGCAGGGGGAGCAAACCCGAGTCATCGTCAGGGCCGAACTTCGCGGCGTCGTCAACGGCGACACAATCGAGTACGCGAACGCGCCGCCGCGACTCGGTCGTGCACTCGACATCACCACGTCGACGTATCAGGTCAACGGCCGCATTCGTGCCGTCGGTGGGAACGACTCCCTCTCGACTGAACAGACGGATGTCGTCCTCAGCGACACGATGTCGGCTGCGGACGCCGAAGAAGTGACGGAAGGCGACGAAATCCGACTCGGCGAGCGCACCGTCGCCACCGTCGAGAACGTCGCTGTCTACGCGACCAACGACCCGAACCAACGGCGCGTCGTCGCCGGAGCCACGATGGAAACGTACACGCAGTCGGGCGAACGTCGCTTCGGCAACACGCCCGTTAGACCAGGTCAGACGGTGACGCTCCCGGCAGACACGTACACGTTCAACGGAGAGATCGAGCGCATTGGCACACTCGAACCCCGCGGCTCGGTGACCGAGCGGACGGTCACGCTCCAGCTGTACGACGTCCGCGAGGAGTTCGCCGACGCCATCCAGCCCGGCATGACCGAGCGCGCGGGCGACACGACCACCGCCCGCATTACCGATGTCGAGACCGAGCCATCGGTCATCATCACGACCGGTGACGACGGGAGCGTCCACGTCATCGACCACCCGTACAACAGAACGGTGACGATCACGGCCGACCTGACCGTCCGGGAGACGACGACCGGTCTCACCTTCAAGAGCGAGTCCATCCGGCAGGGCTCGACCGTCGTCATCGACCTTGGCACCATCACCGTTGAGGCGACAGTCGTCGGCGTCGGCGGCTAGCCCTCGGCGCCCTGTCAGCATCGAAACCGACAAACGACCGCTCCCAAACGTACAACGTAGATGGCCACCGAGAAGTCGGGACTCCGAGAGGCGCTCACCACACGCATCGAGGGGATCCGCCGCGGGCTCGAACACTCTCGATTCATCGGCGCCGCGGAGACGGCCGGTCGCTGGGTCACGAGCACCGTCAAGAACTCCTGGCTCTACAACTGGCTCACGGCCGAACCCGAACCGGAAGTCATCGTCATCGACCTCCGCGAGACCTGGACCGTCGGCCCGTTCATCAATATCCTCGACTGGGCGATCGAGACCACGAAACCGTGGTACGAACAGTCAACGCTCAAACGCGGCGTCGACGCCGTCGTCGCCCTCGGTAAGCAGGCTGCCGAGACACGACCCGGGCAACTCCTGATCGCGCTGCTCGAACCACCCGAGCCACCGGACGAACGGGACGAGACACAGGACGACCAGCGAAACGAGAAGTAACGGCCGTTACTCGACAGTCACGCTCTTCGCCAGATTCCGCGGCTTGTCGATATTCCGTCCGAGCTTCTTCGCGACGTGGTAGCTCACGAGCTGTAACTGCACGTTCGCCAGCACGGGCGCGAGCCGCGGATCCGTCTCGGGCACCTCCAACACCTCATCGGCGTACCGCTCAACGTCAGTCCGCCCGTCAGTCACCGCAACTACCGGTGCGTCACGCGCTTCGACCTCTTTCACGTTCCCAACCGTCTTCTCCGAGCCCGTCTCCCCAGTCACGACCGCGAATACCGGCGTATTGGCAGTCACCAGCGCCAGCGGGCCGTGCTTCAACTCACCAGCCGGGAATCCCTCAGCGTGCTTGTAGCTAATCTCCTTCATCTTCAGCGCCCCCTCCATCGCGACCGGGTAGTCGTACCCACGGCCGATGAAGAAGTACGCGTCCGAGTCGACGAACCGCTCGGCGACCTCACGCGCGTTCGTCTCGTCGAGCACCGTCTGCACCTGCCCGGGTAGATCTCGCAGCGCGCTAACGAACTCGTGACTCGCACTGCCGTTACCCATCACGGCCGCGACCATGTTCACGGCGAGCACCTGCGCGGAGAACGTCTTGGTGGCGGCGACACCGATCTCCGGGCCCGACCGGATGTAGAGCACGCCGTCACACTCCCGGGCGGCCGTGCTCCCGACGACGTTCGTCACCGCGAGCGTGTCGACGCCGCGGCGCTGGGCATCCCGGAGCGCGCTCAGCGTGTCGGCGGTCTCGCCACTCTGGGTGACGCCGACGACGAGCGTGTCGTCATCGTGTGGCGGCGGCGAGGTAACGTACTCGCTGGCGACGAACGCCTGGGCTGGCACGCCCTGCGAGCGGAACAACTCCGCAGCGTACAGCGCCGCGTGGTAGGAGGTGCCGCAAGCCACCAACTGGATCGACTCGGCGTTCTGAACCGCGGCCTCGATATCGTCGCCCAGATCCACCGTGCCGGAGAGTTCGTCGACGCGCTCCTGCAGACACTGCCGAAGCGCCCGGGGCTGCTCGTGAATCTCCTTGAGCATGTAGTGGTCGTAGCCGCTCTTGCCCGTCTCCTCGGACTCCCAGTCGACCGTCCGCACGTCCTTCTCGACAGCCTCCCCAGCGAGCGTCGTCACGTCCCAGCCGTCGAGGGAGAGTTCGGCCACCTCGCCGTCTTCGAGGTAGACGACCCGATCAGTGAACTCCAGGAACGCCGGCACGTCACTCCCGAGGTACGTCGCGTCGTCAGCGACGCCGAGCACGAGCGGCGAGTCGTTCCGAGCGGCGTAGACCGTGTCCGAGCCCTCAAGCACGGCCGCGATGGCGTAACTCCCTTCGAGTCGCCCGACTGCGTGCCGGAACGCCTGCTCGAACGACACCCCCTCGGCGCGCTGGGCCTCGATCAGGTGCGGGACGATCTCCGTGTCGGTCTCGCTCTCGAACTCGTGGCCCGCGGCCGCGAGCTCCTCCTTGATCGACTGGTAGTTCTCGATGATCCCGTTGTGGACCACCGCAACCGAGCCCGTGCAGTCCATGTGCGGATGCGCGTTCTCGTCGGTCGGCGGCCCGTGGGTCGACCAGCGTGTGTGGCCGATGCCGACGGTACCGGGGAGGGACTTGCCCGCGAGCGCCTTCTCGAGCACGTCGAGTTCGCCCGAGCGCTTCGCAACCGACAGGTCCCCACCTGACACGGCGACGCCCGCGGAGTCGTAGCCGCGGTACTCGAGGTTCGACAGCCCGTCGAGGAGGACGTCGAGCGTCTCGTCCCCGCGACCGACGGCGCCGATGATGCCGCACATTCAGCGCACCACCTCCGTGTCTCGATCCACACGACCCGTGATGTGCGTCCCGACGCCGAGCGTGGCACCAGTCCCGACGATCGCGCCGGGGTCGAAGCTCCCAGCCCCCTCTACACTCACTCGATCAGCGAGCACAGCACCAACACGCTGCCCCTCGACAACGTGTCCAGCGACGGGGATGTCGGCGACGCCGCTCGGCGCGACCGTCCCCGCACCGATATCGACGGCACGGCCGGCGACGACCTCGTGCAGCGACGCATTCGCCCCCACGCGGGTGTCCACGTCCAGCACAGATCGAGAAACAGTCGCGTTCGCCCCCACAGTCGCGTTCCGACCGAGCGACGTTGCGGGCCCGACGACTGCGTTCGGCCCGACGACGGCGTCCGCACTGATCGCGACGGGCGGCCTGAGAACTGCCGAGTCGTGAACTCGTGCGGAGTCGGCCACCCACACATCGTCCTCCTCGGCAACGCCCTCGATCCACCCCTCGTCGAGCAGGCGCTCGGCGACGGTGAGCAGGTCCCACGCGTACGTGGCGTCGACCCAGAGCCCCTCCGTCCGGACAGCCTGAATCGATTCGGTGTTCCCATCGCCGACGATCCGTTCGAGCGTCGACGGCAGCGACAGCTCGCCGTCGGTTCGCGGCGTCGCGTCGAGCGCGTCGAACAGCCGCTCGTCGAACGCGTAGACGCCGGCGTTCAGCGTGTAGTGTTCGTCGTTTGCTGGATCCTCGAAGAACGCCGTCACGCTCCCGTCGTCGATCGAGACGGTGCCGTACTGGGCGGCGTCGGCGTGTTCGATCGCCCCGAGGGCGCCAAAGGCACGCCCGGGCTCGTAGGCGTCCCGCACGTCGGCGACCATCTCGGGCGCGACGATCTGGTCACCGTTCAGCACGAGGAACGGGCCGTCGACGGCACCCTTGGCCTGCCGGAGCGCGTGGCCGCTCCCGAGCTGTTTCTCCTGGGTGACGTACTCGATCGGCGTGTCGCGGTACGTGTTGCCGAACTGGTCGCGGATGTGGTCTCGCTCGTAGCCGATGACGACGACGATCGAGTCCACGTCGGCGGCGACGAGCGCGTCGAAGACGTACGACAGAATGGGCCGGTTGGCGGCGGGGAGCATCGGCTTGGGCCGTGACTCGGTCAGCGGCGCCAACCGCTCGCCTTCGCCGGCCGCGAGAACGACTGCGTCCATGATGGGCCTACCTCTCTCAGCCCGACAGGTTACTGTTTCGATACTCGCAGTTTTGGCGCGAAAAACAGAACCATCATACGCCTCGCCGTCCCGGCGTGGGGTATGGCTCGCGACCTCGTCGTCGCCCTCGTCGTCGGGATCCTCCAGGGGATCTTCGAGTGGCTCCCGATCTCCAGCGAGGGCAACATCACGATCGTCCTCTCCGCGCTCGGCCGATCGCCGGAAGCGGGCGTCGCGTTCGCACTCTTTCTCCACCTCGGGACCGCCCTCGCCGCGACGGTGTACTACCGCGAGGACATCCGCGACGTGCTGACGCTCCTTCCCTCGTGGCGACCGGCCAACGCCACCGAGGGCGAGCAGGCGACAGTCACCTTCCTCGCGATCGGGACGCTCGTCTCGGGCGTCGTCGGCGTCGCCGCCTACCTGACGCTCGTCGACGCCGTCTCCGAACTCGGCGGCGGCGTGTTCATCGCCCTCATCGGCGTCCTGCTGGTGCTCACGGGCGCGTTCCAGTACCTCTCGCGGGACCGACTCGGGGCGGGCCGGACGCGACGATCCTCGACGGCGTGCTCGTCGGCGTCGCCCAGGGGCTGGCGATCCTCCCCGGGATTTCGCGGTCGGGGATGACGACCGGGACGCTCCTCCTCCGCGGCCACGAGGGCACCGAGGCGTTCCGCTTCTCGTTCCTGCTCGCGATCCCGGCCTCGGTCGGCGGCGGCCTGCTCGGCTATCTCGACACGGGGTTGAACACCTCGCTACTCGCTGCGGGAGTCGCCCTCGGCGCCGCGGCCGTCGCGGGGTACGCGTCAATCGACGCGCTGCTGCGGATCGTCGACGAGCTCCCGTTCTGGGCGATCTGTGTGGGGCTGGGCACGCTCGCAATCGTCGGTGGCGCGCTGGTGGTGTAAGTTCGGCGAACCCGTTACCCATCCCACCGACACGCGTGGCTCTGCCGTGACTGGCCGACAGTTTCGCCGTGGAACTCACTGGCAATTGCTTGTGGCCGGGTCATCGACTGCTAAGTTCGCATTACTCTCCCGTAGTCCGGGGCAGTAGCATGTACAACGCCCATAACAAAGCCCGTCGGAGACCTCCGCTTACCCGGTACAAGCGTCCGCTTTCGGCGATGGATACGTACCGGAGAAAACCCGATATGTCTACCAAAAACAGCCAAGAGATCGCAGAACTGCTTCGGGAGCACGCGGACACGGTGTGGAACGAGGGCGACATCGATGCGGCAGGGACGTGGTTCGCCGAAGACGTCGTGGTTCACAACGAACCACAGCAGAACCACTACGAGGGGCTCGATGCGTTCACGGAGTGGGTGCGTGAGATTCGGACGGCGTTCCCCGACTTCGAAGTGGAGACCACCTCGGTGATCGTCGGTGACGGGCGAGTCGCCTCGGAGTGGGAGGCGAGTGGAACGCACGAAGGGGAGATGGCCGAACTGGATATCCCACCCACCAACAACCACGTCACGTGGAAGGGCGTCACCGTCTACGAGCTCGACGGCGACGAGGTGACAGAGGCGTGGTGGTACTACGACATGGCCGGTATCCTGACGCAGCTCGGCGCCATCCCCGAAGCACCGTCCGTATAGTCCACGCCGCGCCTTCCTCGTCACCGCTACCCACGAACCGGCCCCCGAGGGAGCTGAAAGAGACGCGCTATGAATTAGTCGAGTTCTGAACCCTCGATTGCGAGTTTCAACAGCGCCAGAAACTGCTACTCCATCCGATCCCGCGTCACCGTCTCGTTCGGTTTCGTCCGCGCGCCAGCACCGAGTTTCACGCCCGCGTTCAGACTCGTGTCGATCCCCGTCTTCGTCCCGTCGCCGACGACGACGCCGAACTTCCGTCGGCCCGTATCGACCGACTCACCCTTCACGCGCACGCGGACGCACTCGTCGTCGTGGCGCAGGTTCGCCACGGTCGTCCCCGCGCCGAAGTTCACCTCCCGACCGAGCACCGAGTCGCCAACGTAGGAGAGGTGGCCGCAGGCGGTGTCGGCCATCAGGATCGAGTTCTTCACTTCGACGGCATTCCCGACCCGCACGTCGGGGCCGATCACGCTCGCCCCGCGGACGTACGCGTTCGGTCCCACGTCGGCGCCGGACTGGACGACGACCGGCCCCTCGATGTACGCGCCGTTGCGGACCCGAGCGCCCTCCTCGACGACGACCGCGCCGTCGAGCGTCGCCCGCGGTTCGACCGTGCCGCGAACATCCTCCTCCAGCCCATCAAGGAGGTACTCGTTCGCCTCCAGCAGTTCCCACGGCCGGCCCACGTCGAGCCACTTCCCCTCGTACTCGACGGCGGTCACGTCGTTGCCGGCGTCGATGTAGCGCTGGATCGACTCCGTGATCTCGTACTCGCCGCGGTCGCTCAGTTCGGTTGCCTCGACGTGCGCGAACGCGTCGGGCTCGAACGCGTAGATGCCGAGGTTCGCGAGGTCAGTCGGCGGGTCAGCGGGCTTCTCGACGACGTTGGTCACGCGCCGGCCGTCGAGGGCGACGACGCCGTAGTTCCGCGGGTCGGCGACGGGTTTGACCGCCATCGCGCTCCCCTCGGTTTCGGCGAGGTCGGCGACCAGTTCCGGGTCGATCACCACGTCGCCGTTCAGGACGAGGAAGCGCTCGTCGACGTACTCGCGGGCCTGCTCGACGGCGTGGGCGGTGCCGAGCTGTTCGTCCTGCGTGACGTACTCGACGGGCGAGCCGGCGTACTCGTCGCCGACGGTCTCGCGGACCTGGTCACCCTCGTAGCCCACGACGACGACGTAGCGGTCGACGTGGTCGGCACAGGTGTCGAGGACGTGTTCGAGCAGCGACTTCCCCGCGGCCGGGAGCAGCGGCTTCGGGCGACGCTCAGTGAGCGGGCGCATCCGCGTTCCCTGGCCGGCGGCGACGACGACGGCGACAGTCATTGTCGGGCCGACGAGGAGCAGCGCCTTTGGCGTTCTGTTCGAGTGGCGGGAGAAACAGGATTCGACAGCCCTGCGTCTCCGCAGAGACGAGGCTCCGGAGGAACCTGTTCGACAGCCGTCCTGCTCGCCGTAATCCTTATTCATACACAATTTCAACACAAAGTATGGCAGAAGCCGAGTCACCCCCTGACAAGACAACGGTGAACATCCGAATCACGGAAACGTTCCTCGAGGACGTCGATACGACGTGGGAGCAACAGGGATTCAACAGTCGAAGCGAATTCATCCGGTTCGTGCTTCGCGATGCGCTCAAGCATCCCGAATTCACCCGTGCGGACCTGAAGGCGATGCTCACCAGCGAAGCAGAGATTCGTGAGGGGCGAACCCACAGTAGCGACGACGTCAAGGCAGCCTACGGTCTCGAGGACTCGAAACGCGACAGTGATGAGTGAGTGGGACTGGGAGCTCACGGACACCGCACGGCGTGATTTTGACGGGCTGGACGATCACGCACGCGACCGAATCACCAGTAAGCTCGACGAGATCGTGACCGACGAAAAGCGTAGTCAAGTGACGCGATTCCCCACCCGGCCTCAAGGGCGGGGGTTCCCTCCCTGATTAAAGATGGGAACTCGTCGATAGCGACGATCAATCGCTCCTCCTGCAGCTTCTCGGCGAGGTACGTGAGTGCATCTTCCCAGTCCGAAACCCGTGGCTGGCGTTCGTCGGCGTGAGCGGCGATCTGTTCGACGAACTTCTCCCGCTGGCGCTGCTCGGATTCCTGTGCAGCGAGGAAGTGAACCGCCTCGGGGTCAAGCCCCGAGGCACTCGCCTCGCTTTCTCTGTAGAAGGTCATTATCTAGATAATCATTACTGCGATAATGACACGTAGCGAGCGGAAGCCCACCCCTTCAGGGGTGGGAGGATGTCAAGGAGCGACTACCGTGCCAACCTCCCGCACCGAGAACACGAACGCCGGTTGGCTACTCCGACCCAAGCAGAAGAGATCGACAGCTAGCGCTTCACGACGTAGCGAAACCGCAGAAATCGTCGACGGCCTTACAGGCGGCCGACGGAGTCGACGTCGATGCTCTCGACGCCCTCCACGTCGCGGAACGCCTCCTCGACGGCCTCGGTGCCACCGGCGTCGTCCGGGACGATCACCGTCGGCAGCAGCGCGACGAGGCCGAACGCCACGTCCTCGCGCTGGTAGCCGCGGATCTCGGCGCCCTCGGGGAGCGCGGCCTCGAGTCGGTCCTCGAGCTCGTCGAGGTCGACCTCGGGGCTCTCCGGCATGACCTTGATCTTGGCGGCGACGTCACCCATCGTCAGGGCCCCCTGAACCCGCAGTCCGGGCACTCGTAGAGGTTGCTCTGCTTGCGACACTTGGCACAGCGGAAGATGACGGTCCCGCAGTCAGGGCACTTGAACCGGGCCGCGTTGGTCCCCGTGACGGAGATGCCACAGGAGACGCAGGCGCGATCTCCCGTCGTATCTGCTTCGCTCATGTACAGATGGCCGGGCGGGTGACGTTTAACCGTTACGAGGCTAGGTTCGCACCTTCGAGGAGAAGCTCGAAGTCTCCGATATTGGGGTGACACCGTCGGGAGAAAGCGACCGAATAGCGTTACGAGAGGTGAAGCTGTTGGCCGACCGTGTGGATGCGTCGATTTCGACTTCAGCTGCTGAGTTGCACGGAAGAGAGCCAAATCTGACCACGGATCTGCCCGTCGTCACTCCTCGTCAGTCGGTTCGAGTGGGACTCGTTCGACCTCGATATCGTCGTAGTCTTTCTCGGAGGAGAGTACGTCCATCCCACGTGTTTCCGCAGTCGCGGCGTGGAACGCGTCGAACGGGGTCATCCCCTCCTCGTAGTAGTTGACAGCCTTCAGCACGACCTGTTTCTCTGCCTCGTCTTTCACTGGAACGAGTTCGAGCAGGTTGGCCACGAGGGGGACGTAGTCGAACTCGTAGCGTTCTCGGGCGAGAAGGAGTTCAAGATAGGAGAACGCCGACGTTTCGACATCGTGTTCGGCGAGTGCCTCTTCAGCTGACCCCTGCAACCAGTCGGAATCCTTGGCTAGCGCGAGCAAGAAATCGGTCTCGACGTACACCGTCATCTATCGGCGTCCTTCTCTCGAGCGTCTTCCTGTGCTTCTTCTTCGATATCCTCTCGAATGTCGTCGACTGATGCGTCACGAAGTTCGCCCGCTGCCTCACGGACGGCGGCGAGTGGGTCGTCCGCGACGGGGATGAGCTCGATTTTGTCCTCGTACGTCACGATGTGATACTTCTGGCCGTACTTCTCCCGAACCTCCTTCGGGATGTACAGCCGCCCCTGTCCATCTGTCTCTGCTGACATAGATTCGACTATGGTACCACAGACAAAGAATCTTACCACTTAATTGGGTTCAGTGGTTCAAGAGGGACGGCCGGGGAATCGAGGCACGTATTCGACACCGCTTGACCCACGGGCCGAAGTGTTTTGCCCGTACCGCTGGAACACGCAGCCATGGATACGGCAGGGCTCGGACTCGTCGAGGGCGAGCGCGCGAACGCGCTGGTGGCGTGGGCCGTGCTCATCTTCCTCCTCGGGACGGGCGTGCTCGAACTCCTGACCGGCCAGCTCGTCTGGGCGGGGTTCGTGCTCGTCGTCGTCGTCCTCGGCGCGCTCCCGGCCGTGATGCACCGCGACTGGCAGACGATGCTCCCGTGGGAGCTACTCGTGCTGGCGGCACTCCCCGTCGGCGGCCGGGTGTTCGTCGCCGGCCGAACCGTCGGTGAAGTCGCGCTCACGGGGCGGGTGACCACCTACGTCGCCGTCGCTGCGGTCGCGCTGATCGTCGCCGTCCTGCTCGATCGCTTCACCACGACGCGGATGAACGACGCGTTCGCGGTGGTGTTCGTCGTCGTCACCACGATGGCGGCTGCGGGGATCTGGGCGGTCGCCCAATGGCTCTCGGACATCTACCTCGGCACGGGCTTTCTCGACCGGCCGCACGCGGAGGAGGCGCTGATGTGGGACTTCGTCGCCGCGACCATGGCGGGCGTCATCTCGGCACTGCTGTTCACCTACTACTTCCGACGGCTGGCCAACGGCCGGAACCGCGGGCCGGGAGTCGACGAGCCCACGAACGGGGGTGAGCCGCAGTGAGGATCCGCGACTGGCTCGGGCTGAGCGACCGCCAGCAGCGCATCGCCGCCCAGGCGATGCAGTACGGCCTGTTCGGCATGATCACCGTCGGCTTCTACGAGGGCAGCGTCGGCGTGATGGTCAACGCCGGCGTCGGGTTCGTGGTGACGTACATCCCCGCCCTGCTGGAACGCGACTACGACATCCAACTCGACCCCGCGCTCGTCCTCTGGATCTCCCTCGCGGTGTTCCTCCACGGGTTCGGCACGGTCGGCCTCCCGGGCGCCGAGGCCCACCCCTACCGCGCGGTGCCCTGGTGGGACCACATGACCCACACGTTCTCGGCCAGCCTCGTCGCCGGGGCGGGGTACGTCACCGTGCGCGCGCTCGACGAGCACACCGACACCGTGCGCTTCCCCCCGCGCTTTACCTTCGTGTTCATCCTGCTGTTCACGATGGCCTTCGGCGTGTTCTGGGAGGTGATCGAGTTCGCCATCGCGCTGACCGCCGAGGCGACGGGCGCGCCCGCGGTGCTCACCCAGTACGGCCTAGAGGACACGATGAAGGACCTGCTGTTCGACACGCTGGGCGGCATCGTCGTCGGCATCTGGGGCACCGCGTACCTCACCGGGGTCACCGAGTCAGTCACCGACCGACTCCGCGCGCGCAGCGGGGCCGAGTAGCTCCCCCGAGAACCGAGCGGCGGCCCCGACCGCAACCGTGATTCCGCGGGCGACTGTTTCACAGCCATGGTCGACACCGCCCTCCTCTGGATCGGGCTCCTCGTGCTGGTCGTCGTCGCCGGCATCGGCGTCGCCGCGTGGCAGTTCGCGACGACCGGCGAGCGCCCCCTGCGCCCGCTGGCGATCGCGGCGGTCGCCTTCGGTGGCGTGTTTCAACTCGGGCAGGCGAACGGCTACTTCCGATCGACCGCGGCGGCGGTGCTCACGGCGACCTGCCTCCTGCTCGCTGTCGGGCTAATCGCGATTGAGTTCCGGAGCGACGAATAGCGTCGCTCCCCGAGTGAGAGAACGGAGAGAGAAGCGCCGAACTACGCCTCGGCGAACGTGTCGTCGTAGTCGCCGGCGTCGATGCGCTGCTTGAAGGTGCGGCCGTCCTCGCCCTCGATCGTGACGCCCAGCGAGACACACGTGCCCGCGACCTCCTTGGCCGCGTTCTTGGTGTCGTAGGCGAGCAGGTCCGAGGACTTCTGCTCGGCGATCTTCTTCAGCTGCTCGGCGGTCAGGTCGGCGACGAAGTCCTCCTGGGGCTCGCCGGAGCCGGTGTCGAAGCCGGCCTCGTCCTTGATCAGCTCCGCCGTCGGCGGGACGCCGACCTCGATCGAGAACGAGCCGTCGTCCTCGTAGTCGATGGTGACGGGGACCTCCATCCCGTCGAAGGCGTCGGTCTCCTCGTTGATCTCCTGCACGACCGCCTGCACGTCGACGGGTGTCGGACCCAGCTCGGGGCCGAGCGGCGGGCCAGGATCGGCCTCACCGCCCGCGACGAGCACTTCGATGGTTCCAGCCATACCCGAAAGGTGCCCGGCGCGCCGTTTAACGGTTTCTTTCCGGATCCGACCCGGAGCGACAGCGGTTTGGCCCCACCGGACCCAGCAGGCGCCGTATGGTCTCCCGCGCCCGAACCCTGGCTCTCGTCGCCGGCGGCGGGTTCGCGGGCGCGAACGCACGCTGGCTGCTCGCGGTCGCCCTCCCCGACCTCGGCGGCACGCTCGCGGCGAACGTCCTCGGCGCGTTCCTCTTGGGCGCCGTCGTCGCCACCGTCGCCGCGGGTCGCCTCTCCCGCGCGGTCCGACTCGCCCTCGCGACGGGGTTTCTCTCCTCGTTCACGACCTACTCCACCTTCGCCGTCGAGTCGGCGCTGGCTGGCTCGCCCGCCCTGCTCGTCGGGAACGTCCTCGCGAACTACGCGCTGGGGTTCGCCGCTGCGGCGCTGGGGATGTGGCTCGCGCGCCGCGTCGTCGACGCTGGCGGCGACGGCAACGCTGGCAGCGACGGTGACGAACGCTCAGGAGGTGAGTCGGCGTGATCGCGCCCGCACCGATCCTCGTCGGCCTCGGCGGCGCCCTCGGCGCAACCCTGCGCTACGCAGTCGGGGAGGCACTCGCAGATGTTGACGCCCCGTTCCCGGCGTCGACGCTCGCGGTCAACACGCTCGGCACGTTCGTGCTGGGGCTGCTCACCTTCGGCGGCGCCGGTGACGACGTGCTGCTCCTGCTCGGCACTGGGACCTGCGGCGCGTTCACGACGTTCTCCTCGTTCTCGGTCGAGACCGTACGGGCGTGGGAAGACGGCGACCGCACGCTGGCGACGGGCTACGCGCTCGGGACGCTGGCGCTCGCTGGCGTCGCGCTCGGGATCGCGTGGCTACTGGTCGGGTGAAAGCGAGGGAAAACGAGAGAGACCGAGCGCAGAGCGCCGCGACCGCTCAGATGTCGACTTCGAACGACTCGTACTCGCCGGCCCGCTCGGCCATCGCGGCACAGAGGTCCGCGACGGCGTCGAGGTCCTCCGTGTCGACCACTTCGACCGGCGTGTGCATGTACCGGTTCGGGATCCCGACGTTCAGCGACGGCACGCCGCCCTGCTGCGTGAACACGCCGTCGGCGTCGGTGCCCGTCCGGCTCCCCGCAGCCTGGAGCTGGTACTCCACGTCGTCCTCGTCACCCGACTCGCGGGCGAGATCCACCAGCTTCGGGTGGTTCGCGCTCCCGCGACCGACCACGGGCCCCTCGCTGAGTTCGACCGGGCCGCGGGCGCTCCCCGCAACGTCGGGGTTGTCGGTCGCGTGGGTCACGTCGACGGCGACGTAGGCGTCCGGATCGATGCCGAAGCCGACCATCTGCGCCCCCTTCAGCCCGACCTCCTCCTGCACCGTCGAGACGGCGAAGACGGTCGCGTCGGCGCCGGCCTTGGCCGCACGGCGCAGCGACTCGGCGGCGACCCACGTCCCCACGCGGTTGTCCATCCCGCGGGCGGCGACGCGACTGTTCGCGAGCTCCTGAATCTCCGAGGAGAACGTCACCGGGTCGCCGATGGAGACCAGCTCCTCGGCGTCGTCTTCGTCCTCGGCGCCCACGTCGACGAACTGCTCCTTGATGTCCTCGTACTCCTCGTTACCCTCGCGCAGGTGAATCGCCGTCTGCCCGATCACGCCCTGCACGGGCCCGTCGTCGGTGTGGACCGTCACGTGCTGGCCCTTCGAGACGGTTCGGTCCGAGCCGCCGACCCGAGAGAGGCGGAGGAACCCGTCGTCGACGATGTCGCGGACGATGAAGCCGATCTCGTCGGCGTGGCCGCCGACGGCGAACTCCGTGTCGACGCTCGGGTCGCCCTCGTGGACCGCGATCGCGTTGCCGTACGCGTCGGTCTCGACGCGGTCGGCGAACTCGGAGACGTAGTCGACCCAGACGCGCTGGCCGCGCGTCTCGAAGCCGGAGGGGCTGGGGGTGGTGAGCAGTTCGTCGAGGAACGCCCGCTGACTGTCGTCCATGGCGGCGACTTGGCGGGGTGGCCCATGAGTCCGACGATGGTGGCCAGCGTGGCCGTTTTGTGGAACTCCCACGCCGAAGCGCGGCCCCACCCCACAACGGCTTTGCCGCCCGCGCCCGAACGAACCTGTATGACCGACAAACAGTTCACGTTCCTCGAGCTCCACTTCCACGACGAGTTCCAGGTCGGGCCGCGCAGCCTCCCGGGCGTCGACGAACTCACCGACGGCGAGGCGACCACGAGCGACTCGACCGCGACCAACACGACCGCGACGACCACCGAAGAGTCGTCCGAGGAATCCTCCGGAGGGTCCCCCCTCAGCGTGCTCGGGCCGCTCGTCGGCCTGGGTGCGCTCGCGGCGCTGGCCTACGCCGTCCGGAAGCTGCTCGCCGGCGTCGAACCCGAGGGGCTCGACGCGCTGGACGACATCGAGGAGCAGGTCGACGAGGCGACCGAGGAGCTCGAGAGCGAGGCGGAGGACTCCGTCCCCATCGAGATCACCAGCCCCGAGGAGGAGGCGGGCGGGCGCGTCGGCCTCGTCGTCGCCGCCGTCGTCGGCCTGCTGCTGGCGCTGGCGATCGCCGCGTACAAACTCCTCGCCGGGAGCGAGGAGATCGTCGTCGAAGAGTAGGGACGAGGGTTTTTGCCCGCCCGCCGCCGAGTATCGATATGGATCTCTTCCGCAGCGTCGACGCCGTCGTCTCCGCCTCCGGGGACGGCGTCGTCGACTGGGGGGCCGTCTCCGAGGCCGCGAAGGCGAGCACCGACCCGGGCTCGCTCGAGCTCTCGGCGGCCGAGCGCGAGGGGTACGCGACCGACGTGCGGGACGCCCGCGACCGCATCCGC
Organism: Halolamina rubra; assembly: GCF_000739555.1. Taxonomy (GTDB): domain Archaea; phylum Halobacteriota; class Halobacteria; order Halobacteriales; family Haloferacaceae; genus Halolamina; species Halolamina rubra. The sequence goes on from NZ_BBJN01000008.1 coordinate 92,248, forward strand.
GAGGTCGGCGGCGTCGCCTTCGACGTGCCCGAGACGATCTCGCTCCAGAACCGCCACCACTGGATCGACGCCAACGTCGACACGTTCCGTCGCCTGATCGAGCCGATGGCCGAGGAGTTCGACCAGCCGCTGTTCCCGGGCGCCTCCCGTGTGGTCAACACGGGCTCGATGTCGTTCTCGCTCGCCTTCCTCGCGCGGCACGTGCTCGGCCAGTACGACCCCCTCCTGCTCGCCGAAGCCGACGGCGGGCCGACCCACGAACTCTACTTCGTCCACCCGAACATCGAGCGAACCGCCGAGGAGCTGAACGTCGAGTTCCCGCGATTCCGCCGCTGGATCGCGTTCCACGAGGTGACCCACGCCGCGGAGTTCGGCGCCGCCGAGTGGCTCCCGGAGTACCTGGAGTCACGCATGCGCGACACCGTCACCCAGCTCGCGTCGGGCGGGCTGAACCGCGAGGCGTTCTCCGAACTCGATGCCGCGATGACCGCGGTGGAGGGGTACGCGGAGCTGCTGATGGATCGCGCCTTCGACGAGGAGTACGACGACCTGCGCCGGAAGATCGACGCCCGACGGAGCGGCGGCGGCCCGGTGGATCAGCTGATCCGTCGGCTGCTCGGGCTCGGGATCAAGCGCCGACAGTACGAGCGCGGCGCCGACTTCTTCCACGCCGTCGCCGACGCCGAAGGGCTCGACACGGCCGCGAAGGTCTGGGAGCGACCGGAGAACCTGCCGACCGACGACGAGCTCGACGACCCCGAGCGCTGGCTCGCCCGGGTCGCGTAATCCTTCTTCGGAGCGCCGTTACCACTCGCGGTCCGACATATCCGGCGTGTCGGGCATCACGTCCCGGAGGTTCCGGACGACGAACCACGTGATCACGACGCCGACGATCAGGCCACCCACGCCCGCGAGCAGCGCGAACCGGATGCCCGCGCCGGCCTGGATCGAGACGAACACGCCGGAGAGCGCGATGATGAGCACGAACCCGATCTGGAGCGGCAGCGAGCCGAACCCCCGGCCGCTCATCGCTCACTCTCCCGTTGCATACCCCTACAGAGGCGGGTCGGGTGCTTGAACGCGGCGGTTGCGCCGGGGACGAGAGAAACAGTTATCAGGCCGCCCTCGCCACCGCAGTGGCATGGTTTCGACGTACACGCTGGGGATGGCGGTCCTCGCCGTCGGCGTCATCGTGCTCTGCCTCCTCCTCATCATCCCGCCGAGTTCCGTGCGACTGGCGTTCCGGTCGTTCGAGCGCCGCACGGGCACTCCGACGGCGGCGATGGTGGTCGCGTCCGCGTTCGCCCTCGCGCTACTCACGCTCGGTATCGCCGGATCGAACGCCGGCGGCGGCGAGTTCGACGTCGTCGACGGCCTGTTCTCGGTCGGCGGCGCACTCGGCCCACTCGGCGTCGCCGTCGGACTGGCGGGGCACACCATGCGGAGTCGGCTCGGTGCCGCCGACGACTGCACGACCGGGAACCCCGACACGGGCGTCGTCGCCGTCGACGGCTCGCTCACCCCCATCGACGGCACGTTCGAGATACCCGACACCGACGGTGACGTTCTCTCCTGTGCGTACGCGCTCCAGAAGGACCGAGGGCTCACCTCCAGTCGGCCGGTGTGGGTCACCGTCGCGGAAGGGGAGCGCACCCGCCCGTTCGCAGTCGACGACGGCAGCGGCGAACTTCGAGTCGACGAGGACGCCGTGTCGATCCACTCGGGCGAGCTTTCCCGGCGAAGCTACAGCATTTCGCTCCCGGAGGACGAACCAGTACCCGACGACGTGGCGGCGTTCCTCTCCGCGGCTGGTGTCGACAGTCCTGAGCCTCCCAGGGCGGATCACCGGCTCCGACTCAGACCACTCGCCCCGGGGAACACCGCCACCGTCGTCGGCGAGTACGACCGCGTTACGAAGCCGAGCGACGCGTTCTGGGGCGTCTCTGACGGTGACGGGCCGGCGTACCTGTTCCCGGGCGAGCTGGACAGCGTCCGCTCGCGTCTCGCGAAACGGAGCAGATGGCTGACCGGCGTCAGCGCCCTCCTCACACTGGTCGGCGTCGGCTACGTCGCGACGCTGTTCCTCCCGTAGGCGACTCTCGCGTCCACAAGACACCTATACCGCCCGACAAACCCGACCCTATGGGCGAACACGCCGCGGTCGACGCCGTCGACGACCCCGTCACGGTCGACCGCATCGCCGCCGACCTCCGCGACCTAGGTGTCGACGCGGGCGACACGCTCCTCGTGCACAGCGCGCTCTCGGAACTCGGCTGGGTCGCGGGCGGCCCCCAAGCCGTCGTCGACGCACTCCAGCGCGTCGTGACCGAGAGCGGCACCGTGGTCATGCCGACCCACTCGACGCAGTACAGCGATCCGTCGGTATGGTCGAACCCACCTGTTCCGGAGGACTGGATCCCCCAGATCCGCGAGTCGATGCCGCCCTACCGGCCCGCGGTGACGCCGACGCGCTCCATGGGTGCTGTCGCTGAGTGCTTCCGGGACTACCCGGGGACTGTTCGGAGCCAGCACCCACTCTACTCCTTCGCGGCGTGGGGCGCCGACGCCGCGGCGGTGGTCGACGCCCACAGCTTCGCGAACGGGATGGGTGAGGACTCCCCGCTCGCCCGAGTGTACGAACGCGAGGGCTCGGTGCTCCTGCTCGGCACCGACCACGCGACGAACACCTCCCTCCACCTCGCGGAGTACCGCGCCGACGTCGACGCCGGCGAGACGACCGCGGGCGCGCCGGTCTTGCACGACGGCGATCGCGAGTGGGTCGAGTGGATGGATATCGAGCACGACAACGGCGACTTTCCGGAGATCGGTGCGGCGTTCGAGGCGGCGCACCCCGACGCGGTCGCTACGGGCGAGGTGGGCGCGGCGACGGCCAAACTGGTCGATCAGCCAGCGCTGGTCGACTTCGCCGTCGAGTGGCTAACCACGCACCGGTGAGCTATTACTGCAGAAATTCGGGGAGGGGTGTCGCTCTCCCGTGATTACTCGGCTCCGGCCGGATCTATGCCGAGTTCCAGAAGCTCCTCGTCGGCCGGTTCGCGACCCTCACCGTGGTACCCTGCCACTGCTTCGTCGAGGTTATCGAGGGCCGCTTCCCGCGTTCGGCCCTGAGAACTGACGCCCGTTTCCTCGTCGCGAGCGACCCACCACTCTTCGTCTTCAGCGAGCGTGAGCGTGATCTGCTGGGCCCCGTCTGGTTCGCCCGCACTACCGGGGTTGTCGCTACTCATACACCGATATCGACGCTACCGCGGCAAAAGTGTACGGCAGCTCGCGAACCACCCCGACCGACACCGTTTAACTCCGGGACCCACTGCTCCCCACAATGCGACTTCGGGGCCCCATCGTCGACGTCGGCGAACCGCGAACCGCGGGCGGCGCCGACCTCGTCGAGCTCACGATCCGGCCCGAGCGCGGCGCCGGCGACCCGACCACGGTGACGCTCTGGAACAAGTGGTCCGAAACCGCCGAGTACGCCGAGGCGGGGATGGAGCTACTCGTCACCGACGCCGACGAGGACGAGTTCCGCGGCGAGACGACGTACGAGACCACCCCCGACTCGTGGGTCGTGCTCGAACCGGAGTTCCTCGTCGACGTGACCGCCGTCCGCTCGTGGGTGCAGTGCCCGCGGATGTACTACCTGAACAAGCTCTCCGGTGTGCCGCTGAAGTACCCCGTGGTGAAGGGGACCGTCGTCCACGAGGTGTTCGGCGACCTGCTGCGCGGCCGCGATCTCGACGACGCCATCGACCAGCGCGTCGCGGAGGCCGGCCTCGAACTCGGCGCGCTGGGGTACGACCGCGAGGAGGTCGAGAACGAGGTGCGCCGGAACGCCGCGGCCGTCGAGGGCTGGCTCGAACAGGGCACCCTCACCGAGGAGGACACCTGGCGCTCTGAGTACACGCTCATCTCGCCCACCTTCGGCCTGAAGGGCCGCGCCGACGCCCTGCGCCGGGGGATGCCCGTCGAACTCAAGACGGGGAAGAACACCAAGCGCGAGCCGCGCTTCCAGGACAAGATGCAGGCGGCCTGCTACGCGCTGATGCTGGAGGAGCAGGGCGTCGACGCCGACACGGGGACGCTCCTCTACACGAAGAACACCGCGCTCGAACGCGCCGAGGAGACCGGCGACCTCTCGCCGGCGAAGGAGTTCTCCGTGGGGCCGGGCCTCCTCAAGTTCGTCGTCCGAACCCGGAACGAGCTGGCGGCGATGGAGTTCGACGCCTCGATCCCCACGGGGTTCGAGGCCGACGCCACCTGCCAGTACTGCTTCGAGCAGGACACCTGCATGGTCGTCTCCGGGCGCCTCGATCAGGAGTCCAAAGCCGGCCAGATCGGCGAACCGCTCCCCCCCGAGGAGCGGGCGTACTTCGAGGGGTTCTACCAGTCGATCGAGGCCGAGCGCCGCGAGGTCCACGCCGAGTACCGGAAGCTCTGGGAGCAGGACGCCCAGGAGCGCGCCGACGACGACCGTGCGCTGATCGACCTCGAGCCGATCGACCGCGAGGCGATCCCGGGCGGGCGCTGGCGCCTCCGGGCCCGGAAGGCCGACGACGCCGTCTCGAAGCTCCGCGAGGGCGACGTGGCGCTCGCGAGCGACGGCGACCCCGTGCAGGGCCACGCGGAGCTCTGCCGGATTCAGAGCCTCGGGAGCGGGAAAGCCGGCGCCGAGATCGTCGTCGAGGCCGACGAGCCCGTCGACGTGCGCCGGCTCGACGTGTACCCCTCCGAGCTCTCCGTCGACCGGATGCTGACCGCGCTCCACGACGGCGTCCTCACGGGCGACCCGGACCGGAAGGACGTGCTGTTCGGGCGTCGGGAGCCCGAGTTCTCGGGGGCCGAGCGGGAGTACGTCGACAACAACGACGCCCAGAACGAGGCGGTCAACCTCGCGATCCGTGCGGAGGACTTCGCGCTGGTCCACGGGCCGCCCGGGACCGGGAAGACGTACACCATCGCGCAGACGGTGCAAGCGATGATCGAGCAGGGCGAGCGCGTGCTGCTCTCGGCGTTCACCAACCGTGCGGTCGACAACGCGCTCGAGGCGGTGCTGGACCAAGGCGTCGACGAGAGCGAGATCGTCCGGGTTGGCACGGAGTCCGGGATCCGCGAGGACATGCAACACCTCCACCTGGCGGAGGAAGGCGACCCCGGCGACCGCATCGCCGAACTGAAGGACGCCTCGCTGGTGGCGGCGACGACAGCCTCCTGCGGCTCCCGCGTGATGCGCGAGGAGGCGTTCGACGTGGCGCTGGTCGACGAGGCCTCCCAGTTGACCGAGCCCGCGACGCTCGCGGCGATCAACCTCGCCGAGCGGTTCGTGCTCGTCGGCGACCACGAGCAGCTCCCGCCCGTGGTGCAGGCCGAGGGCGGCGAAGCGTGGACCAGCGAGTACGGGCTGGCTGAAGCGGACGGCGGCACCACGACCGGCGAGGGCGCCGACGGCGAGGCCATCGACGGCCGGCCGGCCCGGCTCGACCTCTCGACCTCGCTGTTCGAGCGCCTGCACGAACTGGCCCCGGAGGCGTCGGTGTTGTTGGACCGCCAGTACCGGATGGCCCAGCGCATCCAGGCGTTCCCCTCGCGGGAGTTCTACGACGGCGCGCTCCGCCCCGCGAACGGCGCAGTCGCGGCCCAGCGGCTCTCGGACCTCGACGGGGTCGATGCGGAGGGGCTCCCCACCGAGCTTCAGGATCCCGTCGCCTTCGTCGACCCCGACGGCGAGCGCGTGGGCAACACCAACCCCGCGGAGGCCGACCGCGTGGCCGAGATCGTCGACCAGTTCGTCGCGGCGGGCGTCGATCCGGACGACATCGGCGTCATCGCGCCGTTCCGCGCGCAGGTCGCCGAGATCAACCGACGCGTCGACGCCACCGTCGACACGGTCGACCGGTTCCAGGGGTCGAGCGAGGAGGTGATTGTCGTCTCCTTCGTCGCCACGGGCGACCTCGACGGCCCGATCTACGACGACCCGCGGCGGATGAACGTCGCGCTCACGCGGGCGAAGAAGTCCTCGTCCTCGTCGGCGACGCGGGCGCGCTCGGGTCGGACCCGTTTTACGCGCACATGCTCGATTGGGCGCGTCGATAGACCAAACGCGTCACTTTTCAAAAATTAACCGACGGGGGCCGGGGGAAGTTCCCGGACGTATCCCGGCAAGTCGTGGGGTCGGCCCACAAGCCTTTTGTTCGGCATGCACGTGACTCTCGACCAACGATGAGGGGAGCGCACGTATGAAGCTGGCAATGATCGGCTTCGGCCAGGCCGGGGGCAAGATCGTCGACAAGTTCGTCGGCTACGACGCCGAGCAGGGGTCGAACATCGTCCGCGCGGCTGTGGCCGTCAACACCGCGAAAGCGGACCTGATGGGGCTCGAGAACATCCCCGAGAGCCAACGGGTGCTCATCGGGCAGTCCCGCGTGAAGGGTCACGGCGTCGGCGCCGACAACGAGCTCGGCGCGGAGATCGCCGAGGAGGACATGGACGAGGTGCAGGGCGCCATCGACTCCATCCCGGTCCACGAGGTCGACGCGTTCCTCGTGATCGCCGGGCTGGGCGGCGGCACCGGCTCCGGCGGCGCGCCCGTCATCTCGAAACACCTCAAGCGCATCTACACCGAGCCGGTCTACGGGATGGGGATCCTGCCGGGCTCGGACGAGGGCGGGATCTACACGCTCAACGCCGCGCGCTCGTTCCAGACGTTCGTCCGCGAGGTGGACAACCTCCTCGTGTTCGACAACGACGCCTGGCGCAAGACCGGCGAGTCCGTCCAAGGCGGCTACGACCAGATCAACGACGAGATCGTCAAGCGCTTCGGCATCCTGTTCGGCGCCGGCGAGGTCGAGCAGGGCGGCGAGGTCGCCGAGAGCGTCGTCGACTCCTCGGAGATCATCAACACACTCGCGGGGGGCGGCGTCTCCACCGTCGGCTACGCCCGCGAGGAGGTCGAGAACACGGGCGGCGGCAACGGCGGCCTGCTCTCGCGACTCACCGGCGGCGAGGAGGAGGACGAGCTCGACACCGCCCACACGACGAATCGCATCACCAGCCTCGTCCGGAAGGCCGCGCTCGGGCGGCTCACGCTCCCCTGTGAGATCGAGGGCAGCGAACGCGCGCTACTCGTGATGGCCGGCCCGCCGAAGTACCTCAACCGGAAAGGCATCGAGCGCGGGCGGAAGTGGCTCGAGGAGCAGACGGGCTCGATGGAGGTCCGCGGCGGGGACTACCCCGTCCGCGGCGCGAACTTCGTCGCCGGCGTGATCCTGCTGTCGGGCGTGAACAACGTCCCGCGGATCAAGGAGCTCCAGCAGGTCGCGATCGAGGCACAGGACAACATCGAGGACATCCGCGACGAGAGCGAGGAGAACCTCGAGGAGCTCGTCAACGACGACGACGACGAGCTCGAGTCGCTGTTCTGAGCCCCCCGCCCCTCGTGCGAACCGTCGTTCCGTTCTCGACCGACCGGCCGAAATCTCGGCTGGCCGACGTTCTCACCCCCGACGAGCGACGCGAGTTCGCCGCGGCGATGCTCGCGGACGTGCTCGCCGCGCTCGACGGCGTCGACCGCGACCTCGACGTGACGGTGCTCGCGACCGATTCGGTCGACGTGGACGCGCCGGTCGTCGTCGACGACCGCCCGCTGACGGCGGCGGTGAACGATCGCCTCGACACGGTGCCGACCGCGGTGGTGATGGCCGACCTCGCGCTCGCGACGCCCGCGGCGCTCGAAACCCTCCTCGACTCTGAGGCTGACCTCGCGATCGCCGCGGGGCTCGGCGGCGGCACGAACGCCTTCCTCGCCCGCGACGCCGCGTTCCACGTCGACTACCACGGCGCCTCCTACCGCGACCACCTCGCCATCGCCAGCGAGAACGACCTGTCGGTCAGGGAGGTCGACTCCCGACTGCTCGCGGTGGACATCGACGAGCCCGCGGACCTGACCGAGGTGCTGCTCCACGGCGACGGTGCCGCACGCGACTGGCTCGTGGACGCCGGGTTCGAACTGGACGTGGGCGGCGGGCGGGTCGAAGTCGTTCGGGAGTAGCCGAACCCGATCCCGAGTGAAACCTTCATACTCGTCCCCCTGTCACCTCCGAGCGTGATCCCGGGCGCCGACGAGTACGACGTCGACCTCTCGATCGCCGACGACGAGATCGATCGCCTGCTCGACGTGACGCCCGACGACGTCGACGCCGCCGACGCGCTCACGTTCTCCCGGAACGTGTTCATCCCGCTCACCACCGCGTGTCGCTACACCTGCACCTACTGCACCTACTACGACGTGCCCGGGGAGGCGACGCTGATGTCCCCCGAAGAGATCCGCGAGGAGTGCCGCATCGGCGCCGACGCCGGCTGTACGGAGGCGCTCTTTACTTTCGGCGACGACCCCGACGAGCGATACACCGAGATCCACGACCAGCTCGCGGAGTGGGGCCACGACTCGATCCACGAGTACCTGCGTGAGGCCTGCGAGATCGCCCTAGAGGAGGGGCTGCTCCCCCACTCCAACCCGGGCGACCAGACCCGCGCGCAGATGGCCGAAGTCGCCGACGTGAACGCCTCGATGGGCGTGATGCTCGAGACGACTGCCGACGTGCGCGCCCACTCGGGCGGGCGGCGCAAGAACCCCGGCCAGCGCCTGAACACGATCCGGACCGCGGGCGAGCTGGGCGTGCCGTTCACCACGGGGATCCTCGTCGGCATCGGCGAGGACTGGCGCGACCGCGCGGAGAGCCTGCTGGCGATCCGCGAGCTCCACGAGCGCTACGACCATGTCCAGGAGGTGATCGTCCAGAACGTCGTCCCCAACGAGCGCTCGGACTTCGACCAGCCCGACGTGGCGACGATGCGCCGCGCGGTCGCGATGGCCCGCGCCGCCCTCCCCGAAGAAATCTCGGTGCAGGTGCCGCCGAACCTCTCGCCCGCCCGCGAGCTGCTCGACTGTGGCGTCGACGACCTCGGCGGCGTCTCGCCGATCACGGACGACTACATCAACCCCGACTACGAGTGGCCCGCGCTGCGGGAACTCCGCGACATCGCCGACGACGCGGGCGTGCCGCTGTACGAGCGACTCCCGACGTACGATCGCTACCTCCCGGAGAACCTGCGCCGCGGGGGGTTCGACGGCCGGGTCGCCGACGCTCCCGAAGGCGCCGACGACGGCTGGCTCCCGGAACCGGTCCGCGAGCGCGTCGACGCCGACGACGCCCACGGCGCGCGGTTCCGGGCGGTCGCGCGCCGCGACGGCCCGCTCTCGCTGCCGGAGTAGCCGGTCCTCGCTCCGACCCGACCTACGCGTCGCCCTCGGACTGGTACGGCTCGCCCACGGCGTTGCGCGGCAGGTTGCTCATCACCTCGCTCTCCAGGTCGTCGGCGGAGTCGAAGCGGTCCTCGTTCGAGTCGGCGATCACGTCGGCCAACTGCTCGGTGCCGTCGGCGAGCAGCAGCGTCACGCCCTCGCAGGCGTCGGCGGCCGTCTCGTTGTCGAGCGGGTACTCCAGCTCCGTCAGCGCGTCCGCCAGCTGGTTGAGTTTGAGTTCCTGTTCCATAGCTAACTGTTGGTCGCCGCGACCATAGCTCTTCGCCGGGCCGTCGACGGCGGCATCACCGCGCCGTCCCCCGTGGTCCGGAGCCAGTAGCTCTTTGCGGGGGGCGGTGCTGAGTCGACAGCATGGATCCACTCACGACGCTCCAGTTCGGGCTCGGCGGCGAGCTGTTCGGCGTCTCGCTGTCGGCACTCGCGGGGCAGGCGGTCGCGTTCGTCCTCGGCTTCGTCGCGACGTGGGCGCTCGGGCGGTTCGTGCTGATCCCGCTGTTGCTCCGCCTGCTGAAGGCGCGCGGGTTCACGGAGGCGCTGCGGAGCCTGACGAAGAGCGTCGCCAACGCGCTGGTGCTGTTCGCGGCCGTCGCGGTCGCGTTCATGGCCGCGGGGTTCCCGAGCTTCCTCACCGCGGCCGCGACGCTCTCGGGCGCGCTCGCGCTGGCGGTCGGCTTCGCCGCCCAGGACCTCGTCGGCAACTTCGTCGCCGGCGTGTTCATCATCAAGGACAAGCCGTTCGAGGTGGGCGACTGGATCAAGTGGAACGACAACTCCGGCCGCGTCGAGGAGATCGATCTGCGGGTCTCGACGGTCCGGACGTTCGACAACGAGCGCATCACCGTCCCCAACGGCGACCTCGCGAACAACGCGATCACCAACCCCGTCGCCTACGAGAAGCTGCGACAGAAGTTCGTGTTCGGCATCGGCTACGACGACGACATCGACCTGGCCCGCGAGGCGATCGTCGAGGAGATCGCCGGCGTCGACGGCGTGCTGACCGACCCCGAGCCGACCACCCGCGTCACCGAGCTCGGCGACTCCGCGGTCGGCATCCAGGCGCGGTTCTGGATCGACGACCCCGACCGCGGCGACTACGTCGCGGTCCGCAGCGAGGCGGTCCAGCAGGTGAAGGAGCGCTTCGACGCCGAGGGGATCGACATGCCGTACGTCCACCGCCAGCTGGTGGGCGAGGTCGACGTCAACGAGCGCGCCGAGGCCTGAGCAAGGGTCGACGCGTTCCCCCTCTCCGTTCCTTTCTTTCTTCCTATTGACGGGTTACAGTATCGATACGTGGCCACCAATACTTTTCAGCGCCGGTTCCAAGCCAGCCGCGATGTCGGACCACAGTCGACGACGGTTCCTCAGGCGGAGCGGGGCGGCAGTCGGGGCGCTGGTCGGACTCGGTGCAGCCGGATCCGCCTCGGCGGCGGAGAACGGCTGGGAGGCGGTCGAGTCGCCGACCAGCAAGTCGCTCAACGGCGTCGTCGACGCCGCGGGCGGCCCGTTCGCCGCGGGGGGCGGCGGGCGCGTCCTCAGCCGCGGCGTCGACGGCGAGTGGGAGGTCGTCCTCGAGAACGGCCCCTCGGCCGCCAGCAACAGCCTGACCTGCATCGACGCCACCAGCGACGGCGCGAGCGTCTGGGTCGCCGGCGGGTCGGGCGTCATCGGCGAGATCGACACGACGACGAACGAGCTCACCGACTACTCCGCGCCGAACGGGAAGACCTCCACCTGGGAGGCCATCACCGTCACCGGGCTCGCGGGGACGAACGAGACGATCTCGCTGGTCAACGGCTCCGGCGAGGAGCTGACCGGCGAGCGCCAGTCCGACGGCTCCATCGAGTGGGAGGCGGTCGTCAAACCCGGCGGCGGCGCGAGCATCAAAGGCGCCGGCGCCTACGGCGAGAACAGCTTCGTCGCCGTGGACACCAACGCAAAAGTGTACGAGTCGACCGACAGCGGGACGACGTGGGAGGAGATCGGCATCGACGGCGGCTCCGTCGGGCTGTACGACGTCGCCGGCCCCGGCGGCGACGACCTGAACGCCGCGGCCGGCGGCGGGAAGCTGTTCCGCTACGACGGCAACCGCTGGACGGCGCTACAGGTCGGCTCGAACACGATCAAGAGCGTCGACAGGCTGAGCGAGGAAGGGTTGGCCGCCGGCGGCAGCGGCTACGTGTTCCGGCGGCAGACGCTGGGATCGTGGGAGCGGGTCGCGACGCCGACGGAGAGCAACCTCAACGGCGCCGTGATCCGGCCCGAGAGCGCCGACGTGGCCGTCGGCGCCGGCGGCGCCATCGTCGAGAAGCGCGCACTCGATCAGTAGCTCGGCCGATCGCCCCCCTCAGTCGAGGAACCGCTCGATCCGGGCGGTCGCCTCGCGGAGCTCGTCCATCCCGGTCGCGTAGGAGATCCGCAGGTGGCCCTCGCCGCCCTCGCCGAACACGCTGCCCGGGACGACCGCGACGCCCTCCTCGCTGAGCAGCTCCTCCGCGAACTGTTCGTCGTCGCCGGGACACTCCGGGAAGGCGTAGAACGCCCCCTCGGCCTCGAAGCAGTCCAGTCCTATCTCCCGGAACCGCGAGAGCGTGTAGCGGCGGCGCCGGTCGTACGCGTCGCGCATCTCTTCGACCGCGTCGTCGCAGGCCCGGATCGCCTCGAGCCCGGCGAACTGGGCCGTCGTCGGCGCCGAGAGCATCGTGTACTGGTGGATGCGGTTCATCGCCTCGATAGCTTCGGGCGGCGCGAGCGCGTAGCCCAGCCGCAGGCCGGTCATCGCGTACGCCTTCGAGAAGCCGCCGATGACGACCGTCCGCTCCCGCATCCCCGGCAGCGTCGCGATCGAGTCGTGCTCGCCGCCGTAGGTGAGCGCGGCGTAGATCTCGTCGGCGAGCACCGTCAGGTCGTGCTCGCGGGCGAACTCGGCGACCGGCCGGAGGTCGTCGGCGTCCATCACCGCGCCCGTCGGGTTGTTGGGGTAGCAGTAGAGCAGCACGTCCGCGTCGGCGGCGCCGGCCTCGCGGAGCGCGTCCGCGGTGAGCTCGAACGCCTCCGCGGCCCGCGTCTGTACAGGGAGGACGTCGGCGCCGGCGAAGGTGGCGGTCGGCCCGTAGGAGATGTAGGAGGGCTGGGGGACCGCCACGGTGTCGCCGGGGTCGACGAGCGCGCGCATCGACAGATCGACCGCCTCGCTGGCGCCCGCGGTGACGAGCACCTCACGCTCGGGCTCGTAGTCGAGGTCGTATCGGGCGACGTGGTCGGCGATCGCTCGTCGGAGATCCGCGCGGCCGCGGTTGGCGGTGTAGGAGGTGCGGCCCCGTTCGAGCGCGTCGATGGCGGCCTCGCGGGCGGCCCACGGCGCCGAGAAGTCCGGCTCGCCCACGCCCAGCGAGATCACGTCGTCGGCCTCCTCGGCCAGCTCGAAGAACTTCCGGATGCCCGACGGCGGGGTCTGGCGGACGCGGTCGGCGACCTTCATGGCGAGACGGAGAGCCGGTCGTCGTCGCCGTCGCCACCGAAGTCGACGCCGCGGTGCTTGTACGTGTCCATCACGAAGTGGGTCACCGTCTGGGTCACCTCCGGAATGGGGGCGATCCGGTCGGCGACGAACCCCGACACGTCGCGCATCGAGTCGCCGACGACGACCGCGGCGAAGTCGAAGTCGCCCGAGACGAGCCGCAGCGTCTCCACCTCGGGGTGATTGGCGATCCGGCCCGCGATGTCGTCGTACTTCGTCTCGCGGTCGAGTTCGACGTTGAGTTCGACGTGGGCCTCGACGCGCTCCTCGTCGGCGTTGGCCCAGTCGACGACCGCCTGGTAGCCGTGGACGACGCCCGCGGCTTCGAGCTCGTCGATCGCGGCCTCGATCTCGGCCTCGGAGCGGCCGGTCTGTCGGGCCAGATCCGCAGTCGACTGTCTGGCGTCCTCGAGCAGTAGTGCGAGAAGCTCCCGTTGGTCGGCCATACGCTCGGGTCGACGCCGGCGCCCAAAGGCTTTGCTCGCCCGTGGGAACGGTTCCGACCCGCGACGCTACTCCAGCAGCGGCGTCCCGTCGGCTTTCGGCCCCAGTTCCGGGCCGTACGGGCCGCCGTCCATCGCCACGCGGCGCGTCTGTTCGTAGTCGGTCGAGCGCTCCGCGAGCGGCCGGCCGATCGCACCCACCATCTCGACGTAGTCCGCGACGCTGCGGAACTCGCCGTACTGGCCACCGGCGCGTTTGGTAATCTCCTCGGAGAGGATGGTGCCCATGAAGTCGTCGGCGCCGCAGTTGAGGAGTTTGAGGCCGTGTTCGTCGCCGGACTTCACCCACGAGGACTGGATGTGGTCGATATTGTCGAGGAACAGGCGCGCGACGGCGACGAGCAGCTCGTCCTCGTCCAGGCTGGCGCCGGAGTCGACGACGCCGGCCTCGTACAGCGGCGTGTTCTGGTGGATGAACGAGAGCGGGACGAACTCCGTGATCGCGCCCGTGCGGTCCTGGAGGTCGCGGATCACCTGCAGGTGTTTCGCGCGGTGCATCTCGTTCTCGACGTGGCCGTACATCATCGTCGAGGTCAGCGGCAGCCCCGCGGCGGCGGCGCCCTCCATCGCCGCGACCCACTCGCCGGTGTCCATCTTCCCCGGGCAGATCACCTCGCGCACCTCGTCGACGAGGATCTCCGCGGCCGTCCCGGGCGCGGAGTCGAGCCCCGCGTCGCGGAGGCGGGCGTAGATCGACTCGTAGGGTCTGTCGGTCCCGCGGCGGGCGTGGTACGCCTCCTCGGGCGTCATCGAGTGGACGTGGACGCCGCCGACGGACATCGCTTCGAGCTGTTCGACGTACGTTCCGGGGTCTGTCTCGTAGCGCTCGGGCGGCTTGTAGTTCACCGTCCGGGCGGCGTCGTCGTACGTCTCGAGGATCTCCCGGTGCTCGTCGTCGAGCGCGAACGCGGGGTGGAGCCCCGAGACGGAGGTGACCTCGTACACCCCGCGCTCGACGGCGTCGCGGACCGCCTCGCGGCTCTCGGCGGGCGTCTTGGTAAAGCCCGTGTGCTCCACGCCGGAGTCTTTCTCGAAGGCGCTGTCGGGGTTCTTGAAGTTGCAGAACAGACAGCCCGTGTTGCAGGCGGTGGTGACGTTGTTGTTGACGTTGGCGACGAACGTGACGGCGTCGCCGACCTCCTCGGCGCGCCGGCGGTCGGCGAGCTCCAGCACGCGCTCCTTCCGTGCGGCGTCGATGCCCGACGAGTCGGTGCCGGTCGTCAGCAGTTCGACGGCGTCGTCGACGGTCAGGCGTTTCCCGGCG
>NZ_BBJN01000007.1 GCF_000739555.1 Halolamina rubra
GGCATCGGCGCCGGCGCCGCCCTCGGCGGCACCGGGACGATGGCGTTCCTGAACGACACCGAGAGCACGAGCGCGTCGATCACCGCCGGCGAGCTCGACCTGAAGCTCGACTGGAAGACGTACTACAACGGTGAGGAACTCGACAGCGAGGAGAACCCGGACTCGGTCCAAATCGAACCGACCGACGTCGACGGCCGACAGATCCTGAAACTGGAGGACGTCAAGCCCGGCGACGAGTTTTGCATCTCCACCAGCATCCACGTCACGGACAACCCCGCGTGGGTCTGGTTCGGCGGCGAGGTGACGAGCGATTCGGAGAATGGGATGAACGATCCAGAGTCGGATGCGGAGGATCTCGACACCGACGGGGGCGAACTAGACGACCTGATGGAGGTCCAGACGTTCTACGACGACACCCTCGACTGCGAGTACAACGGCGACACGGAAGAGGCCGTCAACAAGTGGCGGAAGGTGTCCGACTGGATGGAGGGGATCTCGAACCTGAACAACTGTGGTGTGCTCCTCGACGGCGTGCGTAACGAAATGATCGACGTCCGCGAGGACGGTCAATCCGAGCCCTACTACCCGGCAGACGAGAGTCAGACGGTCCACCTCTCGCCGTTCTTCCCGACCGAGGACGGCCTCGTCGATGCCATCGAGGAGTGGTGGGGCGGGACCCCGCCGAGCGGTCTCACGACCGGGCAGTACGGGACCCAGCACTTCGTACTCCAGTTCCGCCTGCCGACGGACGTGGGGAACGAGGTGCAGGGCGACTCCTTCGAGCTCTCGATGAACTACTACGCCGAGCAGGCGCGCCACAACGGCTTCCCGATGAGCCCGTGGTGTGACGAACTCCCCGAGTTCTCCGTCGACCTCGTGCCGGGCGTCGACTCCGAGATCACCGGTCCCGGGTTCACCGGCGACGGCGACGAGGAATACTACATCAAGGGAGTCACCTCGCCGTGATCGGTCGCACTGGCGCATAGGCGAACAACTATTTCCCCCACGTCCGGTGACCGCGCGGCGGTTCGACTCCGCCGGTGGGCGTTCCCCTCGACGGGGAGTGACAGACGATGGCAGACGAGAGATTCGACCTGACGCGACGCAAAGCCCTCGCCAGTCTCGGCGGCATCGGCGCCGGCGCCGCCCTCGGCGGCACCGGGACGATGGCGTTCCTCAACGACAGCGAATCGGTCGAGGGGAACA
The DNA here is from genome assembly GCF_000739555.1 of Halolamina rubra. Classification (GTDB taxonomy): domain Archaea; phylum Halobacteriota; class Halobacteria; order Halobacteriales; family Haloferacaceae; genus Halolamina; species Halolamina rubra. The sequence continues at coordinate 1,207 of NZ_BBJN01000007.1, forward strand.
CGATGACCGCGGGGACGCTCGACCTCAAACTCGACTGGCAGCAACAGTACTACGGGTCGAGTGGCTCCTGGGAGTACGTCAACGCGCACCCGGACCACGACGGCGACGGCGAGCAGTCCATCGAGATCGAGGGCGAGACGTACGAGTACAGCGACGACGACCGCAACATCGTCGACCAGCTGACGTGTGAGAACCTCACGGAGGAGTACGACTACAACGGCCAGGAGTCGCTGATCGAACTCGACGACGTGAAACCCGGCGACGAGGGCGAGATCACGTTCAGCCTCCACCTCTGTGACAACCCGGGGTACGTCTGGCTCACCGCCGACAACTTCACCCAGAGCGGCGGCGAGACGACGGATCCCGAGGAGTCCGAGGGCGCGGACGACGGCGAACTCGCCGAGAACACCCACGTCGAGATCTGGTACGACGAGGACTGCGACAACGAACTCGACCGCTCCGGCGAGGAGGGACAGGAGCTCGAGGTCGCGCTCGTCAGCGACGTCTCCGGCTCGATGGACGACAGCATCGGCGACCTCAAGAGCGCGGCGACGGGGTTCGTCGACAACCTCTCCAGCCCCGACGAGGGCGCCGCGATCTCGTTCAGCAGCGACGCGAGCCTCGATCAGGAGCTGACGACGGACTACCAGTCGATCAAGGACGCCATCGACGCCTACGACGCCGGCGGCGGGACGAACATGGCCGCCGGTATCGACACCGCGCGCGACGAACTGATCAACGGAACCAACGCGACGGCCGGTGCGAACAAGGTGATGATCCTGCTGAGCGACGGCGAGCCGAACTCGGAGTCGGCCGCCGAGGCGGCGGCAACCGCCGCGAAGGACGACGGCATCCGCCTGTTCACGATCGCGCTCGGCAGCGCCGACACGAGCTTCCTCGAGGGGATCGCGTCGTCGTCGGACGACGCGTACGTGGCGCCGGACCCAGCGGACCTCGACGGCGTGTACGCCGAGATCGCGCAGGTCGTCATCGCCGGGGAGCAGGTGATCCTCGGTAAGGGCGACGGCGAGCACGACGACCACGTCACGCTCGCGGAGGCGATGGACATAATCGACCGAAACGGCGGGATGGTGCCGCTCGACGGCGACGGCGACATGCCGTACGGTGCCGGCGACACCTCCGAGGAGCGGGACTGCTTCGAGGCGGGCACCGGCCACTGCATCGGCATGCGGTGGTGGGTCCCGGAGGACGTCGGCAACGTCATCCAGGGCGACGAGATGGCGTTCGATCTGGGGTTCTACGCCGAGCAGTGCCGCCACAACGACGGCGCACGCACGAACTCCGCCTGAGGAACCCTGACCCACGTCCGGTGACCGCGCGGCGGTTCGACTCCGCCGGTGGGTCTTCCCCGTGAGGGGGAGTGACCACGATGACAGACGACGAACCCAACTTGACCCGACGGAAGGCGCTCGCGGGGCTCGGCGGCATCGGCGCCGGCGCGGCGCTCGGCGGCACTGGAACGATGGCGTTCCTCAACGACGCCGAAACGACCGGCGGAACCGTGACCGCCGGCGAACTGAACCTCAAGATCGACTGGGAGGAGCACTACAACGGCGAGCTGATCGAGGAGCAGCCGCTGACCGACAACCCCGGGCCGATCTTCGAACTCGGCGACGTGAAGCCCGGCGACCACGGCGAGGCGACGATCAGCCTCCACGTGTACGACAACCCGGCGTGGGTGCACATGGCTGGCGAGCTCACGCGGAACGCCGAGAACGGCGTCAACGAGCCCGAGAGCGAGGCCGCGGGCGAGGACGACCCGCAGGGCGAGGACAGCGGCGACGACTGGAGCGGCGAGCTCGCCGACGAGATCCTCGTCGACGTCTGGTACGACGGCAGCGACGCCGACGCGGACGGGGAGGGCGGCGACAACGTGTTCGGCTCCGACGAGATCCCCATCGCGAGCGGCACCCTCCGGGACGTGATGGCCGAACTCGAGGACGGGCGCCTGATCAGGAACCAGGCCCCTGTCGGCGCCGCCGTCGGCGCGGCCAGCACCACCCAGAACGGGACGGTCGCGTGTTCGACGAGCGAGGACTGGAAGATCGACGACACGCCCGAGGTCGGTGACACGACGCCGAACGGCGAGGTCGAGATCACGGGCGTCGACACCGAGGACGGCGAGGTCGTCGGCGTCGAGTGGGAGACCACCGGCGACGCCGAGCTCTGCCTCGTCGCGGTGAAGGGCGGGCCGTCGACGGCGACGTACCAGTACGACTGCGCCACTACCGGCGGCGTCGACTACGCGCCCGAGAACACGGGCAACCAGAACCGGACGTACTACGAGGTCAGTCACGTCCAGTTCTACTACTGCGAAAACGGCGACGAGGACAACGGTGGCAACGGGGACGACGACAACGGTGACAACGGCGACGACGACAACGGCCACCACGACGACTGCTGGCCGAACTCGACGACCCAGTACATCGGGTTCTCCTGGGAGCTCCCCTTCGAGGTCGGCAACGAGATCCAGAGCGACGAGGTGCAGTTCGACCTCTCGTTCCACGCCCAGCAGTGCCGGCACAACGACGACCCGGCGAACCCCTACGCCGAGTAGCCGATCCCGTAGGGGTTCGCAGAAGGAGGTGCGACGAGCCGCTACCCGACGATCGGCGGCCGCTCGACCGCAACGTACCCCTCGAACACGCGCTCCCCGTCCCGGAGCGCCACGACCTCGACGGCGTCCGGCATCGAGTCCTCGGGGATCTCCCACGCCGCGGTCACCGTCCCCGAGCTGTCGGGCTCGACCGAGCCCGTGCTCGAGACGCCGTCGACGGTCGTCCCGTCGCGCAGGCGGACGTGTCGGGTGCGGAGCGAGACCGTCGCGTCGGTGTCGTTCTCCACCTCGACGCCGAAGACGTACGTCCGGGACGACTCCGACTCGCGGATCTCGGAGGTGGTGATCGTCTCCGTCGCCGCAGTCTCGGGCAGCAGTTCGTCGCCGACGCCGACCGCGTCGGGGCGGTCCGTCGGCGTCGCCGTCCCCGTCTCGGTCGGCTCGTCGCCACTGAGTAGTTCGTCGTCGATGATGTTGGCGAACGTCAGCACCTCGAGGACGATGGGGATCCCGAAGGCGATCAGGGCGATCCAGCGGATCAGCCGCCGGCGGTCGATCTCGTCGTCGTCGTCCGGCGGGCCCGTCGGCTCCTCGGCGTCTGTCGATGCGTCAGTATCCGGTGGTGAGTCACTCATAGGGGACGGGAGGGAGGATCGCTACTCGGGGAACGGGACCGAGCCGGGCGACAGCAGCCCGTCGGCGACCATGTCGTACAGCGGGATCCCGTACGCGAGCAGCACCAGCATGATCGCGATCGCGGTCCAGAGCTTCAGGTTGTCGAGCACGCGCGGCGACTCCTCGGGCCCCGACAGCGGCTCCGGGATCGTGCCGTTGACCCGGAGCCGGCTGTTGGGCTTGCCGAGCGCCCACGTGCCGAACATCACGGCGAGGAACATCACCGCGCCGACGAACAGCAGCGTGCCGCCGATCGCGATCTGGAGCCGCATCTCGCCGACCGTCCCGACGACGGCGTCGAAGCTGACCATGTCGTACTGCGGTTCGGCGGTGCGCCGGGGGATCCCCGCGAGCCCGCCGCGGTGCATCGCGTTCGACATCAGCACCATGCCGACGAACCAGACGAACGGCTGGACCGCCGCCAGCCCGCGGAACTGCAGGCGCTTCCCCGTGAGCTGGGGCACCAGCCAGTAGGCGATCGCCATCAGCGTCAGCGCGTACGCCGTCCCCACGGTGAGGTGGAAGTGGCCCGGGACCCAGAGCGTGTTGTGGATGAGGTAGTTGATGTTCATCCCGGCGTTGATCATGCCGGAGAAGCCGCCGGCGGCGAACATGATCCCCGCGAGCGCGATGCCGGAGAACTCCGGTCGCTCCCACGGGAGGTCCTTCAGCCACGCCAGCCGGCCCGTCGAGCCCTGCTGGCGGGCGCCGTGTTCCATGCTCGCGACGACGGTGAACAGCGTCAGCAGCGACGGCAACAGCAGGAACATCGTGTTGGTCATCGCCACCAGCTTGTAGCCCGAGGCGATCCCGGGATCGGTGTACTGGTGGTGGAACCCGACCGGCGTCGACAGCAGCAGGAACAGCACGAACGTCACCCGCGCGAGCGGGTCACTGAACAGCCGCCCGCCCGACAGCTTCGGCAGCACGGTGTACCAGACGACGTACGCCGGCAGCAGCCAGAAGTAGACGACCGGGTGGCCGAAGTACCAGAACAGCGTCCGGGTCAGCAGCGGGTCGACCTGGCTGATGAGGCCGAGCGACCACGGGATGAGGAAGAACACCACCTCGATCGCCACGCCCGCCGAGGAGAGGTACCACATCAGCATCGTGGTCATCACCATGAACGACTGCAGCGGGATGCGGGCGTCGGGGTTGTGCGAGCGCCACTCGCGGTACTGGAGGAACCAGTCGAGACCGGCGCCCCAGGAGCCGACGATCAGCAGCGCGGCGCCGACGTAGAACAGCGGGTGGGCCTCCAGCGGCGCGTAGAACGTGTACAGCACGTCCGCGCTCGCCGGGATCCAGTCGAACAGCCCCGCGACGATCGTCCCCGCGGCGAGCAGGGTGCCGATCGACATCGTCCAGAGCCAGCCCTGGGTGAGCCGCCGACTCGTCGGCGACACGCCGAGGCTGCGGGTGTTCGCCCAGTGGAACAGCCCCGCGATCCCGAACGTGGTGAACACCAGCGCCAGCAGCACGCCGTGGCCCGTCAGGATCGTGTAGTAGTCCGCGGAGGAGATGATCCGCAGCGTGTTCGTCCGGTGGAGCGCCTGGATCAGCCCGAACAGTGCGCCGACGCCGAAGGCGGCGAAGGCGATCCAGAGGCAGATTCGGGCGGTCCGGGCCGCCTCCGGGAACCGGTCGACGAACGCCAGCCGGCGACGCGTGCCGTCCTCGGTTTCGACGAACTCCTGTTCGGTCTCGAAGCCTGTCTCGCTGCCGTGTTCAGTAGCCATCAGTTCTCACCTCCCTCGAACTCCGACTGCTCGACGACGACGACCTGTCCCTCCATCGTGTGGTGGCCGTCGCCGCAGTACTCGTGGCAGACGATGCCGTGCTCGCCCGTCTCCTCGAACGTGACGGAGAACTCCGCGACCTGCCCGGGGATCACCATCGTGTTGACGTTCGTCCCCGCGAGGTTGAACCCGTGGGTCACGTCGGGCGACGTGACGTGGAACGATATCTCCTCGCCGGCCGGAACCCGGATCGGCTCCGAGGTGCCGGGCTGGAAGAAGTACTGCCGTGCGACCACGTACACGTCGACGCCGTCCTCGGTGTCGTACACGCCGGGCTCGCGGAAGTTGTCTGCCTGCTCGTACTCCCCGTCGGCGATGACCGAGGGCTCGACGGTACCGCCGCTGTCGTCGACCATCGCGATTCCGGGACCGACCGCGCCGTAGATGATGGTCCCGATGAACGCGACGATCAGGACGAGCGATGCGCCGAACCAGAGTCTCTCGAATCGATGTACGTGCATAGTTAGCCAGTGATCGTGGGGCCGCCGATGAACTCGACGAAGTACATGAACACCCACAGTAGCGCGATCAGAGCGAAGTAGCCCGCGACCAGTGCCGCCGTGCCGAGGGGGTCGTACTCCCCGCCGATCTCCTCGACGGGCTCCTGCTCGACTGCCTCGGTGGACTGCTCGCCGACGTACGCCTGCTCGCTCGTCGCGTGGTCGCGGTAGGCCGCGTAGGACTCGGCGCCGAGCACCGTGGTCACCGCGACCCCGAGGCTGCCGCCGATCACGAGCGCGAACCAGCCGATGAAGTCGGAGGGGAGGGGGATCAGCCCGCCGCCCGTCTCCCCCTCGGCCGGCGTCGCCTCGGTCTCGTCGCCGCCGTCGCCGCCGCCGCTGATGTCGCCGACGACGATGGCGCCCTTCATGCCCAGCGACTCGTGGGGGATACAGACGTACTTGTACACGCCCTCCTCCTCGAACGTGTGGCTGAACGTGTGGCCGGCCTCCGAGACGAGCTCTGACTCGAAGGAGCCGTCCTCGGCGACGACGTTGTGTGAGCCGCCGTCACCGGTCCACTCCCAGACCACTGTCGTCCCCGGGTCGATCCGGACCGCCGGCGGGCCGAACCCGTACGGCTGCCCGCCGTTGTCGACGCCGACCCCGACGCTCACCTCGTCGTTCCCGCGCTCGTCGACGGTGCCGTCGTAGTTGTCGACGTCGTCGAACCAGCCGTCGTAGTTCGGCTCGGAGACGCCGCCGCCCCCGCCGCCGCCGCCGACGACGATGGCGCCCTTCATCCCCAGCGCCTCGTGGGGGACACAGACGTACTTGAACGTCCCCTCGCTCTCGAACGTGTGGCTGAACGTGTGGCCGGCCTCCCCGACGAGCTCGGACTCGAAGGAGCCGTCCTCCGCGACGACGTTGTGCGAGCCGCCCTCGCCGGTCCACTCCCAGACGACGGTCGCGCCCGGGTCGATCCTCACCGCCGCCGGGCCGAACCCGTACGGCTGGCCGCCGTTGTCGACGCCGACCTCGACGGTCACCTCTGACTGTCCCGTGCGGTCGACGACGCCGTCGTAGTTGTCGACGCCGTCGAACCACCCGTCGAACTCGCCCGACTGCGCAGCCGCAGGCGCAGTCGCGCCGAGGAGCGCCCCCGTCGCGACCGTGCCGCCGGCGGCGAGGAGCCGTCGCCGTGTCGGCCGTGGCTGTCTGTCCCTGTTCGGTGCCATGGGGCGGCCTTATCCCCCAACCCATTAACCGATCCCGGCAGTTCCCACAGGGTAGGAATCGGCACAGGGGAGTAGGTACCCCAGCACCTACCGACGCCCAATGTCCGCACGAACACTGATCGCCATCGGCCTCGCGTCGCTGATCCCGGTCTGGGTGTACGCACTCGGCGTCAGCGGCGGCGTCGTCGTCGGCCTCGCGTCGACGATCTGTGTGCTCCTGACTCTGGCGGCGCTGTACATGATGTTCGGCCCCCACGAGACGCCCGACGCCAGCGGCGTCTGAGCGATGTGCCGACGCGGTCGCGCCAGCACAGTCCGGCCGGAGGTGGTGACGGCGTGAGCGACGACTGCACGCTCTGCGGGCTCGCGACGCCGCCGACCCCGGTGACCGACGAGGCGATCGACGGCGAGTTCTGCTGCCGCGGCTGTCTCGAGGTCGCCCGGAGTCTGGACGACCCGGCGGCGGTCGACGCCGAGGACGCCCGCGAGTCGGTCCGCGAGGCCGGGGCGTCGATCCCCGACGACGCCGAGACTGCCTACCTCCAGGTCGACGGGATGCACTGCGCGAGCTGCGAGGCGTTCCTCGAGAGCCGGGCGGCCACCAGCGACGGCGTCGCCGCGGCGGACGCGAACTTCCCCGCGGACGCGATGCGCCTGCACTACGACCCAGACGCGACCGACCCGAGCGCTGTCGCCGACGCGGTCTCGGGCGTCGGCTACCGCGCCGAGCCGACCGGCGAGGAGGGGGGCCCCGGCGACGACGACGGCACTGTCGGCCGCCTGCTCGTCGGCGGCTTCTTCGGGATGATGGCGATGCTGTGGTACGTCCTCTTCCTCTACCCGGTCTACTTCGGCCTGCCGCCGGACGCGCTGCTGTTCGACCTCGGCGACGGCGCCGGCCGGTTCCTGCTCGCGAACGTCTGGCTCTCGGCGACAGTCGTGCTGGGGTACACCGGCGCCCCGCTCCTGCGCGGCGCGTACGTCGCCGTCAGAACGCGCCAGCCCAATATGGACCTCCTCGTCGCGCTCGCAGCGACGACGGCGTACCTGTACAGCGCGCTCGCGGTCGCCGCCGGCCGGATCGAGGTGTACTTCGACGTGACGATCGTCGTCATCATGGCCGTCACCGTCGGGAGCTACTACGAGGAGCGGATCAAACAGCGCGCGGTCGGCGAGCTCACCGACCTCACGCGCGACCGCGTCTCGGAGGCCCGCGTCCGCAGGGGCGACGGAACCGAGACCGTCCCCGTGGAAGCCGTCGACGGCGGCGAGGAGCTGGTCGTCCGCGCGGGCGAGCGCGTCCCCGTCGACGGCGAGGTGCTCGAGGGCACCGCCGCCGTCGACGAGTCGCTCGTCACCGGCGAGTCGCTACCAGTTCGCCGCAGGGAGGGTGACGAGGTACGGGGCGGGACGGTCGTCTCGGACGGTCGCCTCGTGATCCAGGCCAACGACGGCGCCGAGCGGACGCTCGACCGCGTGGTGTCGCTGCTCTGGGACGTGCGCGGCGAGGGAGCACCCCAGCGCCTGGCCGACGCGCTAGCGACGGTGTTCGTCCCGCTGGTGCTCGTTCTGGGCGTCGTCGCCTTCGGCACCCACCTGTTCCTCGGCGCCTCGCTCACCGAGGCGCTGCTGACGGGACTGGCGGTGCTGGTGGTCTCCTGTCCCTGCGCGCTGGGGCTGGCGACGCCGCTGGCGATCGCCGCGGGCACGCGCTCGCTGCTTGAGGACGGCGTCGTGTTGACCGACGGGAGCGCCGTCGAGACCGCGCGACAGGTCGACGTGGTCGCGCTGGACAAGACCGGCACGCTCACGACCGGCGAGATGGCGCTACACGCTGTCGAGACCGCCGCAGATACGGACCGCGAGACGGTGCTGGGCCACGCCGCGGCCGTCGAGGCGCGCTCGGACCACCCCGTCGCCGCCGCGATCGTCGATGCGGCCGACGACGCCGACACCGCGGTCGGCCCGGACTCGACGGTGACGGGGTACGAGACCCACCCCGGCCGCGGCGTCGCCGGCCGGGTGGCGGGCGGGTCGCGGGTCACCGTCGGCGACGAGTCGCTGTTCGACGACGCCACGGTCCCCGACGAGCTCCGCGAGCGCTACGCCGACGCCGAGGACGCGGGCCAGCTCGCCGCCTACGTCGGCTGGGACGACCGCGTCCGTGGGGTGCTCGTCGCCGGCGACGACCCGCGGCCCGGCTGGCGCGAGGCGGTCGACCAGTTGAGCGAGAACCGCCGCGTCGTCGTCCTCACGGGCGACCAGGGTCCCGCGGCCGATCGCTTCCGCGACGTGCCGAGCATCGACGAGGTGTACGCCGGTCTCCCCCCGGCGGGCAAGACCGAGACCGTCCGGCGGCTCGGCGCCGAGGGCACCGTCGCGATGGTCGGCGACGGGAGCAACGACGCGCCCGCGCTGGCAGCCGCTGACCTCGGGATCGCCGTCGCCTCCGGCACCGAACTCGCCGCCGACGCCGCGGACGCGGTGCTCGTGGGGCGGGACCTCTCGGCGGTCGACCGCGCGCTCGACACGCTTTCGGACACGCGCCGGCGCGTCCGCGAGAACCTCGCCTGGGCGTTCCTCTACAACGCGGTCGCCGTGCCCGCGGCCGTGCTGGGCGTCATCACGCCGCTGATCGCCGCCGTCGCGATGGCGGCGTCGAGCCTGCTCGTCGTCGGCAACACGACCCGACCGCTCGGGCCCGACGCGGGGACCGACGACGAACCCGCCTCGGCCGCCGAACCCCTGCAACCAGCACGGGACGCGGTCGCCGACGGCGGCGCCGAACTCGACGAGGACGGCACGGTCGACGACGACGACGCGAGCGCGGGAGGTGAGTGCACGTGAGCCGCACCGTCAGCGCGCCGGCGTGGTCGATCCCCGCGCCGCTGCGGACGGCGGTGCTGGCACTGGGTGTCCAGTCGGCGCTGGCGCTGGTCTATCTCCTGGTCACCGACGCCGGGCTGACGGCGCCGACGATGCTCGCGGTGCCGTTCGTCTGGATCACCGTCGCCGTCGTCGCCGTCCGCCACGCCGACCGGCCGGCTGTCGGGCGAACCAGTCGCCGGATCGCCGGCGGGGTCGGCGCCGCCTACGCGCTCGGTCTCGCGTGGCTGACGGGCACGGTCGCCCCGGCGATGAACCCCGGGCGGAGTGCCGACCTCCTGCTGCTCCCACCCGGCTGGGGGCCGCTGCTGCGCTACAGCGGCTCGGAGGTCGCGCTGACGCTGATCCCCTACCGGGTGGTCGGCGTCGTCGCGCTGGGGTATCTGGTCTCGCTGGCGGTCCGAGACGTGGTCGACGAGGGGCTGTCCGCGGGGCTCGGCGGGCTGGTGGCGCTGGGGTCGTGTGCGAGCTGTGCGCTCCCGCTGGTCGCCAGCGCCGCGGGAGCGATCGGCGGCGCGGGGCTGGGCGTCGGCGCGACGCCGACGGTCGGCGGTGGGACCTACCTTCTCGGCACCGCGGCGTTCGTGCTGGCCGCGTGGCTGCTGGCCGCGCGGCCGCTCCAGCGTTACACCTGGCGGTAGACGCCGGTCATCGTCGTCTCCTCGACGGTCAGGCTCACGGTGTCGCCCTCGCCGGCGCCCTCGCGGGCGACGATCGTCACCGGCTCGATCGGCTTCCGTCTCAGCATCGCCCACGCGAGCTCGAAGATCGACGGGTGGCCGCCGCGCCGGCAGACCAGCACGTGGCCCCCCTCGGCCAGCGACTGGAGCTCCGGGTCGAGATCGTGCTCGCCCAGTTCGCCCGGCGGGATCGCGTACAGCACTTCACCTTCGATACGCTCGGTCACAGGCGTCAGAGGGCCCGGAGTCGAAAGGCGGTGTCGGTCGCGGGCGTCGACGACGCCGCGCGGCGCCGTCGCCACGGCTCAGTCGTTCCGTGGTTCCAGCGCGTCGACCATCGCGTCGCCGACGACGTTGAACGCGAACACCGTCACGGAGAGGAGCAGCAGGGGGACGCCCGCGAGCCACCACGCGGCTGGCAGGCCGACGGTGAACAGCGAGCTGTAGATCAGCTGTCCCCACGAGAAGTTCGAGGGGTCGCCGAGCGTCGTCGTCCCGGTCGACGCGGGGATCTGGATGAACGCGATGCTGGCCTCGACCAGGATGAACAGCGGGATCTGGAGCGTGACGTTCGAGAGCACCGACGGCAGGACGTTCGGGAGGAGGTGACGACCCAGCAGTCGGCGGTCGCCGACGCCGCCGAGGCGGGCGGCCTGGGCGTACTGCTCGGTCTGTCGCACCCGGAGCTCGTCGCGCACTAGGCGGGCGAGCCCGCCCCAGCCCACGAGGCCGAGGGCGCCGATCAGGATGCGTAGCCGTCCCTCGACGATCCAGTAGAACAGCACGAAGTAGATCAGCACGGCGGGGAACGACTGGAGCTGTTCGGCCAGCCACATCAGCGCCGCCTCGACCCGGCCGCCGAACCGGACCGCCGCGACGCCGACGCCGACGCCCGCGGGAACGACCAGCGTCGCGGCGCCGAGCGCGACGCTCAGGCTCGTCCGCGTCGCCAGGATCAGCAGCGCGATCAGGTCCTTCCCGCCGATCGCGGTCGTGCCGAGGGGGAACTGCCACGTGCCGTGACACTGTCCGTCGACGACCTCGCCCGCACAGGAGGGGACGTACATTGTGTCGATACTCCCCCATACGGGTGGCTGCGAGGAGTAGAGCACGTTCACCTCGGGCTCGCTCGCGACGAGCGGGCCGAACAGGCCGACGCCGACGAACGCGGTCAGGAACGCGAGACACGCGACGGCGACGGGGTCGGTCCGGAACTGGCCCCAGTAGTGGGCGAGCTGGTCGGGCGCGTACAGCAGCGCCGCGAGCGCCAGCGAGCCGAACGTGTACAAACCGACCACGAGCAGCCAGTCGAGGCCGTCCATCGCGATCGGGAGCCCGTCGGTCGAGAGGTAGTCGTAGCCGAAGGCGGCGAGGACGAGGGCGCCGCCGACCGGGAGCCAGCGAGGGATCGCCGGCACACCGGCCTCGGCGTCGAGCTCGTCCCAATCGACGGTCGCGAATCGCCCGGCGTCTGGAGGTGAGGGGTCGCTCATTGCGGGGGGACAGCCCGACCACCGGTGAGCAAGAACTAATAGATTGTGTCTGTGTGTCATTATCGACTCGCGATGGCGCTCCCTCCACCCACGTCGACGACACCGAGTACGGTCCCCGACCGACGACGATGGATCGACCCGTATGCGTAGCCTGCTGCTCGCGCTCGGCCGTCGGGTCGGCCGCGTGGCCGTGACGCTGTGGGTCGTGTTCACCGGCGTGTTCCTCGCGCTGGCGTACGTGCCGAACCCCCACACCGCGACGGTCGCCTACGAGCCCCGGCTGTTCCTCGGAATCCACCGCGAGCCGCGGTTCGCGGCCCAGTCGGAGCCGCTCTCCGCGCAGTACGTCGACTGGCTGGTCCGGGTGGTGACGCTCGACCTGGGCCGGGTCGGCGTCGGCGACGAGGCCGTCGTCGTGCGCGAAGTCGTCGCCGAGGCGGTGACGGTCACGCTGATCCACCTCGTGCCCGCGACGCTGCTCGCGATCGTTCTGGGGACGCTGCTCCAGCTGCTGGCTGTCGCTGTCGAGTACGGCGACGCCAGCGCGAAGACGAAGCTGGTGGGCGCGGCCGCCATCTCGATCCCGGTGTTCCTGGTCGCGTACGTGCTGCAGATCTACCTCCCGGGGTTCGTGATCGAGACCTCGGGGCAGATCACCGACCTGGGGTACGACGAGTCCACGGGCCCGTTCTCGCGGGCGAACCTCGAGGCGGCGGTGTGGCCGAGCGTGACGATGGGGCTGTACCTGTTCGCGATGCAGCTGCGGGCGGCCGGGACGGATCTCGAGCAGTACGCGGGCGAGGCGTTCGTGAAGACCGCCCGGGCGAAAGGCGTCGGGCTGCTGGGTATCTGCCGGCACGTGTTCCCCCACTCCGCGGCCCGCCTGCTGACCGTTCTCAGCTCCGAGATGCTGGGGATGGTGCTCGTGGGGCTGTACGCCGTGGAGTGGGTGACGAAGACGCCCGGGTTCGGCGCGATGACCATCGACGCCGCGGGGAGCCGCGGGCCGGGGCTGATCTTCGCCGCGGTGTTGCTCCCCGTGCTGGTGGTCACCGTCGTCAACACGGCCCGGGAGACGTACTACTCGCTGTTCGACCCCCGGGTCGAGACGGGCGGTTAGTCGCCGCGGGGCTCGAGCGCGTCGACCATCGCGTCGCCGACGACGTTGAACGCGAACACCGTCAGGAACAGCAGCGCGAGCGGGAAGCCGGCGAGCCACCAGGCCGCGGGCGCGCCGACGGAGAACAGCGCGTTGTAGATCTGCTCGCCCCAGGAGTAGTTCGTCGGGTCGCCGAGCGTCGTCGAGCCGCTGGCGAGCCCGATGACGATGAACGACACCGACGCCTCGATGAGCACGAACAGCGGCACCTGCAGGGTGACGTTGGTGAGCACCGAGGGCGCGATGTTGGGGAGCAGGTGGCGCCCGAGCATCCGCCGGTCGTCGACGCCGCCGAGCTCGGCGGCCTGGACGTACTGCTCGCTGCGCCGGACCCGGATCTCGTTCCTGACGAGGCGGGCCAGCCCGCCCCAGCTGACGAAGCCGATCACGGCGATCAGCAGCCGGAGCCGGCCCTCGACCATCCACCAGAACAGCAGGAAGTAGATCAGGATAGCGGGGAACGTCTGGAGTTGTTCGGCCAGCCACATCAGCACCGTCTCCACCCGGCCGCCGATTCGCTCGGCGACGACGCCGACGCCGACGCCCGTCGGGACGACGATCGCCGCGGCGCCGAGCACCACGCTGAGGCTCGTTCTGGTGCCCAACACCAGCAGCGTCACCACGTCCTTCCCCGCGATCGCGTTGGTGCCGAGCGGGAACGCCCACGTCCCTTGACACCGGCCGCCCACGACGGGGCCGTAACAGCGCGGGACGTACATGGGGTCGATGCTGCCCCACACGGGGGGCTGGGAGGAGTAGAGGATGTGGAGCCACGGGTCGTTGTAGAGGAACGGGCCGAACAGCCCGATGAGGAAGAAGAAGCCGAGGTAGCAGAGGCTGGCGAGCGCGAGGCGGTCCTGTCGGAACTGTGCCCAGTAGGTGGCGAGCTGGTCGGGGTTCTGTGAGGCCGGAACCAGCACCAGCGAGCCCAGCACGAACAGGCCCGCGATCAACAGCCAGTCGAGTCCAGTGATCTCGAGGGGGAGCCCCTCGGCGCCGAGGTAGTCGTAGGCGAAGGCGGTGACCAGGAGTATCGCCGTCGCCGGCAGCCAGCGGGGTAACCCCACCGTGGCGTCCTCGGGCTCGTACTCGCTCCAGTCGACAGTCTCGAACCGCTGGGTGGAGGGCTCGTCGCTCATCGGGGCGCTAACAGTTCGTGGTGAGCCGACACGACTAATAGCTTGGGTGATTGCCACACGGAACACGGATGCCCCGTAGCCAGCGAGGAGCCCTCCCGAACGTAGATCGCGCCGCGGTCGACCGTCGGCGCCAGCCCAGCGACGATGGATAGCGCGCTCACGCTCGTCCGTCGGGCGGGGCGGGCGGCGCTGTCGATGGGTATCGCCTTCGTCGTCGCCTTCCTGGCGATGGCGTTCACGAACAACCCCAACGCCACGCCGATGGGGTACGTCCCGCGGTCGTTCGTCACGACGTACTCGGAGCCGCGCTTCGCCGCCCAGGCCGAGCCGCTGCTGTCGCAGTTCCTCGAGTGGTCGGTCCGCCTGCTCACGCTCGATCTGGGCCGCATCGAGACGAACGACGGGATGGTCTCGGTGACCGCGCTGGTGGCCGAGTCGATCGTCGTGACGCTCGTCTACCTCGTTCCGGCGGTGATCATCGCCATCGTCGGCGGGACGACGATTCAGCTGCTCGCCGTCGCCGTCGAGCGCCGCGACCTCACGAAGAAGACGACGCTGCTCGGCGCGGCCGCCGTTGCGACCCCCGTGTTCCTGTTCGCCTACCTGGTCCACATCTACCTCCCGGTGTTCGTGTTCCGGCTGGCCGGGCGGATCGTCGACCTGGGGTACGGCTCGACCAAGGGGCCCTTCGCGCCGCGGAACCTCCGGGCGGCGCTGTGGCCGTTCCTCACGATGACGTTCTACCTGTTCGCGATCCAGCTGCGGGCGGCCGGGACGGATCTGGAGCAGTACGCGGGCGAGCCATTCGTCAAGACCGCCCGCGCAAAGGGGGTGAGCCTGCTGGGCATCTGTCGGCACGTGTTCCCCCACTCCGCCGCCCGGCTGCTGACGGTGCTCTCCTCGGAGATGCTCGGCATCGTGCTGGTCGGGCTGTACGCGGTGGAGTGGGTCACCCGGACGCCCGGCTTCGGGACGCTCACGATCGACGCCGTCGGGAGCCGCTTCCCCGGCCTCATCTTCGCCGTCGTGCTGCTACCGGTGGGGCTCGTGGTGACGGTGAACTTCCTCCAGGACACCTACTACGAGCTGTTCGACCCGCGGGTCGACCGCGCCGAGTAGTCAGCGCTCGGGGTCGTCGCGGTTCTCGTCCCGGGCGTCGCTGGATTCGTCGACTGCATCGCGGGTGTCGGCGGCCCCGTCGTCCGCCTCTTGGACTCTATCAGGGGCATCGTCGTCCTCGTCGCCCACATCGTCGATTCCATCGTCGGCATCGTCGTCTTCGGAACCCACGTCGTCGACTCCACCCTCGGCATCGTCGCCCTCGCCGCCCGCGTCCCCGTCGTCCTCGGGGTCGGTCCCGCCCGGCGCGTCCCAGACGGGGCCGGGATCTGCGCTCTCGGTCGCGTCGGCGTCGTCGGACTGAGTTGCGTCCGGGTCGTCGCTCCGTGCCGCCTCGGTAGTCTCCCTCGCCTGCGAACCGGCCTCGGTGCTCTGAGCCTCCCCGTCGAGGGCGGCGTAGTTGTCGCGGTAGCGCCCCAGCTTCCGGTAGAGCAGGTAGAAGAACGTGCCGTCGAAGGCGACGACGAACAGCAGGTACCACCAGTTCGGCGGCGAGAACAGCGCCGGGACGTAGGTGACCGTCGTGTTGTAGGCGCCGTGGAGCAGCGCGGCGATCAGCAGCCCCTTCACCACGATCGGGCCGCGGTTCTCGCGGTTGAACTTCGCCAGTCCGAGGTAGTAGCCCGCCCACGCCGAGTAGATGACGTGGCCCGGGCCCGCGAGCGCCCGCGAGGTCGCCGTGCCGATCGCGGCGCCGACCGCCTGGGTCGCGCCGGCCTCCTGTGCCCGCAGGAACCCCTGGACGACGTAGAGGGTGTTCTCGATGGTCGCGAAGCCGAGGCCGGCGACGGCGCCGTACACCGCGCCGTCGATCACGGCGTCGAACTCCGGCCGCCGGAACGCGTGGAGCCTGATCGCGAGCCACTTCACCGCCTCCTCGACCGGCGCGACGACGAGGAAGAAGAACAGCCCCATCCCCACCAGCGGGATCGCCTGGAACGTCCCCTGGAGCACCGTGTTCGCCGTCGCCGCGAAGCTCGCGAACAGCACCGAGAGCACGAACGTCACCGCCAGCGTGTCCAGCGGCTCCTTCTCGACTACGTCCTGCCGCCAGACGAACGCGACGAGCACCAGCGCCGGGATCGCCGACAGCAGCGCGACGACGCCGACGGTCGGGTTCCGACTCGCCAGCCAGACGACGCCGCCGACCTGCAGCAGGAACACGAACGCCGCGAGCAGGACGACCGATAGCCGCGCCGCCCCCGAGAGCGCGCCGTGGAGCCGGACTGCCGTCCGGTCGAGGAGGGTCCGTGGCTCCCACGTCGCGATGTCGTAGAGGTCACGCCCCTCGGACGCGGCCGCCTCGACTGGGTCTGTGTCGCTCATACTCCCCCTGAAACCCCGAGCCACGTATTCCTTGCCGCTGTGTCATTCGACCGTCGATGGACACCGCTTTGGGTCGCCCGGCCCAGCTTCGACTATGCTCACCTTCATCGGACTGGGGCTCTACGACGAGCGCTCGATCACCGTTGAGGGCCGCGAGGCGCTCGCGGACGCCGATCGCGCGTTCGCGGAGTTCTACACCAGCCGCCTCGTCGGCGCCAGCCTCGAGGAGCTGGAGGCGTTCCACGACACCGAGATCGAGGTGCGGGACCGCGCGGGCGTCGAGCGCGACCCGGAACCGATCCTCGACGCCGCCGAGGACGACCACGTCGCCTTCCTCACCGCGGGGGACACGATGATCTCGACCACCCACGTGGATCTGCGCCTGCGCGCCCACGAGCGCGGGATCGAGACCCGCGTGATCCACGGCGTCTCCGCCCAGTCGGCCGCCGCGGGGCTGACCGGGCTGCAGAACTACCGGTTCGGGAAAGCGACGACGCTGCCGTTCCCGGGCGCCCACGGCGGCGGCGACGTGCCCGACAGCGTGATCGAGACGATCGAGGCCAACCGCGAGCGCGACCTGCACACGCTGGTGTACCTCGACATCAAGGTCGACGACCCCACGGCCGACGCCGCGGGACTCGGCGCCGACGAGCGCTACATGACCGGCGATTACGCGGCCGAACTGCTCGCGGCAAACTGGCAGGACGAACTCGGCGTCGTCGTCGCCCGCGCGGGCAGTCCTGGGCCGGTCGTGGCTGCGGACCGCCTCTCCGAACTCGCGACGCGGGAGTTCGGCGGGCCGCTGCACCTGCTCGTGGTGCCCGCGGAGCCCCACCACCTCGAAGCCGAGGCGCTCGAAGCACTGGGTGGAGCGCCGGCGGAGCTACTGGACGAGAAGTAGTCGCGGTCAGTCGTCGCTCGGCTCCTGGAGCTGGGAGGCGGCCTGACTTCGCGGGAGGTCGAGCGTGGTCGAGAGGTCGTACTCCTCGTTGGTCACCATGTACAGCACGTCCTCGATGATCGTCAGGATCTCCGGCAGCTCCCGGACCACGAGGTAGGTGACGCCGACGAGCGCGACGACCGCGAGCAGCTGGCTGATGATGCGGTCGGAGACATACCACGAGACGCGGTAGGGGTCCGTGCCGCCGAACATCGCCAGCACGAGGTCGGGGTAGACGTGGAGGAGCTGCTGGCCGAAGGCGATCCCGATGAACGTGGTCCGGACGAGGTTCAGCCCGTAGATGATCGGGACGGCGACGCTCAGCGCGCGGAGCTTCCGGCGCAGCGGCGCGCGGACGGCGGCGATCAGGCCCGCGAAGATGGCGATGCTCCCCAGCCCCGTACACGCGAGCACGACGGAGAACTGGAGGATCTGCCCGTCGCTCGCGACGAACTCGTACGTGTTCTGGTACCCCTGGGGCCCGGTGATGAGCTCGGGGTGGGCGCCGAAGAGGTCCATCAGCCAGCCGGTCTGGGTGGTGACGACCTCGATCAGCACCCGCCGCGGCGCGGGGATTCGCAGCCCGGCGATCTCGAGGGCCGGGATCGTCTCGAAGGGAGGTAGATCAGCCCCATGATCGCCGTCGAGCGGGAGAGCAGGAACAGCGTGTCGCGGCCCTGCCAGAGCAGGTAGCCCGCGTAGAGGCTGGCGGGTACGGCGATCAGCGCGAGCACGCCCTCGACGTAGCTCTTGTGGACGAACGCGAAGTGGGGGAACAGCAGCAGCCAGAACAGCGCGAACAGCGCCCAGGCACCGGTGGAGACGCGCCGAGCGTACTCGAGGCGACGCCGTCCGGCGCCGACGACGGCCGCGAGCGACCCGTCGGCTGCGTCCTCCCGACGGGCGGTGAGCTCCAGCGCCGCGCCGAGGACGAACGCGCCGATGACGACCCACGCGAGCACGTCGGTCACGTCCAGCAGCCACGGCGGGACAGCGTCAGCGATACCGGCCATACTGAATCGAGACGGTCCGCGGGTAAATCCCTTACCGTTACCTCGGCGACGCGGAGCCGTCGCTACTCGGTGTAGCGTTCGAAAGAAGTGAAAATGGAGTACCGGCGCGAAGCCGGTGATCAGCTACTGAGAGTCGCGAGAGTCAGTTACTCTCGGCGACCGGCCAGCAGCGCCGCGGCGAGGAGTGCGACCAGTGCGACAGCGACGCCGAAGCCGGGCGTCGTCGTCGTGGTGGTGTCGTCCTCGGGCGTCTCAGTCGGCTCGTCCGTTTCCGGAGCGTCGGTCTCCGTCGGTTCGGGCGTCGCCGTCTCAGTCGGCTCGGGCGTCGCCGTCTCCGTCGGTTCCGGCGTCGCCGTAGCCGTCGGCGTCGCCTCAGTCGTGCTCTCGACGACCATACCGTCAGCGGAGAGCGCATCCGCGGGCGAGGTGCCCGAGGAGCTCACCGTGAAGGTGTCGTTCGTCGACTGCTCGCTGAAGTCGAACGTGGCGGTCCACGTGCCGTCCTCGGTCACGGTCGCGGGCGCGGTCTTGAAGAACCGCGGATCCGTGTCACCGGAGGACCGGAGACGGACCGTGAACTCGGTACCCGGCGCGAGCGTGGACGTGCCGGTCACGTTCTGGCCGGAGTCAGCAGCGACCTCGACAGGCGTGGTGTCGAGCGCGACGCTCGGCGCCACAACCTCGAAGTCGTGGTAGACGTTCTGCGCGTCACCACCCTGGAGCAGGCGGTCGTCCTGCACCGAGGCGGTCACGTTGAACTCGTCACCAGCCGCGAGGCTGATGTCGCTACCGTCGCGCTCGAAGTCAGCGTTCGACGGCTTGAACGCGATGTAGTAGGTGCTGTTGTCAGCGTCACTGATCGTCGTGAACTCCGTGTTCTCGACGTTCAGCGTCTTGGGCTCGCGGTTGGACGTCGGGTTGGTCTGCTCAACCGTCAGGCCGAGAGAGCCGTTGTTGATCGCAGCCGAGACGTTGCCCTGAGCCTCGATAACGCCCTCGAGGCCCGAGGCGCTCAGCTGAACGACCATGTAGTCCGACCCAACGAACGTCTCGTCCGTGGTGACGGAGTTCAGGAGCTCGTCACTGTCGGTGCTGGACGGAGCCGTCCACAGCTCGATGCTGTCGGTGGAGCGCTCCGCGATGTAGAGGGAGCCCAGGTCGTCCGGGCTGTCCTCAGTGTTCGCAACGTTGCTGGTGGAGACCGCAGTCTGGTAGTCGCCACCCTCGAGGATGGAACTCAGGTCGGTCTCGTTGTCGAGAGTAGCCGTGTCCTCACTGTCAGCGGCCTGGACGACAGTCCAGTTGGCGCTGTCGCCAGCCGTGTAGGTGTTGAACTCGACCGTCACTTCACCGTCGTCGTTACCGTCGACAACGGAGATGTTCGCCTGGTAACCGTCACTGTCCTCCTCGCCGACGAGGAGGGTGCCGCTGGACGCGGCGCCGCTGAATTCGACGGTGACCTCAGCAACGTCACCCTGCGGGACTTCGACCGTAGCGTTGGCGAGGGAGGCCTCACCTTCGCCAACGTCGTTGACTGTAACCGTTGCGGAGTCCGAGACGCCGGTGTCGCTCACCGTCGAGGTGACGGTGTAGTTACCGGCGGACGCGCCGTCGAAGTCAACGCTGAACGTGTCCTCGGCGGAGCCGGGGACGACGACCTCGTCGACACCGTCACCGTCAGCGTCTTCGACCGTACCAGCGCCACCCAGGAGGCTCTGGAGAGTGTCCGCCTCGACAGCGTCACCCTCGTAAGTTGCCTCGAGGACGTGCTCGTACGACGCACGGTTGGAGTCGGCGTTGAAGTTGACAGTAGTGGAGTCGCCACCGTTGTCAACCGAGTCAGCGCCGAAGTCGACCGTAAGGTCCTGCTCAGCGAGCTCGAAGCCGTAGTCCTCGCCTTCACCGTCCGTGATGTAGTAGTCGCCAGTCTCCTCACCGCTGGTACTGAACGTCACGAAGCCGTCGTCGTTGACGTTCTTCTGAGCGATGAGCGTGGATCCCGAGCTGGTCTCCTGGCGAAGCTCGACGGCAGTGCCGGCAGCATAGTCGTCGGAACCGACGACCTGGCCAGCCCAGACGAGCGAGTTGTTGTTGGTGTTGTTGACGATCACGTCAGCAGCGGACGTGTCCATGCCGGTGTTCGTCACCGTAATGGCATTAGAGAACGTGGCGGAATCGTCCGCATTACCGCTGTCACTTACGTCAACCGACACGTCGTAGTCGGTGTCACCGTCAACGTTGGGGTGGGTAAGGTCGAAGTTAGCGACCACTTCGATGTCCACAGCACTGTTACTGTCCGGACTGATGTCGAAAGTGATCGTCGAACCATCTACCACCTCAGGACTGCCAGTCACCGAAATCTCGCCACTGCCACTACGGTTGTTGACAGTGACCGAGTTCGGGGAAATAGCCCCGTCATACTCGCTCGGTAGCGAGATTTCGATTGTATCTGTGTTACCATCCGCACTCACATTGTCGACGTCGAACGTCAACTCGTGAGTAACGTCCTCACCTTCGTCTACGGTCGAATTAGTGAGGTCGACCAGAGTTGTATTGTTAGCCGCAGCAGCGGTCCCGGCGAACGCAACGGTGCCAGCGAAGACGCTGAACACCATCAGCGCAGCCAGAACGATGCTGCGGATCTTGTCTGAGTTGTCTGTCATTGTGTGTTAGGGTTCTGCACTGCAATCGGCGGCGCCAACTTCCACGCCGAAGTGAACGGCGATACTCGTTGTTGCCACCATGGGTAGGGGTGTCTGAAACATACGCACCTCGTTATAAATGTCTTGTGGGTATCCAAGTGGCGTGTTACACCGTCACAACCCCATGAACGGCCGCGAGAGCGTTCCTCGCCCCACACCCGGGTTAAGTGTCTTCTGCCGGTCCACCCCCTCCTTTATCCGTGTCGTCGGCAGAGCCGGGTGTCGACGCCGATGCAGCGCTCGCACGCGTGGCCACGTGCAAAGAACCAAAGATAGGTAACGAGCGACCGCTACTCCGTCACGACTTCGACTTCGTGCCCGTCGAACGTCTTCGTGAACGCGTAGTTGTAGTCACACGACTCCGGATCGCGGTAGTCCTCGGCCTCGCGGGTCATCAGCGTGCCCCAGAACTCCTCGAGGTCCTCGCACTCCACCGCGAGGTGCCCCCAGGCGTCGCCGAGGTCGTACGTGCGCCCGTCGTAGTTGTACGTGAGCTCGACGGACATCGCCTCCTCGGCGGCGTCCTCGGGGGCGAGGAAGTAGTTCGCGAACGTGTCGGCCTCCCAGCGCCCGGTCGTCTCGTAGCCCATCTTCCGGGTCCACCAGCCGAGGGAGGCGTCGGCGTCCTCGACGCGGATCATCGTGTGGTCGATGCTCCAGCGGGCGCCGTGGTCGCGCTCGACGATCTCGATCTCGTGGCCGTCGGGGTCCTTAACGAACGCGTAGCCGGGGTTGTCCTCCGGCCGGCGGTAATCCTCGACGCCCTCGTCCATCAGCTCGTAGTACGCCTCGTTCACGTCCTCGACGCGGACGGCGATGTGGCCCCAGGCGTCGCCCATGTCGTAGGAGCGCCCGTCGTGGTTGTAGGTGAGCTCCAGCAGCGCGCCGTCGTCGTGCACGTCCTCGGGCCCGAGGAACACGTTGGTGAAGGTGTCGGCCTCCCAGCGACCCTTCTCCTCGTAGTCGAGGTGGGTGGTGTACCACTCCAGCGACTCGTCCAGGTCCTCTACCCGCATCATCACGTGATCCAGCGTGTGACTCATACGGTCAGTACTGGTGTCCTGAGGGCGAAAAGGCTACCGAAGACGGTGATTCCGTGGCGTGGTTGGCACCTGTGAGGGCGTCGACGTCGTGTCGACGTGGCGTCGACGAGGGTCGGGCACTCGCCGTGGTTGAGTGGACACAGTCACGGCATGGGTTCCGTCGCGGGGGCACAGAGGTCGCCGCAGGTCTCTCGCCGTGGTTGAGTGGACACAGTCACGGCATCGAGCTTCGTGCCGTCGACATGGCGTCGACG
>NZ_BBJN01000006.1 GCF_000739555.1 Halolamina rubra
CAGGCTGAACGCGGAACCTCGGGGTTGAACGCGTGGACGTGTTCACGCAGACGCTCGCGCAGTACCACGTCCCCGAGCGACTCGCGCTCCGTCGGGCGAGCTCCGGTCCGGGGAACGTGGGTGTAGCCCAGTTGTTTGCGAAAAGAGTTCACCGTCCGCGTCAACGACGAGTGGGAGGCGACCGCCCACCTCGACGCCTCCGAGCGCGAGCGCGAGATCCTCGCGGCCGGCGGCAAGCTCTCCTGGACGAAGCAGCAGGCCCAGGACGGTAGCGGCGCCGCGCCCGCAGACGACTGAAACCGATCACGGCTAGCGACCCGCCGCGCGCTCCGTCGCGCGGTCAGGGAGCCTGATGCCGTGATCGTGTTGAAACCGACCACGGCTCGCGACCTGCTCCGGCCTCGTGCCGGAGCGACGGAACCCATGCCGTGATCGTGTAGCCACCCACGGCCCGCGGTTCTGCGTTCTTTTTTCTCGCCTCCGAGCGCCCACGCCGGCCCGGCCACGGCGTTTAAGCCGCCAACCGGCCTACACGAACGCGTGACTTCCACCCCGGAGGCGCCGGACGCTGGGGAGCTCGTCGTCCGCGAGGCGGACCGGGCGGACCTGCTCGCGGTGTTCCGCATCGAGAAGGCGGTGTTCTCCCAGCCCTGGCCCTTCGCCTCCTTCGAGCGGTTCCTCGACACCCCGGGGTTTCTCGTCGCGGTCCGTGACGGCGCCGTCGTCGGCTACGCGGTCGCGGACGTGAACTCGACCCAGGGCCGGGATCTGGGCCACCTGAAGGACATCGCCGTCCACCCCGAGATGCAGGGCGAGGGGGTCGGACGCACCCTGCTCCGGCGCGTGCTGCTGACGATGGCCGTCGACGGTGCCAGCGTCGTCAAGCTCGAAGTCCGGGAGGGGAACGAGGTGGCGCAGTCGCTGTACGAGGACGTGGGGTTCGATCGCGTCCGGCGGGTGCCCGGCTACTACGACGACGGCGAGGACGCCTTCGTGATGGTGCTGGACGTGGCGGAGTGGCAGGGTTAGAGCACGCCGAGCAGGTCGGCAGCGAGGTAGAGCTGGCCGAGCCCGGCGACGACCATCACGACGCCCGCGGCCTGTTTGATCCGGCCCGTGTAGCCGCCGACCGAGCGCCAGGCGTCGACGCCGGCGCCGGCGAGCAGCGTCACGCCCGCCAGCGGGGCGGCGACGCCGACGGCGTACGCCCCCAGGGCGAGCCCGCTCGCGGCGCCCTCGAGCGCGAGCGCCTGGGCGACGACGCCGAGGAACAGCGGGACCACACAGCCCGCGGCGGCGATCGCGTACACCGCGCCGAACGCGCCGAAGCCGAGTAGCGTGTCCGGCCGGCTCGGCAGCCGCACGTCGACGCCGTGCTCCCCGCCACGCAGCGTCAGGAGGCCGAAGGCGACCAGGGCGAGCCCGACGACCGGCTCGAACAGCGGGAGCACGCCGGTCAGCGACCGCCCGAGCGCGAGGACGAGCGCGCCCACGAGCGCCAGCGCGGCGAGCGTCCCCGCCGACGCCGTCGCGGCAGCCGGGACCGCGGCGACGCCACCGTCGCTCTCGCCGAGGTAGTAGCCGACGTAGCCCGGGAGCAGCGGGAACGCACAGGGGGCGAAAAACGTCGTCACGCCCGCGCCCGCGGCAAACCCGAGCACGCCCAGCGTCCCGGGCTCAAGCATCGGTCACCGCGTCGAGCTCCGTCCGGAGCGTGTCGGCGTCGACGAGTCCGCCGTGTTCGAACTGCACGGTCCCCGCGGCGTCGACGATCGCGACGTACGGTAGCCCGTCGGCGCCGAAGGCGGCCATGAGCTCGCTCTCGGGGTCGATCCCGAGCGTCCACGCGCCGTCGTTCTCGGCCCACCAGTCGGCGATCTCCCCCCGGGTCAGCGACTCGCTCGGGCGTTCGTTCGTCACCGAGAGGAAGCTGACGCCGTCGTACTCGCCGCGGACCGAGTCGATGATGTCGACCTGCTCGTCACAGGGCGCACACCAGGTCGCGAACAGGTCGACGACCGTCACCCGCCCGGGGGTAGGGACGGGCGCCGACCCCGCCTCGGAGCCGGGCGCGTCGAGCGTCTCGACGCGGATCGGCAGGTCGTCGGTCCCGCCGCCAAGCAGCCCGCGGTCGGTGACCCAGAGGCTCCCGCCGGTCAGGCCGACGCCGGCCAGCGCCGCGAGTGCCCGTCGACGGTTCATGCCTCCCGGAGCGTGGTCAGGTCGTCGAGGATCGCCTCCTGGTCGGGAGAGGAGGTCTGGTACGCCCGCTCGACGTAGCCGTCGGCGTTGACCAGCAGCGTCAGCGAGGTGTGGGCGAACATGTACATCTCCATCTCCTCGGGCTCGGTGCGCCGGAAGTCGACGCCGAACTCCTCCTGGACGACCGTCTTGGCCCGCTCCTTCGACTCGGGGCGGAGGAACCGCCAGCCGTCCCCGGCGGCGGTGACGTTCATCTCCTCGGCGTACGTCTCGAGCCGGTCGGCGGTGTCCCGGGCGGGGTCGAACGTCACCGGCGCGAACGTCACCTCGTCGGCGTACTCGTTCTCCTGTGCGTGGGCCTGCACGTTCCGCAGCGTGCTGATGAGGACGGGACAGACCGTCTCGCAGTGGCTGTAGAAGAAGGTGAACAGGCTCGGCTCCCCGGGGTCGCGCAGCGACAGCGAGCCGCCAGCAATCGGTGCGGGCAGCGTCACGTCGGCGACGCGCTGGCCCCACGCTGGGTAGGGCACGTCCTCGCTCTCGAAGGGGCGATCGGGCTCGCGAAGTGTCACGTCGGGGTTCCCCCCCAGCCCCACGGCGCCGAGACAGCCCGCCGTCGCGCCGACGGCCGCGGCGGCGGCGGTCGACCTGATGAACGTCCGTCGATCCATACACTCCGTAGGTCGGCGGCCCGGTTAGGCGGTTTGGTGGGAACGTCGAAACGCCCGAGGTCGCGACGACGGCCACGCGAGCGCATCTGTTTTCCCCCTCCGGGTCGAGCCTCCGGTATGGGATACCGCTGTCCGGTCTGTGGCTCGCCCCAGCAGGACGACGAGCACCTGGCGAACCACCTCGCGATGACCGCGATGCTCCACGGCGAGGACCACGAGGCCTGGCTCGACGAGCGCGTCGCCGAGTGGGGCGAGTACACGCCGCCGGAGCTGGCGGACGAGATCGTCGACGACGCCGAGGCGGTCGACTACGACGCGGCGACCGCCGAGGACGCCGAGATCGAGATCCCGACCGACGACGGCCACGAGCACGACCACGAGGGGTCGGGCACGCACCCGACCGAGGAGATCGCCGACCCCGACGAAGTGCCGGACTCGGGATTCATCGACGAGGCCGCCGAGCAGGCCGTCGCGGAGGCCCGGGAGATGACCCGCAAGCGCCGCGAGAGCGCCGGGGACGGCGACGACGCGGTCGACAGCAGCACCGACGCCGACACCGACGACGACGCCTGATCGACGCATCGCCACCGGTAAGCCGGCGCCGACCGGACTGGCGCGTATGCGAACGGAAGGTGTGTTCTCCCCCGAGACCGAGACCGAGGCGGCCGAGGCGTTCGAGTCAGTCGGCCCCGCCGCCCAGACGGTCGTCCGCGAGACCGCGAAGGCGATGGCGTTCGACCGCGAGGAGTACGACGAGCGCGTCACCGGCGAAGTCGTCGAGACCGCCCGCGACGCGCTGTTCGCGTCGCTGCTCGAGGTCACCGTCGGCGACCGCGAGGCGTGGGACACGTGGCGCGAGGACCACCCCGAGTACGACACCCACGTGAACGGCTCCGACGCCGTCGACCGCGTGGTCTGGCACGCCGCCCCCGCCACGGAGACGGCGGTGGCGGCGACGTTCCAGTCCGAGGAGGAGGCCGCCGTCGCCACCCTCCGGCGACAGGCGTTCGGCCGGATCTACCGCCCGCTGTTCGACGACGCAGGCGAGAACGACGAGTAGCGCGATGAGCGACTACCCACCCGACGACGGCCGTCGCCACGAACCCCTCCCCGAGCCGCATCCCGACTGGCGAGTGATCGAGAGCAACGCGGAGTACGAGACCGGCTGGTTCGTCGGCGGCTACGACCTGGTCGAACAGCCCGACGGGAGCCGGAAGCGCTACTACTGGGCCGAGCTCCCGACCGCGGTGGTGGTCACCGCGGTCACCGACGATCAGGTGCTGTTCGTCGAACAGTACCGCCCGACGATCCGGCGAGA
This sequence comes from Halolamina rubra, assembly GCF_000739555.1. GTDB lineage: Archaea > Halobacteriota > Halobacteria > Halobacteriales > Haloferacaceae > Halolamina > Halolamina rubra. The sequence goes on from NZ_BBJN01000006.1 coordinate 4,192, forward strand.
GCAGCTCGAACTCCCCGCCGGCGTCGTCGAGGCCGGCGAGTCGTTCACCGCCGCCGCCGAGCGCGAACTCGAGGAGGAGACCGGGTTCCGCGCGGAGTCGCTGTCGCTGCTGGAGGAGGTCTGGGTCGCGACGGGGCTGCTGCGGCACAAGCGGGCGTACGTGTTCGCCGAGGGGCTCGAACCCACGGAGCAGGATCTCGACGCCAACGAGTTCCTCACCCCGCGGGCGGTGCCCGCCGCGGAGGCGGTCGAGACGGTGCGCTCGCGGCCGACCAACGACGCCACGCTGCAGGGGCTCTCGCTGGCCGACGCCGAAGGGCTGCTGTAGGCTGTTTTTGGAGAATCACGGTACAGACCGGCGCCGGGGACGGTTCGTGGGCTTCAACCCCGCGGCCACGTTACCGCGGCCATGGACGAGATCTCGCCCGACGAAGTCGCCGAACTGCTCGCCGACGGCGCCGCGCCGACGGTCGTCGACATCCGCAACCCGACGGCGTTCAAGCGGGGCCACATCCCCGGCAGCCTGAACGTCCCGTTCGGCCAGCTCCCCGACCGCGTCGCCGAGCTCGCCGACGCCGAGCGCGTCGTCACCGTCTGCCCGCACGGGAAATCGAGCGTGCAGGCCGCGAAGCTGATCGAGTCTTACGAGGGCACCGCCGACGCCACCGTCGAGAGCATGGCCGGCGGGCTGACCGCGTGGGACGGGCCGATCGAGTCAGGCGTCGACGACGCCCGGTCGGAGCCGGACGAGGGGCCCGCGCCGTTCTAAGTCGCCCTTCGTCGACCGCTCACCGACTCGAGCGCAGGCGTCGCCAGGCGAGCGCGCCGCCGATCGCGGCGACGGCGGCCGGCGCGCCGAACCCGGGGGCGTTCGTCTGGCTGGCCGACTCGACGAACACCGAGGCCGACTGGTCGCCGGCGCCGACGCGTCGCTGCCCGGTCTCGGTCAGCTCGACGGTCGCGCTGACGGTCGTCCGCTCGTTCGGGCCGACCGAGACGGTCCGCGTCGTCACCGTCTCGCCCTCGCGGGTGAACGGCACCGTCACGTTGCCGGGCACCGACTCGTCGTTGGTCACGGTGGCGGTCACCGTCACCTCGCCGCCGCGGTCGACGGTCGTCGGCTCGACGGCATCTCGCTGACGGCGGGGCTCGCAGGCTTTCTGACTCTCACGGTGAACTGCTCGCCGGCGATCGAGACGGTGTAGCGCCCGGGCTCGGCGAACCGGTAAGCGAGCGTCGCCGTCGTCCGGCCGGCCGGGGCGAGCGTCCCGTTCTCCGTGGCGACGGTCGCGTCGTCGACGCGGAGCGACACCGCGTACTCGCCGGTCGCGCCGCCGAGGTTCTCGACGGCGGTGCGGACGGCCAGCCGCTCACCGGCCGCGAGCGTGAGGGGCGAGTCGAGCGTCGCGTTGCGGTACGGGCCGGTGGCTCGCAGGTCCGTCGCCGGGTCGAAGCCGACGCGCAGCAGCGCCGCGTCGCCGCCGAACGCGGTGCGGTGGGCCGCGCGGTCCCACACGTCGGGGGCGTCGCTGGTGGTCGTCAGCCGCTCGGCGGCGTCGCGGGTCGACGCCGCACCCGCGTCGGCGACGGCCCGGAGCACGTCGCCGTTGTCGACCCAGCGCTGGTCGTTCAGCGACGCGAGCACGCGCTGGAGCGTGGCGCCGCCGTCGGTCGCCAGCCTGAGCCGGCGGTCGAGCTCGCCGCTGACGAGCGCGCCTTTCCAGTAGTGGGCGTTGTTCTCCCAGTCGCTCGGCTCGGCGAGCACCGAGCCCGCCTGCGGGCTCCGTGTGCCGCGCTTCAGGTACTCCGCGAGCGCGTCGAACCCGGCGCCCTCCTGCTGGTGGCTCAGCAGCGCGGCGTACCACGTCGCGGTGGCCTCGGTCACCCACCGACCACTCTCGTTCGTCCGGAACGACTGCCGGGTGTGGACGTACTCGTGGAGCCACGTGCTGCCGACGGCGTCGATGGGGCGGTTCGCACGGGCCCAGAAGTCGGTGTCGCCGACCTGCAGTCCCTGGACCGCCCAGTCGACCTGCCCGGTCGGTGCCGCGACGGCGAACACCGTATCGTCGCGGTCACCGACGTTCAGCTCCCGGGAGGCGTTCCCGAGCCCGTCGAGGATCTCCGCGGGCGGATCCGCGAGCTCGGCGGCGTCGGGCACGATCAGCCGGATCTCCTGGCCGGCGACCGACCGCGTGTACTCCTCGTGGGGGCCGAGGAAGGCGGTCGCGCCGCCGACGGCGCCCTCGCCGTCGACGCGGGTCGTGCGCTCGAGGCTGACGGATTCGGTGGTGCGCCACTCGAGGCCGATGTTGGGCTGCTGGATCAGCGCCCACTCGCCCACGTCGGCGTAGAGGTACACGCCGTCGGTCGCCATCGGCCCCTCACGGTCGGTGGTCCGGTTCGCGGTCAGCTCGTAGCGGAGCTGTGGGTCGGCGGTCTCGCCGTCCCACGCCCAGGTGTCGCCCCGGACGTTGCTGAACCCCTCGGCGTCGGTGACGGTCGACCGCGGGTCGAGCGTCACCCGGAGTTCGGTCAGCGCGTCGGGCGTGTCGAACGTCTGGACGACGCCGACCGAGCCCGGCTGCTCGGGGGTGAGCGAGAGCACCGTCTCGACCGCGATCGTCGCCGAGGCGGTCTCGGCGTCGGCGGCGTCGACGGACGGCGGCCCGGCGGCGGCCGGCGATCCGGTGGCGGCGACGGCCGGCTGCGCGCCGGCTAACAGAAGGACAACTGCGAGCGCTGCTGCTCTGTGCACAGTGCTGCTCGGTGCGGGGCCGACATAGTTCCCACGTCACCGCGACCCGGGAACCGGGCCGGCAAAGGAGGTCAGGCCACGTTGAAGCCTTTGTCGCGGAGGAAATCCTCCACGCGGCCGCTGTGGTTCCCCTGGAGTTCGATGGCGCCGTCCTCGACGGTGCCCCCACACGCGAACTTGGACTTCAGGTCGGAGGACAGGCTGTCCATGTCCACGTCTTTCGGATCGAACCCCTCGATGATCGTTACCTCCTTGCCGTACCTGCGCTCGTCGATGCGGATGCTGATCTGCTGGGACTCTTTCGCGACGTCCTCGCAGACGCAGAGTTCCTCAGGCAGCCCGCACGTCGAGCAGACTTCACCCATTACGACCGGAAAGTAGCTGCCACAGCTACAAAACAGTATCGGGGTGCTACAACAGGCGCCAGGCGCCGAGACCCAACACGCCGACGCCGACGGCCATCACGATCGCGCCGATCCCACGCGAGACGCGGGCGTAGTGCTCCCGCTCCGGAACCGGCTCCATACCGGGGGAGACGGCCTGGACGCCGCCGGCGATCAGGAGGAACGCCCCCGCGACAACGTACTGCCAGAGTGCGTACGCCATGCTGGCACGCTCTCGCCCGCCCGGGATAACCGTTGTCCCGGGCTGACTGGTTCGACGCCGCGAGCTACTCCCGCTCCTCGTGGACCATCTTGTGGACGTACGAGCGGCCGGCCATCCCGCCGAGCAGCAGTTCGCGGACGGTGAGCTCCCGGTCGAACCCGTCGCGGCGGGCGATGTCCAGGCGCTCCTCGGTGGTCTGGAAGTAGTTGACCACCGTGAGGAACAGCACGCCGCCGACGGTGTTGCCCAGCAGCACGGGGAACACGAACCAGACGAGCCCCTGGAGGAACACGGGGTAGCCGGCGAAGGTCAGGTACGCCAGCTCCGTGAAGGAGACGACGGAGTGGTAGAGGTTCGCCACCGGGATCGACAGGAAGGCGACGTAGACGACGACGAGGCGTGTGAGGCTGTCCCGGACGGCGTACACGAGCCAGACGACGCCGGCGACGATGAACCCCGCGAACGTCGCCTTGAAGAACAGCGCCCAGAACTCGGTCTGGACCCCCTTCCGGGCGAGATACGTCGCCGCCTCCATCCCCTCGGGGGAGAGCACGCCGGTTCGGGCGAGCACGAGCGCGCCGAACCCGCCGCCGGCGAAGTTGCCGACGATGACGATCCCCCAGATCTTCAGCAGCCGCGGGAGGCTCATCAGGCGCTCGAGCACCAGCACCACCGGCGGCAGCGTGTTCTCGGTGTACAGCTGGTAGCCGCCGAGGATGATGAACACGAACCCCAGCGGGTACAGCAGCGCGCTGAGGATCGGGTGGCCGTCCGTCGCCGCCGTCAGCGACGCCAGCATCAGGAACGTGACCGTGATCGAGAACCCCGCGGCGAGGCTACTGAAGAACAGCTCGCGCTGGCCCGTGGTCGCCTCCTCGTCGGCGGCGGCGATGATCCGCTGGAACACCTCGTGGGTCTCGAACTGGTCGCGGAGCACCGCGCCCGCCGCGGGGGCGCCGTGTTCGGACTGGTCGATCACCTCCCGAACGCTCTCGTCGTCGGCGTCGCCATCCGGCATTGGGGGTGGCTACGGAGCCCAGTAGGTAACTCCTGTGGCTCCGGCGTCGGCTCAGAACGGCACCACCGCGCGGACCAGGATCGCCAGCCCCACCAGCGCGGTGACGGCGCCGATGATCTGGGTCGCGTCGATCTCCCACTCGTCGGCGACGGCGTCCTCGTTGCCGTCCTCCATCGCCGCCTTCCGGGCGGCCTGATACGGGGCGACCACGTGGATCCCCCCGGAGAGGAGGAGGAACGTCCCCGCGAACAGCGCCTGCCACGGTTCGTAGGCCATTCGGGAGGTCGTTCTCGCCGGGCGTGGAAATGCGTTCCGACGACGGTGGGCCCGGGGTCGCGTTATTACGAATCCGCGGCGACTGAATAACGGAACGTAATTGAGGGGCACCCGTCGACAGCAACCCGATGGAGGCGCTCTCGCGGGAGCGGTGGTTGGGGTCGGCCAGCGGTAGCGTCCTGAAGTACTACCTCTACAAGGCGACCAAGGCGGTCGAGTTCTACCGCCCCATCATGTACCTCTTCTTCCTGGCACAGGGGCTGGACTTCACCCAGATCGCGATCCTCGAGGCCATCTACAACCTGACGACGCTGTTCGGCGAGATCCCGACGGGGTACGTCGGGGACCGCGTCGGCCGCCGAACCAGCCTGCTCATCGGGACGGCGATGATCTCGGTGACGCTGTTCGGGATCGGCCTCGCGAACTCCTTCCTCCCGCTGGCGATCCTCTACGTGTTTTGGTCGGCGGGCTACAACTTCCGGTCGGGGACCGAGGACGCGTGGCTCTACGACACGCTCACCGACGACCTCTCGGAGAGCGAGTTCGCCCACATCCGCGGGCGCGGGGAGTCGGCCGCGCTGGCCGTCGGCGCCGGCGCCGCCATCGTCGGCGGCTACCTCGGCAGTATCGACCTCTCGTACCCGTGGTTCGTCGCCGGCGCGGTCACCGCGCTCGGGGTCGGCGTGTTGCTCACGCTCGAGGAACCGGAGACGTACAAGCAGACGGACACCGACGACCTGACGCTCCGCAGGACCGCCGGCATCGTCAGGGACGCGCTCTCGGACCGGAACCTCCGGGCGTTCATCCTCTACTACTACGTCCTCTACGCGGCGGTCACCTACCTCGTGTTCGTGTTCCTCCAGCCGATCTTCCAGACGGTCGTCGTCGACTTCGGCGTCTCCCAGGGGCAGGTCAGGTCGCTGCTCGGGTGGTTCTACGCGGCCTACAGCCTCTTCGGCGCCCTGCTCAGCTACTTCACGGGGGCGATCAAGGCCCGCCTCGGCCTCCGGACGTGGTTCACGCTGCTCCCGTTCGTCGTCGGCGGGGCGCTGATCGGGATGTACTACGTGCCGCTGCTCGCGCTGCCGACGTTCCTGGTCGCCCGGGGCCTCTCGGACGTGACGCGCTCCTTCGCCGGCCAGTACGTGAACGACCAGATCGACACGCTCGGCCGGGCGACGGTGCTGAGCGCGATGGCGATGGTGAGCGGGCTGGCGGTCGTGCCGTTCCAACTCGGCAGCGGCGTCATCTCCGACTACGTCTCGCCGCTGTTCGCGCTGGCCGTCGGCGGCGTCGTTCTCGTCGTCGGGTCGGCGGCGATACTCCTCTGGGAGGGCCCCGTCAGCGAGTGATTCGTGGCCGACGGTGGGAACTGCCGCTCCTCGCAGGAAGTCTGAGTGGGAGTCGAACACGGCGAGAAATGCTCGTTCGCTCCGCTCACTGCGCCGTACTCGCCTGCTCGACTCCGGTGACAGCTTTCGCTCCTCACTGTCGTTCGGAGACGAAAGCCTGGACCGGGAGTCGAACCCGGGAAGTCTCGATTACAAGTCGAGTGCATGAACCACCCATGCTCTCCAGGCGCAGTCGTCGCTACTCAGTCCTCCTTTGAGTGCGTGTCGCTTTCCGGCGCTTTCTCCAACTCCAGCCGGTGGGCCTCGTACCCCTGGCGCTCGTAGAAGCGCCGTGCGGCCTCGTTGTCGGCGAGCACCTCCAGAGAGATGCGGTCGGCACCGGCGTCGAGCAGGCGCTGCTCGGCGGCCGCGAGCAGGTCGGCGCCGAGGCCCGTGCCGCGGTGGGCCGGGCGGACGTAGATGTTCTCGATCACCCCGCGATCGACGTCCTGTCGGTAGCTCCCGGTCTCGGGAGAGAACTCCACGAACCCCGCGAGGTCGCCGTCGGCGCTCCGGGCGACCAGCACGCTCCCGGTGACGATCGCGCGGGCCAGCCCCTCCCGGACCGCGCCGCGGTTGGGCTCGGCCAGCAGATGTGAGCCGTGTGCGCGCTGGCTGCGCGCGAGATCCACCCACAGCTCCGCCAGCCTGTCGGCGTCCTCGATCGTCGGCGCCTCGATCTCCATCCGTCCGTACGTGGGTCCGCGGGGTGGTAAGAGCTATCGGCCGCGGTGACCACGCCGAGCAACTCCGAGCCCGTTCCCGATACGGGAGAGGGAAACGTTCAACCGCCGTCCGGCCGACCACTCGCGCATGGATCCCGACGAGATCGAACGGATCGCGGTGCTCGGCGCAGGCAACATGGGCCACGGTATCGCCGAGGTCGCCGCGCTGGCGGGCTACGACGTGACGATGCGGGACATCAACGAGGAGTTCGTCCAGAACGGCTACGAACAGATCGAGTGGAGCCTCGACAAGCTGGCCGAGAAAGACCAGATCAGCCGGGGCGAGGCCGACGGCGCGCTCGACCGCGTCACGCCGCTCGTCGACCTCGAGGCGGCGGTCGGCGACGCCGACGTGGTGATCGAGGCCGTCCCCGAGAAGATGGACATCAAGAAGGAGGTGTACCGCGAGGTCGCCGAGTACGCGCCGTCGGAGGCGATCATCGCGACGAACACCTCGAGCCTCTCGATCACGGAGCTCTCGGAGGTCAGCGGCCGCCCCGAGCAGTTCTGCGGGATGCACTTCTTCAACCCGCCGGTGCGGATGCAGCTCGTCGAGGTGATCTCCGGCGCCGACACCGCCGACGACACCCTCGACACGATCGAGGAACTCGCGGAGTCGATGGGCAAAACCCCCGTCCGGGTCCGGAAGGACTCGCCCGGGTTCATCGTCAACCGCGTGCTCGTGCCGCTGATGAACGAGGCCGCGTGGCTGGTCGAGTCCGGCGACGCCACTGTCGCCGAGGTCGACTCCACCACGAAGTACGGCATCGGGCTCCCGATGGGCTCGTTCGAGCTCGCCGACCAGGTCGGCATCGACGTGGGCTACCACGTGCTCGAGTACATGCACCAGGAGCTCGGCGACGCCTACCGGCCCTGCCCGCTGCTGGCCGAGAAAGTCGAGGCCGAGGAGCTGGGGAAGAAGACCGGCAGCGGCTTCTACGAGTACGAGGACGGCGACGGCGCCCAGATCCCGACGGACGAGGTCAGCGAGGAGATCCAGGAGCGGCTGCTCGCGCTGCTGGCCAACGAGGTCGCGGGGCTCGTCGGCGGCGACGTGGCCGACTCCGCGGCCATCGACGAGGCGGTGAAGCTCGGCGGCGGCTGGCCCGACGGCCCCGCGAAGATGGCCGACGAGTACGGGCTCGACGCCCTGGTCGAGACGCTGGACGAGCTCCACGAGGCGACGGGCGAGGAGCGCTACGAGGCCGAGGCGACGCTGCGCGAGCTCGCCGACGCCGGCGAGGGGTTCTACGGGAGCGCCGAGGACGACGACGCGACTGAGTACGAGACCCTGAACGTCGAGGTCGACGGCCACGTCGGCCACGTCGAACTCGCCCGCCCCCACCGGATGAACACGATCAGCGAGGAGCTGCTCCACGAGCTCGACACCGCGATCGACGAGCTCGACGCCGACGAGGCCGTGCGTTCGGTCCTCCTGACCGGGGAGGGCGACCGCGCGTTCTCCGCGGGCGCCGACGTGCAGTCGATGGCCGCCGGCGGCGGCGACCCGCTGCACGCGGTCGAGCTCTCGAAGCTCGGCCAGGAGACGTTCGGCAAGCTCGAGTCGCTCGACGCGCCGGTCGTCGCCGCCATCGACGGCTACTGTCTCGGCGGCGGGATGGAGCTCGCGACCGGCGCGGATCTCCGGATCGCCAGTCGCAGTAGCGAGCTCGGTCAGCCCGAGCACAACCTCGGCCTGCTGCCGGGCTGGGGCGGCACCCAGCGGCTCCGCCACATCGTCGGCGAGGGGCGCGCGAAGGAGATCATCTTCACCGCCGAGCGCTACGACGCCGAGGAGCTCGAGGCGTACGGCTTCATCAACGAGGTCACGGACGGCGAGGAGCTGCTCGACCGCGGCTGGGAGCTGGCCCGCGACCTCGCGGCCGGCCCGCCGATCGCCCAGCGCTACACGAAGCGCGCGATGCTCGCCGGCCGCGACGACACCGACGCCGGGCTCGAGGTCGAGAGCCAGGCGTTCGGCCACCTGATGAACACCGACGACCTGATGGAGGGCGTCACGGCGTTCATGGGCGACGAGGAGCCGGAGTTCGAAGGGAAGTAGGCGGCTAACCCTCTTCAGCGATCGCGGCGTAGTTCTTTTCGTGGTTCGACGATACCGGAGCGGCTGGTGGCTCGAACGGAAGTACTGGGAGGAGGGGTGGACACAGGCCGAGATCGCCGAGGCGTGTGAGGTATCGTCGCGGTGTATCCGGAAGTGGATGCGGAGACGCGGGGTCGAAACCCGCGAGATGGTGGGCGAGGATCATCCGCTGTACGGCCGTGAGCGGGACGCGGAGACGAAGGCGAAGATTTCGGCGACGATGGAGGGACGGGAGATACCGGACAGCCACCGCGAGCGTATCGCGGAGGGACACGAGGGGAGGACGCTGCCGGCGGACGTGCGCGAACGGATCGCCGAGTCGCTCTCCGGGCGGACAGTTTCGAAAGCGACGCGGCGTCGGATGAGTGAGTCGACGGCGGGCGAGGCGAACCCGAACTGGAAGGGCGGGTACAGCCACAGATACGGCGACGGCTGGTCCGTCTCTCGGGAGTTCGTGCTCGACCGTGACGAACGATGCCGGGCGTGTGGCCACGAGGGTGAACAACGCCCGCTGGACGTTCACCACATCGTCCCTGTTCGTCGGTTCCGGCAGGCGTCCGATGCGTCGCTCGCCGAAGCTCACGACCCACGGAACCTCGTGGTCCTGTGTCGCCGATGCCACCCCAAAGCGGACAACGGGGCGCTCGAGTTCGAGTCGGGGATCGACCCGCCGGAGTAACTCGGTGACGGCTGTCGACTTTCGATGGGATTAAAAACTCACAGCCGCGATGTTCGGATACGCTCGGTTGGTGTAGTCCGGCCAATCATTTCGGCCTTTCGACCGCAGAAGAAAACGGTCTTCGCGGGAAGAGAGCCGATGACCGGGGTTCAAATCCCCGACCGAGCATTCTGCGAGGAACTTCGTGACGAGCAGACGCGCAGCGGGGGGATTCTGAAGCAGGGAGTGGAGCGGTGCGGAACGACCGTGGTTCAAATCCCCGACCGAGCATTCTGCGAGGAACAACTTCTCCGAGCCGCTGCTTCGTCGTGGAGGGCCGAAGCGTCCGACCAGCGCGGACCGAAAACCGCACGGAAGGGGGTTGTCTGACCCGTCACGACCGCCGCGGGCCGCAGTCGAGTGGGCTGCCTCTGACACATCCCGGTTCCCACGGCGGCGAGCTGTGCTACTTCTCGATGACCGTTCCGGCGGCGCCGACGGCGATCTCCGTCTCGCCACGCCGGACCGACTTCAGGTTCTGCCCGGTCGGCGTCCAGCGGGCGCCGCCCCAGCGGTTGACCATCGTCCCCCGGTCGGCCACGTCGACGCTGTCTGTCCCGTCGAGTCTGGTAGAGTCGGTCATCGTGGTACCTCCGTCGGCAGCGGTGCCTACGGGACACGGCGCCTTTACCTCGTTTTCCGTGAACGCGGCCGTCCCGCGCGCGCTCGCTCAGCCCCTGAGAACTTCCGCAGGTGGTGAGCACTCGGTCGGCCGGCGCCGAACGGACAGGACTTACTTGGAGCAACGAGGAGGTGTGGAAGAATGCGACCGGTCGTCGCCGTTGCGAAGCGTCAGCTGCGAGCCGCGGCTGTCGTCAGCCGCCTCGCCGAAACCGTCGGCTACAACGTCGCCTCGGTGCTGCTCGCCGTCGGCCTCGGGGTTCGCGTCGGCGGCGTCCCGCGCGGACCGACGCTCTGGGCCGCCGCGGGGTACGCCGCCGCGACGCTGGTCGCGAAGTTCGGGGCGTCGGTCGCCGACGCGATCCACGACCGCGCGGTCGACGCCGCCAACCCCGAGAAGAGTCGGATCGCCGCCGCGGTCGAGACGCTGGGCCGCCGACGCGCGTGGGGGCTCCTCTGTGGCTACCTCCTGCTCGCGCTGGCGCTCTACGCCGGCGTCGCCGCCGTCGCGGGCGCGTGGGTGTTCGCGGCGGGCGCGGCGGTCGTCGCGTTCGGCGTCGCCTACTCCTACCCGCCGCGGTTCAAGGAGCGCGGCGTCTGGAACCACGTCGTGACGACCGGCGTCGACGCGGGGCTGCTCGTGCTGCCGGTCGCCGTGCTGATCGCCGGGCGGGTCGCCCCGGCGATCGCCGTCGCCGTCGCGCTCGTCGCCTGCTACAGCTTCGGCTACCACGTGCTCCACCAGGCGGCCGACGCGTACTTCGACCGGCAGGCCGGCGTCGAGACGTTCGCGACGGCGATCGGCGTCGACCGGTCGGTCACCGTCGCCGCCGTGGCCACCGGGGCGGCCACGGGGTTCGCGCTCGCGCTCGGCTACGCGGTCGCCGCGCTCGCGCTCGTGGGGCTGACGGCGTTCTACGTCGCGCTGTACGACGCGGTCCGGGAGGCGAGCCCGCGGCGGGCGGCCCGGGAGGTCGCCGCCCGGTTCAGCGTCGCCTGGATCGCGACGGTCGCCAACGGCGCGCTCGCGGTCGCGGTCTGGCGGCACGCGCTCGGGACGCCGATGGTCGGCGCCCTCCCCTGACGTGCCGGAGCGGAAACCGATTTACCGCCGGCTTCCCGAAGGCCGGCATGGTGACTGACGGGGTCGACGGCGAGCGCGTCCGGGACGTGTTGCGCAAGCGCTCGGACGTGCTGGCGGCCCTCTCGACCCAGCGACGCGACAAGCCGGCGCTGGCCGACGCCGTCGGCGTCTCCCGGTCGACGGTCGACCGCGCGATCGCGGAGCTCGTCGAGACGGGGCTGGTCCGCGAGGTCGGCGGCCGGTACGAGGCCACCCACGCGGGGGAGTTGGGGCTCGAAACCGCCCGCGAGTACCGCGACGCGACCGACACGCTCGGCGCCGCCGAGCCGTTGCTCGACGCGCTCCCCGAGGACGCACCGGTCGGCACCGACCTGCTCGAGGGGGGTACTGTCACCTACGCCGACCCCGCCCTCCCCGAGGCGGCGCTGACGGAGGTGCTGGACCGACTCCCGGAGGCCGAGACGCTGCGGGGGTTCGCGCCGGTCGTGAAAACCAACTACGTCTCGATGCTGCAGGACGCGGTCGTCGAGGCGGGGCTGTCGGTCGAGATCGTCGTGCAGACGGCCACGCTCGACTCGCTCCGGACGATCACGGCCGCGCGGCCGGCCGTCGCCGAGTTCTTCGGCGCCGACGCCGTCGACGTGTTGACGACCGACGAGCAGCTGCCCTACGCCCTCTGGCTCCTCGACGGCCCCGACGTGGAGCACGCCGGCATCACCGTCCACGACGGCGGCGCCGTCGTCGGCGTGCTGAGCAACGACGACCCCGACGCGGTGGCGAACTACCGCGACCAGTACGCGTCGGTCCGCGGGCGGGCGAGCCGGCTCAACCCCGCCACGCTGCGGGACTGAGCGCCCCGGAGCGAGAGGCATATCCACCCCGCCCCCCGAGGGGCGGCCATGGGCCTGGAGGACCTCCCGGAATCGTGGACCGTCTGGACCGAGCAGCGGGACGGGCGGGTCATCCTCGCGTACCGCCCGGACGTGTTCGACGCCGACGAGTTCCCCGCGGCGTGTCTGCCGACGATCTACGTCACCGACGGCTCGCGGGCCGACCGCCCCGGCGCGGGCCAGTACGCGACCGCCGAGTGGCACGCCACCCTGTTCGCCGAGCCCGAGATCGAGCTCGAAAACGAGACCCGGGAGAGTCGCGAGGCCGCCGTCGAGGCCGCCGTCGAGCTGGCCGAGCGCTTCGCCGCCGGCGAGGTCGACTACCGCGGCGCGTACCGGGAGCCCCGGGAGCAGTATCTCGACGAACTGGACCGGCTCACCGGCGACGACGCCTGAGCCCGCGGCGGGAGCCTTAACCCCGCCGCGGCGCTACGTTCGCGTATGACTACCGTCACGCTCGTCGGCGCCCGGCTCGCCGAACCCGGCGAGGAGTTCGTCTACCAGGGGGAGGCCGCGGCCTGCGAGGGCTGTCCCTACCGCAGCCAGTGTCTCAACCTCGAGCAGGGCACCCGCTACGAGGTGACCGACGTGCGGGAGAACACCCAGGTGCTCGACTGCGCGGTCCACGACGTGGGCGTCCGGGCCGTCGAGGTCGAACCGACCGGCGTCCCCGCGAACGTCCCCTCGAAGTCGGCGTACTCCGGGAGCAAGGCGAAGCTGGCGGGCGACTGCCCGCACTCGGACTGCCCCTCGCACCCGCTCTGCGTGCCGTTGGGCGCGGATTTCGACGAGGAGTACCAGATCGAGGAGGTCGTCGGCGACCCGCCCCACGAGACGTGTGCGCTGGACCGCGACCTGACGCAGGTGGAGTTGGCGCCGAAGGAGAAGTAGTCGGTCGATAGGTCAACCAGTTAGAAACTGGGCCGATTCACTCGCCGAAGGCGAGGCCGAGGAGCCCCCGAAGGGGGCGACGACGGCTTTTGGTCGAGCTTTTGCCAGCGAGGAGCCGAAGGCTCCGAGCGCAGCAAAAGGTCGAGTTACTCCAGGACGACCAGCACGTCGCCCATGTCGACGCTCTCGCCCTCGGAGACGAGCACCTGCGACACCGTCCCGCCGCGCTCGGCGTCGATGTCGTTCTCCATCTTCATCGCCTCGAGCACCGCGACGGTGTCGCCCGGCGCGACCTCGTCGCCCTCTTCGACCTCGACGGAGAGCACCGTCCCCTGCATGTCGACGGCGACGGACTCGCCGCCCTCGGGCACCTCGGGGGCGTCGCCGCCCGAGCCGCCGTCGTCGTCGCTCCCACCGGCCTGCGGGGGTCGGTCCTGCCCGCCGCTGCTCGTCTGGGGCGTCGGGATCGCGGGCGCGCCCTCCTCCTCCAGGTTGACCTCGAAGCGCTTCCCGTTGACCTCGACGGTGAACTGCCGTTCGGTGGTCTCGGCGTCCGCGGACTCGTCGCTCGTGTCTTCGGTGCCCCAGGTCTCGACGGCCTCCTCGATGCGCGCGTGGTCGAGCTCCTCGTCGAGGTACTTCGTCGTGTGCGTCCCCGCGACGAACGTCTCGTCCTCCAGCATCATGCGGTGGAACGGCGAGATGGTGACCACGCCCTCGACGTCGTACTCGCCGAACGCGCGCTGGGAGCGCGCGATGCACTCCTCGCGGTCGCCCGCGTGGACGATCAGCTTCGCGATCATCGAGTCGTAGTCGGTCACCAGCTCGTCGCCCTCCGAGAGCGCGTCGTCGACGCGGACGCCGATGCCGTCCGGCGTGTCGTAGGTGTTCAGCGTGCCGCCGCTCGCGGGCTGGAACTCCTCGTCGGCGTGCTCGGCGTTGATGCGGAACTCGATCGCGTGGCCCGAGAGGTCGACGTCGTCCTGCGAGAAGTCGAGCTCCTCGCCGGCGGCGACCCGGAGCTGCCACTTCACGATGTCGATACCCGTGAGCTCCTCGGTGACGGTGTGCTCGACCTGGATCCGGGTGTTGACCTCGAGGAAGTAGAAGTTCGCGTCGGGGCCGAGCAGCTCGCCGGCGTCGGCGTCGCGGTCCTCCTCCTCGACGAGGAACTCGAACGTGCCGGCGTTGTAGTAGCCGGCGGCGTCGGCGCCGCGGCGCGCGGCCGCGCCGATCTCTTCGCGGAGTTCGTCGGTGAGGGCGGGGCTGGGCCCCTCTTCGATCACCTTCTGGTGGCGACGCTGGAGCGAGCAGTCACGCTCGCCGAGGTGGCGGACGTTGCCGTGCTCGTCGGCGAGGATCTGCACCTCGATGTGCCGGGGGTTCTCGAGGTAGCGCTCGAGGTAGACGTTGTCGTTGTCGAAGTACGCCTCGCCCTCGCGTTTCGCACTCTCGAGTTGGTCTTCGGCCTCCTCCGGCCCCTCGACGATCTTCATCCCGCGGCCGCCGCCGCCGCCTTCCGCCTTGATCGCGATGGGGTAGCCGTACTCCTCGCCGAACTCCTTGACCTCCTCGGCGCTCTCGGCGGGGTCGGTCGTCCCGGGGACGATCGGCACGTCGGCGTCGCGCATCGTCTTCCGCGCCTTCGTCTTCTCGCCCAACTGCTCCATCGCGTCCGCGGCCGGGCCGACCCAGGTGATCTCGTCGTGGGCCTCGACCTTCCCGGCGAACTCGGCGTTCTCCGCGAGGAAGCCGTAGCCGGGGTGGATCGCGTCGGCGCCGGCCTTCTCGGCGGCCTCGATCACGGCCTCGTGGTCGAGGTAGGAGTCGGCCGCGCGGGCGGGCCCGACGTTGTACGCCTCGTCGGCGTAGCGAACGTGGCCGCCGTGTTTGTCGGCCTCGGAGTACACCGCAACGGTGTCGACGCCCAGTTCCTCGCAGGCGCGCATGACTCGCACCGCGATCTCGCCACGGTTCGCGACGAGTACCTTGTCGAACATTCTTGGAGGGGGTTCTCGCAGATGGGACGTGATTCTGTCGGTACGGATCGAGCGGGTCAGTGATTGTGGTCGTCGCCGTCGTCCCCGTCGCCGTGGTCGTGTTCGTGGCCGTCGCCGTCGCGGCTCGCCAGCCCCGCGAGGTGGCCGGCGCTGGCGACGATCAGCTCCGCGCCCAGCGCGGCGGCGTTCTCGCTCCCCGGGATGGCGAACACGGGGACGCCGTCGGCGACGCCGGCGGTCGCGCGGGTCGCGACGACCATCGTGCCGATCTCCTCGTAGGAGCGCCGGCGGAACAGTTCCCCGAAGCCGGGGAGCGCCTTGGCGAACAGCGGTTCGACGGCCTCGACGGTCACGTCGTCGCGCGTGACGCCGGTGCCGCCGGTGGTGATCACGATATCCACGTCGTCGCGGTCGACGAACCGCTGGACGGTGCCCTGCACCTTGTCGTAGTCGTCCGGGACGAGGTCGCGGACCGTGACCGCGTGACCCGCGCTCTCCAGCGCGTCGACGATCCGGTCGCCGCCGTCGTCGTCGTCGATCGATCGGGAGGAGGAGACGGTCAGCAGGCCGACGCCGAGGTGCTCCTGATCGTGACTGTGGTGATCGTGGGTGCCTGGCTGGTGGTCGTGGTCGTCGTGACCGTGATCGTCGTGACCGTGATCGTCGTGACCGTGGTCGTCGTGACCGTGGTCGTCGTGGTCGCCCTCGCCGTTCTCGTGCTGGTGAGTGTGCTCGTCGCTCATGTCCTCCCGTCGGGTCGGGGGCTACAAAACTCCGGTCGCTCGCGGCACCGGCGGCGACGCCGACGCGGCCGACGCCGTCCCCGCCGGAGCAGACGGATCGACGACAGAGCCGGCGAGGGGAGTGGACAACCATCCAACTTAATTACTCGCGTCGAGGAGACGATGTATGGGTTCGAACTCCCCCCGAGAGCGGCTGTACGAGGTTTTCGCAGACACTGACCGGGGGTTCGAAGCCAAAGTGACTCGCGCGCTGGAGATCGGTGTCGACTACTTCGATCTGCCGCTGGGGTTTCTGACCCGGATCGACGACGGCAGGCAGGAGATCGTCCACTCCGTCGGCGACCACCACCTCATCCAACCCGGGGAGACGTGTCCGCTGGAGGACGCCTACTGCCGGCGGACGCTGGAGACCGACGGCGTGCTGGCCGTCCAGGACGTGAACGACTCCTCGATCCCCGCCCGCGCGGTCGAAGTGTTCGACCTCGGCACGTATCTCGGGGCGAAGGTGATCGTCGACGACGACGTGTACGGGACGGTCTGTTTCGCCGACGAGGCCGAACGGGACACGCCGTTCCCCGAGGCCGATGAGCTGTTCCTCGAACTCCTCGCGCGGCTGGTGAGCACCGAGCTCGAGCGCCGGGCCCACGAGCGGGAGATCGAGGCGCGAAACGAGCGCCTCCGGCGGGAGAAACAGCGCTTCGAGGGGATCGCCGAGAACAGCTTCGACATCCTGTTCCGGCTCGACTTCGACGCCGAGTTCACCTACGTCTCGTCCGCCGTCGAAGGCGTCCTGGGGTACGAGCCAGCGACGCTCGAGGGGGAGCCGTTCTACGAGTTCCTCACGGAGTCGGCGGCGTCGACGGCGCTCCAGGCGTACTCCGAGCTGCTCGAGGGCGAGGACCGCGAGGGGCTGGAGCTCGAGTTCGTCGCCGCCGACGGCGAGACGGTCGTGTTGGCGGTCAACGCGACGCCGATCGGCGACGCCGGCGACGTCGTCGGCGTGCAGGGCGTCGGCCGGGACGTTACGGCCCGCAGGGAGCAGGAGCGCGAGCTCCGAGTCAAGAACCGCGCGATGGACGAGGCCGAGGTCGGCATCTCCATCGCCGACCCCAACGAGCCAGACCAGCCGCTGATCTACGTCAACAAGGGGTTCGAACGCCTCACCGGCTACGACGCGGCTGACGCGGTCGGCCGGAACTGTCGGTACCTCCAGGGGCCGGCGACCGATCCGGATGCCGCCAGCCAGTTCCGGGCGGCCATCGAGGCTGAGGAGTCCACGACGGTCGAACTCGTCAACTACCGCCGCGACGGCTCGCCGTTCTGGAACCGCGTCCAGCTCGACCCCGTGTTCGACGAGGCGGGCGAGCTCACCCAGTACCTCGGCTTCCAGACCGACATCACCGAGCGGCGCCGGACCGAGAAGCTGATCCAGCTGCTCAACCGCGTGCTCCGGCACAACCTCCGGAACGACATGAACGCGATCGGCGGCTGGGCGACCGCGGTTCGGGAGGCCGAAACCGAGCGCGTCCGCGATGCCGGCGCCGGATCGAACGGCTCTCCCGGGAGCTGAGCGAGCTGAGCGAGCACGCCCGGGAGCTCGAGGAGCAGGCGCGTGGCGACCGCGAGCCGCGCCGGCTCGACCCCGGAACCCTGTTCCGTGAGGCGATCGTCGACCTGCTCGAGCGCTCCACCGACGCGTCGTTCGACGTTCGGGTCGAGACCGACCGGTCGATCTGTGCGGGCGTCGAACTCGAGGTGGCGCTCGGGGAGCTCCTGGAGAACGCCGTGAAGCACAACACGGGAGCGAACCCGCAGGTCACCGTCTCCGCCCGCGACGACGGGGAGTGGATCGAGATCGCCGTGATCGACGACGGGCCGGGGATCGACGAGATGGAGCAGCGAACCGTGACCGCCGGCGACGAGACTGCCTTGGAACACGGGTCGGGGCTGGGGCTCTGGCTCGTCAACTGGATCGTCACCCGATACGGTGGCTCGTTCCAGATCGCGCCTCGCGACGACGACGCCGGGACGACGGCGACCGTCCGGCTGCCGGCCATCGACGGCTCGCAGTCGATCGCGTCGGCCGAACGCGGCCCGACGGTGCTGTTCCGGTAACCAACCATCGTTTTGTCGTCGCCGCCACAACCCCTGCCCGATGAAGTCCGTCAAGTTCCACGGCCACGGCGGCCACGACGTGATCCAGTACGACGAGGTGCCCGAACCGGAGCCCGGCCCCGACGAGGTCGAGATCGACGTGAAGGCCGCGGCGCTGAACCACCTCGACGTGTGGACCCGGCGCGGGATGCCCGGCGTCGACCTCGAGATGCCCCACACGCCCGGCAGCGACGCCGCGGGCGTCGTCGTCGACGCCGGCGAGAACGTCGAGCGCTTCGCGGTCGGCGACCGCGTCGCGGTCTCGGCGGGCGTCGCCTGCGGGCGCTGTGAGTTCTGCCGCGACGGCGAGGAGTCGATGTGCGTGCGCTACCAGATCATCGGCGAGCACCGCCCCGGCGTCCACGCCGAGCGGGCCGTCGTCCCCGCCGACAACCTCGTCCCGGTCCCGGACGGCGTCGACTGGGAGGTCGCGGGCTCGACGGCGCTGGTGTTCCAGACCGCCTGGCGGATGCTCGTCACCCGGGCCGAGCTCTCGCCGACGGACTCGGTGCTCGTCCTCGGCGCCTCCGGCGGCGTCGGGCACGCGGCGGTTCAGATCGCCGACCACGTCGGCGGCGAGGTGTACGCCACCGCCTCCAGCGAGGAGAAGCTCGGCTACGCCGCGGACTGCGGCGCCGACCACGTCATCGACTACACCGAGCAGAACTACGCCGACCGCATTCGGGAGCTGACGGGCAAGCGCGGCGTCGACGTGGTGGTCGACCACGTCGCCGGCGAGTCGTGGTCGGACTCGCTGGCGTCGCTGGCCAAGGGCGGGAAGCTGGTCACCTGCGGCGCGACTGCGGGCGGGCAGCCCCACACCGACGTGAACCGCATCTTCTGGAACCAGCTCTCCGTGCTGGGGTCGACGATGGCCACCCCCGGCGAGGTCGACGACGTGCTCTCGCTCGTCTGGGACGGGACGTTCGAGCCGCGGATCCGCCAGGTGGTGCCGATGTCCGAGGCCGCCCGGGGCCACGCGATGCTCGAGGATCGAGAGGGCTTTGGGAAGGTGGTGCTAAAGCCCGACAGTGAGCTCTGAGGACGGCGACGACGGCGGGTACGTGCACACCCCGGGCGGCCTCGACGGCGCCGACGCGCCCGACGACGAGAGCGAGGGGGACGGCGGCCCGAGCGGCTGGATCCTCGTCGGCGCCATCACGCTGGCGACGCTGGTGATCCCGGGGGTCATCTACGTCTACCCGACGCTGTTGGCGGATCACGTGCCGTTCCTCGTCGCGATGCTGGCGCTGCCGTTCGTCCCGGCGCTGCTGCTGGGCGTCGTCGGCGTCTGGGCGATGAAGGAGTAGGGAGCTGGATTTTGGAGAGCCGCGGCAAAAGGCGTCGTGACGCCGACCGTCGTCGGCGCCGGGCGCTCGCCGTGATGGCTTATCAGAGAGCCGCGGCAAAAGGCGTCGTGACGCCGACAGTCGTCGGCGCCGGGCGCTCGCGGTAATGACTTAGCAGAGAGCCGCGGCATCAGGCGTCGTGACGCCGACCGTGTCGGCGTCGGCCGCTCGCCGCGGCTCACTCAGCGCTCGAACCCGACGCTCCCATCCGCCACCGTGTTCCCTTCCTGGTCCCGGCGCATCGCGATCTCGAACCACGGGCAGAGCCGCAGTTGGCGGTACCACTCGGGGTTCTCGTACAGCAGGTCGTAGTCCGCCCAGAGCAGCCCCTCGATCTCCTCGGTGTCGGGGTCCAGCTCCGTGTCGGTCAGCGTGACCTTGAGCACGGCACAGACCTCCCACTCCAGCCCCTCGCGCTCGTACCGGCGCTTGTACTCGAAGCGGTCGGTGACGCGGAGGTCGTCGTACTGGTCGGGCGTAATGCCCAGCTCCTCCTCCAGTCGCTGCTCGGTCGCGTCGATCTGGCTCTGGCCCTCGACGGGGTGGGAGGCGACGGTGCCGTCCCAGGAGGTGTCCCAGAGGCGCTTGTTCGACGCGCGCTGGGCCAGCAGAATGCGGCCGTCCTCGTCGAACACGAGCGCGGTGAAGGCGCGGTGGCGCTGCCCCTCGCCCGTGTGGGCGTCGAGGCGGTTGGCGAGTCCGGTGCGCTGGTCGTCGCCGTCGACGGCGACCACGTCCTGTGCGGCGTTGGGGTGGGCGTCGGCGCCCCCGTCCGTGTCGGCGTCCTCGGTGCTCATACGCCCCCCATCGGCCACCGGGGGTAAGGTCGCTTCGATGCCGAACGGTGCGACCGATCAGGCGTCGACGCCCAGCTCGTCGAGCAGCGTCAGCGCGGCCTCGTGGGAGGAGCCCGGGCCGCGCCCGGTGACGAGGTCGCCGTCGACGGTGACGGAGCTGTCGGCGTCGAGCTCCGCGTCCCAGTTGGCGCCGACGGCCTTCACCTCGTCCTCGACCCAGTAGGGGAGCTTCCGGCCCTCGAACAGGTCGTGCTCGTCGACGATCCCCTCCTCCCACGCGTTCGGGAAGCCGGTCACGTCGCGGCCGGCCGCGAGGAACTCGCCGTCGCTGTCGCGGGTGAACGCCAGGAGCCCGACGGCGTGGCAGACGACGAGCGCGGTGCCGTCGTCGCCCTCGACGGCCGTCCGGAGCGCGGCGCGGGCGTGTTTGTCCTGGTTGACGTCCCACTCGGTCCCGTGGCCGCCGGGGAACACGACCGCGTCGTAGCTCCCGGGGTCGGCCGCGGCCAGCGGCGTCGGGTCGTTCAGTCGCTCGTCGGTCTCGTGGATCTCCCGCAGGCGCTCGGCCTCCTCCTCGCCGACGTCCTCCGGGTCGAGCGAGCGCTCGTCGACGACCGGCGGGCTCCCGGTCGGCGTCGCCACCGTGATCTCGACGCCGGCGTCGGTGAGCGTGGTGAGCGGCTCGATACACTCCTCGGCCCAGTACCCCTCCTCGCTGACGATGAACAGCGCGTCGGTCATGCACTCCCCGTTCGGGTCTCGGCGGGAAAAGCCCTCCCGCCGTGGCACGACCGCCGGAAGTCGGAGGGTTTTAGCTCCCGAGTCGTTCGTCGAGGATGAGTCGGGTCGTGCTCTCCTCGACCTCCTCCTGCTCGCGGGCGCGGGAGATGAGCTCGTTCACCGCGCGCGTGTCGACGCAGTCGACGACGAGCACGATGTCGTCCTCGCCGGACACCTGCCAGACGAAGTCGACCTCCTCCCAGTCCGCGAGGCGCTTGCCCACCTCGTCGGTGTTCACGTCCATCGCGACCGAGATCTCGATCATCGCCTTCACGTTCCCGGTCCGGGTGGTGACGGTGAACCGCTCGATGACGCCGTCCTCGACCATCCCCTCGACGCGGTTGCGCACCGTCCCCTCGCTGGTCCCGACCTGCTCGGCGATCTCGGTGTAGGGGGTCCGTGCGTCCCGCCGGAGGATGTTCAGGATCTCCCGATCGAGTTCGTCCATACAGCCCCGTGTCGCTCCCACGGGATACCGGTTACGAATTTCGTAAGAAATCTTCGAACGACACAGTTATTACGATAGATGAGTACGTTTCTCGTAATGAGCGCGTACATCGCGCTGGCCGACGGTCGTGTCGTGGAGGGACGCTCGCGTGCCCCCGGCACGAGCCGGGGCGAGCTGGTTTTCACCACCGCCTACACGGGCTACGAGGAGAGTCTCACCGACCCCTCCTACGCCGAACAGGTACTGACGTTCTCCTACCCCCTCATCGGGAACTACGGGGTCCGCGAGGAGCGCTTCGAGTCCGACGGCGTCACGCCCCGGGTCGCGATCGCTCGGGAGTTCACCGACGACGTGGCCGACTGGCTGGAAAGCGAGGGCGTGCCGGCCGTCGACGCCGTCGACACCCGCGAGCTCGTCACCGCGATCCGCGAGCAGGGGGCGATGCGCTGTGGCGTCGCCGCGGGCCCGGACGCGACGCCGGAGCAGGCCCGCGAGCAGCTCGAGCAGTGTGTCGGGATGAGCGACCACGTCGACATCGGCGCGCAGGTCAGCGTCGACGAAACGCAGGTGTACGAGGGGACGGGTCCCCGCGTCGCCCTGCTCGACTGCGGCGCGAAGAAGTCCATCGTCGACTCGCTGACCGCCCGCGGCGCCGAGGTCCACGTCATGCCGTACGACTCGACGCCCGGCGAGGTCGCCGCGCGCGAGCCGGACGTGGTGTTCGTCTCGAACGGGCCGGGTGACCCGGCGAACTTCGAGGCCGCGGGCGCGGTCGTCGACGAGTTCGCGGGCGAGACGCCGATCGCCGGCATCTGCCTCGGCCAGCAGGTCGTCGCCCGCTCGCTGGGCGGCGCGACCGAGAAGATGGAGTTCGGCCACCGCGGCCTGAACCAGCCGGTGCGCGACCTCGAGACCGACCGCGTGATCATGACGACCCAGAACCACGGCTACAGCGTGGCGGACCCCGGCGAACTCGCGGTCACGCAGGTCAACGTCAACGACGGCACCGCGGAGGGGCTGGAGGGCGTCGACATCGACGTGCTCACGCGCCAGTACCACCCCGAGGCCAACCCCGGCCCGCACGACTCGCTCGACTTCTTCGACGACGTGCTCGACATGGCGGACTGTCGAACGCCCGCGGTCGCCTCGGACTGATCCCGCCGCAGCGCTTGCTCGGACCGCCGGCGCGCGCTCCGCTCGCCGACTTCTCCCTACTTTCTCGCCGCGAACTGATCGTGTCCTCGCTGCGCCGACTCGGTAAAACGTTCTTCAGGATACGTTTTAGTCGACTTCGCCCCAACCTCGGGGTATGTCCAACGTCGACACAGTCCCCGACGCGTACGTCGAGGCCGCCGACGCAGCCACTCTCCGGGAGGAGGGCCGCACCGTCGCCAACGCCGGCGGGACGCCGGTCGTCGTGTTCCACCACGAGGGGGAGTTCCGCGCGGTGAACAACCGCTGTCCGCACATGGGCTTTCCCCTCTCGGAGGGGAGCGTCGACGAGGGCGTGCTGACCTGCGAGTGGCACCACGCGCGCTTCGAACTCTCCTGTGGCGACACGTTCGACCCGTGGGCCGACGACGTGGAGAGCTACCCCGTCCGGGTCGTCGACGGCACGGTGTACGTCGATCCGGCCCCACAGCGCGACGAGCCGCCGGCGGTCCACTGGACCGAGCGCCTGGAGGACGGGCTCGAACAGAACCTCCGGCTGGTGCTGGCGAAGTCCGCGATCGGGCTGCACCGCGCCGGCGTCGACCCGGAGGCCCCGTTCGAGACGGCGGTCGTGTTCGGCACGAAGTACCGCGAGGGCGGCTGGGGCTCCGGGCTGACGATCCTCACCGCGCTGCTGAACCGGATGCCGGACCTCGAGGAGGCGGACCGCGAACGGGCGCTCTACCAGGGGCTCGTCCAGGTCGCCAGCGACTGCGCCGACCAGCCGCCGAAGTTCGACCAAGAGGCGTTCGAGGCGACTGACGTGCCCTTCAGCCGGCTGAAGTCGTGGTTCCGGGAGAACGTCGAGGTGCGGGACGCCGACGGCGCCGAGCGCGTGCTGCGGACCGCGGTCGCCAACGGCTGCTCGCCCGAGCAGCTGACCGAGATGCTGACCGCGGCGGCGACGGACCACCGCTACCTCGACACCGGCCACCGGTTCGACCACCTGAACAAGGCGACCGAGGCGCTGGACCACGTCGGCTGGGACCACCCCGAGACCGCCGACGTGCTGGCGTCGCTGGTGCGCGGGCTCGCCGACGCCCAGCGCAGCGAGGAGCTCTCCTCCTGGCGCCAGCCCGACGACCTCGCCGGTCGGAGCGCCGAGTCGTTCGACCGCCTCGAGGAGATGGTCGCCGCGGGGGAGGGCGAGCAGTGGACCGACCCGGACGACTTCACCGACCGACTCCACAGCGAGGAGCCCGAACCGGTGTACCGCGCCCTCGACGACGCGATCCGGAACGGCGCGACCGTCGAGCAACTGGCTCGCGCGGTCGCGTTCGCCGCGGGCAAGCGCGTCGCGCAGTTCTCCACCGCCAACGAGTTCAGCGACTGGAACACGGTCCACCACACGTTCACGTACGCGAACGCGGTCCACCGCGCGGCCCAGCGCGCACCCACGACCGAGCTCTACCGCGGCGTGTACGACGCGGCGACGAACGTCTACCTCGACCGGTTCCTCAACACGCCGCCCGCCCCAGAACCGAGCGTCGACGCCGACGCCGACCCCGACACGGAGCTGCGGGAGCTCCGCCACTGCTTCGAGATGGAGGGCGAGGTGAACGCCGCGGGCACCCACGCCGCGAACTTCCTCGACGCCGGCGGCGACCCCGAGCGGCTGAAGGCCGAACTCGGCAACGCGCTCCTCCAGGAGGACACCGGGTTCCACACGTTCCAGGCGCTCGAGGCCGGCCTGCGACAGTTCGACTTGCGGGACGATCCCGCGGAGCGCAGGGTGCTCGCGACGGCGGTCGCGCGCTACCTCGCGGCGCACTATCCCACCCGGCGGGAGCGCGAGCAGACGTACTCCATCGCGTCGCGGCTCCACGAGGGCGAACGGATCCACGAGGAGAGCGGGGGCGAGGCGGCCGCCGACGACTGAGCGCTGGTGGGCAAGCGCGAAGTACGACGACTGAGCGCTGACGGGCGAGCGCGACCGATCTGTCGGCGCACAACCTTTTTCAGCCCGCTACGCCTCTGATACGTATGAGCTACGACGCGGTCGTGTTCGACAACGACGGCGTTCTGGTGGACACCACCGACTACGACGTGCTGCAGGAGGCGGCCTGGCGTGCGTTCGAGCAGGCGGGCGTCGACGACCCCGATCCCGAGCACGTGGAGGAGGTCGTCGTCGGTGTGACCCCGGAGTCGCTGTCGGAGATCTGTGCGCTGTACGACCTCTCGGTCGAGGAGTTCTGGCGGGTTCGCGACCGGGCCTCACACGAGGCCCAACGCGAGCACGTCCACGCCGGCGGGAAGCCGCTGTTCGACGACGTATCGACGCTGTCGGATCTCGACCTCCCGATGGGCGTGGTGAGTTCGAACCAGCAGGAGACGGTCGACTTCCTGCTCGATCACTACGGCGTCTCCGGGCTGTTCGACACGGCCTACGGGCGCCAGCCGACGATCGCGGACCTCCGCCGGAAGAAGCCCGACCCGCACTTCATCGAGCGGGCGCTCGCGGATCTGGACGCCGAGGACGCGCTGTACGTCGGCGACCGCGAGAGCGACGTGACGGCGGCGTTCAACGCCGGCGTCGACTCGGCGTTCATCCGCCGCCCGCACCGCCGACACCACGAGCTGTCGGTCGAGCCCGACCACGTCGTCGACGACCTGCACGACGTGCGGGCGCTCTGTCGGTAGCGCTCCCAAGCGTTCGACGCGGCCGAGAGCGGCGGAAGCGTTAGCCCCGTCCAGCCCCAACGACACGTATGAGCGAGTCCGACGCGGCGACGAAATCCGACGCGGAGTGGCGCGAGGAGCTCACCGACGAGGAGTACGAGATCCTGCGCGAACGCGGCACAGAGGCCCGGTTCAGCGGCGAGCACGTCGACCGCGACGACGACGGCGTCTACCGCTGCAAGGGCTGTGGCGAGGTGCTGTTCGACTCCGGCACCAAGTTCGACGCCGGCTGTGGCTGGCCCAGCTTCTACGCCGCCGAGAACGACGCCGTCGAGACCCGGGAGGACGACCGCCACGGGATGACCCGGACCGAGGTCGTCTGCGCCAACTGCGAGGGCCACCTGGGCCACGTGTTCGATGATGGTCCCCAGCCGACCGGGAAGCGGTTCTGCATCAACTCGGTCGCGCTGGCGTTCGAGGACGAGTCGTAAGGCCACCT
>NZ_BBJN01000005.1 GCF_000739555.1 Halolamina rubra
GCCGCCGTCAGTTCGGGAGGCGGTCGCGTGCCTGCCGGAGCTCGTGGACGGTCTCGTTCTGTGCTCGCTTCAGCTGGACCTGCAGGAACCGGGCGTCGTCGCCGTCGAGGCGGGCGAAGTCGTGGGCCGGGTCGTACCGCGGAACGGGGTTCCGGCTCGTCGCGGGGTCCTGCTCGAACTGGCCGTCCTCTACGAGGTAGAGCCGGGTCAGCGTGCGCGAGAGGTCGGTGATCGCACTGTTGGCGGTCTCGGCGTCGATCTCGCCGGCTTCCGCCCGCTCCCGGAACGCCTCGATCTCGTCACGGAGCGCCCTGAGCTCCGCGAGCGTCGGCTCGAAGTCGAACTGGTCGCCCGCGGCGTCGTCGTACTCCTCGACGTGGTCGATCAGTCGCTCGGCGTAGCGCGTGTGGTCGAACGGCAGCAGTTCCGCGTTCAGCACGCGCAGGATGCTGACCGCGTAGATGCGGATGTCCCGCAGGAGTTCGTCCTTCCCGGCCTTGTCGAGCGTGTCCGTCGAGACGTGCCAGGCGTCGGAGTTGCCGCCGCAACCCCCGACCGGGTGGTAGCCGCGCTCGTCGCGGATCTCCTTCGGGATGTTCGAGCCGAGCATGAAGAAGCCGGTCACGCCGATGTTGTCGAAGGAGTAGTCGCCAGCCCGCGGCGGGAACTGCTCCGCCGAGGGGATGCCGGCCACGTCGTCGATGGCGTCGGTCACCAGCCCGTGGGCCTCGGGCGTCCAGCAGGACATGTCGGTGTACTCCGCGGAGTCCTTCGCGCCCGGGCTGTCCATGTTGACCTGGGCGACGCAGTTCTCGGCGATCTCGAGGGCGTGCTCGTCGGTGTACCACGTCGAGCCGGCGTAGCGGCCGGTCGAGTGTGCGGGCCACCAGCAGATCCGGACGTCGCGCTGCAGGTCGTCGCTGTGGGCCTCGAGGACGCGGGCGAGCTCCAGCATCCCGGCGTCGCCGGTGGCGTTGTCGGTGATCCCCACGTACCAGGAGTCGTAGTGGCCGTGGAGCAGCAGGAAGTCGTCGGTGTCGGCGGCGCCGCCCTCGATCCGTGCCTCGACGATGGGGCACTCCATCCAGTCGGTCGTGAGGTCCGTCGAGAGCTCGAGTTCGAGCCCCTCCTCGCTCTCGGCCCAGTCGCGAAGGATCTCGCCGTCGTGTTTGGTGACGTTCGCGATCGGCACGTCCGGGATGCGCTCCTTCTCGTCGTACGGCGGCGCGCCGCCCCAGACGGGCGTGGCGATGCCGTCGTGTGGCTCCCGGCGGTGTTCGTGGATCGCGATCACGCCGCCGGCACCCTTCTCCTCCAGCACGGTGGTGGCGCCGATGGAGAAGCTGCCGCCGTCGACCAACGCGATCCGGCCCTCGAGGTCGTCGAGTTCGGCGAACGGCTCGCGCGGGCCCGCCTCGCCGTCGTCGACGAGGTCGCTGCTCGCGGTGCCGACGTACTCGACCTCGCCCCGCACCGTCGTCGACGCCGAGAAGCCGACAGTTTTCACGATCCCCGGCTCGAACGTCTTGTTCAGTGTCCGGATCGTCGCGTCGTGTGGCTGGCTGATGTAGAGCTCCGGGTCGTAGCGGTTGTAGTCGACGCCGTTGGCCGCGAGTCGGTCGGTCAGGTACGCGGCGGCGGCCCGTTCGTCCTCGGAGCCGGAGAGCCGGTTCAGCTCCGAGAACTCCTCTAAGAGGCTCCAGGGCTCCTCGATCGAGATCTCGTCGACGACCCGTTGCTCCACGTCGCTCAGCGCACTCCTGTCCGTGACTGTCTCACTCATACGGAGTTGTGTTGCGAACCGAACTATTTGAATACTCGTATGGGGGTAACTGACACGGCCGGAGCGCCGGAACGCTTAATTGGGTCGTTCGCAGTGGTTGTGGCATGATAACGAGTGTCGATGTCGTGAGTCGCGAGATCCCGTACGCCGACGCGTTCCCCACGTCGTACGACGACCAGAGCCCCACACAGCACGTGTTCGTGCGAGTACGGGCGGGCGAGGAGACCGGCTACGGCGAGGGGTCGGCGCTGAAGTGGTTCACCGGCGACACCGCCGCGACGATGGCGGCGATCGTCCGCTCGGAGTTCGTCCCGGCGATCGAGGGCAAGCCCGTCGACGAGGCGCTGGGTGACTGCCGGGCGCTCGCGAACCGGCTCCCGGGCAACCCCGGCGCCAGTTCGGCCGTGGAGATGGCGCTGCTCGACCTCCGGGCGAAGCAGCTGGAGGTGCCCGTCCGGACGCTGCTCGGGCAGGCCCGCCGGGACTCGATCCCGCTGGCGTTCGCCTCGGGCGCGCTCCCACCGGAGACGGTGGCGTCGAACGCCGTCGACGCCTTCGACGCCGGGTTCCGGACGTTCAAAATCAAGGTGACGCCCGACCTCGAGACCTCGGTCGCGCGGATCAACGCGGTCACGCGGGTGTTGGCCGAGCGCGCCGACCCCAACGACGTGTTCGTCCGCGCCGACGCCAACACGGGCTGGGAGTCCTACGAGCGGGCCACGAGCGCGATCGACCGGATCGAGCGCCAGGCGTACGTGGAGTACTACGAACAGCCCGTCGCCGCCGACGCCATCGGCGACCTGCGCGCGCTGCGGACCAACCGCGGGGTGCCGGTGTTCGCCGACGAGGCGGTCCACGGCGTCGACGAGGTGCGCGAACTCACCCGCGAGCCGGCGGCGGTGTCGGGAGTGTGTGCGAAGCTCGCGAAAGCGGGCTCGTTGCTCGAGATCGTCCGGATGGGCGAGCTCGCGGCCGACGCCGGGCTCCCGGTGACGCTGATCAGCGCGTTCGAGACATCCCTCGGCGTCGCGGCGAACCTCCACGTCGCGTCGGTGCTGCCGTCGCTCTCCTCGGCGGCGGAGCTGGGCGCGAACCTGATCGCGGAGGACCCGGTGGATCGCTCGATCGAGCGGGCGGCCGACACGCCGGTGCCGGAGGGGCCGGGGCTGGGCGTCGAACTCGACGACGCGCTGTTCGACTGAAAACGAGTTCGGGAGCGTCAGTTCGGCAGTTCGTCCCGCAGCCGCCGTAGTTCGAACACCGCGTCGTTCTGTGCGCGCTGGAGCTCGACCTGGAGGAACCGGTACTCGTCGTCGCTCTCGTCGTACACGTCGAACAGCGACGTGTTCTCGAAGCGCGGGTACGGCGGCCGGTTGTAGGCGGGGTCCTGCTCGAACTGGCCGTCGCTGACGAAGTTGAGCCGCGTCAGCGTCCGCGAGAGCGTCTTGATCGTCTCGTTCGCGACCTCGTGATCGATCTCGCCGGCCTCGACGGCGTCGTAGAACGCGTCGACGGCGTCGGCGACCGAGTCGAGCGCCTCGAGCGTCGGGCCGAAGTCGAACGCCTCCCCCGCGAGGTCGTCGTAGTCGGCGACGATCGAGCGGTGGCGCTCGACGTTCCGGGCGTGGTCGTGGGGCAGCACGTCGGCACGGAGCAGGCGCGAGACCAGCACCGCGTACATCTGGATGTCCCTGATCAGTTCGGGCTTGCCGGCCTTGTCGATCGTGTCGGTGCTGAGGTGCCAGGCGTCGGCGTTGCCGCCGCAGCCGCCGACGGTGTGCCAGCGCATCGTCTCCCGCACGTCGGCAGGGATGTTCGAGGAGAGCGTGAACGCGCCCGAGAGCCCGAGGTTGTTGAACGAGTAGTCGCCGGCCCGCCGGGGCCGGTTCTCGCTGTAGGGCGCCCCCGTGGCGTCCTCGATCGCCCCGGCGACGACGCCGTGCATCTCCGGCATCCAGCAGGCCATGTCGACGTACTCGGTGGAGCCCTTCGCGCCCGGGCTGTCCATGTCGACGTGGGCGACGCAGTCCTCGACGAGATCCATCGCGAACTCGTCGGCGTACCAGGTCGAACCGGCGTAGCGACCCGTCGAGTGGCCGGGCCACCAGCACACGCGGAGATCGCGCTGGAGATCGTCGCTGTGTGCGTCGAACACGCGGGCGAGTTCCAGCAGGCCGGCGTCGCCCGTCGCGTTGTCGGCGATGCCGACCGCCCAGGAGTCGTAGTGGCCGTGGAGGAGGACGAAGTCGTCGTCGTCGGGGTCGGCGTCGCCGGCCTCGATCCGCGCCTCGACGATGGGGCAGGCCATCCAGTCGGTCGTCGTGTCCGTCTCCAGGGTGACTTCGTGGTACTCGTCCGCGTCGGCGTACGACCGCAGTTCGTCGCCGTCGGGCCGGGTGACGTTCGCGATCGGGAGGTCGGGGATCCGCTCCTTCTCGTCGTAGGGGGGCGCGCCACCCCAGACGGAGGTGGCGATCCCGTCGTGCGGTTCGCGCTCGTTCTCGTGGATCGCGATCACGCCGGCGGCGCCTTTCTCCTCGAGCACCCGGGTCGCCCGGATCGAGAGGCTCCCGGCCGCGGTGAGCGCGATCTTCCCGGAGAGGTCGCCCACGTCGGCGTAGGGTCGCGTGACGTTCACCGCGTGGTATTGGCTCCCGTCGTCGGCGCCCACGTCGCTCTGCTCGGCCTCGCCGACGTAGACGAGCTCGCCGGTCACCGCCCGCGCCGCCGAGAACGCGACGGTTTTCACCGGCCCCGGCTCGAAGACGCCGTCGTCGACGGTGATCGACGCGCTGTGGGGCTGACTGATGTAGAGCTCCGGGTCGTAGCGCTCGTAGTCGACGCCGAATTCGTCGAGGCGGCCGGTGAGGTACTCGGCCGCGCGGCGCTCGTCTTCGGTGCCCGAGACGCGCTCGAGATCGGCGAACTCCTCGAGGAGGGCCCAGGGTTCGTCGATCGACACCGCGTCGGTGAGCCGTGATTCGTACTGGTCCAGCGACTTCTCGCCGGTGCGCTGCTGAGACATCGTGTTGGTAAGTCAAGTCACACCACAAAAAGCTGTCGTGGGGCGCACTCCCCGCCGCGGCGGGGTCAGGCCCCGGGCGTCACGACGACCTTGCCGAACACCTCGCGGTTCTCGATCGCGCGGTGGCCCTCGGCGACACGGTCGAGCGGCAGCACGCGGTCGATCACCGGGGCCACCTCCCCGCGGGCGATCAGCCGGCCCGCGGCGCGGAAGTCCCGACGGTTCCCCATCGGCGTCCCGAGGATGCGCCGGTGGCGCTGGTACACCGAGCGGATGTCGATGTCCGGATCCGCGCCGGAGGTGGCGCCGCAGATCACCATGCGCCCGCCGGTCGCGAGGCTGTCGATGGACCGCTGCCACGTCTCCTGGCCAACGTGGTCGGCGACGAGGTCCACCCCGCGGCCGTCGGTGAGTTCGACCACGCGCTCGTCGAACGGTTCCTGGGTGTAGTCGATCACGTCCTCGGCCCACTCGGCCGCCTGCTCGGCTTTCCAGTCGGCCGAGGTCGTCGCGTACACCTCGGCGCCGATCCGGTCGGCCAGCTGGAGCGCGGCGTGGCCGACGCCGCCGCTGGCGCCGAGGATCAGCGCCGACTCGCTCGGCTGCAGCCCCCCGCCGCTGACGAGCATCCGCCACGCCGTCGTGAACGAGGAGGGCCACGCGGCCGCCGTCTCCATGTCGACGCCCGCGGGCACGGCTTCGAGGTTGTCGGCGGGCACCGCGACGTACTCCGCCAGCCCGCCGGGGAAGTCGCTCCCGAACTTCCGGTCGTGGGGACACATGGTCTGCTCGCCGCGCTCGCAGAACTCACACTCCCCGCAGCTCACGTGGTGGTAGACGTTGACGCGGTCGCCCGGCGTCCAGTCGTCGACGCCGTCGCCGACCGCGTCGACGACGCCCGCCATCTCCGTGCCCGGGCGTTTCGGGAACTCGTCCTCGATCTCGGGGTGACCCGTCCGGGCGAACACGTCCGCGTGCTGGAGCGCACACGCCTGGACCGCGAGCCTGACCTCCCCCGGCCCGGGCTCGGGCCGCGGTACGTCGCGGATCTCCAGTACGTCCTCCGGCGCACCACTGTCGACGATGTGGACTGCTCGCATATCCCGTCCGTCGGCGCCCACCACCATATCTCTATGCGCCCCTCCGGGATTAGTTCGGCCGCGTTCGCGGCTGACTGTACTGTCCGGTATGTGACCACAACCCAAGGTACTATATACCATGACATGTAGGTCCAAACGTCAGCCCATGACCGACCAGCCACCCGACAACCCGTTACAGAGGCGCAACTTCCTGAAGAAGACCGGCGCGGTGGGCGCGACGGTGACGCTCGCATCGTTCGCCGGCTGTGCAGGCGACGGCGGCGGCGGCGGCGACGACACCGACACCGAGACCGTCGCGGGCGGCGGCGGCGACGACACCGTCCAGATGGAGGGGTTCCAGGTCCCCTCCGAGAACGTCGTCCCCCAGAGCGAACTGGACGAGGCGCAGGCGATCCCGGAGCTCACCCTGATCGTCAACCCGCCGGACGCACAGCCCGACGACCACGAGACGTCGATGTTCGTCAGCGAGGAGATCGCCAAGCTCGGCCTCGACACGACCGTCGAGACGATGACGTGGCCCTCCCAGTCCTCGACGGTCTGGGACGGCACCGACTGGGACATGACGTTCTGGCAGATGGTCGGACGGCCGTCCCGGCTCGACCCCGACGAGTTCTCGGTCCAGATGGGCCACTCGAGCTTCCAGCAGGGGTACAACTACTACTTCTGGGAGGACGAGGAGTACGACGAGAAGGTGATGGCCCAGCGCGAGGAGCTGGACCAGGCCGCCCGCGAGGAGCTGATCAAGGAGTGCCAGCAGATCTTCCACGACCGGGGGCCGAGCACGTTCCTCATGTACCCGGACAAGACGATCCCGTGGAACAGCGAGCGCTGGGACGGCGTCGTCGAGCTCAACGGGATGGGCGCGGTGAACATGCTGACGTTCTCGAACATCGAGCCCACCGGCGACCGGACGGAGCTCAACATCGCCTACGATCAGGAGCTGCAGGCGCTCAACCCGTTCGACCAGTCCGGCGAGATCGACATGATCCAGCACCGGATGATCTGGGACCGCCTCGCGTGGCCCAACGAGTCCGCGCTGCCCGAGCCCCGGCTGGCGGAGGAGTTCAACTGGAAGGACGACACGACGCTCGAAGTCCCGATCAAGGAAGGACACACGTTCCACGACGGCGAGCCCGTCACCGCCGAGGACGTGAAGTACAGCTACAACATCCACCGCGACTACTCGACGTACTTCTCGGGGCCGGTCGAGCCGGTCAACGAGATCACGGTCGTCGACGACCACACCGTCGAGTTCAGCTTCGACTACCACTTCGCGCCGTTCCCGATGGCGGCGATGGGCCGCATCGCGATCATCCCCAAGCACAAGTGGACCGACATCATCGAGAACCGGATGGACGTCGAGAACCCGATGCTGTACCAGGAGGAGGAGCCGCTCGGCTCCGGGCCGATGGAGTTCGTCCACTGGCGCTCCTCGGAGGAGGTCCGCCTGGAGCGGTTCGACGACCACTTCGACCCGATCGCCTACGAGGCGCGCAACTCCCGGATCATCCCCAGCGTCCAGACGATGCTGACCCAGCTCGAGAACGGCACTCTGGACATGCTGGCGAACTACCGCGGCGACAAGGACGTGCTCCGCGACCGCGTCGACGCCAACGACAGCCTCTCGATGGCGGCGACGACGACGGTCGGGTTCAAGCAGATCTCCTACAACAACGACCGGCCACCGTTCCACATCGACGGGTTCCGCCGCGCGATGAACCACCGGTTCGACAAGGAGACGATCGTCAACGACATCTACGGCGGCTGGGGGTCGATCGCCCCGAACACCCTGGTGTCCTCGGCGCTGGAGAGCTGGCACAACGACGAGCTCGAGCGCTACGAGTTCAGCCTGCAGGCCGCCGCCAACGAGCTCATCGAGGCCGGCTTCGTCTGGGACGAGAGCGACGGCATGCTGTACATGCCCGCCGACAACACCGAGATCGACGGGGACGACAAACCCTAGTCCTCATTTCTTTAGATAATGGGACTAAAAGAATTCGTCACGAGACGTATCATCCAGATCGTCGTGCTCTACTTCGCGATAGCGACGATGCTGTTTTTCCTGTTTCGGGCGGCGCCCGGCGATCCGCTCGCGGCGTACATCGGCACGGGGTTCACCCAGGAACAGGCGGCCCAGATACGGGCGACGTTCGGGCTCGACCAGCCGATCCACGTCCAGTACTGGAAGTACATGACCAGCCTGGTGACGTTCAACTTCGGCCTCTCCTACATCACGGGCGACCCCGTCTGGGGGATCATCCAGGACCGGATCTGGAACACGCTCGTGCTGATGGGCACCTCCGTCATCCTGGCGTACCTGATCGGCGTCCCCTTCGGCGCGTACCTCGCGTGGAACCGCGGGACGAAACGGGAGCGCTTCGGCGTCGTGTTCGCGCTGATCTCCCGCAGCGCGCCGGTGTTCTGGACCGGGCTGCTCGGCATCTGGATCTTCTCGTTCAAGCTCGGCTGGCTCCCGGCGGGGTCGATGTCCCAGCCCGGGGTGACCTACTCCAGCAAGCTGGCGCAGTTCACCAGCCCGAGCTTCCTCCGACACCTGATCCTGCCGGCGCTCGTCCAGGCCTTTTACTTCTACAGCCTGCCCGCGCTGCTGATGCGCAACAGCATGCTCGAAGTGATGAACGAGGACTTCGTCGACTTCGCGGAGCTGAAGGGGATCAGCGACTTCTCGGTGATGCTGAAACACGCCGCCCGGAACGCGCTGCTCCCGATCGTGACGGCGTTTGCCGTCGCCGCGGGGTTCGCGGTCGGCGGCAGCGTCGTCCTCGAAACCGTGTTCGCGTGGCCGGGGCTTGGTCGGGAGATGGTCCGGGCGGTGATCGCGAACGACTACCCGGTGGCACAGGCGACGTTCCTGATCCTCGCCGGGCTGGTACTGGTAGCGAACTTCCTCGCGGACTTGGCGTACGGCTACCTCGATCCGCGGATCACCTACGACTGACACATGAGTGACCAGAACAAAACGGCCCTCGACTCGGAGTCGAACGTCGACGCCCTCGACACGGAACTCTCGACGTGGCGCGAACGCCAGGCGGACGCGTGGCGTCGACGGCTCGCCTTCCTCAAGCGCGAACCGATGGGGCTCGCGGGCATCCTCATCCTGCTCGCGATCGTCCTCGTCGCGATCTTCGCGCCGGTGATCGCGCCGTACGAGCCGACCGAGACGGACTACGGCAACTCGCTGGCCCCGCCCAGCGCCGAGCACCCGCTCGGCACCGACAGCGCGGGCCGGGACATCTTCAGTCAGCTCGTCTTCGGCGCCCGCCCGGCGCTGCAGATCGGCCTGCTCAGCGCGATCAGCGTCGCGTTCGTCGGCATGAACGTGGGGTTGGTCGCGGGCTACTACGGCGGCTACGTCGACGACGCGCTGATGCGGCTGGTGGACTTCGCGTACGGCATCCCGTTCACCCCGTTCATCATCGTGCTCGTGGCGCTGTGGGAGCCCTCGAAGTGGACGATCGTCGGCGCGATCGCGCTGCTGCTGTGGCGACAGACCGCCCGCGTCGTCCGCTCGCACGTGCTGAACCTCAAGGAGAAGCCGTTCGTCAAGAGCGCCCGAACCGTCGGCGCCAGCGACCGACGCATCATCTACAGACACATCGCGCCCAACGTCCTCCCGCTGGTGTTCCTCTACGGGAGCTTCGCGATCGCGTGGGCGATCCTCACCGAGGCGGCGATCAGCTACCTCGGGTTCGGCGATCCCACCGCGGTGACGTGGGGGCAGATGCTGCAGTCCGCCCAGCAGTCACAGGCGCTGGCTCGGGACGCCTGGTGGTGGTTCACGATGCCCGGCATCGCGATCATGCTGACGGTCATCTCGGCGTTCCTGATCGGCCGCGGCTACGAAGAGCAACTGAACCCGGAACTCCAAGAGCCATGACACTACTCGAAGTCAACGACTTGCACGTGACGTACGCGGGCGATCCGGCCGTCGAAGCCGTGCGTGGCGTCTCGTTCACCCTCGAGGAGGGCGAGACGCTGGGCATCGTGGGCGAGTCCGGCTGCGGGAAGACGACGCTCGCCCAGGCGGTCATGGGCGCGCTCCCGGACAACGGCGAGATCACCGGCGGCGAGATCATCTTCGACGGGCAGGACATCACCCACCTCTCGAACCGCCAGCGCCGCGAGATCCGCTGGGAGCGGATGTCGATGATCAGCCAGAGCGCGATGAACAGTCTCGACCCAGTCTACCGGGTGAAAGACCAGATCCGGGAGGCGATCCAGGAGCACCGGGACGTCTCCGACGCGGAGGCGTACGAGCGCTCCCGGGAGCTGATGGAGCTGGTCGGGCTCGACCCCGACCGCGTCGAGGACTACCCCCACCAGCTCTCCGGCGGGATGCGCCAGCGCGTGATCATCGCCATGAGCCTCGCGCTCGACCCGGACCTGATCATCGCCGACGAGCCGACGACGGCGCTGGACGTGATCATCCAGGAGCAGATCCTCTACCGGATCAAGGAGCTCCAGCGCGAGCTCGGCAACTCGATGGTGATGGTCACCCACGACATCAGCGTCGTCGCCGAGACGTGTGACAGCATGGTGGTGATGTACGGCGGCGAGCTGATGGAGGCCGGCAACGTCGACGAGATCTTCAACAACGCCCACCACCCGTACACGCTCGGGCTCCAGAACGCGTTCCCGAGCGTCGAGGGCGAGAAGCGCGACCTCACCAGCATCCCGGGGTCGCCGCCAGACCTCTCGGAGCCGCTCGAGGGCTGTCCGTTCGCGTCCCGGTGTCCGTTCGCGGCGCCGGAGTGCGAGGAGAAAGTGCCAGTACGGGAGCCGGTCGATGGCCACCGCGTCAGGTGCCACGAGCCGGTGCCGTTCGAACAGATTCGTGACCGATCCGGCGAGGACGAGACATGGCTATCACAGAACAAAGTCTGAACTGGGACTACGACGGTCCCATCATGGAGGTAGCGGGCCTGGAGAAGCATTTCCCACAGAGCACCGGGATCGTCCACCAGCTGATCGGCGGCGACACCAAACACGTCAAAGCCGTCGACGGCGTCGACATGGCGATCGAGAGCGGCGAGACGATGGGGCTGGTCGGCGAGTCCGGCTGCGGGAAGTCGACGCTGGGCGAGGTGCTCATCGGGCTGCAGGAGCCCACCGGCGGCTCGATCAAGTTCCTCGGGACGGAGCTCTCCTCGATGTCCGACGCCCAGCACAAGGAGTTCCGGCGCAACGTCCAGATGATCTTCCAGGACCCCTACGAGTCGCTGAACCCGCGGTTCTCCGTCGAGCAGTGGATCCGCGAGCCGCTCGAGGTCCACGACATCGACAACCAGGACGAGCGCATCTACGAGGCGCTCGAGCGGGCCGAGCTCACGCCGCCGGAGAACTACATCGGCGAGCACCCACACGAGCTCTCCGGCGGGGAACGCCAGCGCGTCTCCATCGCCCGCGCGCTCGTCCTCGAGCCGAAGTTCATCGTCGCCGACGAGCCGGTCTCGA
Source organism: Halolamina rubra (assembly GCF_000739555.1). Classification (GTDB taxonomy): domain Archaea; phylum Halobacteriota; class Halobacteria; order Halobacteriales; family Haloferacaceae; genus Halolamina; species Halolamina rubra. The sequence continues at coordinate 11,384 of NZ_BBJN01000005.1, forward strand.
TGCTCGACGTGTCCGTGCGGGCGAGCATCCTCAACCTGCTCCGGAAACTCGTCGACGAGCTCGACATGGGCGCGCTGTACATCTCCCACGACCTCTCGCTGATCCGGCAGATGTGCGACCGGACGAGCGTGATGTACCTCGGGAAGGTCGTCGAGCGGGGGCCGACGGAGCGGCTGATCAAGGGGCCGAAACACCCCTACGCCCGCGCCCTGCTCGACGCCGTGCCGGTGCCGAACCCGGAGCACAACATCTCCGAACCGCAGCTGGAGGGGGAGCCGCCGGACCCCGTCGACCTGCCGGAGGGCTGTAACTTCCGGCCGCGCTGTCCGTTCGCGGCCGAGGAGTGTTTCGAGGAGCCGGGGCTCGACGCCTACGAGACGGCGGACGGCGAGCACGCGGCCGCGTGCTGGCGGGTAGAAACGGTCGACGAGATGTGACCCCGTCGGTGCGGCGCCGACGGGGTCGTCGTGGTTGCGGCTTCCCGGGTCGGCGGCTACAGGGTCTCGCGTCGCGGGCTACAGGTCGTAGATGTCGGCGTACTTCTCCGTGATGCGGTCGACGAAGTACTCCGTGGTGAGTCGCTCGCCCGTCGCGACCTCGGGCAGCACGTCGGTCTGGTAGCGCTTCCCGTGCTGGTGGACGTGCTCCTCCATCCACTCGCGGATCTCGTCGAAGCGCTGGGCACGAACGAGCTCCTCGAGCGATTCGCCGAAGTCCGCCTCGAGGTAGTGCTGGAGCTGGGCGGAGAACACCGTCCCGAGCGAGTAGCCCTGGAACGTGCCGATGCGGCCGATGCTCCAGTGGATGTCCTGCAGGCAGCCCTCGCTGTCGTTCTCGGGGCGGATACCGAGGTACTGCTCGTACTTGTCGTTCCAGACCTCGGGCACGTCCTCGACCTCGAGCTCGCCGTTGAGCAGCGCGCGCTCGATCTCGAAGCGGACGACGATGTGGAGGTGATAGGTGACCTCGTCGGCCTCGACGCGGGTGAGGTTGTCCTCGTACACCTGATTCGCGGCCTCGTACGCCTCCCGCGGCGTCACGTCCGAGAGCCGCGGGAAGTGCTTCTGGACGATCGGGAGGAACTGCTCCCAGAACGCCTCGGAACGGCCGACGTGGTTCTCCCAGAAGCGGCTCTGGGACTCGTGGATCGAGTGGCTCCGGGACTGACCCAGCGGGCCGGGGAACGCGTCCTCGTCGAGCCCCATCTCGTACGTCGCGTGCCCGTACTCGTGGAGCGAGCTGTCGAGGCCGTCGACGGGCGAGTGGTCGTGGAACCGCGTGGTGATGCGCATGTCGTACCGGTTGCCGTAGGAGAACGGGTGCGGCGACGTGTCCAGCCGCGCGCGGTCCCAGTCACACTGGACGAACGAGAGCGCGTCCTCCGAGAGCGCCATCTGGGTGTCCTCGTCGTAGGGGCCGCGCTCGACGAAGGGTCCCGAGGGGTCGACGTCGCTCGCCCGGATCTCCTCGATGAGGGGGACGAGCGCGTCCTTCAGGTTGTCGAGCACGCGCTCGGCGGTGTCGACGCCGACGTACGGCTCGTACTCCTCGAGCATGACCGCGAAGGGCTCCTTGTCCGGGTTGATCTGGTTCGCCTGCTCGCGCTTGAGTTCCAGTAGCTCCTCGAGGTAGGGGGCGAACGTGTCGTAGTCGTCGTTCGCTTTCGCCGCCTCCCAGGCGTCGTTGGCCTCGGAGATGACCGAGTTGATCTCCTCGGTGAGCTCCTGGTCGACGGACGCCTTACGCTCGTGCTCGCGCCGGACCTCCCGGACGACGGCCTGCTGGTCGTCGTCGAGGTCGGCGCCGTCGACGGCGTCGAGCCACGCCTCCACGTCGTCGCCGGTGAGCGCCTCGTGCTGCAGCGAGGAGACGAGCCCGCGCTGGGTCGACCGTGCGGGCGTCCCGCCCGGGGGCATCATCACCTGCTGGTCCCAGAACAGGAGGTTGTCCATCGTTTCGAGCGTCCCGACCCGCTCCGCGCGGTCGAGAAGCTGTTGGTACGCGTCCGCCGGGGAGTTGTCGGTCATAGAGATACGTTACCGTACAACGACGAAAAGCTACCCATACCCGTCACGCTGGCCGGTACCTCCACGTCGGCGCCGCGCTCCGGGACCGGAGGTAGCTTTATCGCGGTACAGCCGTCAGATCCATCCGTGACAGAGATTGTCTACCTCGTCCCGGGGCGGGGACTGGACGACGCGGAGCTCGATCGCCGCGAGGCGATCGCCAACGAACTGACCGACGCCAGCGTCACCGTCGTCGACGCCGACGACGGCCCGCTCTCGATCGAGAGCGAGGTCGAACACGAGTGGTGCGTGCGGAGCCTGCTCGGCCTGCTCAGGGAGCACGAGGCCGACTACGACGGGTTCGTCATCGGCTGCTTCGGCGACCCCGGGCTCGCGGCGGCCCGGGAGTTCGTCGACAAGCCCGTCGTCGGCCCCGCGTCGTCGACGTTCCACACCGCGGCCCAGCTCTCCGACCGGTTCTCCTGTCTCACGATCCGGTCGACGCCGGCGTCGAAGCGCCGGCAGATCCTCGCCGACGGGCTCGGCGAACACCTGGCGAGCGTTCGCGTCGTCGAGCAGGGCGTGCTCGACGTGGATCACGAGTCCGAGGAGATCGTCCAGAAGATGGTACGGGCGGCCGAGGCGGCGGTCGCGGAGGACGGCGCCGAGTCGGTCGTGCCGGGCTGCATGAGCCTCGCGTTCATGCAGGTCCACGACCGCGTCGCCGACGACCTCGGCGTGCCGTTCCTCGACCCCGTCCGGATCAGCCTCGGGACGGCGGCGATGTGGGCCGAGCAAGGGCTGACCCCGAGTCGGGTCACCTACCCGGCGTTCTCGGACGAACGGGAGGCGAGCCTGTTCGAGTGAGGTCGGGAGAACGGTCGGCCCGCGAGGGAGTTACTCGCGGTGGAGGTGGCAGGCGGCGAAGCGGCTCTCCGCCCGACTGGACGGGAGTTCGTACGCCGGCTGCTCCTGTGCGCAGATGCTCTGCTCGGCGAAGGAGTCGGTGAGTAGGTCCGTCGCTTCCTCCCACTCCGTCGCGGCGACGTGGTCGAGCGCGTCGTCGACGACGCGCCCGCCTCGCCGCCGAGGCTGACGCCGTCGAAGAACTCGGCCTCGACGGCCGCGCGGCTCTCGGGGTCGAACGCGCGGCGCCTGACCGCGCGCATGAACTCCCGAACCGCCGCCCACTCGTCGTCGCCCAGGTCGTAGGCGTCGGGCGGGATGAGCTCCGGACAGCGCGTCCGGAAGCGACAGCCCGAGGGCGGGTCGACGGGGTCCGGCACGTCGCCCTGCAGGATCGTCCGCGAGCCGGCCTGGGACGGGTCCGGCACCGGGATCGCCGACAGCAGCGACCGCGTGTAGGGGTGTTTCGGGTCCTCGAACAGCTCCTCCTTCTCGGCCAGTTCGACGATCTGGCCGAGGTACATCACCGCGACGCGGTCGGAGATGTGGCGGATCACCGAGAGGTCGTGGCTGATGAACAGGTAGGTGAGGTTGAACTCCTCCTGGAGCTCCCGCATCGTGTTGAGCACCTGTGCCTGGATCGAGGCGTCGAGCGCGCTCGTCGGCTCGTCACAGACGATGAAGTCCGGATCGACCGAGAGCGCCCGCGCGAGGTTGATGCGCTGGCGCTGCCCGCCGGAGAACTGGTGGGGGTAGCGGTTGTAGTGCTGCGGGTCGAGGCCGACGGCCTCCAGCAGCTCCCGCGCCCGCTCCTCCCGGCCGTCGTCGTCGTAGAGGTCGTGGGCCTTCATCGGCTCCTCGACGATCGGGCCGACCTTCATCCGCGGGTTGAGCGAGGACTGCGGGTCCTGGAAGATCATCTGCTGGTCCTTCCGGGTGCGGCGGAGTTCGCCCTTGTCGAGGTCGGCGATGTTCCGACCCTTGAAGTAGATATCCCCGTCGGTCGGCTGGAGCAGGCGGAGGATCGTCCGCCCGAGCGTCGACTTCCCGCAGCCGGACTCGCCGACCAGCCCGAGCGTCTCGCCGCGCTCGATCTCGAAGGAGACGTCGTCGACGGCCCGGACGTGCTCGACGGTGCGCTTCAGCGGGAACCCGCCGCTCAGGTCGAGTTCCACGGTGTCGAACACGCCGCTGCCCGTCGAGAAGTGTTTCGTGAGGTTCTCGACGCGGAGGATCGACTCCGCCCCGCTCATCGGCTCCCCTCCGTCACCTGCAGGTCCTCGCCGAACTCGTCGTCCTCGGACTTGATCGGCGCGCTGTGCTCGTAATCCACGTCGAACGCGTCGTGTTTCACACACGCCGCGTTGTGGGGTCTGCCGGTGTCGCTCACGTTCCGGGCGTCCGGGTTGATCTCCCGGCAGACCTCGCGGGCGTCCGGACAACGCGGGTGGAACCGACAGCCTGCGGGCGGGTCGATCGCCTCGGGCATCACCCCCTCGATCGGCGTGAGCGACTCGACGGTCTTGTCGGGGCGCGGCACGGAGTTCAGCAGCGCCTCCGTGTACGGGTGTTTGGTGTCGTCGAACAGGTCGTGGACGTTCGCCTGTTCGGCCATCTGCCCGAGGTACATCACGTTGACGCGGTCGCAGATGTCGGCGACGACGGCGAGGTCGTGGGTCACCCAGACGAAGCTGGTGCCGTACTCGTCCTGGAGGTTGGAGACCATGTTCAGGATCTGCCCCTCGACGGTGACGTCCAGCGCCGTCGTCGGCTCGTCGGCCAGGATCAGCGACGGCTGGCAGGCGATCGCCATCGCGATGAGGACGCGCTGGCGCATCCCGCCGGAGAACTCGTGGGGGTAGTCGTCGAACCGGTCTTCGGGCTTGGGGATGTCGACCTCCCGGAGCGTCTCGATCGCCACGTCCCGGGCGTCCTTCGGCGGGAGCTCCCGGTTGATCTCGATGAACTCCTGGAGCTGGCTGCCGACGGTGAACACGGGGTTGAGGCTCTCCATCGGGTCCTGGAAGATCGTCGCGATCTCGCGGCCCCGGATGCGGCGGCGGAACTCCTCGTTCGAGAGCGTCTCCGGGCTGCGGCGGCGCTCGCCGTCGGGGCCCTCCTCGAAGCTGAGCAGCGTCTCCCCCTGGAAGCGAATCTCGCCGCCGACGATCTCGCCGGGCGACTCGACCAGCCGGAGGATACTGGAGATGGCGACGGACTTCCCGGCGCCGGACTCGCCGACGAGGCCGACGGTCTCCCCCTCGTGCACGTCGAAGGAGATGCCGTCGACCGCGCGGACGGTGCCTTCGGCGGTTTCGAACTGTGTCTGGAGGTTGTCGACGCTGAGTAGTGGCGTGGATGCAGTCATTGTCAGTTTTCGAGGCGCGGGTCCAGCGTGTCGCGGAGCCCGTCGCCGAGGATGTTGAACGCCATCACGGTCACGAGGATGGCCAGCCCCGGCCAGACCGAGAACCACGGCGCCGGGAGCATGTAGTTGCGCGCGATCGAGAGCATCTGGCCCCACGACGGCGTCGGGGGCTGGGCGCCGAAGCCGAGGAACGACAGCCCGGCCACGATGAGGATGTTCGTCCCCATCTGGAGCGTCGTCTGGACGACGACCGGCGCGAAGCTGTTCGGGATGACGTGCCGGAGCAGGATGTTCCGGTCCTTCACGCCGGCGGCCTGGGCGGCCTCGACGTACGTCTCCTCGCGGATGCTCAGCACCTCCGAGCGGATCAGCCGGGCGAAGATCGGGATCGATATGATGCTCACCCCGATCATCGCGTAGATGAGCTCCCGGCCGAACGCCGCCATGAACGCGATGACGAGCACCAGGAACGGGATGGAGTAGAGGATCTCGACGAACCGCATCAGCACGTCGTCGACCCAGCCGCCGTAGTAGCCGGAGACGGCGCCGACGGTGGTGCCGACGACGACGCCGATCGTCGTCGACACCAGCGCAATCTGGATGGCGATCCGGGAGCCGTACAGCAGCCGGACCGCGATGTCCCGGCCACGGGTGTCGGTGCCCAGCGGGTGGGCCATGACGCCCTCGCCGAACTGGTTGCTCAGCCCGACCGGCGGCAGCAGCGGCCGCGCGCCGACGTTGTTCCGCAGCGGGTGGTAGAGGTACGTCTCCGCCAGCCGGTAGTCGAGGAACTCCGCGTCGACGAACGCGAACAGCGCGCCCGCGGAGATGATCGCGATCAGGAAGAGGCTGATCCGGGCGCTCGTGTCCTGGAGCAGCCGCGAGAGGGTGTAGGAGGCGCCGACGCGGGACTCGTACTCCTCGCCGTCGGCCGCCTCGGTTTCGGCCGCCATCAGTCCTCACCCTCGTAGGTGACGCGCGGGTCGAGGTACGCGTACGTCAGGTCGGTCACCAGCGTGCCGATCACGAACATGACGCCGAAGAACAGCGTCGTCCCCATGATGAGCGCGTAGTCCTGCGTCCGGACCGCCTGGATGATCAGCCGACCCATCCCGTTGATGTTGAACACGGTCTCGGTCAGCACCGCGCCGCCCAGCGCGGACGTGAGCTGGAGCCCGATGATGGTCACCACCGGCAGCTGCGCGTTGCGGAACGCGTGTTTCCGGGTGATGACGGACTCCTTCACGCCGAACGCCCGGGCGAGTTTGATGTAGTCCCGGCCCAGGACCTCGAGCATCGACGACCGCTCGATGCGGGAGACCGCCGCCATCTGGAGCGTCCCCAGCGCGATGGTGGGCATGATGAGGCTCTTGGCGGTCTGGACCAACACGTCGAGCCGTGAGGTGGCCCCCTCCACCTCCGAGATCGGTGTTAATGGCATCACTAACCCGTTCGAGGGTAGCACCTGGAGGTGGTAGCCGAACACGATGATCAGCAGCAGCCCGATCCAGAAGTTGGGGGTGCTGACGCCGATCAGCGAGACGACGCGGGAGCCGTGGTCGACCGGCTGGTTCCGGCGGCGGGCGGAGACGATCCCCAGCGGGATCGCGACGCTGATGGCGAAGGCGAAACTCGACGCCAGCAGCAGGAGCGTCACCGGCAGGCGCTCCATGATCTTCGTCGTGACCGGGACGCCGTAGTGGATGCTGCGCCCCAGATCGCCGCCCATTGCCGCGAGAATGTACTTGACGTACCGTACGTGGATCGGTTGGTCGAACCCGTAGCGCTCCTCGGCGGCGGCGATGAGCTCCTCGCTCGCGGTCGGCCCGAGCATCACCTCAACCGGCGAGCCCGGCATCGCGTTGATCAGGAAGAACGTGATCGACGAGATGCCGATGAGCACCGGGATCGCCTGGAGCAGCCGTTTGATAGTGTATCGTAAGTGTGACATCTATGTCGTCGTGAGTGCGAAAACGGTCGAGGGGGGAGGGGTTACTGATCCATCCAGACGTTCGAGCCTTCGGTGTCGGCGTTGGTGTTGTTCCGGTCGCCGTAGAGGTAGGGGTTGTACGTCGAGACGGGGTGGGTTTTCAGCCCCTGGACGTAGTTCTTCACGCCCATCGAGACGGAGGTGTAGTACAGCGGGAGGTGGACCCGGTCCTCGACGAACAGGTTGATCGCCTCGATGTACATCTCGCGGCGCTGCTCGCGCTCGGGGGTGACCCGGGCCTCGGCCAGCAGCTCGTTGAACCGGTCGTTGTCGTAGTACTGCCCCTGGAACGCGCCGTCGATGTGGAGCAGTTCGTAGAGGAAGCGGTCGGGCTCGGGGGCGCGCGTCCAGCCGAGCAGGTAGATGTTCACCTGGCTGGCGTCGCCGGAGTCGAACCGGTCGAGCATCGTCGCGAAGTCGAGGTACTGCACCTGCGCGTCGTAGCCCGCCTCCTGGATCCCGTTCGCGATGGAGACGGCGACCTGTCGGCGCTTCTCCGTGGAGGAGACGATGATGTTGCACGTCCAGTCGTCGGGCACGCCGGCGCTCTCGAACAGCTCCTTGGCGCGGTCGATGTCCTTGTCGGCCCAGCTGTTCTCCCACTCGTCGAGCGGCATGTCCCACGCCTCGGCGACGGAGGCGGGGACCGGGCTGTAGATCCGGCCGCCGCCGGGCTTGATGTACTGATCGATGGCCTGGTCGAGGTCGACACAGTGGTCGATCGCCAGTCGCACGTCGCGCTTGGCACACTCGCCCTCCTTCTGGTTGAACGCGGCGAACTGGTAGCTCAGCGAGGGCCCCTCGATCACGTCGGCGTCCGACATGTTCTGGACGGTGCTCCAGAACTGCGGCGGGATGCGGTTGATCACGTCCTGCTCGCCGGTCTGGAGCTGGGTCACGCGGTTGGTCGGCTCGTTGATCGGCGTGAACGTCACCTCGTCGAGGTGGGGGCTGCCGCTGCCCCAGTAGTCGTCCCAGCCGGCCATCGTGACGTGGTCGTTCTCCTCGAACTCCGTCACCTCGAACGGGCCGGAGCCGACGAACGTGTCGATCCCGAACCCTTCGGGATCCTCCTCGCGGACGCTCTTCGGCGCCACCGGGTGCGCGATCGCGTGGAGGATCGGCACGTACGGTTCGGTCAGCGTGAAGTGGGCGGTCTGGTCGTCCTCGACTTCGATGCTCTCGACGATGCTGAAGTTGGAGGCGTAGCTGGTCTGCTCCTCGACGGTCGCCTCGAACGTGTACTTCACGTCCTCCGCGGTGACGGGGTCGCCGTTGTGGAACGTCGCGTCGGCGTCGAGGTTGAGCGTGAACTCGTTCCCCTCGAGGGTGGGGATCTCCTCGGCCAGGATCGGCACGAGGTTGGTGTTCCGGTCGTAGCCGAGCACCGGGGAGTACACCAGGTTCTTCAGCATGATGGAGTAGTTCCCGCCGTTGTTGTTGACGGGGTCGAGCTCCACCGGCGAGGAGGTCTGTGCGAAGTTCAGCGAGCCGCCCCGGGTGGGCGTCGACGTCTCGCCGTCGGTGTCGTCGTCCCCGGACGAGCCGGAGTCCGTGTCGGTCGGGGTCGCCGTGCCGTCGCCGCCGGTACAGCCGGCAAGTCCGATCAGGCCCGCGGACGCGGCGGCCTGGAGGAACTTCCGGCGGTTGTCTTGCCAATCATTCTCAGGCATAGATGTACCCAACCCCCAATCTCTTATAAATGTTTGTCATGCGGCGGCCACTCCTCGAAATATACTTTGTGTCGGGTGGAATACAACTTAAACCGTACGGCGTCGAATATACAGCCCCCACTCGGAAGGTAGGTGGTTGCTACGGTGACCAGGTCCCGGTAGTCGGCGCCGAGAGCCACGTCGACGCCCGCTCGACCGCCGCCGTCGCCGGTCTCGCCGCCAGTTCCTCCAGCGCCCTGTCAGGTACGGGAAGCTATTACGGAGGGGGTACCGAAGGGGCAGTATGAGTCAGCGACTCTACGCGGACGGGAAGCCATCGCTGTCGGGCGTCGACGCCGCCATCGTCGACGCCGTCGGCGCCGACGAGCCCTGGCGGCTCGTCGAACGGTTCGCCGAGCTCGAGCGCGTCTCGGGCACCGACGACGAGCGCGCGGCGGCCGAGTACCTCACGGAGCGCCTCGATGGGTTCGGCGTCGACCACGAGCTGTTCGAGCCGGAACTGTTCCTGAGCACGCCCCACGGCGGGAGCGTCGAGGCTGGGGACGGCTGGGGGGCAGCGTCGGCGAAGACCGTCTCGTTCTCCGCCGACGGCACCGCCGAGGGCGAGCTCGTCTACGTGGAGAACGACGACGAGATGGAGTCGATCGAGGCGATGCTCTCGGTCTCGCTCGCCGGTCTCCCGGAGGACCTCTCGGGGAAAGTGGTGATGAGCGAGTCGATCATCCCGATCAGCGCGATCGAGGAGCTCGCCGACCGGGGCGCCGAGGCGTTCGTCGGCATCCACCCCCACGAGCGCGAGCCCCACGAGGGGATCGTCACGCCCGTCTGGGGCGGCGCGCCCCCGTACGACGAGCGGGACCGCATCCCGGAGCTGCTCGTCGCGAACGTCTCCGCGAGCGACGGCCGCGAACTCCGGGAGCGGGCCGCCGCGGGCGCCGAGGTCACCGTTTCGGCGGAGACGACGACCGAGTGGCAGACGGCGCCGCTGGTGCTGGCGCGGATCGAGGGGGAGGCCGCCCCCGAGACCGACGAGTTCGTGCTGGCTCACGGCCACCTCGACTCCTGGCACGTCGGCGTCACCGACAACGCGACCGGCGACGCCGCGCTGCTGGAACTGGCCCGCGTGCTGGACGAGCACAGCGACGAGCTCCGGCGGGACGTGTGGGTCGCCTGGTGGCCGGGGCACTCGACGGGGCGCTACGCCGGCTCGACGTGGTTCACCGACGAGTTCGCGACCGAACTCGCCGAGCGCTGCGTGGCGCACGTGAACGTCGACTCGCCGGGCGTCGCCGACGCGACGGCGTACGACGAGCGCGTGAAGTGGATGGCCGCGGTCGAGGGCGTCGCCGCCGGCACCATCGCGGACGTGACCGGCAAGGAGACCGAAACGTTCCGGCCGGCGCGTGCGGGCGACTACTCCTTCAACAACCTCGGGATCCCGGGGATGTCGCTGCAGTCGAGCATCCCCGCGTCCGTCCGCGAGGAGCGCGGCTACCACCCCGTCGGCGGCTCCGGCGGCCACGCCGACGCGTGGCACCTCACGACCGACACGATCGAGAAGGCCGATCCCGACGTGCTGGAACGCGACACCGAGGTGTACACGCTCGCGACGGCCCGGCTGAGTCGGGCCGACCGCCCGGCCGACCCGGTTCGGGCGATCGACCGGCTCGCGTCGGCGGCCGCCGAGTACGACGAAGCTAGCGCGTTCGACCTCGGGCCGGTGCGCGACGAGCTCGACGCGCTGCGGGAGGCGACGACGGCGTTGCTCGACGACGCCGACGGCTACCCCGCGGCGGCCGACAGGCTCGTCAAGGCGCTCACGCGGCTGCAGTTCGTCACCGAGGGGCAGTTCGAGCAGGACCCCGCCGAGAGCCGGGCGCCGTTCCCGCGGCTCGCCCCCGTCGAGCGACTCCCCGACCTGGACGGCGACGACGCGCGCTTCCTCGAACTCCAACTGCAGCGTGAACGCAACGGTGTCGTGGCGGAACTCCGAGAACTCCGCCGGTCGCTCTAGGACTGCGCACTCGCTGCGGGGATAGCTCTTTACCCGTGGTCGAGGATGATTGAGGTGATGCGGTTCGCAGCCAACATCCCGACTGCCGCCGGCGCCTCGGAGTACTCCACGCTGGCGTTCTGTGACTCGATCTCCTGGGAGAAACAGCGCGCCTACGCCGAAACCGTCGAAGCCGCGGGGTTCGACGGGCTCGGCGTCCCCGACCACCTGCTCGCGGGCGACGACGCGACCACGGAGTGTTTCACGACGCTGACCGGGCTCGCTGTCGCGACCGACGAGGTGACGCTGTTCCCCAAAACCGTCAACAACGAGCTCCGCCACGGCCCCCTGCTGGCGAAGATGGCCGCCGACCTCGACAACGTCAGCGACGGCCGGCTGAAGCTCGGGATGGGCGCGGGCTGGAAGGCCGACGAGGCGCTCGCGTACGGCTACGACTGGCCGGACGCGCCCGAGCGACTGCGCGCGATGGAGGAGACGATCGAGCTCACGAAGCGCCTCTGGACCGAGGACGACGTCGACTACGACGGCGACTACTACCAGCTCGACGGTGCGACCTGCCGCCCGCGACCGCGGCAGGACCCGCGGCCGCCGATCATGGTCGGCGGGGGCGGCGAGGAGTTCACGCTCCGCATCGCCGCCAAGCACGCCGACGAGTGGAACTACTGGGGGCCGACCGAGGTGATGGAGCACAAGCTCGACGTGCTGCGATCCCACTGCGAGACGTACGACACCGCGTTCGACGAGATCGACGTGTCGTGGTTCGCGCGGTGTATCGTCCGGGAGACCGAGGCCGAAGTCGAGGCGATCCTCGACGAGGTGCCGCGCTTCCGCGATCCGGACCCCGACGACCCGATGGCGTCGTACAACAACCTGATCGGCACGCCCGACCAGCTGATCGCCGAGCTCGAGCCCTACGCCGACCTCGGCGTCGACGAGGTCGTGCTGGAGTTCGTCGACTTCCCCGAGGCGACCGGTGTGGAGCTGTTCGCCGAGGAGGTCGTCCCGGCGTTCCGCTGAGCACCCCGATCGACGGCCTGCGGTTCAGGCCCGCCGGTCGAGGAACGCCTCGACGGTATCGGCCGCCTCCTCGACGTTGTGCGCGAGCTTCGAGACGCCGCGGACGGCTTTCGTCCGGGCGAAGCCGGCTCGGGGGCCAGTTTTGTCCGGGAGCGTCTCGGCGACCCGGAGGTACGGGAGCAGTTCGTGGGGCAGCGCCGGGTCGTGCTCGTGCGCCGGCGACTCCATGTACAGCGCCGGGATGAGCAGGTTGCCGAGCCGGACCTGTACGTCCTCGACGCCCGTCGCGACGCCGTCGTCGTCGACGCCCTCGGCCACTGCGGCGAACGAGTCCAGCGCGGCGTCGAGGCGGTCGAGCCGGTCGTACACCGGCGAGAAGTCGACCTCGCCCGCGGCCGCGTCGTCGATCTGCTCGACGAGCGCGCGGATCTCCGCGGCCGTCTCCCGGTAGTCGTGGGGGAGCACCGGCGAGTTCGAGAGCCGCGAGACGATGGCCGTGTACAGCCGGGCCTCCTCGGCCATCAGGTCGAAGTCGATCTTGTCCCGGGTGTCCTCGGGGGTGTGCCACCACCAGCCGCCGCCGACGGGGCCGGCGTCCTCGTGGTCGGCGCTGAACCGCGCGCCCGAGAGCAGCGAGGAGAGCCCGGCACCCCAGAACGACTGGTCGGAGTTCCGGCCCGGCCGGCTGCCGCCGCCGAGCAGGCCGCCCTCGTCCCGCGCCGTCTCCATCGGGAGCGGGCCGTCCGCGAGCACGTCGAGATGTTCGTCGCCGACCTCGGCCATGTGCTGGGCCCAGAGGTGGTCGGCGCCGTCGAGGCCGTTCAGGTCGATGTGGATGTAGGCGACGCCGTTCTCGCGGAGGTCGAGCCAGTTCCGGTCGGCGTAGCGCGCGCTCCCGGCGTAGCGACCCATCGAGTGGCCGGGCCAGAACCCGACGACGATCCCGCGTTTCGGCGGGTGCTCGGCGAACACGCGGGCCAGCTCCATCGACGTGGCGACGGCCGAGGCGTTGTCGGTGACGCCCTCGTGCCAGGAGTCGATGTGGTTGCCGACGACGGTGTAGCGGTCGCTCTCGGTGCCCTCGATCCGCGCGACGGGACACGGCAGTTCCCGCTGCTCGGTCCGGGCCTGCGTCTCGACGGTCACCGCCACGTCGTCGCCCGCGAGTCGCTCCGCCAGCCACGCGCCGTCGCGCTGGTGGATCTCCGCGACTGGGAGGTCCGGGAGCTCGTCCACGTCGTCCACCGACGGCGAGCCCCAGATGGGGGAGGCGATCATCTCGTGCAGTTGGCCCTCGGTCGGCGACTGGAACACCGCGGCCTGCGCGCCGGCCTCGTCGATGGCCCGCACGGCGCCGGGGGTCGGGAGCCCCTCCGTGAACACGATCTTCCCGGAGAGGTCGGGCAGGTCGGTCGCGCTGTGCCCGACCGCGTCGACGGCGACGAGCTCGCCGCTGACGCCGCCGGGGGGCGTGCTCGCGCTGAACGCGGTGGTGATCGCGTCCTCGAACACCTCCCGGACAGGGCTCGTGACCGTCACCGTCGCGGACACCGGGACGCTCGTGTACGCCTCGACCGTCTGTAGTTCTACGTCGACGCCGTCGGCGCCGAGTTCGTCGACGATGTACTCCGCCGCCTCCCACTGGTCGTCCGTCCCGGGATACCGCCGCAGGTCGGCCAGCGCGTCGATGTGGGCCTCCAGCGCGCTCCGGTCGATCTCGCCGACGAGTCCGTCTTCCGTCGTTCTGTCGACTGTGTCAATCACACCCACAACGAGGGAACTATCGCAATAAGCGTGACGGGGGTGGCGGTCGTGAACCGGGAGAAAACGCGCCGTGAACGTCGATCGCGCCGCCTACCGATCGACCGCCTCCCAGATCGCCGCCGCCCGGAGCGCGGTCGCGTCGGCGCCACGCGGCGCGACGAACTGGAGGCCGACCGGCAGGCCGTCGTTCGTTCCACAGGGCACCGAGACGGCGGGGTTGCCGGTGAGGTTGAACGGGCCCGTCGTCCGGACCGCCTCGTCGAGCGTGCTGTCCTCGAGGTAGCTCTCGCCCTCCCAGGTGGGCGCGACCATCGGCGTCGTCGGCCCGGCGAGCACGTCGACGCCGTCGAGCGCCTCGGCGACGCCGGCGGTTACCAGCTCCCGGGCGCGCTGGGCTCTCGCGTAGTACTCGGGGCCGTCGCCCGCGAGCAGGTGCTGGCCGTAGAGGAACGCGTCCGCGGGGTAGTCGCCGAGCTCGTCGGACCGCTCCGCGAGCGCCTCGTCGACCGCCGCCGCGAACGCCGGGTCGGTGACCGAGCGCTGCCAGAAGTTGGTCCCGTTCCGCTCGACGTAGGCGGCGACCTCCGTCATCGCGATCGCCCACCACGCCGGGATGGCGTACTCGAAGTTGGGGATCGACAGCTCGCGCACGGTCGCGCCGGCGGCCGCGAGGTCGTCGACGGCCGCCCGAACCGTCTCGTCGACGGCGGTGTCACCGCCGAACAGCTCCTCGGCCACGCCGACAGTGAGCGTCTCGGCCGCGTCGGCGTCGACGCCCGCGACCGCGTCGGTGTAGCGCTCCGGGCTCGCCCCCGCGGTGGCGGCGTCCCGTGGGTCCGGCCCGGCGATCGCCTCGAGCGTCCGGGCGGCCTCCCCGACCGTACCCGCGAGCACGCCGATCTCGTCGTTGAGCTTCGAGAACTGGACGAACCCCGTCAGCGGGACGAGCCCCCGGCTGGGTTTCAGGCCGACGACGCCGCAGAACGAGGCGGGGAACCGGACGGAGCCGCCGGTGTCGCTCCCCAGCGCCACGTCCGCGAGCCCGTCCGCGACGGCGACGCCGCTGCCGGCGGAGGAGCCGCCGGGCTGGTGGTCGGCGTCGTGGGGGTTGCGCGCCAGCCGGAACCGCATCGTCGCGGCGTCGCCGCCGAGCGCGAACTCGTCCATGTTCGCCTTGCCGACGATCCGCCCGCCGGCGTCGAGGATCCGGTCGACGACCGTCGCGTCCTCGGCAGGCACGTGCGCCTCGAACAGCGGCGACCCGCAGGTCATCGGCAGCCCCGCGACCGCGATGTTGTCCTTGACGGCGACGGTCAGCCCCGCCAGCGGGCCGTCGTCGGTTCGCTGCAGGTCACACCGGGCGAGAAACGCCGCGTTCGGGTCGTCGCCCTCCTCCGGCTCCCAGTGCTCCCGGTCGGGCGCCGTCGGCGCCTCGAGGTCGTCGAGCTCGGCGATCAGGTCGTCCTGTGCCGCCATCGCGGCCGCCTGTTCCGCCGGGTCGAACCGGTCCGGATCGAGCCGTGCTCGTCGGGCGTAGTCGCCGATCTCGTCGGCCGTCACGCTCGGGTCGTCGTCCATGCGGGAACCACGCGACCGACCCGACAAATAGCTTCGCCGGGGGTGGCGGCGATGGTGCGGGACCGTGGCAGCCGCGAGTCAGTTCTCAGAGCGGCACGGCTGACCGTCGCCGTGCCTCAGTCGTCGTCGCTCGCGGCGACGCCCTCCCCCAACAGGTCGCCGAGCTTCTCGAACTTCGGCTCGGGGTACGTTTCGGGGCTCTGGGCGACGCCGTGGCGGGCCCAGGTAGCCGCCGTCTCCAGCGCGAGGCTCGCCGGGTCGAGGAACGGCACGCCGACGCGCTCCTCGATCTCGTCGTGGCGCTGGGCGAAGGAGAGGCTCATACAGCCCGGGAACAGCGCCTCGGCGCCGTCCTCCTCGACCGCGGCTTTCCCCTCCCGGACCATGCGCTCGACGAGGTCGTCGTCGCCGTGGTCGATCGACTCGACGGGGGCGTCGACGGACCGGACGCTCACGCAGCGCTCCGAGAGGTGGTGCTCGTGGGCCTGCTCGTGGCTCATCGGGATCGTCTCGTCGAGGATGGTGAGCCAGGTGAACCGGTCGGCGACCATCGCGGCCGTGTGGATCGTCGTCTCCGCGGGGCCGACGACGGGGATGTCGAGCAGTTCACGCAGCCCCCGGATCCCGGGGTCGCCGAAGCAGCCGATGACGAGCGCGTCGTACTCCGACTGGATCCGGTGGGCGGTCTTCATCGAGCCGACGGTGCACCAGAGCTCCTCGACGGCGCTCTCGATGCTCGTGGGGCCCGGGCCCTCGGCCTCGACGACAGTCACCTCGACGTGGTCGGGCGTGAGCTCGTTCGCCACGCGCTCGCGGCGCTCCTTCTCGTCGCTCGGGAGGCCGACGCCGGGGACGAGGTAGCAGACGGCGACCATCAGGCACCACCCCCCGTGGCGTCCGCGACGATGGAACGCGCCCGCTTCAGTTCGCCGACGACCGTGTTCTGCTCACGTTTGAGCTGGGTCTCGACGAACTTCGCCTCGTCGCCGTCGACGATTTCGAACTTCCGGGCGACCGAGAAGCGCGGGAACGGCTCCCGGCTCGTCGCGGGGTCCTGCTCGAACTGGCCGCGCTCGACCAGGTAGAGCCGGGTGAGCACGCGCGAGAGCGATGTGATCGCGTCGTTCGCGGTCGCGGCGTCGATCTCGCCGTCCCGCGCGGCCCGCTGGAACGACGCGATCTCGTCCTCGAGCGTGTCGAGGCGGTCCAGCGTCGGCGAGAAGTCGAAGCGATCGCCCGCGGCGTCGTCGTAGCGCTCGACCGCCTCACGGAGCTTCGCGGAGTTGCGGGCGTGGTCGAACGGCAGCACGTCCGCGTTCAGCACGCGGGCGACCGAGACGACGTACAGCCGGATGTCCCGCAGGAGCTCGTCCTTCCCGGCCTTGTCGAGCGTGTCGGTCGAGACGTGCCAGGCGTCGGAGTTGCCGCCGCAGCCGCCGACGCCGTGGTAGCCGCGCTCCTCGCGGATCTCCGCGGGGATGTTCGAGGAGAGCATGAAGAACCCGGTGATGCCGAGGTTGTCGAAGGAGTAGTCGCCCGCGCGGAACGGGAAGTGCTCCTCGTACGGCGCGCCGGTCACGTCGTCGATGGCGTCGCCGACGAGTTCGTGGGCCTCCGGGGTCCAGCAGGTCATGTCCGTGTACTCGGTCGCGTCCTTCGCACCGGGGCTGTCCATGTTCACCTGCGCGACGCAGTGCTCGGCCAGCTCCCCCGCGAACTGATCGGCGTACCACGTCGACCCGGCGTAGCGCCCCGTCGAGTGCCCCGGCCACCAGGCGACCCGGAGGTTGCGCTGCAGGTCCTCGCTGTGCTGGTCGAACACCCGAGCGGCCTCCAACAGACCGGCGTCGCCGGTGGCGTTGTCGGTGATCCCGACGTACCAGGAGTCGTAGTGACCGTGCAGCAGGAGGAAGTCGTCGTTCTGGGGGTCGGCCTCGCCCTCGATCTCGGCGACGACGACGGGGCACTCCATCCAGTCGGTCGTGAGGTCGGTCGAGAGCTCGAGCTCCAGTCCCTCGTCGCTCTCGGCCCACTCCATCAGCGTCTCGCCGTCGGGCTCGTTGACGTTCGCGATCGGCACGTCCGGGATCTTCTCGCGTTCGTCGTACCGGGGCGCGCCGCCCCAGATCGGGGTCGCGATCCCGTTGTGGGGCTCGCGGTCGTGTTTGTGGATCGCGATGACGCCGATGGCGCCCTTCTCCGAGAGCTTGCTCACCGCGCGGATCGAGAGGCTGCCGGCTTTCGTGAGTGCGATCTTCCCGGAGAGATCGCCCACGTCGTGGTACGGCTCCCGCGGGTCGTCGTCGTCGGCGAGCAGGTCGCCGCCGGCGCTGCCGACGTACTCGACGGGGCCGGAGACCGTCGTCGACGCCGAGAACGAGACGGTCTTGACGGGGCCGGGCTCGAACTCCTTGGTGAGCGTCTCGATCGTCGCGCCGTGTGGTTGGCTGATGTACAGTTCGGGCTCGTGGCGCTCGTAGGCGACGCCGTTGGCGTCGAGGCGGTCGCTGACGTAGTCCGCGGCCGCGGCCTCGTCGGCGCTGCCGGAGACGCGGTTCAGTTCGGCGAACTCCTCCAACAGCTCCCACGGCTCGTCGAGCGATACTTCGTCGTGCAGGCGCCGCTCGAGACCGTCGAGGGCGTCCCTGTCGGTTGTCGGCTGGCTCATGTGGCTCGCGTTCGCGGGAACGGACGGAGCCAGTATAAACATTGGTAACCGTCAACACGGAGGGAGGCGGCCGAGACTCTCGACGCCAGAGCGCGGCGAAACGGGGGATGGGTTAACGGCGCCGCTACCCCGGCAGCTACCGTACCTGTGGTAGCTGTGGCAGCTACGGTAACTGAAGTAGCTAAGGTAGCTGAGGTAGCTGAGGTAGTTGCGGTAGTTACGGTACCTACGGGAGGCGATCCTCGTCCCCCGGCAGCTACCGCACCTGTGGTAGCTGTAGTAGCTACTGCACCCAAGCTAGCTGAGGCAGCTAAGGTAGCTGAGGTAGGTAGGGCATCTACCGTAGGTAGGTTACGTGCGGTAGTTGGAGCAGGTGGAGCAGTTGCGGTACTGCCCGCACCCGCGGTACCTACGGTAGTTGGAGCAGGTAAGGTAGCTAAGGTGGCTAAGGTAGCTAAGGCAGCCGAGGCAACGAAGTTGACGAAGGTAGATGAGGCAACTCGATCACCGTAGCCGGCGATCCCGGGATCACCGAGTACTCGCGTGATCAGGCGCGGTCGGCGTTCGAGGACTCCCGAACGCGGCCGTCCGTGTTCGAGAGCGCTTCCGTCGCCATGTCCGCGCGTTCGGCGGCCTCGATGTGCTGGTACGCCTGTCGGACCTGCTCCTCGCTGTTGTCGAGATACCGCGCGGCGGCGGCGTAGCCGAACTCCCGGACCATCACCTCGCCCATCCCGCGGCGGCCGCCGTGGGGGGCGAGGTAGTCGTGGCGGTCGTCGTCGACGGCGATCTCGGCGTCCGCACACAGTCGCTGCAGCACCCGGCGCGCGCCGTTCGGTTTCAGCGCCGGCGGGGCGTCGAGGTCGAACTCGGCGGCGACGAGGAGATCCGGCTTCGCGTCGCGCTGTCTGTCGATCTCCGCGTCCGAGAGCCCCCGTTCCCGGAGCCCGGCACGCACGTGGCGAGCCAGCGTCGGGCGGTGGAGCGTCGTGAACACCGGCCACTCCGCGGGCGCGTCGAGCAGCTGGCGGTATCGCCGCAGCGGTCCCAGCACGGGATCCGGGAGGGAGGCCTCGTCCCACTGCTGTTTCTTCCGGTAGACGGTGACGTTGTTGTCCGCGAAGGAGACGTCCGCCCAGCGGACACCGTTCCGTCCCGGCCGGTCGTCGTCGGCCGCGTTGAGGAACTCGGCGGCCCGGAGCCCCGTGTAGCAGAGCACGTACGCGAGCGCCCGCTCGCGGCAGCGCTTGTACGCGCGGAACCGCGCGGCGGCCTTCTCCCGGACGGCGTCGCTCTCGAGGTCGCCGCGTTCCTCGGCCGGCACCTCGACGGCACCGAGATCGTCGATGGCCGTCGACGCCCGCTCGTCGACGAACCGGGTGAGCTGGTCGCGCTGCTCCGGCGACCACGCCTGCTGGTCGCCGGGGCGTCGCCCGGTTCCCTCCGGCAGCGGGTCCTCGGCGTCGGACTCCCGGGCGTAGTGGCGCGGCACGTACCCCTGGGCGTCGGCCCAGCCACACCAGGAGGCGACGTAGGCGTAGTAGGTGAGGACGGTGCTGTTGGAGAACCCCGAGACGACGAGGTAGCGTGCGTAGTCGCCGAACACCGTCGAGTCGAGGTCGGAGAACCGCACGTCTCGGGCCTCACTCCCGGGGTTCGCGTCCCGAACGATCCCCTCCCACGCGTCGGCGGGCGACGCGTTCGCCGGGTCGGGCGTGTTCCCGCGACACCAGCGCAGGAACCGGTTCAGCTCCCGCTCGGCGTCGCGGCGGTAGGCGCCGTCGCTGCCGCCCTCACCCTTCCCCTTGTCGGTGAGGAACGTCGGGAACGTGCTGGCGATCGGCGTCGACGCGTCGCGGGCGCTCATCGTTCCCTCGAAAGCGACTGTATCGCCGGGTTCGCGGGCTGTCGAGGGGTGGAAGAGGGGTTGCGCATCGTTTGGTGCTGGGGGTTGTTCGGGGGGACGGGGGCACTCACCAAAGAACTTACGCACGCTTAGTGAGTTAAGCGTGCGTAACGGTTCGCAGGCGATTTGTCCCGTCAGTCACAGCCTACCCGGCGATATTCACACTACTGGGGCCTCTAGGTCACGATTTCCGAATCGGGACATGTCTATAAAGCCTATTGCGCGATATCTTCTGCACTGGTGGAAGGTGAGCGATTCCTTCGGATAGAGAGTGTCCCCTTCCGTTTACCGGGGCTCCTCGCGTACCCGTTGAGAGCTCGAAACTGACGCCGAGAAACGCGGTCCGAAACTGATCGTATCGCCGCTAACTGGCCGGGCAACTCGACGGCGACGGCCGTTTGAGGCTCGAGCTCGGAAGGAGCCGGGTTAAGTTAGACCCGGGTGACGTTCAAGCTGGAAGGCGAGTCGGGCTGAGTCCTGCTGAATACAGGACGCGAATGCAGCAGGAAAAGGGAATACCCTAATCGAACCCCATGGTTCCCGAGGCCGATTTTTGCCGGTAAGGGTATACGAGGTGATTTGACGAAGTCTCCGCTTCTAAGGACGCTATCTGAAAATAAATACGGCTCTTTCACCCGCGGGAAACGTAGAAGAATGAGAGAGGTCTTGGAGACTGACCTGCTAATTACGGGGTGAACCAGTCGTCATAGGTGGAATCCAGTGAGAGCGTATCTTCGGTGCTGTCACTCCCGTAATAGTTGTTGAAGTCCGGGTACGGTCCAGTGATCGTCTCTTGCTCATCCGGGGGATTGAACTCGGTATCGGGGACGACAATGATATTCGGTACGTCGCTCTCGTTCCACGTTCCTTCAACAGTACCACCACCGATCTCACTTTGAACAACGTCATCCTGGATCGTGCCCAGGTCGATCGTTGTCCCTTGACTCTTGTTCTGCATGTAGGGGTCGTAGACCTCGAAGAGCGCGTTATCCGCTGCCACGTCTGGGCGTGGCGAGGTCGTGGGTGGACTGACCGATCCCGAGGTGATCTCCACACTCAGCGTGGCGGTGTTACCCTGGGTGAAATTGTCGGTGTCGAAGAGCACAACGTCAAGGGTCCCCGAACCGACTTCGTCGGTCACCTCGACCTTTTCATTTCCGCCTGCCGTGTGGTTGCGGGTGAGTGTGAGTTCCCACTCGACGGCGTTGTCCAACATTCGCTCGATGTGAATGTCGTGACTGTCGCCGGCCCTGTGGACCCGAGACGTGAACTCCATGTCGATGGTCTGGAGTTCGTCGTCGAGGTAGGTCTCAGAAATGGTGGCACGCATTCCGAAGTCGTTGTAGTCGAAGTCACCTATTCTGTCCCTGTCCTCGTAACCGATGTACGAATCCGCGGGCAATTCCACCTCCTCCAGTTCCTCCACGCAGAACTGAAGGTTGCTGATGGCGGCTGTCTGGCCGCTGGGACCCACCAACCCGGGCTCAACGATTGACTGGGATCCGGATCGGTCGCGGTGACACAGTCTTTGCCGCCATAGGCCATGACTTTGAGCGCGCCGTAGCCAGCGGCGACGCTCCACTCCACCTCAATCGGCTCACAGCGCTCTCCATCTTTCGACGTGAAGCTATCGATTGTGATGAGATCAGTATCTGTCTCCTCCTCGAAGTAACAGTCGTCGTTCCCGTCAGAGTCCGTCTCGATAACGAAATTGAACTTGACGTAGGTGCTGCCCTCCGGACACTCGAAGTCCTTGAAACAGGGGGGGCCGCCAGCCGTGGCCAGTCCTGACATCCCCGCAATGCCAGCTCCTACAGCCGCACCTTTGAGTACTGTTCGTCGATCTATATCCAGTCCGCTATTCTGTTCTTTTTCGTTCGACATAGTTGTCGTGGTTGGCGCGATCGAGGACTGCTCATTCGCCTCCTCCATCAACCAACTACGAGGGGCACAAGCACGCCGTGTTGATTTTGTTATAACGTGTCTGAGATATCCAAACTGGCTGTAATCTTGTCTTACCTACCAGTCTGTCATCCTACAGTCGTCGATAACCACGAAATTGGAATAAAACCGGTAGCTAATCATGTTGTATGTGCTGTATTCTCCGTCTGTATTCAACAGCCCTTCCTCTCGGCAACACGGACAGTCGCACTCCTCGTGTGAAATAGCGAGGCGTCGATCCAAATTGTGAACGATGCACTTGAAAACGAGTTCGCGGAACTGCTTCCATCAGAGACTTGATCGGACAAATGCACCGAATTTCTGTTTGATCGCCGGGTTGACTGTCTCGTTCGTGCTCCGCTGTGGTAGAGATCGCTGTCCAACCGAGCATTCCACGCCTTGTGGAGGGGTGTGAACTCACGGTGCTCGATGAGTGGCCGAATATCGTGGGCACGGGCGAGCAAACCGTTCAACAAATCGAAGAAGCCGTGACTTCGGGGGAGCATCCATCTCCCCTCCAGCTACTCACCTAATGTGTTTGTCAGTAAGGGTTTCAAGAAGGTCAATATTTCTGTCCGTGTTGGCCGAAGACCGGGGGTGTAGAGGGCCGAACCGTAGTATTATGTCGCCCTCACGGGAAGTTACGTACCGTCGATTCGTGACGACCGTACCCGACGAACCAGTCCTGGCACCGCTTGCACTCCTCCAGCAGTTTCCCGTGCAACTGCCGGTCTCCGTCGACGTACTCGTGGTTCTTGCGGTCGTCTGCGTCGCGCTCACCCTGTTCATCTTCCAGCCGGTTTCGATCGACACCACCGCGATAGCCCTGATGGTCGTGTTGATTCTGCTCGGTCCGTGGACGGGTGTCACCCCCGAGGAAGGCGTCTCGGGCTTCTCGAACCCTGCGACCATCACCGTGCTGGCGATGTTCATCCTCAGCGAGGGGGTGCGACAGACCGGCGTCATCCAGATACTCACACTGAAAATAGAGTCGTTCGCGGGCGACAGCGAGTTCCGCCAACTCCTCGCGACGGTCGGGCTAGCGGGCCCGTCGGCGGGTTTCGTCAACAACACACCCATCGTCGCAGTACTCATCCCCGCCGTCACGAGCCTCGCCCGAAAGACCGGGACCTCGCCGTCGAAGCTGCTGATCCCCCTCTCCTTCGCCGCGATGCTGGGCGGGATGCTCACCGTGATCGGCACGTCGACGAACCTGCTCGCGAGCCAGATCTGGGCGCAGGTCGGTGGCCCGACCGCAGAACCGTTCTCGCTGTTCGAGTTCACGCAGCTCGGCGCCGTCGTGCTCGCTGTCGGCACACTGTACCTCCTGACGGTCGGTCGGTATCTCACGCCGGCCCGAATCGCGGCCGAGGGGACTCCCACGGACCAGTTCGGCATGGCCGACTACTTGACCGACGTCGTCGTCCACGAGAACTCCGACCTCGTCGGGTCGCAGGTGCGAGAGGTGCGACGCGGCGATCTCGATCTGGACGTGTTCCAGATCATGCGCAACGGCCGCAGCATCGTTCGCGGTCTTTCCAGCGAGCGGATCCGCGCCGGCGACGTCCTCTCGGTCAGAGCGAGCCAGGAGACGCTCGAACAGGTCATCGGGGACGAACACCTCGATTTCCTGCCGGAACTCCTCGACGCCGCAGCGGACGGGGACGAACTGCTCCCCGAAGGGTTCGTGGCCGAAGACCACGCGTGGAACCGGCCGCCGTCCACACCCAACTCGGCCACGAACGACGCCGAGGGGCCGGAAACGGCGGCGGAGTCCAAGGACGAGGTTTCGCTCACGGAGATCGTGTTGCTCCCCGGAACGTGGTTGAACAGACGAAACGGGGTCGCGGGATTCGAGCGAAACTACGACGCGACCGTGCTTGCCGTCCGCCGGGGGAACGAGGTGATTCGTCAGCGCCTCCGGGACGTGCGCCTACAGGGCGGTGACGTGTTACTTGTCCAGACGAGCGACGACGTCCTCGACCGACTCCGGGACGACAGCAATATCGTCGTCTCCAGTGACAGACGCTGGGAGGATTTCGACCGGACACGGATTCCGATCGCACTGGGCATCGTCGCCGGCGTCGTGGGACTGGCCGCGCTCGAGTACCTCCCGATCATGGTCAGCGCGCTCGCCGGCGTCGTCGCGATGCTCTTTTCGGGTATCCTCCGCCCCGCGGATGCCTACGAGGCCGTCGATTGGGACGTCATTTTCCTGCTCGCTGGCGTCATTCCCCTGGGGATCGCGTTCGAGGCCTCCGGGACGGCGGATCTGATCGCGTCGGGCATCGCCGCCGAGGGCACCGTGCTGCCGCCGCTCGCGATGCTCGCTGCGTTCTACCTGGGGACCGCGATCATCACGGAGATGATGAGCAACAACGCCAGTATCGTCCTGATGCTCCCCATCGCCGTGGAGGTCGCTGGTCAACTCGGTGTCAACGCCTTCGCGTTCGCCCTCGCGGTGACGTTCGCCGCCAGCACGCCCCTGCTCAGTCCCGTCGGCTACCAGACGAACCTCATGGTCTACGGGCCCGGTGGGTACAAGTTCACCGACTTCGCGCGCGTCGGAGCGCCGCTCCAGCTCGTCCTGACCGTCGTCACGACGGCTGGCATCGCGTTCTTCTGGGGGCTGTGACGACACCGGGATTCACGACCTACTGCGCTGATAGGCGTATGAGCGTCCTACTGGCCAGGTATCACCACCACCGACAGCCACAGCGACGACCGTCTCCGCCCAGTCGAGAGCTGGTAACAAGGTTCACAGTTGCTGGCGCCGTCACGCCGCGTATGGCCGACCCCGCACGCGAAGCCGTCACCATCCCGGTCGACGGCGTGGAACTGGAGGGCGATCTCGCCGTCCCGGAGGGAGCGAACGGCCTAGTCGCCTTCGCACACGGCAGCGGCAGCAGCCGGAAGAGCCCGCGCAACACGTTCGTCGCCGACGTGCTCGGCGAGCACGGCCTGGGGACGCTCCTGTTCGACCTGCTCACGGAGGCCGAGGACCGCGAGTACGAGACCCGCTTCGACGTCGACCTCCTCACGGAGCGACTGCTCGCGGCGACTGACTGGCTCCGCGAGGACGAGCGAACCCGGGATCTGACTCTCGGCTACTTCGGCTCCAGCACCGGCGCGGCGGCCGCGCTCCGCGCCGCCGCGGATCGCGGCGACGGCGTCGGCGCCGTCGTCTCCCGCGGCGGGCGGGTCGATCTCGCGGCCGACCGGTTGGCCGACGTGACCGCACCCACGCTGTTCCTCGTCGGCGGCGCCGATACGCAGGTTCTCGAACTCAACCGGGACGCCCTCGAGCAGCTCTCGTGCACGAAGGAGCTGACCGTGATCGAGGGCGCCGGCCACCTGTTCGAGGGCGAGGGCGAACTCGAAGCGGTCGCCGAGCACGCCGCCGAGTGGTTCGAGACGTATCTGTCCTGAAGACACGAGCCAGAGATACGGATTATTCCGTCCGGACAAGATTTATTTCGTTCAGCCTCGAAACCCGGTGCATGGAGGAACCACGCCCGGACCGCCGCGCCGACACCGAGGAGCGCGACGTGCCGCCAGCGTTCGACGCCCTCACCGACCCGTCGGAGCTCGTCCGCGGAGATCGAACCCGGGACGACTTCCTCGACGCTGTCCTCGGGCTCACGGAGCCGGCGACGGTGAGCGAGGTCGCCGACTTGGCCGGCCACGGTGTCGACGCCGCCCGGGAGTACTTGGCGTGGTTCGAACGGATGGGGATCGTCACGCGGGTCACGGAGTCGCCGACGACGTACCGGCGGAACCAGTCCTACCTGAACTGGCGGCGCGTCCAGCGACTCCGAGACGAGTACACGCCCGAGGAGCTGATCGAGTTCATCGATCGGGAGACCGACCGTATCGACGCGTACGTCGAGGGGTACGACGCCGACTCGCCCGACGAGGTCTCCCCGTCGACGGCGGCCAGCGGCGCCGACCGAACCGTCGAGTCGGTCTGGTCGGACCTCTCCGAGTGGCGCACCGCTCGGCGAAACGTGCGGTTGCTCGAACGGGCACTCGCTTCCGAGGAGAGCGGGGCGGCTGACAGAGAAGCTGCCGTATGACTGCCGGTGGCGATGGCCCGGATCCGTCGTCGGGCGCGCCGCTCGACGCCGATCGGCTCGGCGTGATCTACGACCGACTCAGTACCGACGAACGGTTCGCCGCGGTCGAGGAGCAGCCGGCGTACGCGCCGGAGCGTCTGGTCTGCCGCTACAGTTCCCGGTTCTACCCTGAGTCGGTTCGGGAGGCTCGCTTGGAGATCGTCTGGTACGACAACGGGGACTTCACGCTTCACTACCACGAGGAGCACGAGGACGGCACGTTCGACCATCGGTGGGACAGACACCCGTCCGACCACAACGAACGCGATCACGTTCATCCCGGACCGGACGCACCGACTCCGGCGGAGGACACGTCCCATCCAGCTGACTGGCGGGACGCCCTCGCCGACGTGCTCGCCGAGATCGAGGACCGACAGCGGTCGTTCTGGGAACAGAAGTAGAGCCCGTACTCCGGTTCGAGCACGTCGCTACCTCGACGCCACCGCCACGTCCAGCGACCGCGTCCGCGGGCCGTCGCACTCGACGAACAGGATCGACTGCCACGTCCCGAGGTCGAGCGAGCCGTCGACGACCGGGACCGAGACGCTCTCGCCGAGGAGCATCGCCCGCAGGTGGGCGGCGGCGTTGTCGTCGAGCTCGTCGTGGGCGTACCCCTCGCCGCGCGGGGCGAGCGCGTCGAGCCAGCCGTCGAGATCCGACAGCAGCCGCGATTCGTTCTCGTTGACGACGACGCCCGCCGTGGTGTGCGGCACGAACACGGTACAGACGCCGCGATCGACTCCGTCGGGGATCGCCGCCGCCACCTCTCCGGTCACGTCGACGACGTCGGTGCGCTCGGTCGTCTCGACCTGCAGGGACATACGGGTTAGTACGGCCGCCGTGGGGAAAGAGCCTGCTGCGGTCCAATCACGCGGACGACGTGGATCGACCCGTCATCGTCTCGATCTCGAGCTCGAAGATCGTGATATCGATCTCCTCGATCGACTCGTCGAACACGCGGATCGGGGTGAACTCGTGGTTGATCGTCGCCGTATCGAACCGGTCGCGCTCCGCCTCGGGAACCTCGCTGAGCTGGCCGGTGACGACGACGCTCCAGGAGTCGAGCTCCCGCGGGTCGTCGGTCGCCTCGGCGCCGTAGAGCACGTAACAGGCCGTCCCGGTCGCCTCCAGGAACTCCCGTTTCTTGCTGCCCGCCGTCGTTCCGAGACGGAAGTAGAGCCGCCCGTCGTCGTAGAGATGCGCCAGCGGGATCGCGTACGCGTCGTTCTGGTTCGCGAGGGAGAGCACGCCGGACTCGGCCGTCCGCAGCCGTTTCTCGACGTCGGCGTCGGCCATCCCCTGCGTGTACGCGTACTCGACGTGTTCCATACTGTTCCTACGCCAACACGAGGGATAAGCGTATCCCGGCTCGGGGGCTGGCCCGCCACTGCTGGGAGCGAACTGCGAGGACGGGCCGCCGTGGCAGCGGGAAAGCTATTGGCCCGGGGGCGCTCACGGACGGTAATGGACGTTCGCGTTCGCGGAACCGCGCAGGACGGCGGGGTGCCGCATCTCGGCTGCGGCTGCTCGCGCTGCGCTCGGGCCCGCGAGGACCCGACGGCCGTGCGCTATCCGGCGGCGCTGCGCGTCGACGCCGGCGAGTCGCTGCTGGTCGACGCGTCGATGGACATCCGCCACCAGATCGTCGGCGGTGTCGACGGCGTCGTCCTCACGCACGCCCATCTCGGCCACCTGCCCGGGCTGTTGCAGTTCGGCCGGGAGGTTCTCGACGCCGACCGGCTCCCCGTCTACTGCACGCCCGAACTCGCCGAGTTCGTCCGGACGAACCAGCCGTTCGCGGCGCTGGTGGCCGACGAGAACGTCTCGCTCCGGCCCGTGGACGCCGACGCGTCGATCGAGCTCCCCGAGGGCGAGATCCGCCCGTTCCGGGTCACCCACCGCGACGAGTTCGGTACCGGGACGCTCGGGCTCGAACTCCGCGGGCGACGGACGCTGGTGTACGTCCCCGACATCGACGCGTGGGACGACCGAACGGTCGCGCGGATCGACGCCGCCGACGTGGCCGTCCTCGACGGCACGTTCTGGGCGACCGACGAGATCCCCCGCCAAGCCGACGTGCCCCACCCGCCGGTTCGGGCGGCGCTGGATCGGCTCCCCCTCGCCGGGACGGACGTGTACTTCACCCACCTCAACCACACGAACCCATTACTCGACGACGGGTCGGCCGCGTACGCGACCCTGGCCGACGCCGGTGCGGGCGTCGTCGACCCCGGGCAGCGGTTCGACCTCGGGTAGTTCGGGGACTCGGTCGCTGGGGCCGGCGATAGGTGGCGTCGTCGACGTTCGAACGGCAGGTTCGCCGGAGTACGCTCCGACTACCAATCTCCGCGGAGCCCCATCCACCACCATGGACATCGCATCGATCGTCACCGAGGACTACGTCTCCTTCTCGCCGGACACCACCGTCTCGAAGCTCGTCGGCGCCTTCGACGACCCGTCGGTGAAGGGCGTCGTCGTCGACGGCGACGAGTTCGAGGGCGTCGTCACCCGGAAACAGCTCGCAACCTCCCACCACCCGCCCGACGAGAAGATCGGGTCGCTGGTCTGGCACGTCCCGCGGCTCGCGCCCGACGAGGACGTGCGGAAGGTGGCCCAGCTGATGATCGACAGCGACGCGCCGCTCCTCCCGGTGTTCCGGGGGAGCGACCTGGCCGGCGTCGTCACGGTCGACGGCCTGCTCGAGGCGGTCCAGCCGTACCTCGACGCCGCGACCGTCGCCGAGGCCCACACCAGCGATCTCGTCACGCTCGACCCGGAATCGACGTTCGGCGAGGCGCTGCACGTCCTGCGGGAGCACCGCATCAGCCACCTCCCGGTCGTCGAGGACGGGTCAGCGGTCGCATCCTCAGCCTCCACGACGTGATCGACGTGACGGTCCGCCCGGAGCGCGGGAGCCAGGGCGGCCACCCGAGCGGCACCGACGCCTTCGGCGGCGACATGTCCGCCGGGAGCGGGCGGTCCCACGGCGGTTTCGGCGCCCGCGAGGGTGAACTGGCCCGGATGCTCGACCTGCCGGTCCGGGACGTGATGACCTCGCCGGTGCGGACGATCGAGCCCGACGAGACGCTCGAGACGGCGGTCTCGGAGATGTTCGAGGTCGGCGCCTCCTCGCTCGTCGTCACCGAGGACGGCGACCCGTTCGGGATCGTCACCAAGACCGACGTGCTCGACTCGCTCACCTGGGAGGCCGGCGGGAGCCGGTCCGTCCAGTTGTACGGCGCCGACCTGATCGACGACGTCCAGTACGACGACATCGTCGCCATGGTCGACCGGTTCGACGACCGCGACGGCGGGATGCGGGTGCTCGACGCCCGGATCCACTTCCACAAACACGACGAGAAGTTCCGCGGGACGCCGCTGCTGCTGGCTCGGGTCCGCCTGCACACCGACCGCGGGCTGTACATCGCCTCCGGCGAGGGGTACGGCGCGAGACACGCGCTCAACGAGGCCCGGGACGTGCTCGAACGCCGGATCCGCGACCGGAAGACGTACGGCCGGAGCAAGAAACACCCGGACGAGGAGTACTGGGAGAAACGCTTCGGCTCGCTGCTCGAGGAGTGATCGGCCGCTCCGCGCGACCCGCGGTAGCCGTTCGTGAGCCGGCTACTCGTTCAGTTTCTCGACGATCCGCTTCGCCGCCGACCGGGCGTCGGACTTCCCGACGGACTCGGGGATCAGCACCGACTGGACGTCCCAGTCGTGGCTCCCCTTCCGGTGACCCGTCCGGACTTTGCTCCCCGTCTCGATCTCCTCGGCGACCTCGGCCGCCCAGTCTGGGGTGCGGATCTCGCTGAACTCGTCCGGGTCGCGGAACCGGACGTGGTAGTACTCGTCCTCCAGTTCGACCGTCTTCGGCTCCGGGATCTGCGCCATACCGGTGCTTGCCCCTCGAGCGACATTGTTACCCGGCGGCCGTTGGCTCCAGATCGCCGGTCACTAGGGGGCGAACCGTCGGTCGCCGATCGGCGGGATGTTCGGGAGAGGTGCCGACGAGCGCGACCCGACGCCCGGTCGATTCCCGCCGGCCAGCCCTGGCTATCCGCTCGCCTTGATGCCGACGAACGATCCGTCGCCGTACCCCGACTCGATCGGTTCGGGATCGTCGGTCTCCCCCGGCCAGTCGTAGATCGTCTGGACGAACTCGAACTCGGTGAACCCCGCCGCCTCGAGCGCGTCGACGAGCTCCTCGGTCGAGACGAACGTCGCGTCCCGGTAGAACGGGCTCTCGTCCTGATGCTCCTGATACAGCTCCCCGACCGGGCTCTCCTTGTCGATGTAGCCGATCACGAGGCTCCCGTCGGGGCGGAGCACCCGGCGCGCCTCGGCGAGCGTCCGCGGGATGTCGTCGACGAAGCAGATCGTCGTCACGAGCAGCGCCGTGTCGAACGCGCCGTCCCGGAACGGGAGCGACTCGGCGACGCCCCGCACGGCGTCGACGCCGCGCTCGCGGGCCCGATCGAGCATCCGGCGCGAGGGGTCGACGCCGACGCCGATCCCGAGCGGCGCCGCGAACCGCCCGCTCCCGACGCCGATCTCCACCCCGTCGCCCGCCGACGGCACGAGGCGGCGGAGCGCCGCCAGTTCCGCGTCGTACGCCGCCTCGTTCTCCTCGAACCACGCCTCGTACTCGGCGGTGTGTGCCTCGAACGGCGCTGTGTTGGGCATAGCCGGATCTACGATCCCCAGCGACACGAACCTTCGGTCGGCGTCGCCGTCGACGCCGCGCAACGGGCGAGTAGGACGGGCTTACCCCCACGCGAGGCCGTGAATCGTGTCCATACTCTTCCGGGCGCCGACCGAACGGGGAAGCGCTATGCCTGTCGCAGATATCGCACGCACGGACGTGATGACCGCGAGCCGCGACCAGTCGGCCGGGAACCTCGCGACGGTGATGAAGACGGAGAACGTGGGGAGCGTGATCATCGAGACCGACGACGAGCCGGTCGGGATCGTCACCGACCGCGACCTCGTGCTCGAGGTGCTCGAGCCCCGTGCGGACCCCACGACCATGACCGCCGAGGAGATCATGACCGAGACGCCGGTGACGGTCGACGGCGATCGGGGCGTGTTCGACGCGATCCGCACGCTCCACGAGAGCTCGGTGCGACGGCTGCCGGTCGTCGACGACGACGGAGCAGTCGCGGGGATCGTCACGCTCGACGACCTCGTGGTGATGCTCTCGGACGAACTCGACAGCCTGGGCGACATCATCGAGGCCGAGTCGCCGCCGTACTGAGGCCGCCGAGGGTCAGCCAGCCCAGCTACCACATCTACCTCAGTTGCCTTAGCTACCTTAGCTGAGGTAGCTTGCACAGCCGGGAACCGTTCAGAGCGAGTGAGTCCCAGCGACGGAGCAACCGAGGCGACGTGTTGGGCTGATAACCACCTGCGGTCATCAAGCCCACCGGCTATCCCGCTCGTCGTCGTCAAACTTCCCGGAGGCCGACGAATGAGCACACGTAGCAACCCCTTCGAGGAGGTCGAACAGTTCTTCGAGCGCATGGCCCGGCAGTTCGACGAGTCGTCGCGAACGTGGGCGGCCGACGGCCCGTTCGGCCGCTTCGGCGGCGAGTTCACGGAGATGGCCACGGACGTGGTCGAACACGACGACGAGTTCGTCGTGAGCGTCGACCTGCCGGGGTACGAGAAGCGCGACGTCGACGTGCGGGTCGCCGACCACACGCTCCACGTCGAGGCCGAGCACGAGGAGTCCACCGAGTCTGAGGACGGGGAGTACCTGCGCCAGGAACGACGGCACGAGTCGCTCCGGCGGTCGATCCGCCTCCCGGAGGAGGTGGAGAAGGAGGGCGTGAACGCACGGATGACCAACGGCGTCCTGACGATCACGATCCCGAAAGCGGAGGTGCGGGAGGCGCGGACGATCGAGGTCCAGTGAGTCGGCGACCAGGGTCGAGCCCGCTGCGAGCTGGTTGTGCCATGTTCCGCGACAGAACCGACGCCGGCCGGCAGTTGGCCGCCCGCCTCCGGGAGCACGACGTGGCGGCGGACGTCGTGCTCGCGATCCCCCGCGGCGGGCTCCCGGTCGGCCGCGCGGTCGCCGACAGCCTCGGCGTGCCACTGGACGTGGTCGCCGCGCGAAAGCTCGGCGCGCCGGGCAACCCGGAGCTGGCGATCGGCGCGGTCGCAAGCGACGGGACGGTGTGGCTGAACGAGTCGCTGATCGACGACCTCGGCGTCGGCGAGGCGTACGTCGACGAGCAGGTCGAGCGCGAACGCGCCGCCGCGGCGGCGAAAGTCGAACGCTACCGCGGCGAGCGGCCGGCGCTCGATCTGACGGGGAAACGCGTGGTCGTCGTCGACGACGGCGTCGCCACGGGGGCGACGACGACCGCCTGTCTGCGGCAGGTCCGGAACGCCGGCGCCGAGTCCGTGGTGCTCGCCGTCCCGGTCGCCCCGCCGGATACGGTCGAGCGACTCCGGGGCGAGGCCGACGCGGTGATCGCCGTCGAGGTCCCCTCACGGTTCTACGCGGTCGGCCAGTTCTACGACTCCTTCGAGCAGGTCGCTGACGAACGAGCGATGACGTATCTCGCCGGTGATCGCGAGGAGTGACCCCGCGAGTGTTTGCTAATTATGTCTCTGTCAGTTATTAAGAAACCGCAACTCACCCCCGTCCTTTAGCAGCGGGGTTATTAACTGCGGGCCGACTACCGCCGGGTATGAGCGGCCCGAACGATTCGGAGCGGGAGGAGGGGGCGGACGGGGCGCCGCCACCGTCGGCGAGCGACCCGGTCGATTCCGACACATCGGGAGCAGGGGACGATGCTGAGTCCGACGAGTCGGAATCAGTCGAGCTGCAGGTCCCCGGGATGGACTGTCCGACCTGCGCCGGCAAGGTCGAGAGCAGCGTCGGCGAGCTCGACGGCGTCGAAGCCGTCGATCCGCAGGTGACGACGGGGAGGGTGACCGTCGACTACGACCCCGACGGCGCGGGGCCCGACGAGGTCGTCGACGCCGTCGAGCGGGCGGGGTACGCGGTCGAGAACGGCGCCGGCGAGGCGACAGAGACGTTCACCGCCCCCGAGATGGACTGCCCGTCCTGTGCCGGCACCGTCGAGAACGCGATTACGGCCGTCGACGGCGTCACGGGCTACCGGACCGAGCCGACGACCGGGAAGGTCGTCGTCACGTTCGACGAGTCACGCACGTCCGCCGCGGCCGTCCGCGAGGCGATCGAGGGCGCGGGCTACGAGGTCGTCGACTCCTCGGTCGACGGCGACGGCGGCGTCGCCGAGACGGACAGCGTCTGGCGCAGCCGCCGGGCGATCAAGACGTGGATCAGTGGCGTGTTCACGGCGCTGGGGCTGCTGTTCGAGTTCGTCCTCGTCGGGGCGGACGCCGAACTGCTCACTGCGGGTGGGGTCACCTTCGGGCTCGCGGACGTGCTGTTCCTCGCGGCCGTCGTCGCCGGAGGGCAGGAGATCGTCCGCGGCGGCTACTACTCGCTGCGGAACCGGAACCTCGACATCGACCTGCTGATGAGCATCGCGATCCTCGGCGCCCTCGCCGTCAGCGTCGGGTTCGGCGAGTCGCTGTACATGGAGGCCGCGACGCTGGCGTTCCTGTTCAGCGTCGCTGAACTGCTGGAGCGGTACTCGATGGACAAGGCGCGGAACTCCCTCCAGGAGCTCATCGACCTCTCGCCGGACGAGGCGACCGTCAAGCGCGACGGCGAGACGGTGACGGTTCCCGTCGACGACGTGGCCGTCGGCGACGTGGTCGTCGTCAAGCCCGGCGAGAAGATCCCCCTCGACGGCGAGGTGCTGGACGGCGAGAGCGCCGTCAACCAGGCGCCGATCACCGGCGAGAGCGTTCCGGTCGACAAGACGCCCGGGGACGAGGTGTACGCCGGCACGATCAACGAGCAGGGGTACCTCGAACTGCAGGTGACCTCCGCGGCCGGCGAGAACACGCTCTCCCGGATCATCGAGATGGTCGAGGACGCCCAGTCGAACAAGACCGAGCGCGAGCAGTTCGTCGACCGGTTCGCGGGCTACTACACCCCCGTGGTGGTCGCCTTCGCCGTGCTGGTGACGCTCGCGACGCCGACCGTTCTCGGCGCGACCCAGACCGAGGCGATCGTCTACGGGCTGACGCTGCTCGTGCTCGCCTGTCCGTGTGCGTTCGTCATCTCGACGCCGGTGTCGGTCGTCTCGGGGATCACCAGCGGCGCGAAAAACGGCGTGCTGATCAAGGGCGGCAACCACCTCGAGGCGATGGGCGAGGTCGACGCCGTCGCGCTGGACAAGACGGGGACGCTCACCACGGGCGAACTCAGCGTCACCGACGTGGTGCCGCTGGGCGATCGCACCGAGGCGGACGTGCTCCGCTGTGCCCACGGGCTCGAACGCCGGTCGGAGCACCCGATCGGCGAGGCCATCGTCGACCGCGCGGAGGACCAGGGCGTCGACCGGCGGGGCGTCGACGGGTTCGAGAGCATCACCGGGAAGGGCGTCCGGGCGGAGCTCGACGGGCGGACTCACTACGCCGGCAAGCCCGGGCTGTTCGAGGAGCTCGGCTTCGACCTCAACCACGTCCACGCCGCGACCGACGGCGGGCTGGTGACGGCGAAGAGCCAGCAGCTGTGTGAGCGAAACGACTGCGTCGACCTGCTCGAGACGGTCGTCCCCGAACTCCAGGCGGAGGGGAAGACGGTGGTCCTCGTCGGTACAGACGAGGAGATCGAGGGCGTGATCGCCGTCGCCGACGAAGTGCGGCCGGGCGCGGCGGCGGCGATCTCGCGGCTGCACGACCTCGGCGTCGAGCAGGTGGTGATGCTCACCGGCGACAACGAGCGCACGGCGCGGGCGATCGCCGAGCGCGTCGGGGTCGACGAGTACCGCGCGGAACTGCTCCCGGAGGACAAAGTCGACGCGGTGCGGGAGCTCGACGCGGCCGGCGACGGCGTCGCGATGGTCGGCGACGGGATCAACGACGCCCCCGCGCTCGCGACGGCGACCGTCGGCGTCGCGATGGGGGCGGCGGGGACCGACACCGCCCTCGAGACGGCCGACATCGCGCTGATGGGCGACGACCTCTCGCGGCTGCCGTACCTCTACGAGCTCTCGGGCGACGCCAACCGCGTCATCCGGCAGAACATCTGGGTGAGCCTCGGCGCGAAGGCGGCGCTCGCGCTGGCGGTGCCGTTCGGGCTCGTCCCCATCTGGGCGGCCGTGCTGGTCGGCGACGCCGGGATGACCCTCGGCGTCACCGGGAACGCGATGCGGCTCTCCCGGATCGAGCCCTAGTTCCAGCCGTTCAGCGCGTCCGTGACGGCGGGACGAGCAGCACGTTCGACCGCGCCTTCGCGGTCACCGACTCAGAGGTGCTGCCCAGCAGCAGGCGGCGGATCCGCCCCTGCCCCCGCGAGCCGACGAGGACCGTCGTGGGGTCGAACTCCGCCTCGGCGGCCAGGATCTCGTCGGCGGCTTCGCCCTCCCGGACGACGGTTCGCGTCTCGATGCCCATCGACTCGAGTCGCTCGGCCAGTTCGGCCAACTGTGCCTCGGCGTCGGTGTCCCCCTCGCCGCCGGCCCGACGCTCCGGCGGCGCCACGTGGAGCAACGTGGCCTCCTTCGTCGCCGACTGGAGGCGCTCGAACTGGTCGAACGCCCGCTCGGCGTTCTCGGAGAAGTCCGTCGCGTAGAGCACCCGCTGGAACAGGTGTTCGTTCGCGACTTCGGGCTCGTCCTCGCCTTCGACGATCCGCTGGACCAGCAACGGCCGAACCGCGGTCCGGGCCACGTTGCGGGCCGTGTCGCCGATGAACCGCTGCTCGAGCGGGCTCTGCCCGCGCGACCCGACGATGACGAGGTCGGCGTTCACGCGGTCGGCGAGCCCGTTGATACGTCGGTGCGGCGTGCCGCGGAGGACGTGCGTCTCGACGGTGAACCCCTCCTCTTCGAGCAGTCGGCGCTGCCGAGCGAGCGCCTGCTTCGTTCGTCCACCGATGTCGCTCCCGGGCATGCCGGTCGTGACGTTGGGGCTCGTGACGGTGACGAGGTCGATCGTGTCGATCCCGTAGCGCTGGAGACACTCCAGACACGTCTGGGAACCGATGGCGGTCTCGATCGCAGCGGACAGGTCTGTCGCATACACAGCGCGCATACCTCACCTACGTTGCCTGTCGTATTAATATTGTGCATACCGTACAATTCTGTGGTAGCATCCCGCAGTCCGACGACTAACGGGCCTTCTTTCGCAGATCAGTACTGGCGCGTCGCCGGCGGCGATCCGGCTACCGGACGACGGTGACGGGGACGGGGGAGTGTCGGACCACCTTCTGGGCGACGTTGCCGACGAACAGACGGTCGGCGAGCGAGCCGCTGTGGCTGCCGACGACTACCGCGTCGAACCCCTCGGCACGGTCGACGATCGCCTTCGCCGGACTCCCCCAGGAGACGTCCGTCTCCAGGTCGACGCCGTGGGGTTCGGCGATCTCGCGGGCGCGGTCGAATATCTCGGCCGCGCGCTCCTCGGCGGCGCCCTCGATGTCGATCTCCAGCGCCAGCCCCGTGCTGTCCCCCATCATCGGCGACGGCACGCCGGCGATGTGCAGCACCGTGATCTCCGCCTCGGGGTGCGTCTCGAGGGCGTACTCCAGCGCGCGCTCGGCCATCTCCGACCCGTCGATCGGCACCAGAACCCGTTTGCTCATAGGTGACGTACGGCGGGTGAAACGATAAAGGCAAGCCCCGACCCGGGTGATCGCTCGCCGCTACACGCTCTCCGATCGCGCGTAGATGGCGCGGCATCGGCGCTGCACCGCCGGCGAACGTCGATCGGCGCGACTTCTCGACGGGGCGGAACCGGGACGCGGTATTTTGTAGTTGTATCACCAACGGAACAGTATGTACGACCAGTTCCTCTTCCCCACAGACGGCAGCGAGGGCGCGTCGACCGCGTTCGAGCACGTGCTCGACCTCGCAGCCGCGCACGACGCGACGGTCCACATCCTCGCCGTCGTCGACACCGGCGGTGACGGCCTCCGCAGGGTCGGCGAGGACGCCGTCGACGACCTCGAACGCCAGAGTGAATCGCTCGTGAGCGAGACGGCGGCGACCGCCGACGAGCGCGGCGTCGACACCGTGACCGCCGTCGAGCGTGGCTACCCGTACCGGGAGATCGTCCACTACGCGAACGCCCAGGCGGTCGACCTGATCGCGATGCCGACCCACGGGCGCCGCGGGATCGAACGGTTCATCCTCGGGAGCACCACCGAACGCGTCGTCAGGCGCGCCGACGTGCCGGTTCTCACGATCCACCCCGACGAGGACGCCCGGATCCACCACCCCTACCGCGACGTGCTGGTGCCGACCGACGGCAGCGACTGCTCGGCGGCGGCCGTCACGGCCGGGACCGAGGCGGCGATCGCCGCCGACGCGGAGCTCCACCTGCTGTCGGTGATCGACACGATGGCACTCGGCGCCGACGTGCGGACGGAGATGCAGATGGAGAGCCTCGAGCAGTCCGCGGAGTCGATCCTCGACGAGGCCGTCGAACTCGCGGCCGACGCCGGCGTCGACGACCCCATTAGGACGGTCGAGTACGGCTCGTCGATCCCGAACACGATCCGCAGCTACGTCGACGACAACGACGTCGACCTCCTCGTCCTCGGCACGCACGGCCGGACCGGGTTCGACCGCTACCTGCTCGGCAGCGTCGCGGAGAAGCTGATCCGGATCTCGCCGGTGCCGGTCCTGACGGTTCGAGCGCCGCCGGAGGCGTGAGGCGGCGGCAGCCACAACCTGGCCCCGTTTTTGACCGCGAGTCGAGCTACTCCTCCTCGGCGATCTGGACGGCTCCCCACGAGGACTCGCCGAAGAACGTCCGGAGGGCGCCGAGGACTCCGAGGAACGTTCCGAAGACGACGATCACGAGCAGGATAACGAGTGCCAGCACGAGCCCAGCGAGTGAGCCCATCCCGAGCATCTGGAGGAGAGGCATACCCTGCGCTAACGGGGAGTCTTGCAAATTATTGTCGAAAGCAACCACCGCTACCGGTTCGCCGTGAGTTCCGGCCGACTGGCGACCGCTCTCAGCCGAGCACCACCGGCCAGAGCGTCCGGATCAGGAGGTACGCGACGCCGGTGGTCAGCAGGATCACGACCGCGTCGAGCAGCACGCCGGCCCGGAGCATGTGCTCGCGTTCGACGTAGCCGGCGCCGAAGACGATCGCGTTCGGCGGCGTCGCCACCGGGAGCGCGAACCCGTAGCTGGCGGCGATAGCGCCGGTCACCGCCAGGAGCACGCCCGCCAGCTCCCCCGTCGTACCGAGCGCGGCGGCGTAGGCCGGCCCGACGTTGATCAGGATCGGGGCGAGGATGGCGGCCATCGCCGTGTTCGAGGCGAGCTCGCCGACGGTGACGATCAACGTGACGACCACCAGAAGGACCAGCAGGATCGACGCACCGCCGAGAGGTCCGAGCGTCAGTTCGGCCAGCCACACCGTCGCGTCCGTGTCCGCCAGCGCGTTCGCCAGCGAGATCCCGCCGCCGAGCAGGAGCAGCGTCCCCCAGTCGACGTCGAGTAGCTCCTCCCACGGCGCCGCGCCACTGACGACCAGAGCCGGGATCGCCGCCAGCCCGACGAGCACGTAGAACAGCAGCCCCTCGTGGCCCGCGGTGACGAACACGGAGGCTCCGTCGCCGCCGAACAGCGTGACGTACCACGCCCGCGGGAGCAGCCCCTCGAACAGGAAGCCGAGCCCGCCGAGCAGCCAGAGGGCGGCGGTGGCCGCGAAGATGACGACGGTCCGCCGCGCCGGCGTCGACAGCGCGCCGAGCGAGCGTCGCCCCTCTCGGGCGCGCTCCCGGGCTCGCGCCACGTCGTACTGCCGCGGCGGGTAGACGACGTACGTGAGCAGCAGCCAGGCGACGGGGAGGGTGACGATCACCAGCGGGAGCCCGATCGCGAGCCACTCGACGAACGTGATCTCGACGCCGAGCAGCTCGTCGAGCTGGCCGACGACGATCGCGTTCGGCGGCGTCCCGATCAGCGTGCCGACGCCGCCGAGGCTCGCCGCGTACGCGACGCCGAGCAGCATCGAGATCTGGAAGTTCGACGCCGGCGCTGAGTTCGCGGGGGTGTCCTCCCCGGCTTTCGTCAGGTCGGTCACGCTGTCGACGATCCCGAGCACGATGGGCACCATCATCGCGACCGTCGCGGTGTTGGAGACGACCATCGAGAGCAGCGCGGTCGCGATCATGACGCCGAGAACGAGCCCCCTCGCGGAGCTACCGAAGCGGACGAGGATCGCCAGCGCGATCCGGCGGTCGATCCCGTGGAACTGGAGCGCCTCGGCGAACATGAACCCCGCGAGCAGCAGGAAAATCACCGGGTCGGCGAACCCGAGGACGGCAGTCTCGAACTCGGCGTAGACGCCGAACCCCGTCAGCAGGATCGGGATCGTCAGCGCCGTGAGCGCGAGCGGGAGCGCGCCCGTGATCCAGAGGATCGCCGCGAACGCCATCGTCGCCACCGCGTACTGTCCGGCGGTCGTCAGCGACCCGCCGATCGGCGCGGCCGCGACCGCGGCGGTGGCGAGCACTGCGGCGGCGATCGTCGCGAGTCGGGTGGAGTCGTTCACGGACGGTCGTGGTTCCCGACACTCGCGGAACGGGTGTTAATACTGCCCCCGTCTCCTGGGCACGCTCCCGCGTCGTCGGTTCCTCCCTCCTGCCGCCTCGCTCCCACTCTCCTCGGTCCCCCCTCTCGCCCGCCGTTCACGCCTCCTCGCTTTCCCTCACTTCGTCTCACCGACAGCGTGGAACGGTCGAACGGGCGGTTCAGACGGGCGAGGGGAGGGTCACCCGGGGAGGAGCAGGTTCAACACCGCGACAAGGAGGCCCGCCAGCCCCATGCGGGCGCCGGCGACGAACCACCGCTGCTCGGAGATC
The DNA here is from genome assembly GCF_000739555.1 of Halolamina rubra. Classification (GTDB taxonomy): domain Archaea; phylum Halobacteriota; class Halobacteria; order Halobacteriales; family Haloferacaceae; genus Halolamina; species Halolamina rubra. The sequence goes on from NZ_BBJN01000005.1 coordinate 51,270, forward strand.
GTGGCGAGGTACACGCCGAAGACGAAGAGGATGGCGACGGCGACGCCGACGGAGAGCATGGTCGCCGCCCGCATGCTCAGCAGCGACCCCTCGGCGAGAAACGGGATCATCGGTAGGATCACGCCGATGATCGGGCCGATCCCGCTCATCAGCGCGTTCACCTGCCGGGCGCCCGTCTGCTGTCGCTGGATCCGCGTACCGTCGAGGTCGGTCAGCATCGCGTCCTCGACGCGGGCGAGTTCGGCCCGCTTCTCCGCGCGCTCGATCTCCCAGACGCTCCAGACCCCGGAGGTGCCGAGCCCGATCGCGGCGCCGATGCCGATGCTGAACACCGTCAGCCCGTCGGCGATGCCGGTGAGGTACGCGCCGACGGTGACGCCGACGCTCGTGAGCGCGCCGTCGAACCCGTTGGAGATGAAGTAGCGCCGGGAGATCGACTGCACGTCCTCGTGCTCCAGGGCTCGAAGGAGCCGCCGCAGGTGGGAACGCATGCTCAGTCCTGCGGGGTGTCGCTCTGTTCGACGACGCGCTCGCCACAGACGGCCTCGTCGATCGAGTGCACCGCGGCGCCGAGATCCTCGAGCGTCTCGTACACCGTGTCGACCCGAATCGGGTCGCCCTCGACGGTCATCTTCACCGTCTGGACCTCCTTGTCGGTCTCGACCAGCACGACGTTGACGCCGTCGACGCCGTCGAGACCGGCGACCGCGTCGGCGAACGTGACGACGTCGGGCTCGTGTGGCTTCAACAGGTCGAGGACGAGTCGTCGGGCAGTGACCATACCGCGTGTTCGTCGCCCCCTCGCTTAATGTCGGGGGACGGTCGGGACCTCGCGTGGCGAGGGAGGTAGAGCGGTCGACGGAAGAAGTCGAGCGGGTCGACGGAGGAGAGTCCGTGGACGGTCGGTGGTACGAGCGGTGGGACAAGCGGCGAATCGAGACGGGAACGAACGGCGAACCGAGGCAAGAACGATCGGGAGATCGACGCCAGGGGTGGCGGATACCCCACTGTGTCCGCTGTTCTGCTGACACGTTCGGCGGAGAACGGCGGACATGGTGGTGTGGCGGCGTGAGTGTCAGGCGTCGATGGCGGCTGAACGGTGGTCTCGGCGATCGTACGACTGAGCCTGGGCGGTTCCGAGGATTGACCGTTCGTCGGCGACACCCTCCCCCCACTCTGTCCGCCGTTCCACGGAGAGAGTGGGACGGGGATCGAGATCGCGGGTAGGGAGCTCGTAAACAGTGGTTGTTTTCACGGACGTACCGTCCGTTCAAACGTGTTTGTCGAGGCTACGGACCACATATTTCCCCTACCGTATATAGGTTGCTGTTTATAGTAAACGTCGGTGTTGCTGTCACCCCCTCCCCCTCTCTTCTCCGAGAACTGCGGACAAAGTGGGGTGGGTGTGTTCGTCGTTTCTTTAAGTATCTCGAGAACGGCGGAAACTGCGGACGCTCCGGACGCGGTGGTTTTATGTGGCATGCCACGCGTCTCTCTACAACGCGATGGGCATGTTCGAGCGGGATACAGATATCTACCGTGACCGCGACGCGCTCCGGGAGGACTACCAGCCCGAGGAGCTCGTCGGTCGGGACGAGGAGCTCGACACGTACCGGGCCGCGCTCCAGCCGGTGATCAACGGCGAACAGCCCAACAACGTGTTCCTCTACGGCAAGACCGGCGTCGGGAAGACCGCCGCCACCCGCTACCTGCTCGAACACCTGAAGGAGGACACCGCCCAGTACGACGACATCGAACTCACGCTCGTCTCGCTCAACTGCGACGGGCTGACCAGCAGCTACCAGGTCGCGACGCGGCTGGTGAACCAGTTCCGCAGCGACACCGACCAGATATCGACGACGGGCTACCCGCGGGCGAGCGTGTACGAGATGCTCTGGGACGAACTCGACGCCTGTGGCGGCACCGTCATCGTCGTCCTGGACGAGGTCGACCACGTCGAGGACGACTCCATCCTCTACCAGCTCCCGCGTGCCCGGGCGAACGGCAACCTGACCGAGGCGAAGATCGGGATCATCGGCATCTCCAACGACTTCTCGTTCCGCGAGGAGCTGTCGCCGAAAGTGCGGTCGTCGCTGTGTGAACAGGAGATCCACTTCCCGGCGTACGACGCCGAGGACCTCCAGAAGATTCTGCAGCAGCGCGTCGACATCGCGTTCCACGACGGCGTCCTGAACCCCGGCGTCATCCCGCTCTGTGCGGCCTACGGCGCCAAGGACGCCGGCGACGCCCGCCAGTCGATCGACCTGCTGATGAAGGCCGGCGACCTCGCTCGCGACGACGACACCGAGCACGTGACCGAGGAGCACGTCGACCGCGGCCGTCGCGCGCTCGAACGCGGCCGGATCAAGGAGGGGATCACCGGGCTCACCCAGCACGGCCACCTCGTGCTGTACGCGCTGCTGACGCTCGACCTCGAGGGTGAAGTCCCCGTCCGCTCGCGGGACATCCGCCCGCGGTACACGCGCTTCACGGAGATGGCGGGTCGGGACCCGCTGGTCCCCCGACGGATGCGGGACCACCTCTCCGAGCTCGCGATGCTCGGGATCATCTCCGTCACCGAGCGCAACGAGGGGCGCCGCGGCGGCACCTACCGCGAGTACGCGATCGACATGGACCTCCACCTGCTGCTCGAGGCGATGGCCGACACCGTCGACGACGTGGGCGTCCACAAGTCCGTCCAGGAGTTCCTCGACGAGGACGTGGAGGAACCCGTCGTCGACACGAGCCTCGCGGAGTTCGCGACTGAGGACTGACGGACGATTTCGACCGGTAGGTCCGTCTTAACCGGACAATAACTCCGGACACGGTGGGGCTCGCGCGCCGATCTCCCGTTGCTCCCGGTTCCTGTCCCTCTGACGGCGAATTTACCCATTTTCACGCGGGTTACGACGCGCTTAACAGCGGACATGGTGGTGTGGCCGGCGGGCCAACGGAGCGGCGACCGGAACGGCGGACGAGGTGGTGTTCCGTGCGGGGAGGAGTGGGGGAGCGATCGCACGGGGCGAACGGGTTTAACCAACACAGCGACCCGTCAACCGGTGGCTTGTTGGTTAAGACTGCAGCGACGACGCCGCTGTTGCCGCTCCTCGGTCGGTCCCCGGGGTCGAGCCGCGAACCTGCACCGACCGGTCAGGATCCTGGAAGTGGCAGGTGGTCCCACTCCCACGCCCAGCAGTAGAGGAAGGAGAGCGCCGCGAGCGTGCCGCTGCCGACGACGACGTACCAGCCCCACGGGACGACGTTCCAGACCAGCAGCATCGGGAGCCCGACGAGGAGCCCGATCGCGCCGAGTATCACGCCGGCGACGCCGATGCACTCGAAGGGGCTGGGGATCTCCACCATGGTTTCGTGAACCTGACGGGTGGCCCGGTGAAAAGTATGAGTCGGCTACGCGACCGTTCACGCGGCGCCGATCCGAAAGCACCGTCCTACTCCATCGAGGCCCGCCGACCAGTCGTGTCAGGGAGTGAATAACGAAACCGTTGACGCGTACCCGGACAGTTGATGCCCCAGTGCCGAAACTGCGACGCCCACGTGACGGCCAGGTTCGCCCGCGTGTTCGGCGACAACGGCGATCAGGTGCACCGGTGCCCCGACTGTGCGGCCAACCCGGATCGCTACGACGGCGGGGGAGACGTCGACCGTAGCGCGATCGCGTCGGGGTGGCGATGAGGACCGACGGCCACGCACAGTTCGCTCCACTCGACGCGGCGGCGTTCACGCGACTGGTGGCACGGACCTGGCGGTCGTACGGCTGGGAGGTCGTCGAGGCGACTCCCGCCGAGTGTCCGGACGGGATCGGGGACGTGACGGCGCCGATCGACGGCGGCGCCACGCTCCTCGTTCGGTCCACCGAGCCGCGGGTCCTGCTCACGGTGCCGGGGGAGCGCCGGCTCTCGGCGGCGACGCTCGTCGAGATACTCGGTGAGGTGGAGACGCCGTCGAGACTGCTGGTCGCCGCCGCGGCGGGGTACGAGACCGGCGCGTTACACGTCGCTGAAACCTACGGCGTCGAACTCGTCGAACCAGCGGCGCTGGCCCGCCTCAACGAGCCCGCGGTGGAGGGCGACCGCCCCGAAGCCTGAGCATCGACGGTCCGAGTCGCGCTGACCGATCGGCCCTCCGTCCGATTTTTCGTCGCGATCGAACGCTGTTTCGAGCGTTCGACTACGAGCGCAGCGTCCCGTACAGCTTCGACAGCGCGGTCATCGTCAGGTTCCCGTTCTCGAGCGCGTAGTACGGCACCAGCTCCGGGGCGAACTTCGCTTTGAACTCAGCGATGCGCTGGTTGTTCGCGCCCGCGAGATCGTACGTTCTCACCCCTCGCTCCATCGCGTCGGTGACGTACGCCCAGTCGAGCAGGTCGTTGACCGGGAGATCGACCGACGGTTTCGCGGCTCCGAGCCAGCGGATCGACCGGTCGTCGAACTCGACGGTGACGAACCCGCCGGCGTAGTCGCCCTCGACGCGGCAGACGTACGGGCGGATCACGCCCGCGGGGAGCGCCTCGTAGAGGTCGCGGACGATCGCGCTGTCGACGCCGAACGACTCATCCTGCTCGGCGTGGCGCTCCCGGGCTTGCTCGACGATCCGGTCGATCGCCTCGGCGCCGCCCTCGGCGATCTCGTAGGACACCTCGTACTCGCTGGTGACGTTGCGCCGCGCGTCGCTGCTAAACGCCGACAGCAGCTCGTCCGGCGAGCGGTCGATGTCGACGATGTACGTGTACCGCACGCTGGCGTCGTACTCCTGCCAGAGGAACGGCCGCACGTCGTCGTACCCCGGCGCCGTCCGGACGGAGGTGTACCCCGGGCAGCGTTCGTCGTCGAGCCAGTCCTGACACGCCTCGACGAACCGGCGGTTGCGCTCGTCGTACCGCCGGCGCTTCAGCGGCTGCCGATCGAGCAGCAGCGGGCCCATGTACGGCAGCTTCAGGTTCGGCGGCGGCGAGAACGCGCCGGTCGCGGGCCCCTTCCGGATCGTGAACACGGGGAACAGCCCCACCGGCTCCTCGCCTTTGAACCCGACGAGCCGGTGGCAGTCGCCGCCGGTGTGGCGCTCGAGCACGTCGAGCGCGGCCGCGTGGTGGAACCCAGTCGGGTGGTCGGTGTCTGTCAGCAGCTCGTTCCAGCGCGCCGCGTCGTCGACGGTGCGGAGCTCAATACTCATTGTCGTCGATGTACCCCAGTCGGGAGAGCCGGCGGGTGACGTCCGCGTCGGTGGATCGGTCGATTCGCGCCTCGAACGGCGGGTACGACTCGGGGGCGACCGGCGTAACCGGCGGGAGCGGTTCGCCGTCCATCCGGGTCGAGGGGGCGACCCCGAGCGAGGCGAGCACCGTCGGCGCCACGTCGAACAGGTGGGCGTCGCTCAGCCCGGCGGCCGCGTCGACGCCGTCGCCGGCCGCGGCGACGATCCCGGCCGGCTTGTGGTTCCACTCGTCGGCGGCCGCGAACGCCTCGCCGCGCAGCGACGCCGAGAGCATGTGGTCGAACCCGGCCGGCACCGTGAGGAGGTCGACCGCCTCGTCGACGTACGGGCCCGAGAAGTACTCCTCCGCGGGCGCGACCTCGGCGAACACCGGGTCGCCGTCGGGGGTTCGTGCAGCCTCGAGCGTCGCGATCAGGTCGCTCCGGACAGAGGGGTACTCCGCGGGGGCGACGACGCCGTCCGGGTCCCGGCCCGCCTTGTTGAGCCGGACGCCCAGCTCCGTCCGCGAGCGCATGTACGCCGCCGACTCGGGGAAGTCGACGCGCTCGGTCCCGGCCCGGACCGTCCCCCGCGAGACGTGGTCGAGCACGAACTCCTTCAACCCGAGCGCCTCGAGCGCCGCCCCGATTCGCTGGCTGCTGAGCCCGACCGCGGAGGCCAGCCCGACCGCGCGTTCGGCCAGCGAGGGCGTCGACGACTCCTCGTCGCGCACGATGGCGCTCCAGGAGGGCATCCCGCCCTCGCCGCTAGTCGTCCGGAGGTACCCCTGCTCGGCGAGATACTCGTTGACCCGGAACTCCGCCCCCTCGTAGGGGCCGATCCCGTGGTCGCTCGCGACGATCACGCGGTCGGGGTCACACGCGTCGAGCGTCCGTTCGAGCTGCTCGTCGACGGCCTCGAACACCGTTCGGACCGCCTCGTCGTCCTCCGGACGCTCGTGGAACACCGTGTCCGTCTGCTGGAACTGGAGGAAGCCGAACTCGGGGTCGAACTCGTCGGCGAGCAGCCGGAACGCCTCGCCGCGCATCTCGACCAGTCGCCGGTACCACGCGACCTGCTCGTCGCCGTCGACGCCTTCAGGCGCGTACACGCGATACTCCCCGAGCTCGTCCTCGATGCGGTCGAGTAGCCCCTCGGGGTGGCAGGTCGGCCGTTCCGGGCTGACGTAGCCGGGGACGAGCGCGCCGTCGAACTGGCGGGGCGGGCCGGTGACGGGAACGTTCACGACGACGCTCGACAGCCCGTGGTGGTCGAGCAGCTCCCAGAGCGCGTGGGCCCGGACGTGGGTGCGGTTGACCAGGTCCCAGTCGTAGCCGTCGAACGCGAGGAAGTCGAACGCGCCGTGTTTCCCGGGGTTGACGCCGGTGTACAGCGACGGCCACGCGCTCGGGGTCCACGGCGGGATCTGCGACTCCAGGGGGCCGACGACGCCGCGCTCGAACAGCCCGGAGAGCGTCGGCAGCCGATCCGCGTCGAGAAGCGGATCGAGCACGTCCCGACAGGCCCCGTCGAGCCCGATCAGCAGCGTCCCCATCCCACTCGGTTGTCGGTCTCTCACGGCCGTCAGTACCGATGGCCCGGAAATTGTTATGGAGGGAGTGACCGGCCGTTGCCGCGTCGACATCCCGGTATGGACTGATTACTGCGCTGGAACCGCCCTCGCCGCGTTCTCGGCGGAGCCTACCGAGGTATGCCACGTGGTAACAACGAACCTACCGATAGTACGGAACTCCCTACCGAAATATCGACGATCCTACTACTTCCCGGCGCGCGCTGGTCGATCTGTAAGCTGTGCTTACTGCTTCGGTCCGGGATCGGTCGGTATCGTGTCGTTACTTGACTTACAAACGTCCGCAAGTAAGGGAGTTCTACCGTCGACTGGCCCCCACCCCGTCAGAATCTACTTTCAGGTAATCCCTCTCTACCCATCCATGGCAGAACGCCATGGCGAGGACGAGGCGGCACAGGACGAGCCTACTACCGACGCGGACGGCCAGCTCGGCCGACGGTCGATTATGAAGGCCCTCGGCGCGACGGCGGCCCTGACCGGGCTGGGCGCGCTGTCGGGCAACGCGGCGGCGGCCGACGTCGGCCTGTCGGGCGGCGGCACGTCGATCCCCGCCGGGGAGTACTCGTGGGACGGCTCCGGGCTCTCGGTGGACAGCGGCAACGCGATCGTCGGCGAGGGAAGCGCCGGCGACGTGGTGCTGAACCTCGAGTCCGGCACGATGGACGGCAACATCGAGGGGCGACTCGAGAACGTCGTGGTTCGCGGCTCCAACCACGATGCGAAGGCAGGGATTAACGTCTCCCCGGGGGCGACGATCGACGGGTTCGTCTGGCCCGAGGGCGGCCAGCGCGACGAGGACCGCGCGATGTACACGCCCGACGGGGGGAACGACCGGCTCACCGTCCGGAACTCCGCGTGGGGGTGGATGGTGAACAACGGCGCCTACCTCGACAAGCCGCCGGTGACGATGGAGAACTGCGCGGCCGTGAACAACAACATCGCGAACGTCCGGGTCGGCCACCGCGACGGCACCGACGAGGACGAGCGGACGGTGATCCGGAACAGCCTGATCGCGGTCACCCAGCCCGTCGAGAACGACGACACCAACATCCCCCACTCCCGCGGGATCCGCCTGCGTCACCCCGCGGACCTGCTGATCGAGAACTGCTGGTTCATCTACCTCGACGTCGACGGCACCGCCGACCTGATCGAGCTCCACGACGGCGCCGCGGGCTCCACGGTGGAGATCCGTGACTGCGCGTTCTACAACGACTCCGACGGCGACCTCGTGCGCGACAAGTCCAACGGCGAGATGGACGTGACCATCGAGAACTGTACGGTCGCCGGCTCGGGCAGCCGGAACGTCGAGCCCGACTTCGACGGCTCGGGCATCACCGAAGATGACAGCGTCAGCTTCCCGTACCCGTCGGCGATCACCGGCTACGCCGCCGCCGACGAGATCGAGGGCGTCGGCGACGGGATCGGCCCGTGGGACGGCGACGCCGGCTCGACGGTTCAGGAGCAGGACTCGATGGCTCACACGCTCGTCCTCCACGCCGACCCGGAGAACGACGGGACGATCGAGCCGACGTTCACCGTCGACGGCCCCGTCGAGTTCGCCGGCGACGCCGAGTCCGACGAGGACACGATCACGGAGAACGGCGACGGCACCTACACGGTGACGAGCGTGCTCGCGCCGGACGAGCTCGACTCGTTCCGCTTCGACGACAGCGTCGTCGACTACAGCCTCCCCGCCGACGCGAGCGTGGACGTGTCCCTGGACGGGACGACGACGACGTTCGCGTACCTCGTCGGCGCGGAGAGCACCGCCGACACCGAGGACGTGGTCGAAGTGATCGCCCGCCAGTCCGGCGAACTGGACTACGAGTTCGTCGTCGACGGCACGGCCGAACTCCACTCGACCTCCGGCCAGGTCACCGCCGGCCACGGCGACGAGATCACGGACAACGGCGACGGCACCGTCACCGTCTCCGGGTTCACCGGCAACGACGGCTACGGCGACGCGTACATCGTCGACGGGAGCGTCCAGTCGTTCTCGTGGACTCCCGAGGAGTACGCGTTCGACGTGCTGGTCAACGGCAACGTCGTCGACCCGCTCTCGTTCGACGCCGACGACTCGACGACCGACACGTCGACCGACGACACCACGACTGACGACACGACGACCGACACGTCGACCGACGACAGTACGTCGACGGACAGCACGACGGACGACACCACGACCGACAGCACGGACGGGTCGACCGACCGCCCGCACCTGCTGACGATCGACGGGACGCCGGACGACGTGACGACGTACACGTTCACGGTGTCCGGGTCGGTCGCCCGCGACGAGGAGAACAGCGAGGTCACCGACGACGGCACCAGCTGGGACCAGATCGAGGACATCGCGTCCGACGGGAAGGTCGTCGGGCTGGTCGGCAGCGGCGTCGACGCCTACCGGTTCGGCGGCAGCGTGACCGAGATCACCGTCGACGGGGACGCGAGCGTCTCCATCCAGCGTGACGTGTGATGACGGGTGACCAACGCGGCGACTGGCGACACGCGCCCGAGGACCCGGACCCGGCCGAGGACCTCGGCTACGAGGCAGTCGAACTGGACATGATCGGCACCGACGCCGACGGCGAGAACCGCGTGCTGGTGCTGCCGACCGACGAGGAGATGCTCGCCGACGACGCGTTCGTGATCGTCGACGAGGCCTCCGTCGAGGAGCTCTCCGCGAAGCGCTGAGACGGGCTACCCCCCGTCTGCGACGGGGTCGTCCGTCGACAGCAGGCCGGTCGCCATCAGGCGGCGGACGATGGTGACCAGCCCGTTGTCGAACCCGCGGCCGAACACCGCCTGCTCGTGTTCGGGTCCCCGTTCACTCCCCGCGGTGAAGGAGCTCACGAGGATCGCCTGCCGGTCGACCAGCAGGAGTCGGCTGATCTCGGTGTGGTCCCCCGTCGTCGAGGACTGCTTCAGCCACTCCAGCCCGGAGACGAACACCTCCACGCCCGGGAGCTGATCCCTGATCGTCGACTGCAGCGGTTCGGAGACCGTCCCGACGATGACGCTCACCCCCCGTTCCTGTGCGGTCTGTAGCGTCTCGGCGAGTTCGGGGGTGAACACGCGATCGTGACCGACCACGAGCACGACCTCCTCGTTCGCGCCCTGGATCAGCTGGTGGGATCGGCTCGCGATCCCCTGCTCGCCGGTCATCGCCCACACCTCGTGGGTGACCTCCTCGGTCGACTCGTCCTCGGGGGGTTCGAGCGCGCCGAGCGTCGCCCGGAGCGACTCGGTGCGATCGACGTACTCGGCCCGGAGCGTGTCGACGGCCTCGTCGATGCCGACCGCGCGGAACACCTGCGGTTTCGCGTGCTGGGTCTCGACGAGCCCCTTCGACTCGAGCACCCTGATCGCGTCGTACACCCGCGTGCGCGGCACCTCCGAGATCTCGCTGATCTCCTTGGCCGTGGCGCGGCCGATTCGCGCGAGCGCGACGAACGATCTCGCCTCGTACTCCTTGAGCCCGAGCTGTTGGAGCAGCTCGACCGCCTGCTGCCGGTCTGATTGGTTCTCCATTAGGTTACTCTCGCGGCGTCGGCGCCCGCCCGCACCCGGGAAACTGCCAGCAGAGCCGTTCACTTAGATAGTGACAGGGAGATGCATAACAGTAGGGGTTCACACGACAAGAAAACGGGGAGAAAATTCGTTCACTCACTTAATCACAGTACACCTATACGTCCGCCTCCGTAAGGGGCTGGCATCGAGTGGCCGCGCTCACTGTCGTCGAGTCTGCCGGCCACGATGCGACTGACGGATCGGTTCGACGGACGGAGGAACGTGACCTGATGGCCAATAACCACCCCGATTCGGCGTGGACGACCGCGACCGAGCAGCTGCAGGCGCTCGGGCTGAGCGCCTACGCCGCGCGGACGTTCGTCGCCCTGGTCAGGCTGGGTGACGGCTCCGCGAAGGAGGTCAGCGAGAACGCCGACGTGCCCCGAACGCGGGTGTACGACGCCGTCGAGGAGCTGGCAGACCTCGGCCTCGTCGACGTCCAGCACTCCTCGCCCAAACGGTTCTGGGCGGTGTCCACCGAGACCACCGGTCAGCACTTCGACCGCGAGTACAGCCACCGCGTGAACACGCTGACGGACGCGCTCGACCAGCTCTCGACCGGGACACGGTCGACCGAACAGCGCGGCGTCTGGACGGTCACGGGTCGGGAAACCGTCACCGAACGGATCGACGAGTTCGTCTCGAGCGCCGAGGAGGAGGTCGTGTACATGACCGTCGACGACCTGCTCACGGAGCGGCTCACCGATAGCCTCGCCGACGCCGCCGACCGCGGCGTCTCGATCCAGCTCGCGGGGATGGCCGACGGCACCGAGGGCCACTTCGACGACGCGCTCCCGGAGGCGACGTACTTCGAGTCGATCTGGGACTGGGCGGACACGCCAGCCGGGCGCCTCCTGATGGTCGACCGCGAGAAGACGCTGGTGAGCGTCCTCGTCGACGACGGCGACGCCCCCTCGCGTGCGGAGACCGCCATCTGGGGCTCCGGGAGCGCCAACGGGCTCGTCGTGGTCCTCAAGGCGATGTTCGCCTGGCAGCTCGACAGAGACCACGACGATGGGGCGGCCGACAATCGGCGATAGAACTTTACTTCCATGAAACGTATCTACGAATCAAGCCGGAAAACCGGGCGCCTGGGCCAGCCCTCCGTATGCAGGTGGTGATCGACCGATGAGTGAGGAAAACGAGGACACTCCAACGGCTCCCGCGCGGGCGGGACGCGACGAGAACACCGTCCAGTACCAGTGGGACGGCGACGCCACGCCGAGCACCGCCGTCGTCGAGGCGGTCGCCGCCACGACGGGCCGCGAGCCGGAGGCACTCCCGCCGCTGTACGAGTCTGTCGACGCCGAGGCGATCGACGACCTGTTCTCGGACCCCGACGGGACGGTCCGGCTCTCGTTCGAGTACGCCGGCGTGACGGTGACGCTCCACGCGGACGGCGTCATCAAAGTCTCGCCGCCGTAGCGGCGACGACGGCCGGCCAGCTCAACACCCGCAGACGGAGACGTCCTCCCGCTCCGCCGCGATCCGACAGAGGAGCGACGTGGCCTCGTCGAAGTTCGCCCCCGGACCGACGAGATCCCGACGGGAGTCGAGTTCGACGACGTTCACGGCCTCGAGCCGCGGCAGGTGGTTGTGGTGGGCTGCGGTCGCCCACTCCGCGTGGGCCGTGTTCGCGCCGTCGACGCGGAAACACGCCTCGACGAGCGCCTCGACGGACGTTCGGCCCTCGCTCGTGAGCAGCTGGCCGAGGATCCGTCGTCGCTGACTGTCGGCGAGTAAGGTGAGCAACGTGTCGGTTGATATCGTCGGTGGTGATAGTGCCATTCGGGGAGTAACCTGCCGAGGCACACTTATGTGCCTGCTGACAGTTACGGGTTCGCGGGCACCGTGGATACGTCTGGTGTTCACTCGAATAATCACGCTCCTCGTCGCGACGCCGAGTGGGAGACCCGCCGCGGCCGAGGGGGGCCTGGGCTCGGGGCCTCGACCGCGGCGGGTCCGCTCGATCCGGAATGCAGGTGGGGCGAGGGGGCGGCGAGGGGGAAGCGCCGCCCCGCTCGTCTGGGTCGGGATCGGGGGCGGAATCGAACCGAGACCGAACCCGGTCCGGTCGATTCCAGTTCTCCCTTGTGGTGGAACCACTATTGTAAGGGAGTCATTTCGGGGGGTGGATCAGTAGTAGTACACCCCGACCTCGTTCTCGCAGTCCTCACACTGGTGCTCGCCGCCCTGGAGCCGCTGGGTCGTCCCCAGCACGTTCTGGATGTCGTGGGCCGACAGCGGGAGGGCCAGCCGGGAACCACAGTGGGGGCATTCGATCTGCATACCGACGAGAAACGGCGCAGATCCAGTTAGTAAGTCACCCCCTCAACGGTGCTCAGAGCACGATCGAGACCAGCATCAACACCAGGAACACGATGACGAGCCACTTCGCGACGGTCATGCTCAGCCCCGCGACGCCGCGGGCGCCGACGACCCAGGCGACGATCGCGAGCACGAGGAACACGACCGCCCACTCGAGGAACTCGCCGCTGAAGAACTGCAGGACCGGCGCCGCGGCTGTGTTAAGGGGCATACCCCGACTTCGTGGCTGGTCCTCTTTGTTACCGATCCCGTTGTACGCGCGCTGGTCCCGGCCGCGCCGACACGGCCGACTGTGTGGCACAGTCCGACTGGCTCCAGCCCGGTAGCCTGCGCCTGTGTCCGGACGCGAGCGGGCTCACACCCCCGGGGCCCGCCGAATTGAGGCCACATAACGAAACCGTCCCTGCCCCAATCATCGACCGAATGAACCGCCGTCAGTTACTCGGCTATCTCGCGGGCGTCGGCGCCGCCGGCACGGCGGGATGTGGGTTGACGCCGTCACGGCGGGGGCCACGGCCGCCACAGGACCCGGTGACGACGGGCGATCCGACCGCGACGCCGCGCACGGACTGGGACCCCCGGGAGCGGGTTCGAACGAGCGACCCGTCGACGGTCGCGACTGCGTGGGGCCTGGACGAGGTCGTCGACCTCGGCGAGTTGGGCGCCGACCGCGAGGCCGGCACGCCGATCGACGAGCTGGTGGCGTCCAACGCCACCGACGGCACGCTGCTGTACTTCCCGCCGGGACGCTACCGGATCGACGAGACTGTCTTCGTCGACGGCGACGATCGGATCGGCCTGCTCGGCGACGAGGCCACGATCGTCCCGACCGACGGGTTCGCGTCGACGGTCCTGGCGTTCGGCTACCCGGAGCCGTTGGCCGAACTGCTCGTCCGCGGGCTGACGTTCGACTACCGCGCGGAGGACACCGGCGGCCGGCCGGTGCTGGGCATCGCGGACGACCTAGTGCTGTACCGCGATCTCTCGGTCCGCGGCCCGTCCGACGTTTCGGGTGACATCGTCCGCCTCGACGTGACCACGCCCGAGGGGATCGGCGTCGTCGACAGGCTCTCGCTCCCCGACGGCTCGCCCGTCCCCAGCGTCACGGGCTGTGAGGTCGGCGACAACAACCACGGCGACGTGTCGTTCTACGACTGCCACATCGCGGGGTTCCCGGACAACGGGCTGTACGCCGACCCGCCGGAGGGCTCCATCAACGTGTTCGGCGGCTTCTTCCGCAACAACGGCGTCGCGGGCGTCCGCATCACCACCAGCGAGCCCAGCCTCGTCCGTGGGGTCCGGGTTCGGTGTGACGACGCCGACGGGGCGGGCGAGAACATGCGCGGCATCCGCCTCCGCGGCGGCTACGACCACGTCGTCGAGGACTGCGTCGTCGAACTGCTGGACGTGACCAGCAGCGACGGCGCGGTGACGATCGCCTCCGAGCTCGCCTCCGCGACGGTCAGGAACTGCCACCTCCACGTCGACGCCGACGGCGTGAACGCGATCCGGGTGAAGAGCCCGAACGCGGACGCGGACGACGCCGTCCGGGGGGGCCGTTCCGGTTCGAGAACATCCGGATCACCGGCGACGCCGCCGGCGGCGCCGCGATACAGGCGGCCGACCGCCGCGGCTGTACGTTCAGCAACCTCCAGATCCACCAGTCCGGCGACGATCGGGACGGCATCGTCACCACGAACGTCGAGGGGGAGCTGCTCGACACGTGTATCTCCGTCACTAACGACCCGCTCTCGCTGCGCAACTCACAGATCGAGCGCCGCAACGTCCGGGTCGGCGACGACCCCGAGACCGAACGCTGCGGGACGGATCGCCCGCCCGCCGACGGCACGCCGACGCCGCCGGAGTGAGGATCGCCGCCGCCCCCAGTTGCGACCGTAACCCGGTCAATAACCCCGTAACACCGTCATAACCCGCCGAAAGCGCGTCTATAACTTTGGGTCGGTCGGCGGCACCCTCTCGTAGCCGCCACCGGCGGAACCGACCATGTTCCACGCCCAATCTCCAGCCGACCACCGTCCCGGACCGTCCGACCAACCGCCAGAAGTCAGGGGGCTCCCCCGACGCAGTCGTGCCCTCGCGGGGGGTGGGCGCCGATGACCGACGCCGGCACCGACGCCGACGGCGAGATCCACCCCGGCGCCACCCTCGGCAGCGCCGACGGCGGCCCCACCATCGGTCGCGACCCGACGATCCGGAGCCACTCGGTCATCTACGGCGACGTGGAGATCGGCGACCGGTTCGTCACCGGCCACGGCGCGGTCGTGCGCGAGGGCTCCGTGCTCGGCGACGACGTGCTCGTCGGCACCCACGCCGTCGTCGACGGCGACTGCCGGCTCGGCGACGACGTCTCCCTCCAGACGGGGGTGTACCTCCCGCGGAACACGACGCTGGGCGACCGTGTGTTCCTCGGCCCCCACGCCGTGCTCACCAACGACCCCTACCCGCTGCGCGAGGAGGCCCCGCTCGAGGGGCCGACGATCGGCGACGACGCCTCCATCGGCGCCAACGCGACGATCCTGCCGGGCGTCAGCGTCGGCGAGCGCGCGTTCGTCGCCGCCAACGCCGTCGTCACCGAGGACGTGCCGCCGGAGACGCTCGCGGTCGGCGCGCCCGCCGAACACCGGCCGCTGCCCGAGCGGCTCCAGGGGGGGAACGACGCGTGATCCCGATCGCCGACCCCGACGTGGGCGAGGCCGAGACCGCGGCCGTCCGCGACGTGATCGAGGGCGGTCAGCTCGCTGACGGGCCCGAAGTCCGACGGTTCGAGGACGCGTTCGCGGCGCTCTGTGGCACCGAGTACGCCGTCGCGACGACCAACGGGACGACCGCGCTGCACGCCACGTTCGAGGCGCTCGGCGTCGGCGAGGGCGACGCCGTCGTCACGACGCCGTTCTCCTTCGTCGCGAGCGCGAACGCTGTCCGGCTGGCCGGCGCCGAGCCGGTGTTCGCCGACGTGGACCCCGAGACGCTGACGATCGACCCCAGCGAAGTCGCCGATATCCTGGCCGAGCGCGACGACGTGGCCGCGGTGCTCCCGGTCCACCTGTACGGCCTGCCCGCGGAGATGGACCGCCTGCGGGCGCTCGCGGACGCCCACGACGTGGCGCTGGTCGAGGACGCCGCCCAGGCCCACGGCGCGCGCTACCAGGGCGAGGTCGTCGGCTCGCTCGGCGACGCCGGCTGCTTCTCGTTCTACCCGACGAAGAACGCCACCAGCGCGGAGGGCGGGATGGTCACCACCGACGACCCCGAACTCGCCGAGCGCGTGCGCCGGTTCTGCGACCACGGCCGGACTGCGGGCTACGAGCACGCGGAGGTAGGTCACAACTTCCGGCTGACGAGCGTCTGTGCCGCCATCGGTCGGGTACAGCTCGACCGGCTGCCGTCGTTCAACCTCGCGCGCCGGGGGAACGCCGCCTACCTCAACGACCGGCTCGCCGACGCCGCCGTCGAGACCCCCGCGGAGCCGCGAGGCGTCCGCCCGGTGTACCACCAGTACACGGTCCGCACCGACGAGCGCGACGCGCTCGCGGCCCACCTCGAGCAGCAGGGCGTGGGCTCGAAAGTGTACTACCCGATCCCGATCCACCAGCAGCCGGCCTACGCCGAGTACGACGCCGACGCGCCCGTGGCCGAGCGGGCGGCCGAGCGCGTGCTCTCGCTCCCCGTCCACCCGGGGCTGTCGGTCGCGGAGATCCGGCAGGTCGCCCGCGCGGTCGAGACGTTCGAGCCGGCCGTCGACGCGGCCACGCCGGAGCCGGAGGTGATGGACCCGTGAGCGACCCGCTCCGGACCGGCGTCGTCGGCGTCGGGAGCATGGGCCGCAACCACGCCCGGGTGTACCAGGAGCTCCCGAACAGCGAGCTCGTCGGCATCGCCGACGCCGACGTGAGCGCGGCCGCGGCCGCGGCGACGGAGTTCGAGACGGCGATCTACGAGGCGCCGGACCTGCTGGAGGTGGTCGACGCCGTCTCAGTCGCCGTCCCCACGCGGGTCCACGCGTCGCTCGTGCGGGACTGCATCGACGCCGGCGTCGACGTGCTCGTCGAGAAGCCGTTCGTCGACGACCCCGCGGTCGGCCGCGAACTCGCCGCCGACGCGGCCGAGGCGGGCGTCACGATCCAGGTCGGCCACATCGAGCGGTTCAACCCGGCCGTCCAGACGCTCCTGCGGGCGTTTCAGGACCTCTCGGTCGTCGCCGTCACGGGCGAGCGACTGGGCCCGCCCGTCGAGCGCGACATCGAGGCCAACGTCGTGTTCGACCTGATGATCCACGACATCGACCTGCTCTGTACGCTGCTCGACGCCGAGCCGACGCTCGTCTCCGCCGCGGGCGCGGGCGACGGCGAGTACGCGACGGCGACGTGGGCGAGCGACGGCGCCGTCGCCTCGCTCACGGCCAGCCGGCTCACCCAGGAGCGCGTGCGCCGGCTGACCGTCACCGCCGAGGAGTGCCGGGTCGTGGTCGACCTGCTCGACCAGACCGTCGAGGTCCACCGCCGCTCCCGGCCCGAGTACGTCGCCGCCGACGGCGACGTGCGCCACCGGATCGAGAGCGTGATCGAGCGCCCGTTCGTCGAGAGCGGCGAGCCGCTGAAGGAGGAGCTCTCGGCGTTCCTCGACGCCGCTGCCAACGGCACGGCGCCGGCGGTCACCGCCGAGGACGGTATCCGCGCGGTCGAACTCGCCAAGCGGGTGTCCGCGCTCGTCGACGAGCGGGCGACGACGGAGGTGTCGCAGTGACACCCTCGCTGTACGACACGCTCGCGTCGCCCGCCCGCCAGCGCGAGCAGTTCCGCGCGGGCGAGATCCCCGTGGCGGTGTACGGCCTCGGGAAGATGGGGCTCCCGCTCGCGGCGGTGTACGCCGAGCACACGGGCGCCGTCACAGGCGTCGACATCGACGAGCAGGTGGTCGAGCGCGTCAACGCCGGCGACTGCCCGGTGCAGGGCGAGCCCGGGCTCGACTCGCTGGTCGAGTCGCTCGCGGCCGAGGGCGCGCTGACGGCCACAACCAACGCCGCGACCGCGGCCCGGGACGCCGCGATCCACGTCGTGATGGTGCCGACGCTGATCGACGACGCGAACGACCCCGACCTCTCCGCGGTCGAGGCCGTCGTCGACGAGATCGCCGGAGGGCTGCTGCCGGGCGATCTGGTCGTGCTGGAGTCGACGCTCCCCCCGCGGGCGACCGCGGACGTGATCCACCCGACGCTGGTTGCGGAGAGCGACCTCGCCCCGGGGACGTTCGGCGTCGCGGTCTGCCCGGAACGGACCTCCAGCGGGCGCGCGCTGGCGGACATCCGCGGCACCCACCCGAAAGTCGTCGGCGGCGTCGACGCCGAGAGCGGCCGCGTCGCGGAGCTGGTGTACGACGAGCTGGTCGACAACGAGATCGTCCGCGTCGACGACGCCACGACCGCGGAGGCGGTGAAGGTGTTCGAGGGGCTCTACCGCGACGCCAACATCGCGCTGGCGAACGACCTCGCGCGGCTGACCGACGAGCTGGGGATCGACGTGCGGGAGGCCATCGACGCCGCGAACACCCAGCCGTACTGCGAGATCCACACCCCCGGCCCCGGCGTCGGCGGCCACTGCATCCCGTACTACCCGTACTTCGTGCTCAACTGGCTCGACGCCGACGTGCCGACGCTGTCGACGGCCCGCGCCGTCAACGACGGGATGCCGGCGTTCGTCGTCGACCGCGTTGCCGAGGGGCTGGCGGCGACGGCGACCGTCGACGACGCCGTGGGGCTCGCCGACGGCGGCGCCGAAACGAGCGACGCGGCGGATGCGTCCCCCGAGGACGCGTTCGACGACGCCACGGTCGCCGTCCTCGGCCTCACCTACCGCGCCGGGGTCCGTGAGACCCGCGCGAGCCCGGGGATCGACATCTGCGAGGAACTGGCCGACCGCGGCGCGAGCGTGCTCGCGGCCGACCCGCTGGTAGACGCCGCGGGCGTCCCGGCGACGGACGTGACGGTCGCGGACCTGCCCGAGCGTGCGCCCGACGCGGTCGTGCTCGCGACCGCCCACGACGCGTTCGACGCGGTGGACTGGGCGGCGCTGCCGCCGGCGGTCGTCGTCGACGGCCGGGACGTGCTCGACCTCGCTGCCACCGAGCACCGGCAGTACACGGTGGGCCGCGGATGGTCGTGAGCGACGACTTCACCACCGACGCGTACGCCGACCTCCTGGCGGCGATCGACGACGGCGGCTACGCGTTCCGCACCGTCAGGGAGTACCTCGCGGGTGAGGACCTGCCGGAACGGTTCGTGGTGCTCCGTCACGACGTGGACCGGATGCCGGCGCGGGCCTTGCGGATGGCGGAACTGGAGGCCGAGCACGGCGCCCGGAGCACCTACTACTACCGCACGTCGACGTTCGAGGCCGACCGAACCCGGACCGTCGTCGACCTCGGCCACGAGGTCGGCTACCACTACGAGGACTACGTGCGCGCCGACGGCGACCTCGCGGCCGCCCACGAGCGGTTCGCGACGAACCTGCACCGGTTCCGTCGCGCCCACCCGGCGCCGATCGAGACGGTCTGCATGCACGGCAACCCGCTGTCGCCCCACGACAACCGGGAGATGTGGACCGACTCCGAGGCGCCCGGCTTCGACGCGTACGACCTGCTCGGCGAGGCGTACCTCTCGATGGATTTCGACGACGTGACCTACTTCTCGGACACCGGCCGCACCTGGCGGGACGGGGCTTTGAAGATCAAGGACCACACGATGGGCGAGGGAGAGAAGCGCGCGAACCCCGACACCACCGCCGACCTCGCGGCGCTGTTCCGCGAGGGCGCCGTCGACCGCGCCTGCGTGCTCGCCCACCCCGAGCGCTGGGCGGACTCGTTCCCCGAACTGCTGCTGGCCCGCTCGACCGACGGCGCGGTCAACGCCGTGAAGCGGGGGATGCGGCTGTTGAACTACGGCGCCGCCGAGTCCTGAACGCGCCCCAGTACGGCCGCTGCCCCTCGGTGTCGCCGCATCGCGGGCGCCCGACCGCGAGAAGGACGATCGTACACGCTGTAGCGTGGCTATTACGAAGAATCGCGGGAGCGTCCCCGTAGTCGGTGGCGCAGACGCGCCCACCGGAGACACAGATGGTACGAGATTTCGAATCCAGCGACGAGGGGAAGACCGTCGTCACTGCCGACGGTGACGAGGTCGGAACGATCGAACAGATAGACCAGAACATGGCCCACGTGAAGCCGAAAGGGTCGCTCTCCCGGAGCGTCCGGCGACGGCTGGGCTGGGCCGAGGACGAGGACACGTACGAGATCACCCACTCGCGAGTGGCGCAGATATCGGACGACGAAGTCCACCTGCGGGAGTAGCTCGCGACGATTGATGGGGCGACCGTCGACGTCGTGGAGCCCGTCGACGCCGTGGGTTCCAGCGTCGGGCGCCCCTCGCCCGAAGGACGGCGGATTTTCTCGTAGGCTCACCGAACGAAACTTGTAGGACGGTATTACGCAGGCGCCAGCATCCATAACAAAACCCGTCGGCGGTCACGGTGGCTCCACGATGTCCGACCAGACAGACCAGGCAGTGGAGTCGCAAACTGAGACCACGGACCGCACGCGTCGCCGCTTTTTCGGCGTCGTCGGCGCCGTCGCGGGCGGGGTGTTCCTCGCCGGCTGTGGCGGCCCGGCGACAGAGACCGAGGGGTCGCCGACGGGGACGACCGAACCCGGCACGCCGATGGATACCGACACGCCGACCGAGGCCGGGACTGAGTCGCCGACCGACGGGGAGGAGTCGCCCACCGAGGAGACGGACACGGGGACGGAGACCGACGGGGCGATGGTTCGCGTCGCCCACCTCTCGCCGGACGCGCCCAACGTCGACGTGCTCGTCGACGGCGAGGCCGTGCTCGAGGACGTGGCGTTCGGCGCCGTCAGCGACTACCTCTCGCTCGCGGCCGGCACGTACACGGTGACGGTGACGCCCGCCGGTGACTCGGAGACGACCGTGTTCGAGGGCGAGGTGACCGTCGAGGCCGGGGTCGCGTACACCGTCGCCGCCATCGGCGAGGTGTCGGAGGACGCCGACCAGCCGTTCGAGCCGCTGATCCTGGAGGACGACCGCGAGCCGGCGAGCGGCGACAACGCGCGAGTCCGCGCGGTCCACGCCTCGCCCGACGCGCCGGCGGTCGACATCACCGCCGGCGGCGGGGAGACGGTGCTGTTCGACGGCGTCGCCTACGGCGAGTCGGGCAGCACGGAGGTGCCGGCCGGCGACTACACGCTGGAGATCCGCGGCGACACGGAGGGGAACGACGGCGAGGTCGTCGCCGAGTTCGACGTGACCGTCGAGGGCGGGCAGGCGTACAGCGCCTTCGCCGGCGGCTACCTCTCGCCGGACGACGAGCCGGCCGACACCGCGTTCGACCTGTTCGTCGTGCAGGACACCGAGGGGTCGATGTAGTGGGCACCGGCCCGAGCGCCCGCGTGCCGGCCGCCGCGGGCCGCGTTAGCCGGTTCGTAGCTTTACCCCGGCGTTCCGTCGGAGCCGGTAGTTACGACACCGCATGTCCCTGATAGCCTCACTTCAGGACCGCTTGCCCGTCGTTCCCGCAGTGGAAGCCCTGCTGCTGGGGGCGTCGTCGCGGCGCCCGCTCGGGACGAACGTGTTCGACCGGGAGTGGGACCTGCTGATCGTGCTGGACACCTGTCGGTACGACGCGCTCCGCAGCCTCGCGGGGGAGTACGCGTTCGTCGACGACGTGGGCTCGCTGTACAGTCTCGGCAGCTCGACGCGGGAGTGGGCCGCGAACACGTTCACCGAGGGGTACCGCGAGCGGATCGCGGAGACGGCGTTCGTCTGCAGCAACGCGCAGGTGGCGCGGACGCTCGAGGCCGGCAACGCGATGGAGTCGCCGCTCGCCCAGCGTGTCACGTCCTGGGACACCGTCGACCCCGACGCGTTCCACACGTTCGACTCCGTCTCGGACTACGCGCCGATGGACCCGTTCGGCGGCACGTGCATCCCCGAGATCGCGACGGACCGGGCGATCCGGGCCGGCCGGGAGGTCGACGCCGAGCGCATGATCGTCCACTACCTCCCGCCGCACAGCCCCTTCCGCGTCGACGCGCTCCGGGAGAACCGCCCGCTCGAACGCTACGAGTACCGACCGTTCGACTACCTCCGTGACGGCGGCGATCGGGAGAAAGTGTGGGCGCAGTACCTCGACGAACTCCGCTGGGTGCTCGACTCGGTCGGGGTGCTGCTCGAGAACGTCGACGCCGAGACCGCGGTCGTCACCGCCGACCACGGCGAGCTGTTCGGCCACCTCGGCCTGTACAGCCACCCGACCGGGGTCCCCCACCCGGGGCTGCGGCGCGTCCCGTGGCTGGAGACCTCGGCGACCGACACCGGGAGCTACGAGCCGCGCTACGAGGAGCCCGACCGGCAACGGGCGCCGAAGGAGACCGCGAAACAGCTCGAGTATCTCGGCTACCGGTGAGCACCCTGCCGGAGCCCTCTCTTCGTTACGGACCGCCCGCGACCTTGACGGCGACCTCGTTCCGCCGCAGGAACGGGAGCGTCCACGGCGCGTCGTAGCCCATGAAGAACGACTCGCCGACGGTCGCCACGTCGGCGTCGGCGAGCGTCGACAGCAGCTCGTCGCGCTCGCGGGCGATCCGCGCCGTCGTCGGCCGCCAAGAGAACCGTCTGACCGCCAGCGTGCGCTCGGGGACCGTCACCAGGTCGACGCGGTCGTCCGTCGGCGTCGGCGCCGACTCGGGGCCGTACTCGGCGGGGAGGAAGAACGCCATCCGGACGCCGTCCCGCCGGTCGTCGGCCGCGCCGTCGTCTCGCTCGGGGAGCCGGCGCCCGAGGTCGACCTCGACGGGCGCCGTCATCGAGATCGACGCGCCGCGGCCGTCGATCTCGACCGGCGTGGTCATCGACACGTCCGTGCTCCCCTCGTTTTCGCCCGTGATGTACCGGAACAGCCGGACGAACGCCTGGTTCTCGGAGTCGGCGACCGTCTCGACCGTCGTGACGCGGGGGTAGCGCCTGAGCTCCACGTCGCCCAGCCGGGCGACGACGGTGTAGGGAACCGTCTCGGTGGTCTCGCGCTGGCGGCGGCTCCAGAGCGTCGCCGCCACGAGGGCGCCGAGGGTGAGTCCGGCGCCGATCGTCGCGGCCCGCTTCGCGCGCCGGAGGGTAGTCGACTCAGGCATGGAAGGACCCCAGACAGTTGTACAGTTGGCGCTCGTAGATGTCGGGCTGCTTGGCGATGCCGAGGTGGGAGCCGATCTTGGCGTCGCTCCAGTGGGCCTTTTCGGTCCCCTGCAGCAGCCAGTTCAGC
Source organism: Halolamina rubra (assembly GCF_000739555.1). Classification (GTDB taxonomy): domain Archaea; phylum Halobacteriota; class Halobacteria; order Halobacteriales; family Haloferacaceae; genus Halolamina; species Halolamina rubra. The sequence goes on from NZ_BBJN01000005.1 coordinate 74,313, forward strand.
AGCCGCGGATCGACCTCGATCCGGACGTAGCCGTCGTACTGGTCCATCTCGGGCGACGCCACCAGCTCGTACCCCTCGCCGTCGAAGGTGAGCTCGACGTACTCGTCGTCGAGGAGGCTGACCAGCACCGTCGTGTCGGTCTCGAACCCGACGGACTGGCGGTTCGCCTCGAAGCTCTCGTACGCCGCGGGGAGGCGGTCGTACAGCTCCTCGCGCTCGGGCATCGGCGCGTCCTCGTAGTCGAACGACCGCTCGGCGAGCACCTCGTCGATGTACTCCCGCTTGGCCTGCTGGTCGATCGGTTCGAAGGGGCTCGAGACGTCCCCCGCGGCGAGGTCGATGTGCTCGCCGGAGTTGAGGAAGACGGGCTCGTGGTCGTCGGGGACGTTCCGCTCGAACCAGTCGTACGCCTCGACCCGCGGCGGGTTCGCGGTGTACTGGTTCAGGGGCGCGAGCTCGCCGGCGAGCACGTACTCGCCCGCGAACGGCAGGTAGTAGTCGGGCTCCAGCAGGTCGACGAACTGCGTCGCGAGCTCGTGTTTCTCCCGGATGACCGCGTCGCGGGCCTGCAGTTTCTGCTCGTGGCTGTAGTCGAGCATGCACTGGGGGTAGAACTGCGCGGCGCTGTACTGGTGACAGAGCAGGTCCACGTCGCCGTAGCGCTCCTTCACCTGCCGCATGCTGGTCTCGACCATCGGGTACGGGCAGTCGTTCATGTTGACGACGACGTGCTCGCCGTCGTCGATCGCCGCCAGCGAGTCGACCTGCGTCGAGCCGAGTTCGGGGTTCCCCTCGACCCACGAGCAGCCGAAGTAGTTGCCACAGATCTCCGGGTCGCAGGCGTCGGCGGCGAGGATGTTGATGTGGAGGTCGCCCGCCAGGTGGGTGCGGGCGTCGTGGTCGAGTTCGATCACGTCGAACCCCAGCGCGTCGATCTCCTCGCGGAGGTAGTCCCAGCGGTAGTCGTGGATATACACCGGGACGTCGGCGTCGAACTGCCGGAGCGTCGCCGGGTCGAAGTGGTCCGGGTGGATGTGGGAGATGTAGATCCCGTCCACGTCGTCGAAGTCGTCCGGCTCGGCCTCCAGCGGCGGGTAGTGACACCAGGAGCCGTAGAACGCGCCGTCCTCCAGCCACGGGTCACAGAGCAGCTTGGCCCCGGCACTCTCGACGAGGATCGCCGCAGAACTGAGGTAGGTGACCTTCATTTGCCTCGAGGTAGCTATCGTGGTGGGTTCGTTATTGAGTGATTACCGCGCTCCGGTGCCGCGCGACTCATCACGGCGCTGTCACCCGAATCGAATGCCCCGAACATGTTCTTTCACGCCCGTTTTATGCAAAGAAAACCTCTGCTAACGCGATGTCAGAGGCAGAAACGATTTACGCCGAGATCGGTGGACGCGACGCCGTCGAATCTGTCGTGTCCGAGTTCTACGACCGGGTGTTCGACGACCCCCTCCTCGAACCGTACTTCGAGGGGATCGACCGGGAGCAGCTGTACGCCCACCAGGTCCAGTTCATCAGCGCCGTCGCGGGCGGCCCGGTCGACTACGACGGCGCCGACATGCAGGAAGCCCACGCGGGCATGGGGATCACCGGCGAGGCGTTCGACCGGGTCGCCACGTACCTCGAGGAGGCACTCCGGGCGAACGGCGTCGACGAGGCGAACACCGAGGCGATCCTGACCGAGGTCGGCGCGCTCAAACCCGACGTCGTCGGGCAGTAAGCCGGGCCGAGAAGCGTTCGGCGCGGTGCTCGGGGGCGTCGACGCCGTCGTCGCAGACTCGAGTGAGTCTTCTTCGCAGCACGCGGTTGCACGGAGCGGATCTTAACCAACAGTACCAAGTTGAGTGGCGGCGTCTGTTGGTTAAGAACGGCTGCCACCCATGTCCTACGAGAAACCGACGCCCCCGGCGGAACTCCCGGAACCGGCCGCCGAACGCCTCGACGCCTACTCGCCCGACGAACTCCGGGCGGTCGCCAGCTACGCCGACGCGCTCGCCGAGTACCGGGAGCGTGCCGAACGACTGAGTGGGGACGACGCCGACCAGGCGGCGACGGCGGACCGCCCAGACGGCGTCCCGGCGAAGGCGTCGACGACGGTCAAGGAGATCAACGGGAACCGCTACTCCTACTGGCAGTGGCGGGAAGGCGACACGGTCCGATCGCAGTACGAAGGCCCTGTCGAGGGCGAGGAGTAGCGCGCAGGTCGGGGCGGTCGGCGTGGCAGTCAACTGGCGGCGCCGAACGTATCGGAAATCAGGTAGGAAGCCCGCCGTTCACCGTCGAAGACGACCATCTATCCACCGGAACATCTCTCCGAAATAGTACATGGTGTCGCAGATAGGGCGAACTAGTTAAGTACGACTTCACCCTATATGAGACACAATGTTGGAAAAGAAGGAACTCCGGCTACTCGAGCTACTCGACACTTCCAAAAAGAGACAGGAGGTCCTCGACCAGCTCGAGTACGCGCCGCAGTCTGTCACGAACGCGGCCACGAAGCTGGAGACGATCGGGCTACTGCGCCGTGAGCGCGAGGCGGGGGCGACGGTGTTCGTGCCGACCGACACGCGGTGTGGCGAGCTGTTCCAGTCGCTCGTGAAGGGGAAGCCCCACGTCGACTTCCCGGAGCTGCTCTCGCCCGCCGTTCGGGAGCTCCTCTACTACCTCCCGCCCGGCGACGGCCGGTTGGCGGCGGAGCTCACCGACGACGTGAGCTACTCCCGCGCGACCGTCTACCGGAAACTCAAGACGCTGACCAACCGCGCCATCGTCGGGAAGGAGCACGACCGCTACCGCCTCCTCGACGAGTTCTCGGAGCTCCACGAGTTCGTCCGCGAGCTCCGGCATCAACACCACCGGACGCGGGTCAGGGACGATCTCGACGGGGGAACGCTGCTGTGGGAGTCGTACGACGAGTTCCTCGCGCGGTCCGAGGCGCCCGTCGAGGAGCCGCCGTACCGCCGGACGGGCCTCGACGCCTTCGCCGAGTACGGACTGGAGTTCTTCACGCCGTCGGGCTACTACTACTTCTACGCCGAGCCCGACCGGGAGCTCTCCCCCGCGGATCTGGCCTGCCACCTCCTGCTGATCGAGAACGACTCGCGACACCGGAAGTACGCCCTGTTGCTGATCGCTCGAACCGACGAGTCGCCCGAGACCGTCCGCGCGGCGGCGTCGCATTACGGAGTGGTCGAGGCGATGGAACCGCTCCTCGAAAGCCTGGAAACGGGTGGCCGGTCGAACGCCGCCGAGGCCCCCTCGTGGGACGAGATGCAGTCGCTCGCTGACGAGTACGGGGTGACACTATGACGCGGGAGTCGAAGCTCGACGACTACGGGATCCGGCGGCAGTTCAGCGAACTCGCGTCGATCCTGGACGAACAGGTCACCGTCTACCTGATCGGTGGCGGGGCGCTCACGCTGGAGGAGCTCAAGCCCGCCACGAAGGACATCGATCTGATCGTCCGCGAAACCGCCGAACTCGACCGGCTCTACGCCGCGCTCGAGTCGGAGGGGTACGCAGTCCCGGACGAGATCGACCAGGAGTACGAGGAGCTGGAGGCGGCGTTCATCCTCCAGAACGGGAAGCGCCGGTTCGACGTGTTCGACGAACAGGTCGCTGGCGTGCTGAAACTCAGTCCGGGGATGATCGACCGGAGCGAACACCTCTTCGACGAGGGGCCGCTCACCGTTCAGCGCGTCTCGTTGGAAGACATTTTCCTGTTCAAGGCGGTCGCGAACCGGGACGACGACGTCGACGACATGGTGACGCTCGCGCAGGCGGGCGTCGACGACGAGACCGTCCTCGACGAGATCGACACGCAGCTCTCGATCCTCGCCGACGACGGGTTCGTCAGGTCGATGAAGTACAAGATGGAACGGCTCGCGGACGAGGGGTTCGACCTCGACATCCAGGACGAGATCGAGGCGCTCCACGAGCAGTCGAGTTCGGCCGACGACGTCCGGCAGTGCATCCGGACCCTCGCCGAGACGGAGTACACCGACGACCTGTACGACGGGGTGCCGGAGTGGCGGATCGAACAGGAACTCGGTGCGGACACGACCCGGCGCGGGATCGAGTGGCTGAAACGCATCGACGAGGTCGAACGCAACGGGGACGACACGCTCACGCTGCCCACCGACTGAGCGGGCGGGCGGTCAGTCGTCGTCCTCAGCCATCAGCCGGTCCGGGATCGTCGTCTCGCCGAGCGAGTCGGTCGGATCGGACACGTCACGCAGCGTGAACCGCTTTTTCACCATGTCGTACGCGAACACGACGGTGCCGAGAATCAGCAGCGTGTCGCCCGGGAGGCGCGCCCAGAACAGCAGCTGGATCAGCTCGCCGTTGTAGAACGCGAGACTCCGGGCGGCGCCGTACGTCTCGGTGAACGCCGTCTCCAGCTGGAGGAATCCGACCGGGAGGACGGAGACGAACACCATCACAGCCAGCCCGACGTTCCAGAGCCAGAACGCCCAGCGGAGTCGGCGCTCGCTCCACTTCGACGGCACCGTCGAGATGCGCAGCATGTACGTCGCCATCCCCAGCGCGAGGAAGCCGAACGCACCGAACATTGCCGCGTGAGCGTGGCCGACGGTGAGGTAGGTTCCGTGCTCGTAGTAGTTGACGATCGGGAGGTTGATGAAGAAGCCCAGCACGCCGGCGCCGAGGAAGTTCCAGAACCCGCTGGCGATGATGAACATGAACGGCAGCGTGTACGGGAACGTCTCGCCGCTGGTCGCGAGCGCGCGGTACTGCCCCATCGCCTCGAACAGGATGAGGATGAGCGGGATCAGCTCGAGCGTCGAGAAGATCGTCCCCAGCGGCAGCCACACGTCGGGCTGGCCGATCCACCAGTAGTGGTGGGAGGCGCCGATGACGCCCGAACCCATCACGAACAGCGCCTGGAACGCGACCGCCTTCTCCGCCGAGCGCTTCCGGAGCAGCCCCATGCTCACCAGCGTGATGCCGACGACGGCGACGATGAAGAACTCGAAGGCGCCCTCGACCCACATGTGGACGACCCACCAGCGCCAGAACTCCGTCATCACGATGTTCGTCTGCGGGGTGTAGAACATCCCCGCCGTGAACAGCAGGCCGATCGAGCCGCCGGCGTAGATGATCATGTGGGCGAGCCCGAATCGGGCCTCGCGCTCGAGCATCGGCTTGAACCCGCGGTAGACGAGCCCGGTCCACAGCACGAAGCCGACGAGTAGCCCCACCTGCCAGAGCCGGCCGACTTCGAGGTACTCCAGCCCCTCGTTGCCGATGATCCACCAGAGCTCGCCGTCGATGTACCCCTGGGAGCCGAGCCAGACGCCCGCGAGGCCGCCGACGGCGACGACGATCAGCGCGCCGAGGAGCACGTGGATGTACGTCCGCTGGCGCTCCGGCTCGTGGTTGGTGAGCAGCGGCGGGAGGAACAGCCCCGCCCCCAGCCACAGCGTGGCGATCCAGAGGATCCCCAGATCGAGGTGGAACGTCTTCGCCAGCGCGAACGGGAGCGCCTCGACGATGTGGACGCCGAACACCTCCTCGACCCCGAAGAAGGCGTGACGCTCGACGTAGTAGTGGGCGAGCAAGCCGCCCAGCAGCACCTGTACCGTGAACAGCAGCCCCGCGAGCGGGATGAACCGCGTCGCGGCCCGCTGGCTGGGTGTCAGGTTGATCTCGTCCGGCGGCGGGATCTCGATCCCCTCCGTCGTCGGCTCGGGGAGCTCGACCGACTTGTAGAGGAACACGCCGATACCGACGGCGCCGACGAGCAGCACCATGCTGATCACGCTCCAGATCATCGTCGCGCCGGAGGGCGTGTTCCCCGCGGCGGGGTTGTACGGCCACTCGTTCGTGAAGCTCGTATCGGTGCCCGGGCGGTCGGTGTGGGAGATCCACGCCGTCCAGAGCGCGAAGTCGGCGAACTGGCGCGCCTCCTCGGCGGAGCGACGAAGTCGGCCGGGACGCCGCGCTCGAGCTCGCCCTCGTGGTACCGCTCGACGTACTCCTCGCGGATCTGCTCGTGTGCGTACGCCTCCGCGGCGGAGTACTCGATCGTCTCAGTTCCTTCGGTGAACTGCTCGTCGAGGTCGTCGCGGACGAGTCGGTCGACGCTGCCCTGCTCGGCGGGCCCCAGTGCCGAGTACGCGGCGTCGTACCGTTCCCCAGCGTAGTACTCACGCATGTACTCGACTTTCAGGTCGAGCGTGTCCGCGGTGTAGTCGACGCCGTAGTAAGCGCCGTTGCCGAGGATCGACCCGTGGTTCATCAAGCTGTTCTGCTGGAACACCACTTTCCCGGCCTGCACCTGCTCCTGGGTGGCGACGGTGTTGCCGTCGGGGCCGACGACCTCCTGCGGGATCGGCGGCACCTGCTGGGCGGAGTACAGTGCGCCGCCGCCCATCACGATCAGGTTGAACACGAACACCACGGCCAGGGCCTTCGCGATGGTCTGCCTCGTGACCTCCATGGCGCGGCGTACCCCCGGCTGTAACTTGTAGGTAGTCCCGAACGAATAATTATCCCAGCGACAGATAGTTAATCCTCTGTGCGCGCCGATGCGGCCAATCTCCCGGGGTCGGGCGTCCGAGCCGGATGTCCCGTGGTTTAACTACTACGCCGTCCCGTCCACTGAACGATGACGGAAACGTTCCCCGGCGGTATCGAGGGGGCCGTCGACGAGCAGGGGCTCGTCGCCGACGCCGAGGGGGAAGTGTGCGTGCTGCACGTCGAGGACGACGAGAGCTTCGCCGACCTGGTGTCGACGTTCCTGGAGCGCCAGCGGGAGTATTTCTCCGTCGAGACGGTGACCGACCCCGAGGCGACGCTCGACCGACTCGCGGCCGCCGACGTGGACTGTGTCGTCAGCGATTACGACATGCCGGGGATGGACGGGTTAGCGCTCCTGGAGCGCGTTCGCGCGGCGTACCCAGACCTCCCGTTCCTGCTGTTCACCGGGAAAGGCAGCGAGGAGATCGCCAGCGAGGCGATCTCGAAGGGGGTCACGGAGTACCTCCAGAAGGGCGGCGGCACCGAGCAGTACGAGGTGCTGGCTAACCGGATCGAGCAGGCAGTCGCGCGGTTCCGAGCGGAGCGACAGGTGACACGCGGGTTCCACGCGATCGAGACCGCCCACGACGGCATCAGCCTCCTCGACGAGGACGGCCGGTTCATCTACGTCAACGAGGCGTACGCCGACATCACCGGCTACGACCGCGAGGAGCTCCTCGGCAGCCACTGGGACCGCCTCTACCCCGACGAGGAACTCGATCGGGCGTACGAGGAGATGCTCCCGGCGGCCCGTGCGGACGAGTGGAAAGGCCGGACCGTCTACGTCCGGAAGGACGGCGAGCGCGTCGACGTCGACCACTGCCTCACGTTCACGACCGACGACACGCTGATCTGCACGATCGCGGACGTCTCGGAGGCCGAGGCGGTTCGCGAGGAGCTGCGGCTGAAGGAGCGAGCGATGGACGAGGCGCCGGTCGGCATCACCATCACCGACCCCGACCGGCCGGACAACCCGATCGTCTACGCGAACGACGAGTTCGTCGAGCTGACCGGCTACGACCGCGAGGAGACCCTCGGGCGGAACTGTCGGTTCCTCCAGGGCGAGAGGACGGACGCCGAGGCGGTCGCGACGATACGGCGGGCCGTCGACGACGCCGAGCCGGTCACCGTCGAGCTGTGGAACTACCGCGCCGACGGCGAGCCGTTCCGGAACCGCGTCAGTATCGTGCCGCTTCCCGACGAGAACGGCGACCCCGACCAGTTCGTCGGCTTCCAACGCGACGTGACCGACGAACACGCGGCCCGGGAGCGACATGAGGAGTGGATCCAGCTGATGCAGGAGTTCGGCGACGTGCTGGCACACGACCTGCAGTCGCCGCTGTCCGTGATCCGCGGCCGTGTGGAGCTGGCGCGGGAGACGGGCGACGTGGCGCAGCTCGAGGGGATCGACGAGACGATCGACCGGATGGCGGCGCTGATCGACGACGTGGCGGCGGTGATGGAGACCGGCGAGCTGGTGAGCGAGGAGGCCCCCGTCGACGTCGGCGCGGTCGCCGAGGCCGTCTGGGAGACGTTGGAGACCGGCGACGCGTCGCTTGCTCTCGACGACCCGCCGACGGTGGTCGCCGACGAGAACGCACTCCGGCGGCTGTTCGAGAACTTGCTGGGGAACTCGCTGGAGCACGGCGGGGCGGACGTGACGGTCCGCGTCGGGGCCCTCGCAGACGAGCCGGGGTTCTACGTCGCGGACGACGGGCCGGGGATCCCCCCGGCCGACCGCGACGACGTGTTCGCCCCGGGGTTCACGACGAAGGCCGACGGTACCGGGTTCGGGATGGCCAGCGTCGCCCAGGTCGTCGCCGCCCACGGCTGGGAGATCGGCGTGACGGACGGGATCGACGGCGGCGCCCGGTTCGAGATCGTCGCCGTCGACGGGTGACGTAGCGGATCGGAAAAACTGCTGCAGAAAGGGGTGTTCAGCCGAGGACGTACTCGAGGACGGGGTACCGCTCCACGAGCGCTTCGCCGCCGACCTCGTACTGCTCGATGTACTGGTCGAGTCCCAGGATGCGGCCCGCCGCGAAGGCGCCGACCGCGAGGAACACGAGCATGTACGCGAAGTCGCCGTTGATGAACCCGTGGGCCATGTCCCAGTTGCCGAAGTAGAACATCGCCATCATCAGCGCGCCGAAGAACGCCGCGAGGCGGACGATCGCGCCGACGAGCAGGCCGAGGCCGATGAGCAGTTCGCCCCACGGCACGGCGACGTTGACGAAGTCGACGAACCACGGCGTCGACCCCATCCACGCGAACATCCCCGCGAGCGGGTTGCCGTTCGCCGCGGCGACGTTCGTGAGGTAGCCGCCCGCCGCGAACTCGCCGGTGATCTTCGAGAACCCCGAGTACGCGAACGCGTACCCCATCATGAGGCGGAGCGCGAGCACGAACCACGCGCTGAGGCTGTGGACTTTCCCGCCGACGGTCAGGCCGCCGACTCTGCTCTCGAGCTGGTTCATGCCGGAGTCGAGTGTGGACATAGTTATTGCACCTTCAACTATCCGTAGGGCGGGCCCCAGCATATAGCTGCGAGCCGGCGTTCCGGGCCAGAAAATCGGGGGGCTATATTACCCCGCTGTCGCGTGTACGGACACGTGACCGAGGAGCCCGATCCGCCGGCCGTCTTCGCGACCCTCGACGACGAGTACGCCCGCGACATCCTCGTGGCGACGAAGACCGAGCGGCTGTCGGCGAAGGAGCTCAGCGAGCGATGCGACATGTCGCGACCGACCGTCTCCCGTCGCGTCGGTCGCCTCGTGGAGCAGGGTCTCCTCGAGGAGTACACGCACGTCGACCCGGGCGGCAGACACTACAGCGAGTACGAGGCGCGACTCGAACGCGTCGACGTCCGCCTCCACGCGGCGGGGTTCGACGTCACAATCGACCGCCGGCCGGACCCCGCCGACCGGATGGCCTCGCTGTTCGACGAGATGCGGGGGGACTGACCCATGGAACACACGCTATTTGCCGTCGCCAAACTGTTCACGACCGTGCTCGCGCTGCTGATCGCCTACCAGGCGTACCGCGGCTACCAGCGCCACAGCTCGCAGCTGCTCCTCTACGTCGGGCTCGGGTTCGGGCTCGTCGGCCTGGGCGGACTTCTCGAGGCCGCGCTGTTCGAGCTGCTCCGGCTGTCGATCTTCGAAGCCGGGTTCGCGGCGGCGCTGGTCACCGCCGCGGGGATGCTCTCGATCCTGTATGCCCTCTACGCGCCGAACCCCTGAACAGAACCAGGACCGCCCTACGCGGGCGGGTCGGCGTCGTCGCCGAACCCGCTGCCGTAGGCGTCGACGATCTCCGTCACGGTGACCTCGTACGCGTCGTACCACTCCGTCCACCGCCGTTTCGCCTCCTCGTGGGTCGGATCTGCCCCGAACGACTCGAGGGCGTCGAGGTGCTCCCAGTAGTAGACGACGAGCAGTTCCTCGCTCTCCGGGGCGTGCCACGTCCGCTTCCCCCGGTAGCCGTCCGTCTCCTCCGCGGCCGCCTGGATCGCGTCGTCGAGCTCGTGGAACGCCGCGTCGTACTCTCCCGGGTCGAGGCGGAACGTGACGAGGTACATTACGACGGGGTACTCAGCCCGGCGACCAAGACCTTTCTTCTCGAAAACTGGCGGCGCATGGCTGTTGAGAGCGAAGTGTAGGGAGCTGACTGCCGAAGCCGGCTAGAACTCGATCGTCCGCCCTTCGTCGCCGGACGGCGGCGTCGCCGGCTCGTCGTCCGCGTCGCCGGCCGTGCTGAACCGGGTGACTGCGGCCGCGGGACAGATCCAGACCTCCGGGGCGTACCACGCGAACAGCCGCGAGGCGTGTTCGTGGGCGGTATCGGCGTCCTCGGCGCGGACGCGGCCGACGTGGCGCATCGGCCGGCCGTCGTCGTCGCGCTGGAACACCTCCCAGAGCTCGCCGTCGTCGGGTCGCTCCTCGGCGTCGACGTCCGCGTCGATCCGGTACCGTTCGACCTTCGCAACCCGCCCCGAGGTAGCTGCTTCCGACTCCTCGGAAGCGACGTGGCCGTCGTCCGGTGAGTTCGCCGGCATGCACGACGGGGCGTCGCCGAGGCGCATGGGTAATGGGTCGAATATGTTCGTCCCCCACTGGAGGCGGCGCTCACACGCGTTCGGCTACTGGCCTGCTGCGGTCGGCGAGCCCGTCACCGCCGCCGATCAGCTTCCGTCCGGGCGGCCTCGATGAGCTCGTCCCCGCGCCGCTCGATCGTTCTCGTCGCCGCTCCCACGCTCGTCGCGAACGACTGGTCGGCCACCGAATCGAGGTTCCACACGACCGTCGTGGCGCAGGACCCGAGCGCGGAGTGAGCGAGACGGGCGCCGGTCACGGTGTCCGGGACGGTTCGGTACGTCGCCGCCTCGGTTACGTCGACGGCCAGTTCGAGGACGGACGCACACGCGTCCGCCACCGTGAACGGGACGCCGACGGCTCGCTTCACCCCGCTCTCCCCGCCGTCGGCGTCCGCCGAGAACAGCCCAGTCACGGCGGCGGCGTCCGCATCCGCGAGCCGGAGGCAGTGAGCACGGTACCTGCTCAGCTCCTCCCGGGCGTCGCTGAGCGCCGCCGCGTCGTCCGACGACGACGCGGTTGCCTCGAGGGTGTGTATGCAGGCCATCTCGCAGAGTGCGGCGCCGAGCGCGCCGGTAACGGCTGCCGCTGACACGCCGGCGGGTGCGACGCGTTCCGAAGCGACGTCGGCGAGGAACCGATCGATCGTCAGTGCTCGATAGTTCGTCGGCATCGACCGGGTAGACGGCCAGTGGGTACGTGTAGCCTCCGGCAGGTTCGAGCACCTGCACCGAACGCTGTCGGTGTCCTGGGCGACGGAGCGCCGATCTATCGCGTTTCGGGGTACGACTGGGCGTCGCCGTGGCTGTTGCGCCCGACGAGTTCGACCGTCGCCGAGAGTTCGCCCTCCCGCCTCTCGCTGGACTCCTCGTAGTAGAGGACCGTCAGGTCGAGACACGCCCGCAGGAGCTCGTTCGCGCCGAACCGGTGGCGGTCGGTGCCCGGCCCGACCGTGGCCGGCGGATCCGACCGGAGGTGGTGCTGGTAGAAGAACAGGCCGTCAGACCGGAGCGCGGCCTTCAGGTCGCTCAGTCGATCGAGTAGCCGGTAGAAGCTGATCGTCACCACGTCGTACCGGTCCTCCGGGTACTCGAACGTCGTCGCGTCCGCCTGGATCAGGTCGACCCGGTCGTCGACGCCGCGGGACGCCGCGTTCGACTCCGTGATCCGGAGCCCTTCCTTCGACTGATCGAGTGCGTCGACCTCGTACCCCTGTTCGGCGAGAAACACCGCGTTGCGGCCCGTTCCACACGCGATATCGAGCGCACGGCCGCCGTCGGTCTCGTCGATGTGCGCCTTGAGCACCGGTGAGGGGTCCGGGTCCGTCGGGTACTCGCCGGCGCGGAACCGTTCGTCCCAGGAAGCCATACGACCACGGTCGGGCCCGTCGGTCTTGGAACTGTCTCTCTCTGGACCCAAGGGCCGCGGCCGTCGATCCCGTCGGAAGTGTGGCACTGCCGTCGCGATCGAACCAGCGATACCCGGGACGCACAGCGTGATCAGGCGGCTGAATCCCACGACGGGTCGGAAGTTAACGCATAAATTCGACAACCGTGTCCGATCCTCCATGAACTTCTGCGACGGGTGCGGTTCGATGATGCGCACGGAGGGCGACACGTGGGTGTGTGGCTCCTGTGGGAACGAGGAGCCGCGCGACTCGGAAGCGGAAGCGGCGATGACGACCCAGGACGAACAGCGGGACGACGGGGCACCCCCCGTCGTCGATGGCACCCAGGACGCCTCCGAGACGATGGAGGCGCACTGCCCGGCGGACGGCTGCGACGGCGACCGGGCCTCCTACGAGATGCGGCCGAAGCCGGGCGGCTCCTACGAGGTTCGAGTGTTCACCTGCGTCGAGTGCGGCCACACGTGGCGTGAGACCTGACGGCGCGTCTCCCGGGTCCGGCATTCCGCTTCCCGCCAGGAGCTCGCCGGGCTCCCGTCGTCAGTGCCCGAACGCCTTCTCGCCGGCCTCGATCGCCACGTCCAGCCAGTTCTCCGTCGGCGGCAGCGGACACTCGTACCGGTCCGAGTACGCACACGTCGGGTTGTACGCCGCGTTGAAGTCGAGGACCCACGTTCCGTCGTCGGTCCGGTGGTGGGCGGGTTCGAGGTCGATGTACCGACCGGCGCCGTAGGTCTCCTCGCCGCTCGTCTCGTCCCGGAACGGCACCCAGAGCCGGTCCTCCTCCGGATCGCCCTTGTAGGCAGTGATGGTGACCGGCTGGCCGTCGATCTCGACGGTGAACTCCCCCCACGCGAAGTACTCCTGTTCGCCGTCCGTGCTGGTTCCGACGACGACCGGCTCGGGCTCGTCGTACACGTCGAGTTCAACCTCGAACCGGTAGGCCGGGTCGACGGGGTAGTAGTTCAGCCCGTCGAACGCCGCCCGCTCCTCCTTGGGGATCGGTGACCGCGGGTCCTCCCCGAAATACCGGTCCTTCTGGCGTCGCTGGGTCTCGACCTCGTCGATCCAGTCCTCGGTGGTACTCATACGGTTCGGTTTTGTGCCAAACACACAAAAGTACGTCGTTCGATTCATCGGAAAGTACTACGGCTACCGACTCACTGCTGAATATCGCGCCACAGAAAATCGATATTCGCCCGATAGCTCTCTTCTCGGTATTGCACATCTATCACAATACTTTATTAGCGGTGCGTTCGTAGTTCCGGGTATGACAGCACCAGTAGTCGTGGTCGGTGGCGACGCAGCGGGGATGAGTGCTGCGAGCAAGTTCAAACGCGAGGCGCCCGACCGGGAGGTGGTGGTGTTCGAGCGCGGCGACTGGGTCTCCTACGGCGCGTGTGGCCTCCCTTACTACGTGAAAGGAGACGTCGAGACGCTCGAGGACCTCGTCTCGGTGACGCCCGAGCAGTTCGTCGAGGAGCGCGGAATCGACCTCCGGACGAACCACGAGGTGACGGCCATCGACCGCGAGGCCGGGACGGTGACCGTCGACGGCCCCGACGGCGCGTTCGAGCAGCCCTACAGCGACCTCCTGATCGCGACGGGGGCCCGCGCCGTCGAGCCCCCATTGGACGGAATGGAGACGGAGGGCGTGTTCACGCTCCACAGCATGGGCGCAGGCGCCGAGATCAGGCAAGCGCTCGGTGTCGAGACACCCACGGTGGACTCCCGCGAGGCGGCGGCGGAGTACGCTGACGCCGAGTCCCCCGAGTCGGTCGGGATCATCGGCGGCGGCTACGTCGGGATCGAGATGGCCGAGGCGTTCGCCGAGCGGGGGCTCGACGTGCATCTGTTCGAGATGCTGCCCCACACGCTCCAGCCGTTCGGCGCCGAGGCGGCGGCGACCGTCGAGGAACACCTCCGCGAGCAGGGAGTCGACCTCCACCTGGACACGGCGGTCGAGGGGATCCGCGGCGACGAGCGCGTCGCCGCCATCGCCGCGGGTGACGCGGAGGTCCCCGTCGACCTCGCACTCGTCG
>NZ_BBJN01000004.1 GCF_000739555.1 Halolamina rubra
ATTCCGTCCCGTCGAACGCCTCGCCGCTGTCGCTGTCGACGAGGTTGGTCGCCAGCCAGGGGAACTCGGAGTCGGCCGTCACGTCCGAGATCGCGTCGAACCCGTAGTCGAACTCGTGGTTCCCGATCACGTCGGCGTCGGGCCCCACCTCGTTGAGAACGTCGACCGGCGCGCGCCACTGGGAGACGGGACTGAGCGCGTGCGGCCCCACCTGGTCGCCGCCGCCGACCACGACGACCGGCCCGTCGGCGGCCGCCCGCCGCTGCTCGATGAGCGTCACCAGCCGCGGGAAGTCCCCGTCCTCCGCGGCCGCCGTCTGAATGTCGTTGTACGACAGGAGCGTCAGCGTCGTCGCCCCGTCGCCGTCGGCGGCCGTCGTCGTCCCAGAGAGGAGGGAGCCGCCGAGCACGATTCCACCCGCCCGCAGCACGTCGCGTCGCCCGTACGTATCGTCCCGGAGCATCGATTTGGACCCACGTTTGTGTAGTAATAAAACTTTGCAGGAGAGTGGAATATACACGTATAGAGATAAGATTTTGTACCTCGTTGAGAGATCGAATACGAACCCCTCCCCACCGCTCGCAACCGCTACTGAGCCCTCGGAACCCGCTCGGGAGCGAAGCGGTTTTCCCCGTAAACCGCCCACATCCGCCAATGAGCCAACCGAGCCCCGAGGTCTACGAACGCGGGCGGGGGATGGACGCCCACAACGAGGTGATGCGGGACATCCGGTCGGAGAACGACCAGAGCTACGACCCCCGCGAGCCGACCCGCGTCTGGATCGACGAGGACAACACCCCCGACGGGGTGTACCAGAGCCTGACGATCATCCTCAACACCGGGGGCTGTCGCTGGGCCCGCGCCGGCGGCTGTACGATGTGTGGCTACGTCGCCGAATCGGTCGAGGGCGGCAGCGTGAGCCACGACGCGCTGATGGAGCAGATCCAGGTCTGTCTCGACCACGAGGCCGAGGAGGCCGACGAGCAGTCCGGGCTGATCAAGATCTACACCTCCGGCTCGTTCCTCGACGAGCGTGAGGTGCCCGCCGAGACTCGCCGAGCGATCGCCGAGACGTTCGCCGACCGCGACCGCATCGTCGTCGAGTCGCTCCCCGACTTCGTCGACCGCGAGAAGGTCCGCGACTTCACCGAGCAGGGGCTGGAGACCGACGTTGCGGTCGGTCTCGAAACCGCGACCGACCGCGTGCGCCACGACTGCGTCAACAAGTACTTCGACTTCGCTGACTTCGAGGACGCCTGCGCCGAGGCTCGCGAGGCCGGCGGCGGCGTGAAGGCGTACCTGCTGATGAAGCCGCCGTTCCTCTCGGAACAGGAAGCCTTGGAGGACATGCAGTCGAGCGTCCGGCGCTGTGGCGCCGTCGACGGCTGCCACACCGTCTCGATGAACCCCTGCAACGTCCAGCGCTACACGATGGTCGACGAACTGTTCTACGAGGGCGGCTACCGCCCGCCGTGGCTCTGGTCGGTCGCGGAGGTGCTGCGGACGACGACGGACGTCGACGCCATCGTCGTCTCCGACCCCGTGGGCCACGGGAGCGACCGCGGCGCGCACAACTGCGGCGAGTGCGACGACCGCGTCCAGCGCGCGATCAAGGACTTCGACCTGCGGCAGGACCCCTCGGTGTTCGAGCAGGTGGAGTGCGAGTGCGAGTTCACGTGGGAGCTGGTGCTCGAGGAGGAAGCGAGCTACAACATGCCGCTGGCTCGGTAACGTCAGGTCCGCGATCTACGCGAACCCGTCCAGCACGCCCTGCCCGTCCGTACTGCCGCCCAGCTCCGCGAGCGCAGCCCGCTCGGGGTGGGGCATCAGCACGGCGACGGTCTCGCGCTCGCCCAGGATCCCCGCGACGTTCCCCTTCGACCCGTTGGGGTTTGCTTCGTCCGTGACGTTCCCGTCGGCGTCGCAGTAGCGGAACAGCACGCGGTCGTCGTCGACGAGCTCGTCGTACGCCGCGTCGTCGATCTCGAACCGGCCCTCGCCGTGGGCGATCGGAAGCTCGATCACGTCGCCCTCCTCGTACGCTTCGGTCCAGGGGGTGTCGGCGTTCTCGACGCGCAGGAACACGTCCTCACACTGGAACCGCGCGCTGCGGTTCGTCGTGAACGCGCCCGGCGTGAGCCGGCTCTCGCTGCCGATCTGGGCGCCGTTGCAGACGCCGAGCACGGGAACCCCGTCCTCGGCGGCCGCGCGGACCTCGTTCATGATCGGCGAGTGGGCGGCCATCGCGCCCGCCCGGAGGTAGTCGCCGTAGGAGAACCCGCCCGGCAGGACGACCCCCTCGCTGTCGGCGGGGAGGCCGTCCTCGTGCCAGACGCGCTCGGCGTCGACGCCGACGCGGTCGAGCGCGCGCACGGCGTCGCGGTCGCAGTTCGACCCGCCGAACTGGACGACGGAGACGGTCATGCGCCCCGCTCCTCCACCACCACGTCGTAGTCGTGGAGCGTCGGGTTCGCCAGCAGCCGCTGGGCCATCTCGTCGGCGCGCTCGGCGGCGGCGTCGGCGCTCTCGGCGTCGAGATCCACCTCGAACTGGTCGGCCGAGCGCAGGTCCGCGAGCTCGAAGCCGAGCCGTTCGAGCGTCTTCTGGGTCGTCTCGGCCTCGGGGTCGAGCACGCCGCGCTTCAGCCGCACCGTCACCGTCGCGGTGTAGGCGGTCATCGACCGAGTATGGCCGTCCGTGCGTAAAAGGAGTTGTGGTCGGCTACGGATATACACGAACGTGACTAACGCGGCTCCTGTCCGGGGGTGAGAAACCCCCGTCGATTGCCGGCAGCCGAGGGGTTGGAAGTGGGGCGGCCCTTCGACCGCGTGATGGCGACCCGTGTCCGCGACGCATCGAGGGAGGCGGCGACGGTGGTCGGGCTCGTGAGCGGGTCGCAGTACGTCAACCACGCGTACCTCGTGCTGTTCCCGCCGATCCTCGGGACGCTCTCGACGGAGTTCGAGGTGTCGCTGGCGATGCTCGGCGTCGCAATCGGCGTGCAGGGCGCCGCGAACACCGCCTTCCAGCTCCCGTTCGGCTGGCTCGCCGACGCGCGCGATCGGACGATCGCGTTCGGGCTCTCCTCGGTCGCGGGCGCGCTGGGCGTGCTCGCCGTGGCGCTCGCGCCGAACTTCCCCGCGCTGCTGCTCGGCCAGGTGCTGATCGGCGTCGGCGTCGGCGGCCACCACCCCGCCCACTACCCGCTGCTCTCCGACGCCACCCCGGACGGGCTCCGCGGGCGGGCGTTCTCGGTGTACGGCGTCGGCGGCGCGCTCGGCTTCGCCACGCCGCCGGTCACGTTCAACCTGTTCACCGGCGTCGGGCTGACGTGGCGCCACGCCGTCGGCGCCATCGGCGCGCTGGGGCTCCTGTACGCGCTCGTCGCCACCGCGCTGCTCCGATTCGTCGTCGCCGACGACGTGACGGGCCCGAACGTCGGCGCCGAGACGGCCGACGACGACGAGCCCCTCCGGGAGCGCGCCGTCGCCGCCCTGCGCGCGCTGGCGAACTCGCCGGGGATCATGGGGCTCACGCTGCTCGCGCTCCTGACCTCGACGGCGTCGTGGGGCGTGAACACCTACGCCGTCGTCTTTCTCGACAGGGTGTACGGCGTCGCCCCGGAGACGGCGAACCTCGCGCTCACGGGGATGTTCGTCGTCGGCGCCGTCGCGATCGTCCTCGGCGGCGACCTGACCGACCGGATCGCGCCCGGCCCCGTGATGGTCGCGAGCTTCGCCGCCGTCACGGGGCTGGTGGCGCTGCTCGCCTCCGGACTCGTCCCGGCGCTGGTGGCCGTCGGCGCCCTGCTGGGCGTCGGCGCCGCGCGGAGCCTCGCCGGCCCCGCCCGGGACGGCCTGACCGACCGCCTCTCGGCCGACGACACCGTCGGGACGAACTTCGCCGTGGTCAGCGTCGGCGTGATGCTCGGCGGCGCAATCGCACCACCGGCCTTTGGCTACATCGTCGACGTGACCGGGCCGAGCGCGGCGTTCGCCGGGATCGGCGTCGTCGCCCTCGCGGGGACGCTGGTGACGGTCTGGTTGGCGACGGTCGTCGCCGAGTGAGCGACCGGGCTCAGGCGTCGATCGCGGCCGCGACCATCTGGTGGAAGTGGTGGACGGCGTGCTCGTTCGGGCCGAGTCGCCCCTGGGCGAACGCGCCCGAGGCGACGCCCTGCTGCTGGCGCTCGACGAGTTCGAAGTCCTCCTGCTGGAGTCGCTGGCTGGTCGCGAACATCTCCTCGTACGCATCGGTCGGCTCGCCGCCCTCGGCGTAGTAATCCGCGACGACGACGGTCGTCTCCCGGTCGACGGGGTGGACGCGGTACGCCGAACAGCCCACGCCGCCGCCGTAGATGTTGAGCATGAAGTTCGGCCAGAGGTAGTAGAAGCGCGACTCGCCGTCGCCGTCGACGAGCGGGCCGTGCTGGACGGAGTGCCGGTCGTGCACCTCGATCTCGTACTCGTCCATGTCGACGTTCTGGACGAACGTCGGGTGGTTCGCGTGGCAGTGGTCGCACTCGAGGTAGTTGCTCACCATCACCTTCCAGTTGCAGTCGAGCTCGGGCTCGATGCGCTCGAACCGTTCGAGGTCGGCGAGCCCGTGGCCGGCGATCTCGTCGGCGACGCCATCGTACACCTCGTCGAACGGCGTCGGATCGGCGCCGAGGTTACAGAAGACGAACGGGCCGATCTCCGTCACCGCGATCGACTCCAGCGCGTTCTCTTCGGGGTCGTACTCGCAGACCTCGTCGACCTCCTGGTTCCGGACGCCGTGGGTGAACGCTTTGGGCGTGCTCGCGAGCGTGCCGTCGGGCTCGTACGTCCAGTGGTGGTAGGGACAGCGGACGCGCGTCGTGTTCCCGTCGCCCTCGAGCATCTTCGACCCGCGGTGGGCGCAGACGTTGTAGAACGCCCGCAGGTCGCCGTCCTCGTGGCGCATGACGAACAGCGGCCGCCCCGCAATCTCGTGGGTCGTGTAGTCCCCCGGCTCGCGGAGGGCCGAGGCGTCGCCGAGGTACTGCCACGAGTCCGCGAAGATCCGCGACTGTTCGGTCTCGAACGTCGCCGGGTCGGTGTACGCCGACGCGGGGAGGGTCCGGGCGGCCTCGATGTCGCTCCCCACCGGTTCGGTCGGGTCGTCGGTCCAGCGAGCCATTGGCCGTGGTACGGAGTAACACGTGAAAAAGCTCCGGCTGGTGGGAGTCGCGCCGACCCGCGGGCGGTCAGGCGATCCGGTAGACGCCGCTCTCCCCGTCGCGCTGGCCGACGAAGAACACCGACCCGTCGGCGAGCGCGATGCCGTGCTGGGAGAACGTGTCGAGTTCGAGCGGGACGCGCTGCCGGATCTCGCCGCTCTCGCGGTCGAGACAGTCGAGCGTCTCCCCGTTCGGCACGTAGACGGTTTCCGGATCGACCGCGGGCCGGTCCTCGCTCCCGACGCCGAGATCTGTGTCCCACAGTTCCTCGCCGCTTTCGGCGTCGTAGGCGCGGCAGGCGTAGGGTTCCTCGTCGACGGCGTAGACGACGCCGTCGGCGATCGCGGGCGGAGCCTGCGCGGCGCGGTCGAACTGGACCGACCAGCGCTCGCTCCCGTCGGCCCGCGAGCGGGCCTGGAGAAGCCCGTCGCTCCCCATCAGGCCGATGGTCTCCTCGCCCACCACGGGGCTGGCGCGTGTGGCCTGTTCGATCCCCACTTCCCAGCGCACCGAGCCGTCGGCGGCGTCGAGCGCGAACAGCGTGCCGTCGCTCGCGGCGAAGACGGTGTCCTCGGTGGCCGCGAGTTCGCCGGCGTGATCCGGCACCGCGTCGGCAGTCCACAGCCGTTCGCCAGTCACACCGTCGAGTGCGAGCAGCGACTTCCCGCCGAGGTAGAGCCGGTCGCCGACTGCTGTCGGCGTGCTCGGCACGGTGCCGGCGGCGTAGCTCCACCGGATCTCGCCGGTCCGGCGGTCGACGGCCATCGTCTCCCCCGCTCGGGTCAGGAACGCGGTTTCGCCGTGGAGCGTCGGCGCCGCAGCGCCGCTGCTCTCGGACCAGTCGTGGCGCCACCTGGCGTCGCCGTCCCGCGCCGTCGCGACGAACGCCCGGACGTACTCCGGCTGGGCCTGTTTCCAGATCGGCGCGTAGACGGCCTCGCTGTCGACCATCGGCGCCTTCTCGTAGAAGTCGCCGCCGCCCGGGCCGACTCGCTCGATGGTGGGATCCTCTGGGAGCCCCGTCTCGGTGTCGCGATAGCCAGTCCGGAGCGCGTCGTGGCCGGGCGTCGGCCACGGCTCGGGTGGGTCGCCGAGTTCGGCGTCGCTGTGGTACGTCCGCGGGTTCACCGCGTCGCGGATCTCGTCGACGCCGCCACAGCCGGCGAGCGCGGTGGCCGCGGCGACGCCGCTGGCGAGTGCAGCCCGGCGGCTGACCGGGGAGTCGCCGGCGTCGGTGGAGGGCGCCATGCCCACGGGTCGTCGCGGGGTCGTGAAAAAGGCCGCCGTCCTACAGGTCCCGCACGGCGTCGACGGCGTCGTCGATCGCCGGCGCGTCGAACCACTCGGTCCCGGTGTAGGCGTTCGTCCCGGCGGCGTACATCTCGCCGGCAGTCCGTCGCACATCCCCGGGCAGGGGGTCGGGCGACTCCTCGCAGAACGACTTCCAGTCGGCGACGCCCTCGGCCTGGGCGACGGCTTTGGCGTCCTTCACCGCCGCCACCCAGTCGGGGTCGTAGGACTTGTAGAACTGCCGCAGCACCTCCTTCGAGAGCTCCTGGCCGTCGTAGGCGAAGCGGTTCTCGTCGAACGTGCCCGCCACGTCGGCGACGCGGATCTCGCCGTCGACCCAGAGACACTCGATCTTCCCGTCCTCGTGGACGAAGCCGGCCTCGGCGGCGCGCTCGGTGATCGCGTCGTTCACCGCCAGCGCGGTCTCCCGGAGCGCGTCGAGATCCGCGCAGCCGGCGATCGCGGCGGCCTCGTCGGCGTCGAGGTAGCGGTCCTGCTCCTCGAACTTCGTGGAGAACTCGACGATCGGCTCCGGCAGCGAGACGGCCTCGTCCGGCCAGCGGTGGCGGTCCAGCCCAACGTCCTCGGGCTCCTTCCGCGTGCGGAGGCTGGAGCCGACGGGCACCTCGTTCCGGAAGACGATCTCCAGCGGGACGAGGTAGTGGCTCCCGGCCGCCGCGTGGAACGAGTCGTACTCGTACCCGTCCGCGCCGTGGGGGAGCTCCGGGACGACCGTGAGATCGATCGCCATCTGTCGGGGCGGCCCCGAGACGGCGTCGAGGTCGGCGGCCGGCGGCTCGTCGAGGGTGGCCTCGGTCGGGTCGACGACGCCGCGGTAGTGGGTCGCCACCCCGGCCGCGGCGAGGCGCTCGAAGTTGTCCGCGCCCATCGTGCAGAGGCTCCGGCCTTTCTCGGGGATCGTGTCGGGCATCGGCCCCCAGTCGAACACGGAGTAGTCGTCGGTGAAGACGAACCGGCCGCGGCCCAGCGCGTCGTCGGTCGGCTCCCGGTCGACGCGGAACTCCTTGACGCTGGTCACGCTCGGAAGGGGGG
>NZ_BBJN01000003.1 GCF_000739555.1 Halolamina rubra
CGCGAGGCGCCGTTCACGGCGACCGTTCCGGGTTCTCCGCCCGCGACGGCCCGACAACGGTTCTCGGACTCCTCGTTCACACCGTTCGCTCGTCGTCGTCGAGAACCGTGAGAAGGCCGGGGCGGGCTCCGAACATGATGTTTACATGGCCCGCAGGTGAGCGTAGTCGTATGACCGACCAGCCGAAGACAGCCATCAAGCGCAACGTTGAGCGCTGTCGCGAGCGGGATGGCCTCGGTGATGCTGACGCCGAGGCGATCCTCGACGCCCACCACCACATGGAGCTCGTCGGCAACGCCGGCGTCTCCGACAGCCACCACAGCGACGTGTTGATGCGCGCCGTCAAGATCGCCCGCGAGACTGAGCCCGGCACGCTCGCGGCCGCCCTCGAGGATCGTGACGCCGCCGAGGACGTCGTCCGCTGGATCAACCGCACCTACGACAACCCCGAGACGAACCGTGGCTACCGACAGGCCTTCCGCGCCTTCGGCCGCCACTCCCTCGGTGTCGACGAGCTCCCGGAGTGTCTCGACTGGGTGCCCGCTGGCTACCCGAGCAACTACGATCCCGCGCCCGACCCCGCGCAGATGCTGCGCTGGGACGATCACATCAAGCCGATGCTCGAGGGCTGTAACAACGTCCGCGATGAGGCGCTGGTCGCTCTCTGCTGGGACTTGGGCCCGCGGACCTCCGAGCTCCACGAGCTCCAGGTCGGCAACATCTCCGAGGGCGACTACGGGCTGACTGTCACCATCGAGAACGGGAAGAACGGTAGTCGATCGCCGACGATCGTCCGCTCCGTCCCCTTCGTCCGCGACTGGCTCGAGCGCCACCCCGGCGATCGCGACGACTACCTCTGGACGCGGATGGACCGGCCCGAGCGTGTCTCGCGGAACTACCTGCGCGACGCGTTGAAAAACGCCGCCCGACGTGTCGATCTCGACCTGCCGGCGACGCCGACGCCCACGCGGTTCCGGAAGTCCTCGGCCAGCTATCTCGCCAGCCAGAACGTCAACCAGGCCTTCCTCGAGGATCACCACGGCTGGGTCACCGGTTCCGACAAGGCCGCTCGCTACATCACCGTCTTCTCCGACCAGAGCGACCGGGCGATCGCCGAAGCCCACGGCGTCGACGTCGACGTCGAGGACGACGGCCCGGACATGGTCGAGTGCGTCCGTTGCGAGGCGCTGAACGATGCCGACCGCTCGCGCTGCCGACAGTGCGATCAGGTCCTCAGTCAGGAGGCCGCCGAACAGGAAGCGCTCGTCGATCGCGTCCTTTCGCGACTCGACGACCAGCTGCTCGAGGCCGACGACCGGGACGAACGCGCGGAGCTCCTCGAGGGGAAGCAGGTCGTCGAGGAGCGCCGGTCCGACCTGGACGTTGACGCCCTCCATCAGTTGCTCTCCTCCGGCGACGCCTGACTCGCCAGTTCGAGGGCGGCACTCAGTTCCGGATCGTCGTCGGCGACTCGCTCGGCCAGGCGCTCGAGCAGTTCGTCCTTCTCACTCTCGCTCTTCCGCTCGGGGTCGCCGTCCGTTGGTTGGTGTCTCGTACTCATCGGTCGTATTTGGTAAACCGCTCAGTGGTTGATCGAGTCTGTTCGACGGGGCCGAACTGCGCCTCGACGGCCTGGCGAACCGCTTCGCCGTGGTCGTTGGTGATCATCTCCTCGCGAACGCTGTAGCAGGTGACGAGCCGGTTCCCGCGCCGGAAGATCACGGTCTCGGACTCTCGGTCGTAGCGGGCCTCGTCGTGCCGTGGGACGCGAGCGTGCCCGTGGGGCGCCTCGGCGATGTCGAGCTCCTCGCCGCGCAGCCAGGCGTGGTGGGGGTGCTCGACGGCGTTGCCACGCATCGGCCAGCGAACGGCGCCGAGGTGGGCGGTGATCTTCGGCATCACCGGGACCACCTCATGAGGCCGAGCATGGCGAGCGCGATCGCGGCGGCGGCGAGCCCAATCTCTTCGGCGTGGTGGAGGATCGTCGCGAGCGCGCCGAACAGCGTCACGGTGCCCGCGGCCACGATGATGTACGACATCCAGCGCGTGGGGGCGATGCTCATCGACACACCTCCACGTCGTCGAACGTGCAGAGCGCGACGCTCCCGCAACGCGGGCAGTCGGTACCGTGGGGGGCGTTCGGAAACAGCCGGTCGCAGTTGGCACAGCGGTGCGTGGCACACCCGGCGCCGGACGACTGGGCGTCCGCCATCAGAGGCTCACCCCCTCCCACTTCTGGGCAGTCGTCTCGAGCCGGTCGGCGATGTCCCGGAGGTCCTCGGCGTCGAGGTCCGCGGAGTGGCGGCGGATCACCTCCTCGATCTCGTCGCGGGCAGCCGAGTCGGTGCTACTCGACATCGGCCACCTCCTGGACGGTCTTGATCCGGTCCTCGATGTCGCCGACGATCTCGAGGCTGTCGGGCTGCTTTAAGGTGAGGTGCCAGCAGACGGGTTCGAGGTTGTCGACGTCGACGTCCAGCGTCTCGGCGGCCTCGATCACCGTCGACGCATCCGCGACGGCGTTGAGGATGTCCTCCAGGACGACACGCGCGGGCAGACTGCTGTCGGCGACGATCGACTCCGGATCGCGACCGTTCCACTCGGGGCCGTCGTCCTGATCATCGGCGAGCGAGTAGAGCTTCCGGCGCCCGTCGTCCGGATCGTCGCGAACGGTAAGCCGGGTGGCCTCTTTCAGGTCGTCGCAGGCGGCGTAGAACTCGGTCTGGTTGCCGTCGACGCGATCCCGGAGGTCGCTGCTCCGGAGTTCACCCTCGGCCTCGAGGATCGAGATGATCTCTTTGGCCAGTGGGTCGGCGGCGGACTCGCCTGCGGCCGCCTGGTCGTCCTGTTCGTCCTCGTCGTCGGTCGCGTCTTCAACCGCGTCAACGGTCTCGTCGTCCACATCGGGCTCGACCTCCCGCTCGCCAACGGCAGAGTCGTTGGTCTCGTCGGTGTTCTGGTCCTCACTCTCATCGGCGAATCTGCATTCGTGTTGCTCGCCATCCCCGAGGTGATCAAAGACATCGGCACCGCCGACATCGGCCTTGATCCGCGCGGCCAGTGCAGGACCGACTCGGCTGACCTCCGTCAGATCGGACTGCTTGGCAGCCTCGAGATCCTCGATCGTCTTGTAGCCGTGGCCGGCCAGCAGGCGCGCCTTCCGTTCGCCGACGCCGCTGACCGACAACAACTCCCGAGGGGCCTCGGGTGCCTCCTCCTCGAGTTCGTCGACGATCTCCTCGGCGTCCATGTCGGTATCCTCGAGCGCTTTTTCGGCCCCCTGCATCTCGATCGAGACCGTGGGTGGCCGCGCGCCACGTAGCGTCGGCCTGTGGGCTGACTCCAGACGCCCCTCGTCGATCTCGACCTCGATCGTCGCGCGGAGGGTGTCGTCGTGCAAAATCCGCGTGTCGGTGTCGGTCACCTGGGTGCCTTCGCTCTCGATCGCGTCGACGAGCTCTGCGAGGCGCTCGTAGCGGTCGGGCGTGTCGACCGCGTCGGCGCTGTCGGCCGCCATCAGGCACCACCCCCGTCCGGATCGTTGACGGTGTCCAGGTCGTCGAGGCTCTGCTGGTCCTCGCCACCGCCGTCGGTGGCGGCCACCTCGGCCCTGTCCTGCTCGTCTTCGGTGAGCGTCGCCTGGTCGGTCTCCTCGTCGTCGACGTCGGGGATGTAGAGGTGTGGAAGCACTTCCTCGCGGACCCACGCGCCGAACACTTCGGCGATGGTGTCGGTGTAGAGGGCGACGTAGCCGCTCTCGTAGACGATCCCCTCGACGCGCGTGTCGTCCCAGAAGTACTCGAAGCCGAGGCCGATGGTCCCGCTCTGGGCAGCCTCGAGGTCCGCCGAGCGGTGGTAGTCGATGGAGGTCTCCTCCATCCCGCCGCCGTAATCCTCCTGGCGGCTGACGTTCCAGGCGTTGGGCGCCTCGGCCTCCTCGCGGATCCGCGCGGCGAACTCGTCGACGTCGACGCGCGTCTCGGTCACTTCGACGCCGGTCTTGGCTGCGATGCGCTTGACCAGCCACTCGCCGTCACTAACCGACGAGACGCCGATGAAGCCGGGGTCGGTGGCGACGTCGGCGTAGAACTCCACCATCTTCCGGTTGATGACGTCCTCGCGAGAGGTGGAGATCTTTCCGTGGTCGATGTGGACCTTCTGAATCTGCTCCTCGACGTAGTCCGCGGCGGTCCCGAAGTAGAGTTCGCGACCGTCCAGGTACTGGACGCCCTCTGCGTCGACGGCCGGCAGTTCGCCGTCCATCTTCGACTCGATCGTCGGGTCGCGTGCCTCGTTGAGGGTAAGGAACAGGCTGGCGGCGTGCATCAGGCCTCACCTCCGTCAGCAGCGACCTCGGCGTCGGTGTCCCAATCCGCATCGTCTGCCGCCTCCATCGCCTCGTCGAGGCAGTCCCAGTGGACGTCCTCGCCCTCGAACGTCAGCGGCGGGTCGTCGGCCTTACGGTCGAGCGGCTCCTCACAGTGGCCGCAGAGCTGCTGGCCACCGTCGGCCGCGACGCGCGTCGACGCCGTCTCAAACCCCGCCTCGAGCGCGCCCGGATCGGTGTCCGGGTAGTCGTCGGCGCCGTTGCTGACGGCCCAGCGAACGGCGCCGTTGAGGGCGTCGGGCGTCTCCGCGGCGACGGCAGCGCGCTGGGACTGGCGGAGCTCGAGGCCCGAACAACCGCTGCAGAACCACATGCCTGGGCGGGCGTCGGAGTAGCCACCGTTGGGGGCGAACTCGCCACAGCCTGCGCAGGTGGGATCGGCGTCGTGGTCGTGATCGACGGCCTGGGCGTTGTGCTCGGCACGGCAGTTCGGACAGCGCCCCGGCGTCGATGTCCGGCCGTAGCAGTCGGGGCAGCGCATCAGGCGCCCACCTCCTCGATCCGCGCGTCAACGTCGGCGATCAATTCGTCCTCGAGACTCTGCGGCCCCGCATCGGCCTGTTCGACGACGATCTGGCCGCCGTGCGGGTTCAGTACGCCGGCGGGCCATTCGCCGAGCCACACCATCGCAGTCCCCGGCTGGAGCGAGGTGCGGTCTCCCTCGGCGGGGACGTCCTCGGCGTTGTGGCGCTCTTCGGTGTCGGCGTTCATCGCGACCGTCCAGTCGCGATCGCGGTCTATTGCAGGGACGATCGTTATCCAGACGCCGTCGATGCCCGACCCATCTTCAGGGACGGCGCCTTCGGCGTCGGCGAGCCCGGCCAGCCGGGCGAACAGTTTGCTGACCTGCTCAGGCATCGGCCTCCACCTCGTGCTCGTGGGGTCCGGTCTCGAGCTCGCGACGGTTACCAGGCACCCCCATCCCGAGCTGCTCGGCGTCGATCGCCGACCGTTGGGCCAGCGCCTCGTCGAGATCGCGGAGGTGCAGAATCGCGGCGCCGGCGTGC
This sequence comes from Halolamina rubra, assembly GCF_000739555.1. Taxonomy (GTDB): domain Archaea; phylum Halobacteriota; class Halobacteria; order Halobacteriales; family Haloferacaceae; genus Halolamina; species Halolamina rubra. The sequence continues at coordinate 5,395 of NZ_BBJN01000003.1, forward strand.
TCGCGCTCGGTCTCGTTGAGAGAGCCGAGTTCGAGACTGGCGACGGCCTGCAGCGCGTTCTGGACTGACGAGTGAGCGTCGTCGACGTGCTCCATCAGGCGTCACCTCCGTCGAACGCGCGGCCGAGCCACTGGACGTGATTCCGCAGAACGTGCGCCCCGTCGGTGGTGAGTTCGTAGAGATTCGTCCGCTTGTCGAGTTCGCTCTTCTCGACCAGCCCGTCGTCGACGAGCTCATCGAGGTTCGGATAGAGGCGGCCGTGGTTGACCTCCTCGTCCATGTACTCCTGGAGGGCCTCCTTGATCGCGAGGCCGTAGCGTGCCTCCTCAGCGAGGATCGCGAGGATGTCCCGCTGGAACGCAGTCAGATCCGTCGCGTGGGTTCCGGTAGGCGCTGCATTACGATTGGTGTCGCTCTCGGTACTACTACCGCGGTCTGTGGGGTTACGCTGATTACCCCGCGTGTCTGATTCGGACATGGGTCGGCTCCGGGTTGCTTGCGTTGAGCCCCAGGGTAGGGGCCGACCCACCGCCGACGCGCTGCAACGCGTCGGCATTTTGGTGGGTCACCTTCGTCTATACCTGCCTCCCCTAAATAGCTTACTGACAGTTGTTAATCTCTGCTTTCTCTATGGGGAAGGACTGATTAACTCGGGTGCTGTACACTCCCTTATCGGTGGGCCTATGAGCACCGCAACAGCAGACACGACTACGATGCGTCAGCCAGCGGAGTGGATGACTCCGGCCGACGACCGGATCCTCGAACTGATCCGGGACCGTGGCAACCTCACGCCGAAGGCGATCTCCGACTTCGGCGGTCCCACTCGCCAGTACACCAGCGAACGGTGTGCGAAGCTGGCTAAGTACGGTCTGCTCGAAAAGGTCCACCACGGCCTCTTCGGCATCACCGACGCCGGCGAGGCCTACCTCGACGAGGAGCTCGACGCCTCCGAGCTCGAGCCCGCCGACGACGCCGAGTGATCTCCGCTTCTGACTGACTCGCCCACCGGGCAGCGCCGCGGCTGCCGAGCGTCGATCGTCGACGGGGACAGCGCGGCGCATACGTGACCCGACACACCACACCGTAAAAGCGGTATTCCGGTTGGTTCCGACCGGTTCCGATCGCTGATAAACCTCCCGCCAGCTGTGGAATCTGCCGGTTCCGATCGGACTTCCGGACGGTGCCGGGCCACGCATACCCTCACCGACGGGGCGGTGCACCGTATAAGTCCGAGAAGGGGGGTTGCAAACGCAACACCCCTCCCCGGAGTTTTATAACAGGTGCGCAGTGCCGGAGAGGCTTAACCAACACCAGCGTTGCAACTGGCTGGATTGTTGGTTAAGGACTGCAGAAGGACGTGCGCTCAGTCGCTGCGGAACTGCTGTTGCCACCAGCGCGAGCGCACGAACCGCTGGCTGCAGCCAGGCGAGTGGCTCAGTTCGTCGATGCCTGGCGAGGGATCCTCGGTCAGCAACACGTCGGCGCCACACTCGCTACAGCGGACGAGCTTCGGCTCGCCCATCTTGTAGCCGTCCTCGGAGATCGGTGTGCGCGACGCGACGAGCTCGAACTCGGTGCTCGGATCGGCGAAGGAGCGCCGACTCATGGCCCCACCTCCGGCTCGACACCGTCGGCATCTGCCTCGTGCCAGACGTCGCCGTCGATTTCGACCCCCTCGAGCGCCTCGGACCCCTGCGTCCGCCACGAGCAGCCGTCCTGCTCGTCCTCGCGGAGTAGCGCCGGGAGTCCCGGATCGGGATGCGGGCGGATCCGCAGCCGCCGACTGGTGCCGGTCGGTGGTGACAGCACGAGCGTCAGTCGCGGGGCGTCGCGACCGTCGACCGCCTCGTCGATCGCCCGCTGGCCAGCGTCTCGCGCGTCCTCGTGTAGCACCGGCGCCACGCCCTCGACGCCGATGTCTCGGGTCTCGAGGACGGCGTGGGCAGCAGCGGCGGCCTCCTGGAGCGCCTCGTCGTCGACGTCCTCTTCGGCGAGGACGCGGAGGAGCTCACTCATCGTCGGTTACCTCCGCCAGTGCTGCTTCGGCGTCGTCCTTCGCGCTCGCGAGATCCCGTAGGTTGGCGCGGGATTCCTCCTCGGTCCGCCCGTATTCGTCCGGCTGCCTGGCCTCGAGGAGCGCCGAGGACGCTTCGACCAGCTCCTCCAGCACCTCCTTGGGAACCTCCACCGCCGTCTCGTCACTCATCGTCGGCCTCCATCCTGTCACGGAGGCGGCCAAGCTTGGCGTCCTTCGCGGTGTCGACCGGGCTGTCTCCGAACACGTGCCGGAGCTGCTCGAGCATGATCTCGACGTCGGCGATCTCCTCGCAGATCGCGGCGGAGTTCCCCCGGCCGCGCAGGTGGCGCGAGAGCTCCGCGCCGAGTTCGTTCACCTCCTCGATCGCGATCTGCACCTGGACGTCCTCGCCCCAGGTCTCGATCGCCTCCTGGTAGACGTCCTCCTCAGACATCGTCGCCCTCCAGCCGGTCGGCCAGCCAGTGCAGCTTCGCACCGATCACCTTGTGCAGCCAGTAGCGCGGTTGGATCACACTCGAGCCGTCGCGACGGACCTCGGCCTTGCCGCCAAGCCACCGGAGCGATCGAGCAGCGATGCTCATCGACGGCCCTCCATATCGGTTGCTGGCTCGGGACCGGCGACTGCACGGGCCTCGGCGAGCCGCTCGTGCTTCCGACGAGCGTCGTGATACTCGTCGAACGGGAGGCGCTCAGGCATCGTCCACCTCCAGGCCAGCCAGCTCGGCCAGCCGGCGGATCTCGTCGCGACTCAGTTCGCCGCCCGCTCCGCTGACCGCGTAGGCGTCGTCGACGAGCGTGTCCCGCGTGATCGTCGGACCGCCGTCGACGCGGGTCTCCATGTCCACCGACTCGCCAGCTCCGAGCGCCGTCATCGGTCTACCTCCATCTCGGCGAGGCGCTTCCGGAGCGAGATGTCGACGGCCTCGAGCTGGACCCACTCGGGCACCTCGCGCTCGCCGAGCGCCAACTGAGCACGGATCCGGTGCTTGCACGGCTCGTTGGGGCCGTGGTGGTACTGCTGGGCCGGGCAGGTGCAGTGGCCCACGTCGACGTTGACGCAGTACTCCCGGTCCTCGTTGTAGACGACGACCTCGTGTTCACCCCGAGCGTCTGGGTGGGCGACACAGACGAACATGGGCTCGCGCAGCGCGCGCAGCAGCGTGTCGTCGAGATCGCTCGGGCTGAGTTCAGTGCCGTCGCTCATGGTGATCGTCGGCGGCATCAGGCGCTCACCCCGTTGCGGCCGCCCTCGATCGCCTCCTCGACGAGGTCGACGAGCGTACCGGCGGCGCCCTTGTCGCTGAGGTGGATCTCGTCCCAGCCGCGGGTGTCGGCGACATGGGCGCGGTAGTCCTGGATGTCGTCGACGTCGAAGCTGATCGAGATCTCGTCGTTCTCGACAACCCACACCTTGTGGGCCATGGCAGAGTGATAGTGCGTCGCGCCGGTCGCGTCGACGCCCAGTTCGTAGGCGCTACTCGGCAGGTCGATACCGTCTTGGGTGTCGCGTTCGTTGTCGGTCATGCTGTTTCTGACAGCACGGTCAGGGGCGTGCCAGCGCCCCGGGCCACTTCTCAGCGGCCACGTCCCGTGCTCAGTTACACCTACAAGCCCTACTTACTTAGTTCTTACTCCGTAAGTGTGGGAGAAGTTCTAAGTAACTACGTAGAGTATCAGGCGTTAAGGCATGAGCCTTGCAACGGAGGATATGGACGAACTGGACGACCGCGACCGGGAGGTGCTCGAGGTCCTCGCGGACGGCCGCGCCAACCCCTACCTGATCCGAAACGAGACCGGACTCGACAAGGGCGACACCAACACGGTGCTGACCCGACTCGGGCGGGCGGGCTACGTGCGTCAAGTGACGCGGGGGCTCTACGAGATCACGGACCGCGGGCGAGAAGAGATCGGCGTGGTCGGCGGCGTCGACGCCACCGCAGCTCGCGAGGCGTTCCGGGAGCTCCTCGAGGCCCGCGATCGCGTCGACCAGGAGGCGATCGACGAGGCGCTCGACGAGCTGGCTGCCGCGCTGGGGGTGGAGCGAGATGGCTAAGAGCGCCTACGAGGTCGACTGGCCGGATGGGTTCGAACGCACGTCGCCCGGCGAGCGCGACACCGCCTCGAAGTTCTCCACCGGGTTCCGGAAGTCCAAACGCGACCTGAAGAAAGAGATGGAGCGCATGGACGTCGACCACTGGCGCCTCGACGATGTGACTGGTTCGGGCGGTGATCCGGGCGTCGTCGTCCGCTGGACGGCCGACGGCGTCGATCACGCGGTGGCATGCGACGCCTACGAGAGCAAGACTGCGAACCTGCGGTCGGCCTACCTCTGGATCAAGGAGACGCGCAAGCGCGGCGATCGCCCCGTCGTGACCGGGCAGGACGAGTTCGCCGCCGCGCAGCTCCCGCCGGGCGAGGGCGAGGAGCCGATCGTCGCCGGCGCCGCAGATGACGGCCTCGATCGCGAACCGCACGAGATCCTGGGTGTCTCACCGGACGCGCCGGAGCCGGTGATCCGCGGCGCGTTCCGAGAACTCGCGAAGGAGGGACACGGCGATCAGGGCGCCAGCGAGAAGTACGACGTCCAGGAACTCCAGCAGGCACGGGACGAGCTCCTGGAGGGGGCCGACGATGAGTGAGAACGGGGAGTTCCACCTCCACGGAGAACCCGCGGAGGTCGACGCGATCGTCCACGTCGGCGAGAAGCAGTACGTGCTCGCGCGGAACGAACACGATTCCGCGGCAGTGCGGCTGCATGGGAGTGACACCGACGCTGAGTCGATCGCCGCCAGCAACGACGCGCCAGTGTACGAGATCGACGTCGACGACTGACTACTCTTCTGCCCACACGCCCTCGTCGAGGCGCTCGCGAACAGCGCGCTCGCCGGCGGGGACGTCGTATCCGCGGCCCCGGTAGTGATCCATCGCGACCGCTGGGTTGAGTGCGTTGGCCTCCTCGTGCGCCGCGACAAGCGTCCGCCCCTCGCCAGCCGAGAACAGCATCACGTGAATCTGCTTCGAGGCAAGCAGCGAGTCGCGGTAGGCCCAGGATCCACGCTCGACGCGGCCGTCGGGGAGGGTCTTCAGCGCCGCGAGCGGCATCCGTTTCGCTCCGCTCTCCCAAAGAAGCTGCTCGACCGCTTCGGGCGTGGCGTCGATCGTCCCGACGACCTCGTCAAGGGAGAGCTGGTAGGCCGCGTAGTGCTGGCCGGGCGCGTGTCGGCGCAGCAGGCGGTCCAGCAGCGGCAGCAGGAGCCGCCGGCCGTACTCCCAGAAGTCCGCCGCGGGCCCAAGCAGGCGGCCCGAGCGCGGCTGTCGGAGCGCCCACGCGACGCCGAGCAGCGCGGCGGTTGCGACGAGCGGTGCGACTACCGAAATGGGGGTGTCGATCATAGTGGTGGAACCTGCTCAGACCTTCCGCGACGTTGCACCCAGCCGCTCCTGGATCCGGGAGACGGTCTCGCTGACCTCTTCGCGCGAGCCGAGCTGCATCGTCACCCGGCCGGGTTGGTTGTCCACGGACCACACCTCGAGCGGTTCGTCGACGGGCAGCTGCTCGAGGTCGATCGCCTCGACCAGCGAGACGCCTGGCTCGCGGTCGATCGTCACGCTTGCAGTCACGAGCGGATCGCTCGCCTCCTGGACGATCGCCAGCGCCGCGGCATCGGCGTTGCGCGTCGTCGTGATCGCGGGGACGTCGTCGACGAAGGTCTCGTACTCGCCGACGTAGTCCCCGCTCTCGAACGTGCCGCGGATGCGCTTGTCGTAGCTGACGCGGAGCTCCGCACCGTCGGCGATGTTGCCCGTCGAGAGCGCCTTGAGCTCGCCCTCGTTCGGCCGGAGCTCGTAGTCGACCGACCGTTCGTAGGTGGTGCCGTCGGCGACGCTCTCGACCACCTCGCCGGTCTCGTGCAGCCAGTCGTGCTCGAGGCCGACCCAGGTGTCGTGCTGGGCGGTGATCGTCGACGCCTCCGGGACGCCCGTGCCGTAGATCACGGCGCGGCGGTGGATCCTGCTGTAGTCCGTCTCGACCTGGTAGTCCACCAGCGACGGGTCGACCGTCGCCGTTCGCTGGCCGGCCTGGGTCCACTCGACGGCGATCGACCCCGCCGACTCGTCCCAGACTACCTCGAAGATGAAGTTGCCGTAGCTGGCGATGTCCTGCAGGACGGTCAGTAGCGTCTGGTCCCAGGAGCGATTCGCGAGTAGCGGCGTGTCCTCGAGGTCTGCATAGAGGCTGTAGAGGTCGACCGCCTGCGGTGCCGTCCGCCCGGCCGGAGACGTCGACGGGTCGGCATCGTAGCCGCCGAGGGTGAACCGCGCGCGGATGGACGTCGACCCATCGGCGAACGCCCCCTCGACCGTGCTGCTGTTTGCGGCCTCGATCCAGGTCGCCCCGGAGTCGTTGCTGATCGCGACGGCCTGTGCGCCGGAGGTGTCGTTGATGTCGGCCTCGAGGCGGCCGCCGACGACCTGGCGGACGGACTGGGCGTCGGCGGTCTGGATCGGGACGGCGCTGGGGTACTCATGGACATTCTGGAGCACCCCGTCGATGACCGAGTTGCCCAGCCCCGGATCGGCGCGGACGTCGTAGAGCAGGACACAATCAAGGTAGAAGCTGGGGTTGCTGGCGTCACTGGGGTCGTCGAAGTCCACCTCGATAGTGTGGGAGCCAGCCGACAGCGGCCCCGAAAGGTCGCCAGTCACGCTGGCGTCGAACCAGTCGGGCTCGGTCTCGCTGCCGGTGAACGCATCCGCGGAGACGTTCTCGACGAGGACGCCGTCGATCGTCAGTGTGAATCCCGGATGGCCGTCGTTCGGAACCTGCGACCGGACTGCGATGCCGACCTGGTCGGCCGGGATGTCGTGATCCGTCGTCACATCGGTCTGGTGGTACGTTGCGGCCCCGGCGCCGTCGAACGCGATGATCTCGTTGGCCGACCACTTGTCCGAGTTCTGGTCGATCACGCGGTCGCCGTTCTGATAGGACCCGTCTTCAGCCTCGCCGAGGTATGCCGTCTGGCGGGTCTGAAGCTGCCCCGTGCTGGTGGTCTCGTAAAGCCCATCTGCGGTGACTGCCGTCGCCAAGCGGTCGTCCCACTCACTCTCGGAGTCGGCACTCTGCTGGAGCAGATCGGCTGTCGTCGTCGCCGCGGGGTCGTCGACGTGTGCTGCGTAGGGTGTGTCCTGGATGAGCCCCTCGGCGGTCAGGTGTGCGTCCTGTTCGATCACGTCGACGGCCACGCGCTCTCGCAGCGCCACGCCACCGACGCCGACCAGCATGGCCTGACCGGGCTCTTGGCGGACGCGCTGGACCTGCTCGATCGGCAGGCGCTCGCCGTCGTAGTAGACCCGCATGGGTTGGCGCTCCCACTCCGCCGAGTCACCCCACCGCGCTGCGTCGGGCACGGGAATCTCGACCGTCGGGAGATCATTGAGCCGGGGGCGATGAACCGGCTCGCCCACGATCGTCGGCGCCACCTGCGCCCCGGCAGCGGTCTCGACGACGACGTGCCACCCCTCAGCGGGGATGCCGTCGGTCGGCACGCCGTCGTCGGCGGTCGTGACCTCGAGCGTCGGTGACAGCGCCTGCGTGTCGTCAGTGTAGGCCTCGACGCGGTACTCGTAGCTGGTGTTCGGCAGAGCCGCATCGTCAGTGTAGCTCGTGGTGTTGGGGGCGAGATCAGCCAGCTCCTGCCACCGGCCTGGTCCATCGCGGAACAGTTCCCGACGCTGGATGCGGAAGCCGTCCTCGTTGTCGGCGTTGTCGTCCCACAGGAACGCCACCGACGTCTCCGCGGCCGTGTCGACGCGCAGGTTGTCGGCGCCAGGGAACTTCGTGACGATCGCGACGGGATCCGTCCAGGAGCCAGTGACGTGCTCGGTCTCAGTCCGACAGCGGACCTCGTACTCCTCGCCGTCTTCGCGACTGGCGAACTGGTCCGAGAGCGTCGCATGATCGAGCAGGTGCTCGGCGAAGCCGGTGGCGGTCGAGTCCCACGACGACGTACCCGTTTCCCGGATCTGCAGGCGGACGTCGCCGTAGTCGCTGACCGCTGTTTCGCGATCGACGGCGACCTCGTCCTCGACACCGTTCCCCAGGACGGGCTGGTCCTCGTCGGGGAGCTCGGTTGTGGCGTCGACGGTGCCGCTCCGACTGTCCGTGTGCTCGGTGGTGACCTCGACCGCCAGCGTGTACTGCTCGCCGTCGAGGAGGTTCGTCGTCGTGTAGCTGGTCGCGTTGGTGCCGAGATTGTCCCCGTCGGTGGTCCACGTCGACCCACCGTCGCGAGAGACGAGGACGCGGTAGTCGCCGTTGTTGGCGTTATCCGTCCAACTGAGGGAGATCTGGTCACCAGTGACGCCGTCGACGGTCACGCCCGTCGGCGCGGGCAGCTCGGTGACAGCCGAGCCCTGGGCGTCGGCGGTCGCATCGGGTGTCACCCGCCGGACCGTTAGGTAGTAGCGCTCACCATCGTCCGGGCCGGCCGCGGTGTACTCTCGCGAGGACAGCGCCAGACCATCGGCGACGAGCGTCCCCAGCTGGCCACTGGCGGTCGAGCGGTAGATCTCCCACTCGCCCTCGGCGTTGTCGTCGTTGCGGGACCACTGGACGGTGAGCTCGTTGCTGGCGGTGCGACTGACCGAGTCGACCGTCGCCGCTGGCAGGTCCGTGGTCTGGCTGACGCTCCCCGACGCCGAGGAGCTGCCGTTGGGGTTCTCCGCCGTGACGCGGTAGTGATACCCCTCGCCGTTCTCTAGGCCCGTGTCCTGGTAGCCGCTACCGGTTGGCTGGCCAACGACCGACCACGGCCCGCTCGCGGACTCGCTGCGTTCGACGTTGTAGGAGTCGGCAGTCTTGACACTCGGCCAGTCGATCGTGACCGACGTGTCGGTGTGGCTCGTGACCGTCGGCGTGTCAGGGACTGCTGGCGCGTCGGAGTGGTGGAGGTAGTCGAACTCGCCACCGTTGAGAAAACCGGACCCCGAGTCGCCGCTCGTGATGAAGCTCCATCCGGCGCCAGTGATGCTGTAGTTCGACGTCGACAGCGTGCCCAGACTGGTGCCGGTATCGTCGAAGATCTCGATCGAGACCGACGACGAGCTCGAGGTGATCGCCCATCGCGAGAACGATCCCGGACCAGTTGAGGATCCGATCTCGTCGACGCGGTTAGTGCGTGACCCGCCGTCGACGACGTCCAGTTCGTACCGCCCCCAGGTCTCGTTCCACGCGACCTCGAAGAAGTTGTTGGCGTCCTCGCGGAAGAACGTCACCCGGATGTCGTGGCCAGTGTTGCCGACGAACACGTCGAAGTCGTCGCCACGCGTCGGCGCGCTGGCGAACTGCGACGGGTCGGCGATGACCTCCACAGTCCCAGTCGTGTCGTCGGTGAGACTGAGACAGTAACTGCCGTCGACGCCACCCTGTACGATCGAGCCGGCGCCGGTGTCGCCACTGTACGCCGACAGGTCCTGGTCCTCGAAGGACTCGACGAGATAGGTCACTGCGCCACCTCGTGCTGGTCGCGATCGTCGTCACTCGGCAGGACGGTACGGTCGGTGTGGATGTGGCTGAGCATGGATCGGGAACAGGCTTTTACTCGAGCGTCGCCTCGCCTGAGAAGAAGCAGGGTAACGCCGTGGCTGGCGAGGATGTCCTCGTCAGAAACGGCCCGTGCGGAGACACGGACCGCTGCTTCGCCCCAGCCATGGAACGAAGCACTCGGACGTTCGACAGCGGTACGGATAAGCATAGTCCCACAGCTACGGCGCCGTCGACGGAGGGGCGCCGATGAGCGTCGACGCCCCGACCCCGAAGGGCGGGATGTACCGTGCCGACAGCGACGACACTCGGCACAGCAAGGAGGACGCCCTGAACGACCGCGAGTTCGAACTTCTGGTCGAGGGGACGCACCGGCTCGACGGCGACTACTTCGAGCTGGAGTCGCGCCTGGTCATCTTCCTCGCCGGTCGCCTCGGGATGCGCGCCGGCGAGATCGCCCACCTCACGGAGGACTGGATCGACTGGCACCGCGGCATGATCGTGATCCCGCGGCACGAGTCCTGCACTGACGGCCGTGACGGCGGGATCTGTGGCCACTGCCGCGGCGCCGCCGAGCAGATGGTCGAGCACAACCCCGGCCTCGGCATCGACGAGGCCGAGCGGATGATGTGGTCGCCGAAGACCGAGGCGGCGGCCCGGGAGATCCCGCTCGAGGCGTCGACGCGAGCTCGCATCGTCCTCGAGCGCTACTTCGACCGCTTCGACGAGTTCGAAGCGTCGAGGGGCGTCGTGAACCGGCGCGTCACTCGAGCCGCCGAGGCTGCCGACGTGGAGGTCGACCCTGATTCGACGTACCCGCACGCGCTGCGGGCGACCTGCGCGAGCCACTGGGCGGCCAAGCAGATCGACATCGTCTCGCTGAAGAGCATGATGGGCTGGGCCAGCTACCAGACGGCCGAGAACTACCTCGCGGAGTCAGGCAAGCGAACCGAGAAGGCGATCCGCCGGCTGTAGATCGGCGCCGACGCCCTCTTTTTTCGCAACCTTTCTTTCAGCCCCTCAGGAAGACAACGGGCGGTAGGTGGGTTTCAGAAGTGACTAATAGACAGCGACGTTCGTTATCACGAAGTTCACGTAATGATGGTTTCATTGCCTGCCTCGTCGCGGGCGACTATTTCCCCGTTGTTATCAACGAAGAAACCCGCACCATCAAGGAAGCGGAGGCCGGGGGCTGACGAACCGCCTTTTCTGATGTCCTTCACACCGTTCCCGTATAGATTCAGCCAGACATCATCGTACACCATTGTAATGGACCCGTCTCGTCGGAACCAGATTTCATCATCATCACGAAGGAGTATTTCGGGCGTGTTCGGCGCTTGTGGATTCCTGAGAACGAGGTTCTGCGCCCATCGTAATATGTTGTGTACGCTACCACCAGAGTCAGCACCTTGGACACGCCCCTCGTAGGGAATTATCGCGTCCATGAGCGAATTGGTCATTTGATTGCCAACCCCACCGCCAAGCGTCACTGTGATTGGGACGCTGGAACGCGACCACTGAGAGTCATCGACGCTCAGATACGTCCGGCTGTTTGCGTGGCTGTCAAACTTCTGTGTCGGTACCTCGACCTTGCCTGACGGCACGCCCAGTTTTTGGTCTGCTGGTGAAAACAGCCCCAACGGTGCGGCTCTGCGGCCATCCTCCCAGACAGCCCAGAACATCGGTGCGACTGGCTCCGATGAATCGTCGTTGTTTCGGTCCCCTGCGGCATAACTGAGCAGCCACATATCGTGGTCAACTCGCCACGCCTCGTACGGTGCCACATCCTTCGTCGGTCGGGCGATATGCTCCAGTTGACCAAGATTGCCGTTGTAAAAGTCCGAACGGCTCAGGCGGCGTACCCAGCCGTTATTCGTCCCGCGGTCTTGCGCCCACCCAATCGAGTTCTCGAAGAACATATAATTGAGCGGCTTGGCGCGGTCGTCCGCCCATAACTCAGTCCACGTCTGACCGTCGTCGGTGGAGAGGAGTGTCCGGTAAACCTCGTCTACGAACGCAACGATTTTGCCCGTGTCGTGGGGGTCAACCATCACCGAGTGGAACTGTGCAGAACCGCCAGAGATAGACTCGGAACGGACGGTGGTCCACGTCTGGCCGTCGTCGGCGGAGCGTCGGATGCGGTACGTGTCCCCACTGGTGTTTCCGTATTCGCCGTACAGGACCGTTCCGTTCGGCGTTTCGGTGATGCCGTTGGGGCGCACTTGCCCGTCGCTCTGGTTGAGCGTGTCGACCTGCGTCCAAGTGCTCCCGCCGTCCGTCGACCGCTGAACTGTCTGGTCATCTAAGACAGCGATGAGTGTGCCGGTACTTAGTTCGACGAGCGCATCATTTGGCCTACTGTTGAGGTCTCCCTTCTGCGTCCAAGTATCCCCTCGGTCTGTAGACCGATACACCGTAAACGGACTGTTGGCTTGGTTAGCAACGAGCGTGTCCCCGTTCTGGAATCGGACGCGGAAGTTACCACGCGACTGTGCCCCGTGGTAGTGGATATTAGGCGAGACAGGATTCGCATGGGCACCGAGCTGGGTATGACGGCTCCCCTGCTCGTAATCAGGTTCGACAGGGGTCGCGCTTTGTGTTTCATCTGCACTTAGCTTCTCGACGTGCTGCTCGGGCAGCTTGTGATCCGTGCTGCCGAGGCCGCCGACGATCTCCTGTGCGCTGTCGGTGACGCGCACGAAGACGTCGTCAGCTTCGACGCGGTAGACGGGCCACTGGCCGTCGGAGCTCTGGCTGACCTCCGTCGTCGCGGGCAGGTCGCTCCAGGTGGCCACTTCGTTCGCGACCTCGACGCCGAGGTCGCTGAAGTTCTCGTTGAGCGGGTCGTCCCAGTTCTCGGTACCCTGTGCGGGCTGGTTGTAGTGTTCGTCAGTCATCGGTTGCGGCGGTGGTGAGTCGGCTGGCGGGCGTTACGAGCAGGCGGCGGACGGCAGCCCGCCGGCGGGGGGACCGGCTGATCCAGCGGGCGATCGGCGGGGACAGTGTGTAGTAGGTCTGCACGGCCAGATGGCCAGGGCGGGACTGGAGGAGGACGTCGTCGCGAAACCGTCGCAGGGCGACCACGTCGTCGTGGCCGTCGGTGCCGCAGGCGGCCGTCGCGATGAAGCAGTCGGCGGGCATCCCGCCGTAGCCGGCCTCCCCGTAGGCACCCTCGCCGTACCCGAATCCCGACTGCGTCTCGGTCGTCGTCGCAGCCTCGGCGTCGCCGGTCGTGATCGCCGACGCCGCCGCGAGTAAGACCCGTCGTGTGAGGCCCATGTCCAATCCCGAACATGCCTTCAACCATGAAGGTATGGGCATGCAACATTACTGGCTCACCTCGTCGCGAGCGACCAGCGTCTGGCGCTCGCCGGCGTCGTAGATCGTCGTGCTCGCGATCTGGTCAAGGTAGTCGACGAGCGTCGACGGCGTCGCACTCGTCGCGTTGGGTGTTCGGGCGAACAGCACCTTGTCGGCGCCGCGGGTGAGGATCGCGTCCAGCGGATAGCGCTGGCTGCCGTCACTCCAGAGGATCCGCGCCTCGAGGCGAGCCGGCGAGATGTGGCGGACGTCGACGTCGACGGGCGCCCAGTTTGACGCCGGGAGGTCGATGGTGTCCCACGTCGACTCGCCGTAGTCCCCGTCGCCGTACCCGCCACCGCCGTAGCCGGTCCAGAACTCCGCGGTGAGCGTCTCGTCGACGTCGTTGAGCGTCAGGCGGAGGATGCCGTTCTCGAGGACGATCGCACCGCGGGGGTCGTGCTGGGGTGAGAACACGCGCTGCCACTGGACGACGCCGTTACTGTCCGTCTTCGAGCTGGCGCCGTAGGTGTCCCAGACGCCGACGTCGACGTCGCCGATCGCGTCGAGGCTGGCTGGCTTGTACAGTAGCGTCGGGTCGCTGAAGCTGCTGGCGTCGACGTCGTAGATCTCGAGAGTGCCGAACTCCGCAGTGTGGGTGTCGATCGGCGCCGGCCACTCGATGCCGGCGGTGCCGTCCCACCACCGCACCATCGACGCCGACGCGGGAATCCCGATGTGGGTGGTCTGATCACTGCCGAAGTCGTTTGCGACCTGCGCCTGACTCGTTGCGACGCCCTGGATGCTGTCCCCAGGCGTTCCGTCGCGGGCCAGCGTTGCGTCGACGTTGACGGCCCGGTCGGTCTGGGGCCTGATCCGGCCGGGCGAGACGGACTCGGCGCTGTAGTAGCCGTCGTCCTCGGCGCTGCCGCTTTCGGGCGCGTAGGGGAGGGCGGTGAACGCATCGCTGTGGAGGAGCTCCGCCAGCTCGAGGGCGAGGCGGCCGGCGTACTGGCCGCGGTACTGCACCTGGAGCGTGAGCTCGCCCGGCGAGGTTCCGGTGTTCTCGACACTGCCGCTGCCGGTCAGCGCCGACAGCTTCGCGAGCTCCGAGCGCGCGGTCTCGCCAGTGCTGCGGAACGATCCCTCGGGGATGGGCGTGCGGTAGAGGCGTCTGATCATGGGCTATCGACCGTCGTTGGCGAGGGCGTCCAGCGCCTGGTCGAGGCTCGCCACCTCGACGGCGGTCAGCTGGATGTCGGCGACCGTGGGCGTGCCCGAGGAGTAGCTCATCGACGGCGACTCGAGGATGACGTCGATCGGGTCGAACACGCCGTCGGGGCGGTACTGCAGCGTCTCGAGCGTGGCCGGCTCGCCGGCGTCGGACTCGTCCAGCGGGTCCCCCACGGAGGACTGCCGCGTGTTTCGCAGCCAGTAGCTGAGGACGGTCGACTTGTACGCCGGCAGGCAGCCCTGGGCGTCGGTCTTGGTGAGCGTGCCCGAGCCGCCGTCGCCGTCTCCCCACCGGCACTCCGAGCCGTCCGGCAGCTGTTGCTCGGCGTAGACGACGCCGCCGAGCTCGAGGGCGAACGTGGAGCTTCCGAAGTCGAGTGCGACGTCGGCGTTCTCCGTCGGCAGATCGACGCCGGTGAGATCGCTGAACAAGGTGAGCGGCGTCCCGCCGAAGGTGCGCGTTTCGGTGCGCTTGGTCTCAGTTATGGAAAACGGCGTCTGATCGTCGCCGGTCGTCCACTCGAACACCGCCTCGCGGGTGCCGGTCCCGTCTGGATCACCGGTGATGCGCAGGCGGATGAACTTGTCTTCAGCTGGGAGTGACATATGGGGGAAGGTTCATTCTGGTGGGGGTGCTTGGTCGCCGCATGGACGTCGTCGCGTTCGCCCGGCGAAACTGGCTGGGGGTGTTCGGTGGCAGCGCCGCCGTTCTCGGGATGTATCTCGGGCTGACCCAGCCGGACATGCTGGTCCTCGCCATGTCGTTCCTCGCGTTTGGGGCAGTAGCGCGACTCATCCAGTACCAGGAAGCTCACTCGAAGGACGCTACCTGACGCCGCCGGTCAGGCTGTTCTGGAGATCGTCGATCCGCTGCTCCAGCTCACGTCGCGCCTGTCGTTGCTGGCGCTCGAGCTCCCGAAGGCTCTGCACGTTGTACGTCGGCGAGTGCTCGATCTTCGTCTGCTGAGAGCGCTCGCGACCAGGGTCAGTGCGTTGCTGGCCGGACTGGGTGAGTAGTTGAGTCGCTCCGGTAGCGCTTGCCGCGCCGGCCGCTGTCGACGTCCCGCCGAGGCCGGTCCCCTCGAGGGCGTCGCCGACGAGTCGATCGAACCACGTCTGCTGGTCGCGCGGGCGCTCCTGAGAACGTCGGGCGGAGCGGGCAGCGAGGTTGGCCGGGAGCCCGGCGAAGAAGCTCGCCGCGCCGCCAGCAGCATCGCCAGCGCCAGATATGGCTTTTGCCAGCAGCCCGGCCCCAGCCGCACCTCCAGCTCCGATCGCCACATCTCTAGGGGAAACGTTGAGCCCGGGAAGCAGGTCGCCGTCACCGGTCGGCTGGGGCTGTGGGTTCGGGTTACCCGTCGGCGCTGGAGCAGCCCCAGGCCCAGGACCGGGCTGCTGAATCTCGTCGATGTCTGGCGTCGGCGCCGGCGCACCAGTCCCGGTGCCGTCGCCAGTACCGTCACCGCTGGGCGAAGAGCTTGGGCCGGCGATCGGGATCGGGATCCAGTCGGGCTTCTCGAGTTCGAGCGGGTCGAGCTCGGGGACGTCCACCGGGATGGCTTCGGGGGCGTCGACGGGGATCGAGTCGGGGCCGTCCACCGGGATCGACGACGGCGCGTCGACGGGCACGGGCGAGATGTCTGGCGGCTTCAGCGGTGGCATCTCGGGCCACTCGAACTGCGAGAGGGCGGACAGCCCCATCGCGCCGACGCCGAGCATGCCGGCGAGCGCGGCGCCGCCGAGGCCGCCACCCAGGCGAGCAGCGCGGTTGTAGGTGTCCTGCTCCTGGGCGTCGAGCAGGTCCTCGAGGAGTTCGTTTCGCCGCTCGCTCAGCTGGTGCTCGGTCTCGAACTCGTCGACCATCGAGCGACTGCCGCCGCCGCTGCTGCCGCCGTCGACCTGGGCGGCCACCTGCACCTCGACGTCGCCCAGCTCGGACTCGATGTCGTCGCGAGCGTCCGACAGCGAGCGCTCGGAGACGATCGCGTCGAATTGGGCTGTAGTGTCGAACTCCATCAGGGTTCACCTCTAGCGGCGAACAGCGGGTGGCCGAACCGGCGGATGCCGGGCAGGCAAATCACGAACTCCTCGATCTCCTGCATGGTCCAGGACTCGCGGATCTCGCTTGGTGCCGATCCAGTCTCGCGAGCGACGAGCATGATCATGAACGTCAGCTGGGCTCGTTCTGTTGCGCTCTCGCCGCGCGCCGCTCGGCGTAGCTCTTCCGCTCCGGATTTCCCTTGGTGTTGGCCTCCGTGACCTTCGACCGCAGGTGCTGGATCACGTCCCAGTCCGCCGCCGCGCGCGTCTTCGCGATGCGCTCCTGCATGTTCTCGTCGCCGGCGAGCCATGGGGCGTCGACGACGCCGGCGCCGACCCAGTACACCTCCCGCATGCTCGAGCCGGCCTCGAACCCGGCACGCTGCTCGGCCTGCTCACGCGCGGCCTCGAGGAGGTCGCCGAAGCGCATCCGCTCGTCGGCGGTGAACTCGGCGATGGTGAGCTCCGAACGCTCACCGTGCTCCTCGGCCAACTCCTCGAACGCGGTCAGCTGCTGCTCCAGGTTCATCCCCTGCTGGTCGAGCGCCTGGCGCTGCTCGGGATCGTCGGTGCTGGCGGCCTCGTCGGCGATCGCGTCGAGTTGCTCGTCCAGCTCGTCGATGAGCTCGTCGACGCGGTAGGTGGTGGTGTCCGCGGGCATCAGCGGGCCTCCGCGAGATCAGTGGTGAACGCCGGCCGAACCTCGGTCGGGCTGAGCTCCGGCGCCTCGGTCTTGTCCTCGTCGGGGTTGCCGATGCTCTCCCAGTCGTAGGACTCCGTCTTGACGCCCGCGCAGTCGAGGGCCAGGTCGTCGCTGTCGTTGCTCAGATCTAGCGTGGCCGTCGTCGACGAGAGCGCGTTGGGACTCGTCGCCGGCGCCGAACTGTTGCCGTAGGCGTCGGTCAGCAGATCGGTCGTGGTGACGATCTTCGACGGCGAGAGTGTGTAGTTGATGCCGCCCAGGACGGCGTCGACGGGCTTGCGCTCCCACCCACGCTGCGGGCGGGCGTTCGTCTCGATCGACAGCGTCGCCTCCTGCATCTTCACGAGGGAGCTGCCGCCGTAGCTGAAGTTGCCGCCGTGGAACACGAACGGGTCGCCGACTGTCGGTTCCGAGCCCGGCGTCGCGCTCGAGGCGAACTCCTCGTCGGCGTAGAACGCCGTCGCCGAGAACGTCGACGTCTCCCCGATCTGGTTGGTGATCTCGAACTGCGGGAAGACGACGCCCTTGAGGGCTCGCTCGGCGTAGCCCGAGAGGTAGTCCAGGCCGGTGTAGAACCGGGCGGACTGAGCGCGCTGCGTGTCCGGCGCCCACTCGTAGGTGTAGGGCCCCGAGCCGGACTGCGACGGCGGCGAGCCGTAAACGTGGTTGAGCAGCCACATCGTCCCCGGCGTCAGCGTGCCGCTGATGCTGATGGCGCCCTCGAACGTCGTCGCCACCTGGTCGACCGCCTCGGCGCTAAAGTTCCGCAACTGCTCGAGGGCGTTCTCGATCGAGAGGTTGTCGATCGTGACGTCCTTCCCGGCGGGCTTGTAGTCGGCGTCGCTCGGCGTCCCAGCGTAGTCGTCGACGGGCTCGTGGAGCCAGGCCAGGTCGCCGGCGCCGCGCCCGTCATGCCTGTTCACCTCGGTATGTGGATGTATCGTACATGGTTAAGTTGGAAAATCGCGTTACGGTAGGTCCTCGAACCCGTCGAACAGCACCTCGAAGTCGTAGCGGTAGTAGTCGCCGTACTCGTCGAGTCGCGGGCCGTAGTCTCGCACCAGCAGGTGGGTGTACTCCGTCCCGTCGCGCGGGACGTTGGGCCACTGCCGCTCGGTCCAGAGGGCGGCCTGCAGATCGGCCACGAGGCCGGTCGCGTCGTCGAAGCGAGCGCCCAGGTTGACACCATAGCCGCCGGCGCCATACCCGCCGCCGCCGTAGCCAGCCGGATCGACGTGCCCCCACTCGCTGTGGTGCAGCCCCTCGACGCGCACCGAGACGATGCGCTCGACCTCCAGGTCGAACTCCGTGCCGATCGGGCTGGTCGACGTATCGGCGTGGGAGACGCCGACGTAGTTGGCCTTCTTCAGTTCGCCCGTCCGCTCCCGGATCGGTGTCTGCATGTCGAGGTCTTCCCCGGTCTCGTAGACGTGGGACTGGTCGCGATCGACGCGGTAGAGCGGGTGGCTGTCCGGCTGGGCGTCGACGACGCTTTCGAACTGCTCGAGCACCCAGTCGACCTCGGCAGTCATCCTGTCACCTCACGTCGGAGCCAGTCGATCCCCTCGCGGACGAACCGCGACTCAGGGAGCCCGGAGACGTCCGCCTCGGGGAGAAACACGACCGGGTCGCCGTCGACGCGGTCGGTGTCGGGCCACTTCTCGTGGACCGACTGCGGCGCATCCTCCCAGACGAACGCGAGGACAGGGTCGCCGTCGACAGTGTGGTCCGAAGTCCCCCAGGCAAAGTGTGGCGCCGCCGGATGGTACCAGCCCCAGGTCGCGACGATCCGATCGGGCTGGCGCTGGATCGCTGGTTCGGCGAGCGCCTCGATCACGGGCCCGACGTCGTAGTCGTGCCGGCGGCCGTACTCCATCAGGACCTCGTGGGAGCGCTCGACAGCCCCCCACACCGGGCCGTCGTCGGCGAGCATCTGCTTCTGGAGCTCGTCCAGCAGCGCCTCGCGGAGTTTGCCCTCGAACCCGGACTCGAGCGTGGCCATCAGCGGTAGACCTCCAGGAGTTCGTCGGCTCTAGTCTCGAACTTGTCCGCCAGTGCGTCGACGCTGCTCACGCGGACGTTGTCGGGGATCTGGATCGCAGCCTCGTCGACGAACATCGCGGCAGCACGTAGCGCCACTGCTCGCCGGACGTTGTCGGGGATGCCTTCGTGTCCGTAGGACCACTCGAGGTAGACCGCGTTGGCGAAGCTGTCCAGCACGTACTCGTCGTCCTCGTCTTCTTCGAGGAGGTTCGTCGTGTCCAGGTAGACCCGCGACCAGCCCCCGTTGTTGACGCGGAGGTAGAAGTCCTCGCCCGACGGCGGCCACGACCCCTCGGAATAGTCCGACGACGCTGCCCAGTCCTCGTAGGTACCGTCCGCCTGCCGAACGTGCAGCGCCTCGATCGACTCGGCGTCACGGCGCGCCAGCGTGATCTTGGCGTAGTCGCCCTGGGACGTCTTTGGCTTCGGCCCCTCGTCGTCGACGAGGAACGCCGACCCAGTCGGGATGTCCTCCTCGTCGTCGCGCGTCTTTGGGCCGGTCGGGATGTCGATGTCGGTTGCCTCATCGAGGATGTCGGCACCGCTCGGGGCGTACCAGTGCCGCTTGAGCTCCTTCTCCAGGGGTTCGGTCTGGGCCGCGATCGCGCGGACGGCCAGCTGCTTGTCCTGCGAGAGGTCGCCAGGGAGCTCCGCCTCTTGCAGGGCGATTCTCAGGTCCTCGAGCGTGCAGTACCCCTCGGGCATGCCGGATCAGCTCCCCATCAGCGTGATCGTTGCCTGGTCAGCGGCGCCGGTACCACTCGTACAGCGGACGCGGAGCTCTTCGGCACCGGTCTCGAGAACGTCGTCGTAGTCGGCACTGCCGGAGTACCCGGCTCGAACGTTCTGGATCCACGAGCCGCCGTTCTTGCGGACGTCGACCACGTAGTCGGCGGCCGCGTCACCGCGGATGTGGACGTCGACGATCGACGCCCCGAGCAGCCGCAGCGCGACGGCGTTGCCGCTGGTCTCGATGTCGATCGTCTCCTCTGTCGAGGGCATGGGTCACCCCTCCAGTTCCGCGCGGCGCTCGCCGATGGCGTCCTGGACACCGACGCGGAGGTCGTCGAGTTCGGAGAGCTCGTCGAGGTGCTCGTCGGCCTCGCCGGCGTGGATGTCGTCGACGACATCGTCCATCGGCGTCCGATCGACGAACGCCTCGGCGTCGAAGCCATCTTCGTCGCCGTCGTCGTCCTGGTTCTCGTCACTGTCCGTCTCGTCTGCGTCTCCGTCGTCCTCCTCCGGAGAGGCTTCCTTCTCGACGCTGACGACGAAGTCGTCGTGATCACTGAGGTAGTCGGCGAGTTCGTGATCAACCTCGTACTCGTCGCCGGGGTCGAAGCTGATCCCGCCGACGCGGTAGGTGCCGCCGTCAGCCGTGTAGCGTGCTCGTGGCATGATCAGACGGCGGTGGTGCTGAGGGTCACGACGCCGGTGCCGGCCTCGTACCCGCGGTACTCGTCCAGATCCGTTCGGTACCAGATCTCGCCGCCCTCGAGGTCGGCTGTCGCCGGGTCCGAACTGACACGCCGGACGATCCGGTGCCCCTCGAAGGCCCGCCGAACGGCCGCGTTGGTTGTGGGTTCTGCCATCAGTCAGTCACCTCAGGCGGTCGGCAGGTTGTTAATCAGGACGGCGCCCTCCTCGTCCTCGACCTGGAAGTCGTCACGCGTCCGCATGAAGTAGCGCGCGAAGAGGTCGTTCTCCGCGGTCTTGTCGGTCGCGTCGAGCACCTCGATCTCGGTCTGCTGCCAGATCCCGTAGATGAGGTTCTCGGGGTAGGTTAGCAGCGCGGTGTCCTCAGGCCAGGCCGCGAAGCCGTAGACGTCGTAGTTGAACGGCGTGATGTCGTCCTCCGAGAACAGCACGGCGGCGCCGAGCGGGTCCTCACGCTGGGTGAGGTCGTACTCGTAGTTCTCGAGGTGCGAGAGGTTCATCATGTACACCGGCTCCTGCACCTCGCCGCTGCGCTTGAACTTGTTCGGAAGCGCTGCGCGGCTCTCGTGGAACAGCGACGTGTCGATCGCGCCGCCCTGGTGGTCGTAGGTGTTGGTGTCGGTGCGACCGTTGAGGATGTTCAGCCAGCCGTTGTTCTGCTGGAGGAAGGCGTCGGCACTCCCTGAGTCGCCGTTGATCCCGAGGTCCTGCGTGTCGATGGACCACTGGTTGGCCATCTTGTCCAGGACGATCTCGTCGACCTGGCCGATGGTGTCCTCGACGGTCTCGCGGGGGAGGTCCCACGAGAGGACGCCCTTCTCGGCGTCCATCTCGATGCCGTCAGTGTTGACCGCTGCCGAGCCGTTGCTGGTCCCCTCCTCGACGGCGGCGCCGCGACGCATCCGATCGCCAACGCCGATGCGGGCCAGCTCCATCTTGGGCCGCGGAAGGACCTCCGTCCGGACCATGTCCAGCAGGCGCGAAGTGTCCTGCACCCGCTGGTACCAGTCGTCGAAGAGATCCCGCGGCATCACGCCGCCGGAGAGGTCGCCCGGTGCGACGTCCTTCAGCGCCTCTTCATTGTCCTTCCGCACCCCGGTCATGCCGCCGTTTCGAGTAGCCATCAGTTGTCACCTCCAGACTGCTCCGCCAGCAGGTGCTGCTTGCTCTGCGGCGTGAACCACGCCGCCCGCTTGTCGATGCCGGCATCGCCACCGCTCTGCTCCGCGCCGCCGAGCTGCTGGGACTGCGTCGCCCCAGTCTGCTTCGAGATCTCGTCGATCCGCTCGGCGTTCTTCTCGGTCTGTTCGACGACCTCCTTCGCCCACTCCGGGGCGTCCTCGAGGGGATCGTCGTCCTTCTCTGCGTCGCTGGACTGGATCTCGTCCAGCCGCTCAGCGTTCTCCTTGGTCTGTTCGATCAGGTCCTTAGCCCACTCCGGGGGCTCGTCGTCACTCATGGTGGTGTCGTCAGCGGCCTCCGTTTCGGAGCCGCCATCGTCCGAGGTGTCGCCCTCGGAGGCGTCCTTGGCTGCCTGTACCTGCGGGCCAGTAGACTGGTTCGAGCCGAGCGCGCCGCGAGTGAGCTCGTTCACGAACGCCCTGGCGGCGTCCGTGAGGCTCTTGTTCGCACCGGGCTCGCCGGCACCCTCGACGTTGACCGCACGGTCGAGCACGTCCCACACCCGCTCGGCGGCCGCCTCGTCGTGGCCGCGCTCGAGCATCTCCTCGAGGAACGCGTCGTAGTTGCCGAGGTGGTCGGCAACCCGCTTCCGTGCGGTCGCCGCCCGGGCCTTCGACGCCGTGAGGATCTGGGCGTCCGTGACTGCAGGGATGTCCACCGCGGAAACCTCGCGGACGATCCCATCCTCGAGCTCGAAGTACTCGTCGACGTCCACTTCGTCGGGGATGTCCACCTCCTCGGGGAGCGCTTCGGGGTCCTCGCCGTTGTAGTCCCAGTCGACGGCATCGGCGCCGATCGAGTGACCGCCGAGGATGTCGTCCTCGACGAGGCTCCAGAGCTCGTCGTCGTTGTACTGCCAGGTCTGGACCCACGCCTCGGCCGGCACCTCCTTGCCGCCGATCGTCTCGGCCTCCTCGAGCACCTCGTTGCGTTCGAGGGTCATCCAGTCCGACGGCCAGACGGCGTGCATGATGCCGCCGTCGGCCTCGCCGGCGTCGACGAACGCGTCGAACTGGTCGGCGAAGTCCCGGATCGTCCCCGGGCGCTCCCAGTCGCCGTGGTGGTCGACCGTGTAGGGGACCATCACGACGCCCGTTGCGGTCTGGGCCCCGGCGTCCTTCGCGACGTAGTCGACCCGCTTGGAGATCTGTTCGCCTCGGTCGGTCATGTGTCAGTCCTCCGCGTCGTCGTTGGCGTCGGCGTCAGCGTCGCCGGCGTCGACGTCGTCGGTCGACACCACGCCACGCTTCTCGCCGCGCTCTCGGTCGGTTGAAGAATCAGTCATCGTCGGAGTGCCGGGCCGCCCTGCCCCCGGCGAAGGTCCCCGGCCCGGAGTCGAACCGCGCGCCGTCCACTCGGGGATAGATCGCACCGCGTGGGTCGCCTACATCGAGGGGATGTCCTCCGGGACGTCCTCGGAGTCCGGCGCCGGTCCCTGCGGTAGTCGGTCGTGGAAGTTCGTGATCTCCATGTACGGGAACTCCATCCGGATGTGGTTGTAGTGGTAGCTGCCGTGGCTCCCCGCACTGTTCAGCGACGCCCAGATCGACGGCGGGACGTCGACGTAGACGTACAGGGAGTTCGCGCCGTCCGGTCGCTTGAAGCTCAGGTAGAGCTCCTGCTGCTCGAGATCGTACAGCCCCTCCTCGAGGTTGCTGCTGTTGAACTGCGCCTGCTCGATGGCGTTCTTGGTCTCGAGGCGGCTCCGGACGGTCGACCACTCGCGCTCGCCGACCTTGTTCTCTTCCGGCGGCGCATGGGCGGACTTCGCCGCTTCGCTCTCGCCGTCACCGTCGGCGTCGTCGTTCATCTCGCTCTCGAACTCGGCGAGCGTCATGTTGCCGACGTCCTCGTCGAACGGTTCGAGGCCAAGCTCCTCGCGTGCCTCGTTGACGGTACCGACGCCGGCGAGCCGCATCGCCCGAACCCGGCTCTCGGATAGGTTGGCTTCCTGCTTGGGGTTCTCCGCACCGCGGAGCTCGAAGTTGATCGTCCAGTCGTCGACGCCGAGCGCGGTCTGGTGGAGGATCTTGTAGAGGCGGGCCTCGAACTTCGCCTGCTCCGGCGCGATCACGCCCTCCGCGAACTCCTGGACCTGCGCCTCGGAGTTCGAGCGGTTGGACGTCGACGTCACGTTGATCAGGATCGGCGGCACCTCGTGGACCTTGGCGATCTCGTGCTCGTTGCGCTCGCGGAACTGGTGGAACTCCATGTCGTTGGAGTCCGTCGCCCCGAGCGGCTCGAACTCGATCTCGACGTCGCTAGGGTCGCCCTCCTGCAGCGGGTTGTCGGACTCGAACTCGAAGTCCTCCACCTCGAGGATGGCTGTCCGGTGGGGCTCGCCCTTCAGGTTCTGCGTGAGCTCCCGGAGTTCGTCCTTCGAGTCCTCGGTGAGCGTGCCGCCGTAGACCTTGACCGCGTAGTGGGGGATGCCCAGGTTGTCGAAGATGTCGTGGTTCCACTCCTGGGCGGCCTCGTCAGCGGCCATCGTCCGCATCGCCGCGAC
This sequence comes from Halolamina rubra, assembly GCF_000739555.1. Classification (GTDB taxonomy): domain Archaea; phylum Halobacteriota; class Halobacteria; order Halobacteriales; family Haloferacaceae; genus Halolamina; species Halolamina rubra. The sequence goes on from NZ_BBJN01000003.1 coordinate 29,420, forward strand.
CCAGTCCGGGATCCCGTAGTAGAGGCTGAGCGGCGTCGGGTTCGGGACGAAGATGAGCTCGTTGGCCGGCTCGTTGTCCAGCTTCTCGGCGGAGTCAGCTACGTCACCGTTCTTCGCGTCGACGAAGCGCTTATCCTCGCCGTAGCGATCGCCGGCCTCGCCGAAGTACCGGCGCCGGCCCTGCCGGATCTGGACGTAGCCGTGGCCACTCTCGATCTCCTCGACCTCCTCGCCGTCCTCGGTCTCGGTGGTGGTCGTGGTCTTGCGCACGCGGACGGTCGTTGCCGGGACGTGCGCGAGCCCGACCGGCGTCCCGTCGCCCTCGACGAGGATCTCCAGGGCGGCCCAGCCGACGCCGTGGTAGTCCAGGCGGGAGAGCTCGAGCACCTCCTCGGGTGTCGACGTCGCCGTGCCCTCGGGCCCGAGCTGCCAGCGTGAGTCCGAGCCGCGCCAGAAGTCCTCGACGGCCTGGTAGGCATCACCCTCTGGGTCCGGCTCGTCAGCCTGCGGGTGCGGGACGATGTCGAAGCCGTAGCCCACCTCGTAGCGAGCCTTCATCCGCAGGCAGGCCTGGTGGGTCTCGTTGAGCTCCTGAAACGCCGCCAGCGTCTCGGGGTTGTACGGCGGGACGATCCCTCTGCCGACGTCCGTCGCGATGCGACGCTCGTCGAGCTGGGTCGTTTCCTTTGCCTTGTCCATCGCCGACGTGTTGCCGCCGTCGAGCGTCGAGATGGACAGCGAGACCTCGCCACCGCTGTCGTCGTTGGGTTCCTCAGTCACAGGTAGCTCACTCCGTTGGTGTCGTCCTCGTCATCGACGTCGTCGCCCTCATCACGGCCGTCGAGCCGGCGGAGCAGCTTCTCCGCCATGTACCACGCCGCGATCAGGTCGGGTGTGTGGCCCTCGAGGCGGCCGTCGTCGAGTTCGAGCGACTCCATCGCCGTGATGAAGTCCTCCGTCGGTCGGTGATCGCGGTAGAAGTGCAGCATCCCGTTGTCGACGAGTCGCCGCAGCCGCGGGATGCCGTTCTCCCAGGAGTGCTTCTGGGTCCCAGTGTCCAGCCCCGTCACCTTCGCAGCCAGCTGGGGATCGAATTCGATCGCGTCCTCGACGATGTACCCCTGGATCCCGTTGGACTCGATCGCGATCGCCGCCGGGTCGTAGCGCTGGTCGTAGGCCAGCAGCTGGCTCTTGACCTGCGAGGGCGAGAGCCCCGGCTCGGAGCGGGCGTCGAGGAGGACGCGCTCGCCGCCACGCCGGCGGAGCCAGACAGTAAAGGCACAGTCGTCGCCGGTGGGGCTGTTGGCGGGGTCGTGCGTGACGACGATCGCCTCGCCCTTGCCGGCGCGGTACTTCTGGGGCGGGTCGCGACTGCGGATCGAGCAGCCACCGTCGTCGACTGCCGCGTTGACGGCGTCGGCGTCGACGAGGTTGCCCGAGGCGCCGATGAACGCGAGGCAGTACTCCCGCCAGAAGCGGAAGTCCGCACGCTCGGCGCGCTTTTCGGCTAACCACTCTGCCCCACGCGCCTCCGGCCAGAGGACGTGCATGGACTGGCCGTCGTGCCAGGGGTCCGGCACCTGGGTGTAGTACTCCGCCGGCGGCCGACGGTCGTCGAGATCCTGCGCGGTCGCGTTGCCGTCCTCCCAGTACTCGAGGATCGCCGGGAACTCCGCCACGGCGAAGGCAGGCAGCGAGCGGTAGTGCTGGTAGAGATCGTCCTCGCGCTTGCGGGTGCCGATCATCACGGTCCGCCCGTTGTCCTTGACCATCGGCGTCGCCGTCCCCTCGACCCACTCGCGGACGTCGTCCGCCTCGCCGTCGCCGCGCACCTTGATCAGGTCGTCCAGGACGAGCAGGTGCGCGCGATCCCCGTCGACGCCGCCGTCGAGCCACGTCGCCGTCAGCGTCGCCGCGTTGGGGAACTCCTTCAGGTCGATGGTGTCGGTGACGCGGTCCTCGGACTGGAGGTTGGTCAGCCAGGGGTTCCGCTCGACGAACCGGTTGAACTCGAGGTCCGTCTTCTTCTTCGCCATCGTCTTGTTGTTCATCGCCCAGATAGCGCGGAACCCGGCGTCGAACTCCAGCCGGAGCGTCAGGTAGCAGAGGACGACCGTCGTCTTCAGCCCGTCACGGTGGCAGTTGAGGACGAGGTTCCGCTCGTCGTCCAGGAGGCGAAGCCACTCGCCGTGGTGGTCGCCGAGCAGGTGGTAGTCGTCCCGCTCGTCGCGCATGTAGCCCCGGCAGAGTTCGTTCGCCGCGTCGAGCAGCGTCGCCGGCGTGTCGGGATCCCACGGGTTCAGTAGCGCCCGCTTGCCCGCCGGATCGTCGCCGGTCGCGACGTCGGCGATCTGTTGCTCGACGCTCATGCAGACTCACGCTCCTGGAGCTCGCGGATCGTCTCCAGCGCCATCTCCTTCTCGTCCTCGCCGAGCTCGTGAGTCGTGGTCTGGTCGACGTCCGCCTCGACCTCGCGACGCTCGGTCTTCTTGTAGTCGTAGGAGCTCGCCAGCAGGAACTTCGCCATCGACGTGTCGACCTCGTCGTCGCGAAGGCCGCCCTCGATCAGCTCGGACTCGCCTCGCGCACGCGCCCGCTCGAAGCTGACCCGGAAATCCTGGTGGGCGTCCAGGTAGCGCTGGAGCTGTGAGAGGCTCACCCCGGCGGCGCGGGCACAGCCGCGGATCGACATGCCCGTCTCGGCCGCCTCGAGGATCTCCTCGTGGTCCCCCTCGCTGAGGGCGAAGTCTCGGCCCTTCGACGCGCCACCGTCCTCGTTGAGGATCGCCCGGGCGGATGCCTCACCGAGCAGGTGGACCTCTGCGAGCTCGTCGACGTCGGCGCCGTGGACGTCGCCGGGGGTCTCGAAGTCGGCCTCGCGGAGCTGCTCCGCTATCGCTGGCCCGACGCCGTCGATGCTGGTGAGGTCCTCAGTCATGGTGTGGGGGAGACGCTACTCGAGAAGTTCCTGCCGCGCGGCCGTCTGTGCCTTGGCGTAGAGGTCGACGTCCAGGAGGCGGCACTTCGCTCGCAGGAGGTCGCTCGGTTCGTCGGCGTCCATGCCCTCGAAGTAGGTCGCGATCTTCGCGAGGAGGTCCGGATCCTGCGAAGGGCTGATGTCACTCCACGAGAGCGGGTCGTGGTCGGTGTCGAGGCCGACATCTTCAGGCTCGGGAGCGCTGTCGACGACCTCCACGTAGCCATCGGCGGCGTCGCGATGCTCGTCCGGCCAGTCCTCGTAGGAGTCGGCCGGAGAGTCCTCGGCGGCGTCGAGGCCCTCCTCGTGACCGTAGAGGCCGACCACTCGGCGGTACTTATCGTTCGGTGCGATCGTGAGGTCACAGTGGTGTGCATCGGTTGTGGTTGGTGGGTTGCGGGTTGTGATGCTCCCCGGCGCCGTGGCGTATGGCTCCGGGGCGATCAGGATGGGTCGTCGTCGACGAACTCCACTCGAGTGCGGCCCTCGTGGCCGTGGATCTCCTCGAGTTCCTCGATGCTGTCGTAGACAGCGACGCTGTTTACGTCGGTGTCCCAGCCCAGGACGGCTCGGCCGTTGGGCTCGGGGAACAAGACGCCGTTGGCGACGACGCCCGTTCCCGAGGTACCGGAGACGTCCTCGTCGCGGACGAGTTCGAAGCGGCGGGGTTGGTCACTCATCGGCGTCACCGTCAGTCGCGTTGTCGACCTTGGTGATGTCGCGGGGCTTGACGCCGAGCTTCTTCGACAGCCAGGCCATCCCGAGGCGACTGAGTGCGGCGGGGTCCGTCGACGCCAGGACTACGGCGCCGAGGACGATCGTGATCAGCTGGGCGAGGGTGAGCTCCATCGGTCAGTCACCACCGTTCCGGAGTTCGTCGACGGCGCGGACGAGCGAGGCGTAGTCGCTGGCCTCGAGCCCGTTGTAGCCGACGAACGTCAGGAGTGTCACCAGCCCGATGAGCGTGGGTTCGCCGCCGAGGTACATCGCGTAGGCGCCGAACGTGAGGATGCCGACGTTGACGAGCAGGGCGCGGAGGATTTTGAACGTCTTGAGCATCGGGAGGCGGTCAGGGTTGGCAGTGAGGATCGTCTTGTACTCGTCCACGGCGGCGCCCACGCAGTACCACGGGCGAGGGTCGATGCGGGTGCTCATGGGGCCTGGGCATCTCCCTCCGAGCTGCAGTCGTGGGGACGGCCCGCTCGGAAGACGTGGCCGCAGTTGCTGCACGAGTCGAGCATCGCTGGTTCGCGTGTGTGTCGTTTGTGGGGCATGGTCAGCGGTAGTCGCGGAGGTCGACGGGGTGCTCGGCGGCGATCCACGCATCGCGGGTGGTGGGATCCGCCAGCCAGAGCTGCTCGTCGCCGGCGCAGCGGACGGCCAGCCCCGGCACGAGGAAGGCGATGTACCGGCGCTGGTCGACCCACTTCATGAAGGCTCGAATTTCCGGTCGTCGACGGGGTAGAAGCCAGTGATGCCGTCGTCGCTGACGCCGTGGACCGTCGCGATCGACTGGTACCGACTCGGAACGCCGACGCCGAGGCGCTCGACGAACTCCCCGCTTGGCTTCGGCGACCCCGTCGCGACGATAGGTGGGCCGTCCCAGGGGATCATGCCGGTGACGTGGTGATGGCCGAGGTAGGCGATGTCGTAGTCGTGCTCAAGGAGTGTCGACATCCACTCCTTCAGTCGCGCGCTCGTCGACGCCTGCGGGTCGCGGTCTTCGCCGTGGCGAAGGTGGCCGGTCAGCTGGCCGCCACGCATCGGGAAGTTCCGGTAGCCACGGGCCTGTCCGATCGCGAAGTTGACGTTCTGTAGGTCGTCGTACTCGCGTTGGAACGCCGCGACCGTGTTCCGGATGGACTTGAACACGAGTAGGTCGGCGTTGGCCTGCTTCGACGTCCCGGACGCCCGCATGTCGCCGTGGTTGCCGGCCTGGCAGACGATGTTTACCGTGTCGAAGCGGTTACTGAACGCCTTGACCTGCCGGAGCAGCGGGTCATGGAGGACGTCCACCTGTTCGTCGAGCCAGCTGTCCAGGTCCTCGAACTGGCCCTCGTAGATCCCCTCGTTGGTCACCATATCGCCGCCCCACAGCAGGTGGGCGACGTCGTACTCGGCGCCGTGCTTCTCCGCGAGGTAGATCGACTGCTCGGTCGTGTAGTCGATCACGTCCGGGACGATGGCCGTTTTGTAGACGACCTCGCCGTCGTCCTGTCGGACGTAGTCCCCGGCGTGGAGATCGGTCAGGTGCGTGACCCAGTCTTCCCGGCCCGGCGTCGCCTCGAGCTCCGCCGTGGGATCGTCGAGAGCCTTGAACCGACGGGCGAGTGCGTTGTGGCGGCTCTCCCACCACCGGTTTGCTTTCCGCGTTCGTGTGCCCTTGTGCTCGCTCGATCGGAGTGTGTGGTCGCCCTCGATGGCGACGTGCTCCGCGGTCTCGTCGACGTAGACCTCCCAGCCCTGGCGCTTGAGATCGCGGAGGTACTCGACGACGATCGACTCGCGCTCGTCCAGGTCGTCGGCGAGGCTCTCGACCGTGGCGCCGGTCTGGAGTTCGCGAGCGACGTAGCGTTCGCGATCGGTGAGCTCCGACTCGTCGGGGTCGCCCTTGGCGTCGACGTCCTCGAGGTCCGGAAGGGCGGGAGTGTCATCGCCCTGGGTGTCGACATCGTCGCCGGCGATCGACCACACGTGGGTGCTCTGGTCGAAGTCGAGCTCCACGCCCTTGTCGCGGACGCCGTCGCGGCGGTCTTTCACCGACGTGCGCTTGATCCCCAGTTCGTCCACTACCTCCGCCGTCGTCGCTGGGAGGCACTCCAGGAACTCGCGTTGTGCGTCGGTGAGGGCCTCAGTCATGAAGAGGTCGGGCAGGTGTGGTCTCGGCAGCCAGCACGCGGTAGTGGTGGCCGTCGATGTCGACGCGGTAGAGCAGCTCGCCGTCGGCTCGGAGGATGGTGTCGACGACGTCCGCGATACGCTCCTCTCGGTGGAGCGGAGAACAGCGGACACGCTGGGGGATCATGGGCCTAGACAGTCGTGGCGTCGGCGCCGGCGCGGACGTTGGCGACCCGCAGTCCGGCCAACAGGCCGTCGGCGAGGGCGGCGTCGACGTCACACTCGACGCGCACCTGGGCGTCGTCGCGCTCGTGGCGCTGTTCGTGGCTTGCGAGGGCGTGGGCCGCGGCCGGCTGGCGGGCGATCGAGAGCCCCTTGCGCTCGGCACTCCGGAGCAGGTGCTTGAGGAGCTCGTGGAACCGCTCGCGATTGACGTCGCGCCAGCTCCAGATCCGGTCGAACGCCGACTCGGCGCCGCAGGCGCAGAAGACCGCTTCGGACTCGCTGACCGTGTCGGCGGGTGCGTGCTCGACGCTCGTCGTCGCCTGGTTGCGAGCGTAGAAGGTCTCCGCCGGGCGGAAGCCCGACGCCGGTCGCTCCCGCTCGACGCGGACGAGTCGGAAGCAGTTGCTGCAGACGTCCGGAGCGTTCAGTACGTGCTCTTGGTACTCTGAGGGGTGTTCTGGCATGGTACAGGTCGGCGGCAGGAGTGGCTACGGCCCGTCTCTCCGGTTTGTCGCTGACTGGCCAACGGCTGGTAACTATCTGGACGGTGGGCACGAAGGCCTAAAACGATCCGCCTTGCCCCGAATCTCGGGGGAACATGGGGAGGGTCAGTCGAGTTCGTAGCGATGTCCGCGGGCGTCGCCCCAGCGCTGGGTCACATCGACGAGCCCCTCCTCGACGAGCCGGGCGAGGGCGTCGTCGACGGTCGTCTCCGGGAGAGTCGTGATCTCGACCAGCTCCGGTTGCGTGCATGGGCCGCGCTCCTGCAGGACGTGGGCGACGTGGCGGGCTGCCGGCGGCAGGTCGGCGTCGACGCTCAGTGGCTCCATCAGTCGAGGTCCTCCAGCGCGGGCATGGTCGAGCAGCACTGTGCCTGGCGGGCGCACTCTTCCTTCGCTTCGGCGACGGTCATCTCGACGACCTCGTCCATCGCCTCGACCTGGTGGCAGTCCTCGTCGGAGTGCCAGGTCGCGTCAGCGGTGTCCGAGCGCTCGAGCTTCTTGCGCGAGACGTAGGCCGGGGCGTCCGGATCACGCATCGGCGCCGAACACCTCCTCGAGGGGGCGTCCGGGGAGGTCGCTCTTGCGGACCGAGTAGTTGCCGCCGTCGGTCTCGTGGAGCTCGTGGAGCGGGTAGACATGCCACTGGTCGTGGCGGTTGAAGTTCGGCCGGATCACTACCCAGGCACCGGCGCCGGCGCGGCTGGCTGCCTCCTGGAGTTCCTCGACTTCGTGCGCGTCGAGGTGGACCGTGCCGTCGTCGACGGCCTTCACCTCGATCATGGCGACGCGGCCCCAGCGACTGTGGCGGTGATCACGGCTGGCGATCACGTCCGGTCGAGCGCGGTCCGTCGCCGCTCCCGATGATCCAGTCCGCTGGGCGTACCAATCGGCCTCGTCCTCGAGCCAGTTTGAGAGCTCCCGCTCGGCGCGGTCACCTTTACGGGAGCTCATCGGTCACCCCCGTAGTGCTCCGGCAGATCTGTCTCGATCGCCCACCCACCCTCGAGGTTGAGCTCCATCGCCAGGTGCGCCTTGATCACCGTCGGCACCTCGGCCCACGACGGCGACAGCATCGGGTCAGACTGCGTGCGGCCCTCCAGCCAGTGGCCTTTGTAGATGCCTGTAACGACGCCGTCCTCGATGGAGAACGTCCACTCGAGGCCGTGCTCGTAGTCGTGGGCATCGCGACAGTCGTCGATGGTGACCGTGTGGCGGGTGACCTCGAGTGTCGGTTCGGCGTCCTCCTGGTCGTCGTCCTCGTCCCAGTGGCCGTCGTCGACGGAGTACTTGTGATCACTCATCGTCGAGCACCCCCTGGAGTGCTTGGTTCAGCTTCGCGAGGCGATCCTTCCGCGTGTGCTCGCGCTTGCCCTCGTAGCGGATCGCCGCCCGGACGGGCTCCTCTTCCGCCTGGCAGACGCGACCCTCGACGATCACGAGGTCGCCGTTCGCGACTGCGCGATCGAGGCGCTTGCCGACGTCCTCCGCGCCGATCCCTGCGTAGCCGGCGACCGTCCGGATGGTGCTGAGAGCGGCCATCGGTCGCTGTTTGCCGCCGGTGTTGGCGTCGACGATCGAGACCACGCGCTCGTACTGCTCGCGGGTGCTGAGACCATCCGCCATCAGGACCACCTCACCTCACCCATCGACGGGTGATAGATCTCACCACGTTTGTCCCAGTAGTCGAGATCTTTCTCGCACTTCTCGCGGTTCAGCCCTTGTTCTTCGGCCTTGTCGAGGAGATCGCCGGTATCCACACCGTCGGCGGAGTCGTCCGGCTGTAGGTCCTTAATCAGGGCTTTCAACGCCTTCCGGCGGTTTTCTTGGGACTTCGGCTTGCCTGTGTCCACGCGGCCGGCGTCGAACTTGCCTGACTCGGGGTCGTAGTTCATCCCGACCACCTGGCGAGAGAGGTCGATCGCCCGCTCGGCATGCTCGACCTCGACAGTCTCGGAAAGGCCCACGCGAGCGAAGGCGACGGCCAGGCGGATGCCGGCCTCAAGAGTCCGCGGCGTCGCCGGGATCGGGTCGTCGCCGTCGTCCTCGGAGTGGCCGCCGTTGAGGTCGCGCACTTCGACGTAGAACTCCTTGAGCTTCTCCTTCGCCGGTTGGGTGAGAACAGGGAAGACGTTCTCTCGAGCGTAGGCCACCCACGCCCGGAGCACCTCTTTTGGAACCGGGCCCTCGGCTGTCGACTCCTCGACCTGTTCGACCTGCCCACCGCGCTCGGCGATCTCGGCGCGGGAGAGCTCGTCGAACGTGTCGAGCATATGGTCGGCGACGTCGGCGTCGTGATCCGGATCGGGGATGTCCTGCACCGACAGCAGGATGTCCATCCGCGAGATCAGCGCCGGATCCAGGTCGATCTGTTCGGCGATGGGCTCGTAGCGGTCGAACCGACCGTCGGTCGGGTTGCCGCTCGCGAACAGCGCCGTCCGACTCGGGAGGTCGGCCTCGATCCCAGCCTTGTCGACCTTGACCATCTGCTCGCCCTCGAGGGCGTCGTGGATGGCCTTCGTCTTCTCGTCGACGACGTCGTCCACCTCGTCGATGATGCAGTGGCCCCCGTTGGCTCGTGGCAGAACCCCCGGCTCCAGCGTCCACTCGGACGTGCCGGCAAACTCCTCCTGGACGGCCGCAGCGGTGAGCCCCACCTTCGACAGCCCAGTCCCCGACCGGAACACCGACTTGGGGGCGATGTCGTTCAGCGCAGCCAGCAGCGTCGACTTCCCCTTGCCAGGGTCGCCGATCAGCGCGAAGTGGAGGTCGCCACGGAACGTGCCCTTGCCCTCGGGGTCGACACGGTAGCCGTTGAACAGCCAGGCGACCGAAGCGTCCATCACGGCCTCCATCTCGTCGTCGCCCTCGGCGAGCAGCTCCGGCGCGATCGACCGGGCGCACAGGTCGGGGGCGTTGTCCTCGGCAGCGAACGACTCGAACTCCTCGCGATGGGCGTCGATGTCCACGTCGTGGAGGTCGTCGTCCTCGAAGACGACCGAGTGGGCGTCGAGCCAGATGTCCGACTCCGTCGTCGCGTTCTGGCCGGTGAGACTGTCCGTGTCGACGTTGACCGTCGCGAGGATCGTCGCCTGCTCGCCGGCGCGGTCGGCCAGCCCGTTCTCGCCGCCGTAGTGGCAGAGGTCACCCGCGACGTAGACGGTACGGTGCTGGCCGCGTGAGGTGGTGCGCTCCGCTGGGAGCTCGCCAAACTTCAGCTTCCGGCGGTCGGACCAGTCGGACTGGTCGACGTCGAGCTCGAACGGCCCCTGCCGCTCGCAGCCAGCACACTCGTGCGGCTCCTGGACGGACGTGTGGCCCTGGTCGATCGGCGTCGCCGTCATGCAGCGCTGGCACACCCAGTGCGCCCGCTCGAGATCGGGCGTGACCTTCGTCACCTTCTCGATCTGGCCCGTGATCGCGACGAACTCACCGATGTGATCCGAGCCGAGGTCGGCGATCGAGATGGTGTCGAGCATCCCCTCCCGGTCCGTTAGCCGGACGTTCGCGCCGCTGCCGCTCGAGAGGTCGACGTCGGCAGGAAGGTCGAAGAGGTGCAGCGCCTCCTCGGCGTACTGCTGCATCTGGTCAGGGTCGTCGAGATAGTCCTCGGCGATGTCGCGCTCGAACCGGAACAGGTCGCTGTACTCGATGTAGAGCGACCGCTGTTCCTGCGGCCAGAGCTGGGCGAGTGTCCCAATCTCCTCTCGGTAGTAGTCTCGGTAGAACTGCAGGAACTGCTCGGTGAGGTTCTGTTTGGGTTCAGCGGTGCTCACGCCGACTCACCTCCGTCCCGTTCGACCGTACTACTGTAACTTACCAAGTTCATATGTGTATGTGATGTATGTATATGCATAGTGGAGTAGTGAGGGACGGCGTCGTGCATCACTCACCACCCCCGTCGCCGAATCCGGTCCAAACGCGATCCGCGTGCATCGCGTCTTGGAACGCGTAGTCCGGCACCTCCGGGTTCCGTTCCTGCAGCTCCTCGATGACTTCTTCCGGTTCCATCTCGGCCGTGTTCGCCGCGCGCTTGACGCCGGGATGGTCCGGCCAGATGTGTGTCCCGTCGCGGAGTTGCGTCTCCAGCGCCTCGAGGTGGCCTTCGTACTTGTCCTGGCGCGAGGTATGCTTCGAGAGCTTCTCCTCCAGGCGCGTCTCGCGGCGCTCGAGCTCTTCGAGTTCAGCCTGCAGTTCGCGGATCTGCCGCCGCGTGTCGTCCTTTTCGTCGCGGACGCGCTCTAGCTCCCGTCGGACGGTGTCGTGCTCGGCGGCTTCCTCGCCGAACGCGATCCGCTGGTAGAGGCTACGAACCTCCTCGCTCAGTTCCCCGTGCTCGGTCCGATCCTGAGCGGCGTCGCGAACGTGGCTCGGAACCCGGTGGGTGACGCGGACGTGATCGTCGCCGCTCATCGTCCCACCCGCTCTGTGACGGGGTAGTCGTTGACGTGGTCCTCACAGACGGCCCGGCGGCCGTGCTCGGGATGGGCGATGAACGCGACGACGTCGCCGCTGCAGCCGGAACAGCCACAGGGCATCAGGCGCTCACCCCCGCGGCTTCAGGTCCAGATAGTGATACGTTGGTAGTGCCGCGGCTCCCCGGTTGGGAGGCGACACATGACAACAAAATGTTGTATGGCCGGGGCGGGCTCCGAACCCGCGATCTCCGCATGACCCAGGTCCGAGGCTCGGCGGGCCCCGTGGGCGCTGCGGATCTTCCAAGGCGTACCGCACCGAATCTCGATACCCTATGAGTGCGGCGCTATGTCCAGCTAAGCCACCCGGCCG
>NZ_BBJN01000002.1 GCF_000739555.1 Halolamina rubra
GCGCCGTGCGGAGCGTGGCCAGCGCGCCCTCGGGGCGGCTGTAGGTCACCTGTCGCTCGGTCGGTCGGAGCCGGCCGACCGTCGCCGCCGCGCCGGCGCCGACGAGCAGCACGAACCCGGCGGCGCCGTAGATCAGCACCGCCCGCGGGGTGATCGACCCCAGCGGCGTCGGGATCGCCCGCGAGAGCCCCGGCGCGAGCACGCTCATCACGGTGAGCACGACGACTAGCAGCGCCGGCATCACCAGCAGCACGACGAACAGCTCCGCGATCAGTTCGAGGAACCCCTCGTTGCGCCGCTGGGTCTGCGAGCGCTGGTGGCCCAGCATCCGCGCCTCGAGGTCGAGGTAGTTCGCCAGCGCGTCGCCGCCCTGCTCGCTGTGCTCGCGGAACTTCAGCAGGAACGGCGCGAGCGTGTCCCGTGAGGGGGTGTCGCGGGCGACCCGGCGCAGCCCCTCGTTCAGGCTCCCGGTGAGCGCGGCGGTGTTGAGCACCTTCCGGGCGGCGACGGCGGTCTCGCCGTAGGCGTCGTTCTCGGCGACTTTCCGCAGCATCGCCCGCGGGCCGTCGGCGCCCGAGGAGAGCGCGTGGAGGTACCGCGCCGCGCCGGGGAGCGTGCGCTCGATGTCGGCCTGGCGGGCGCTCGCGAGCCAGCCGAGGTAGCGCCCGCCGAGCGCGATCACGCCGAGGCGGGTCGTGACGCCGACGGCGCCCCCGACGACGACGCCGACGAGCAGGCGCGGCGGGCGCGGCGCGACGCCGACGGGCGCGACGCTGGCGAGCAGTCTCGCGACGCGTCGTACGCGCCGGCGGGCGCCGCCAGCGCGATCGCGAGCGTCGGCACGACGGCCAGCACCGCGGTCAGCCACGCCAGCCCGTGGAGCCGCGCGACGTACACGTCGAAGCCGATCCCCAGATCCGTCCCGCGGTACTGCTCGCGGTGGGCGCTGTGGCGGGCGGCGTCGGCCTCGCTCGCGAACAGCGTGTACAGCGTCCGGTCGAGCACCGAGAGCCGGGCGGTGGCGTCTCCCGTCCCCCGCTCGCCGGTCGAGCCGCCGTGCTCGAGGCTCATCGGCTCCCTCCGGGGGGTCGCCGTCGTCGCCATCGTCGCCGTCGTCGCCGTCGTTGCCGTCGTTGCCGTCGTCGCCGTCACCGCCGTCCGCGACCGCGGTCCGGCGCAGGCGCTCGACGGTCGCGGCTTCGTCGGTGCGGAGGTTCGCGAGCAGGTCGAACAGGGCGTCGAACTCGGTCACCCCCTCGTCGTCGAGGAACTCGACGTAGCGCCGCTTGCGCCGGAACTCCTGCTCGACGGCGTCAGCCGAGCGGTCCGTCGCCGCCGCGATCCGGTGGAGCAGGCGGAAGCCGCGATCGTCCGGGTCCGCGGGCGCCGTCGGGCCGGACAGCGAGAAGGAGCCGTCCACGTCGCGGCTGAACACCTCGTTGAAGTGGATCGTGGTGTCGCCCTTCTCGATCACCTCGCCCGCGCCCGGCGGGAGCTGCTCGGCCTGTTCGGGCGAGAGGAACTCCACCGCGCGGGCGACGTAGCGATCGCCGTCGGAGTGGTGGGGGAAGGCGACGAGGTCGATCTCCTCGAGCAGGTACGCCGGCACGTCCTGCTCGACGACGCGGTTCACGAGCGTCCGCACGTCCTCGGCGTGGGTGGTGCCGACGACGCCGTGGCCCGTGTTGACCGTCTCTGCGAACGTCGCGAAGCTCTCGGGCGTGTTGATCTCCGCGATCACCTCCGTGTCGGGGTTGAGGTAGTTCGACTCCGTCATCAGGTCCGCCATCGTCACCCGCTTGTACTCGCTCTCGTGATCGCGCGTGGTGAGCGAGACGCCGGTCTCGTGGGGCAGGCGGACCTCTCTCGACCCCTCGTCGATCGACACCGGGCGGTCGTCGAAGGGGACGAACGGCATGTGGGCGTTCATCAGCGTCGTCTTCCCCACCCCGGTCGGGCCGGAGAACAGCACCACGCGCCCGTGCTCGTAGCAGAGCCACAGCAGCGCGACGAGGTCGACCGAGAGCGTGTCGCTCCGGAGCAGATCCACCGGCGTCATCGCCTCGGCGGCCTGCTTCCGGATGGAGACGTACGGGCCGCCCTCGCTGATGACCGGCAGCGCGACCGCACAGCGGACGGTCTCGTCGACGCCCGGCGGGTCGAGGTTGACTTTCGCGCTCGGGTTCGAGGCGTCGAGCTCGACGCCGTCGCCCGCCGCGAGCTGGGTGACGACGTTGACGAAGGAGCTCTCGGCCTCGAACGTCAGGTTCGTCGGCACCCGGGCGCCGTCGGCGACGTCGCTGCGGGGGACGACCTTCACGCGCTCGCCGACGCGGTTGGCTTCGATGTCCTCGAGGTTCGGATCCCGGATCGGCACCGTCAGCGGCCCCTGGCCGACGTAGTCCCGCAGCACGTGGTAGACGAGGTCGTCCAGCCGGTCCTCGGCGTAGCGGTCGTCGACGGGCGGCACCCCGACCCCGAGATCCGCGAGCGCCGAGCGGACCCGGTAGCGCGCCGAGGCGAGCCACTCTCGGGTGTTGCGCCCAGTCAGTCGGCGGGAGAGCAGCCGGCGGGCGCGCTCGGCGACGAACGCGCGGCGGTCGGTGCCGCCGCCGATCACGTCCTCGGTGCTGGCCTCCCAGACGCGCTGCTTGCACTCCGCGATGAGCGCCTCGTCGCCCGGCAGGAGGTCGGGCTCGAGAACCGCGTAGCGCGTGGCGAACCGGTCGCTCCCCAGCAGCCCGTCGCGGTAGACGACGACCGGGACCGGGTAGCCCGCGAACTCGACCTCGTAGCGCCGCAGGCGCTCGGCGGCGACGCGGTCGACGAACTCGCTGTCGGCGTCGAGCTCGGTCACCGCGGGCGCGAAGTCGGTGGTGTGGACGACGAGCTTCCCGTCCGCGGCGGCCTCGCTGTCGGCGACGCCCACGTCGTCGTCCAGCGCCAGCGGCGTGGCGTCGCCCAGCAGCCGGAGGTCCCGCAGCGCGTGGTAGTTCAGCCGTCGACGCGCGCCCGGACCGCCGGAGAGCAGGCGGTCGAGCGTGCGCTCGTACTTCGGCGAGAACCCCGACTCGGCGCGCTCGACGGCGCCCTGCCGCGTGAGCGGGCGCCGCCGCTGCGTGTCGGCGAAATGCTCGCGGACGCGCTCGAGTTCGGCCTGCTCGCTGGCCGACAGCGGCGGTTCGCGGGCGTCGTAGGCGAACTCGGTCGCCTCCCCGCCGCGCTCGTCGGCGTCGCGCCGGGAGACGCTGGCGACGACGCCGGGCGCGCTCTCGTACTGGGCCAGCGTCTCGGGCGCGTACCACGCGTCGCCGTCCTGGGGCGGCCTCGGTGCCGGCACGCGGTCGAAACGTGTCGATGACGCGGACATACCGGTTGGCCGGCGTTGGCTCGTTCTCCAACAAAAGGATTTGGTTTATTCGAACTGACGGCGAAAGGAGCGTTCGGGAAGCGGAACGTAGCCGGGAAACGACGGCCAGGGGTCCTCAGGCGTCGCCGACCTTCTCGGTCACCCGGAACTCCTCGGGCGGGTCGAGGATGCCGGCGATCGTCCCCATCGAGTGGACCAGCGTCACGACCGGCGCCAGCGGCACGGCCACCGCCCAGCTCAGCTGCTCCTCGCCGTAGTAGAGCACGCCGCGGAGGTACCAGAACGCCGTTAGCAGCCCCAGCGCGACCGAGAGCATCGCGAACGCGCCCGTCGCGGCGACGCCGACGCCCAGGACCGCCAGCGGGACGACGACGAGGGTGACGACCGGCGAGAGCGCCCACGCGTAGTTCCGCACGCGGGTCAGGAGCTGGTAGCCGGCCGGGAGTTCGGCGGCGGCGCGGACGTTGCCCGCGGCCCAGCGCCGTCGCTGCTGGGTGATCTCCGTCAGCGACGGCGGCGCCTCGTTGGCACACGTCGCCGTCGCGAGCTCGAACGTGAACTCGGGGAGCTGCTGGGCGGCCGCCCAGACGAACGCGGTGTCCTCGACGAGCGTCTCCCGGTCCCAGGTCACTCCGTCCTCGACCTCGCGCCGGACGGCGATGCCGCCGCCCCAGGCGAACAGCGGCACCGAGAGCCGCGCGAACGCGCGCTGCTCGATCTGGACGCCCATCCGGTACACGTCGCCCAGGTACGAGAGCACCGAGCCGGTCCGGCGCGGGCGCTCGCGGAGCTGGACCACGTCGGCGTCGGGCAGCCCCTCGAAGGACTCCAGCAGGCTGTCCTCGTCGAGGTAGAGCACGAACTCGCGGTCGTGCGCGACGTGCTGGCGGGCCCACTCGATCGCCCGCCCCTTCCGGACGGCGTCGGCCTCGAACCCGTCGGGGACGACGTGCACGTCGGCGCCGTCGACGTCGATCGCCGCCTCGGCGATCACGTGGACGTCGTCGAACTCGGCGGGCAGCGAGTCGACGGTCTGCTGCACCACCGACTCGGCGTCGACGGTCAGGATCCGGACGTGGATGTCGTCCGCGCCGTGGACCGGTTCGGGCGACTCGTACCCCGCGCCGATCACGTAGGTCAGGACGACCCACGTCAGCGCGGTCGCCGTGAACAGCAGCGTCGTTCCGGCGATCAGGAGCTCGAACAGGCCGCCCCAGTCGATCAGGCCGAGGGTGAGCCACGGCGCCACCGTCGCGACAGCGGTCGCGACGAGCACCACCGCCCCGCCGGCGAGACCGATGCGTTCTGGTTTCATCTCGCTCGGGAGGCGCGCCTCGACCCACTTCAACCGGGGAAACGCTGGAGCCGCCTTGGGCGCGGTTAACCCCGATTAATCGGAGTACGGCCGGGGTTCGGCCCTGAAACGCCGATCCGGCGCTCGCCAGGCGCCGAACGACGGTCCACCGCGGGGCGCGGCGGCTGGCGCGACACTGCCGAACGCGTCTGCCAGCTGGTCAGGGGCGCCCCCACCGACAGCCCTACACACACCCCACCCCAACCCCGGCCAAATGCGCGCCGCAGTCCTCCGCGAGTACGGCGAACCGCTCGACGTGACAGAGGTTCCGGAGCCGGAACCGGATCCGGACGGCGCCGTCGTCGCCGTCGAGGCCTGCGGCATCTGCCGGAGCGACTGGCACGCCTGGCAGGGCCACGGCGAGTGGGCCGACGATCAGGTGCCGCTGGACTACGTGCTGGGCCACGAGCCCGCGGGCCGCGTCGTCGAGGTGGGCGACGACGTGGCGCGGTTCGCAGTCGGCGACCGCGTCGTCGTCCCGTTCAGCCTCGGCTGCGGGGGCTGCGGCGAGTGTCGGACCGGCCACGGCAACACCTGCGAGGACGGCCACGCGCTGGGGTTCGAGCCCGACGTGCCGGGCGCCTTCGCCGAGCAGGTGGCCGTCCCCCACGCCGACCACAACCTCCAGACACTGCCCGACGGCGTGAGCTTCCGCGACGTGGCCGCGGTCGGCTGTCGGTACATGACCGCGTTCCACGCGCTGGCCCACCGCGCCGACGTGGGCGGCGGCGACTGGGTCGCGGTCCACGGCTGCGGCGGCGTCGGCCTCTCGGCGATCCAGATCGCCGACGCGCTGGGCGCCCGGCCGATCGCCGTCGACGTGAACGACGAGGCGCTCGCCCGCGCGGCCGAGGTGGGCGCGAGCGAGATCGTCGACGGCAGCGAGACCGACGTGGTCGAGTCGATCCACGGGATCACCGACGGCGGCGCCGCCGTCAGCCTCGACGCGCTCGGCCGCGCCGAGACCGCCCGCAACTCCGTCGAGTGCCTCCGGGCGCGCGGCACCCACGTCCAGGTCGGGCTGACCACCGACGCGGAGAAGGGGGAGGTTTCGCTCCCGACGGACTGGATGACCCGCTGGGAGATCGACTGGCTCGGCTCCCGCGGGATGCCGCCCGCCCGGTTCGACGAGCTGCTGGCGATGGTCGACGACGGGACGCTCGACCCCGGCGCGCTCGTGGGTGGGGAGGTCGGCCTCGACGACGTGTCGGACCGGCTGGCGGCGATGACCACCTACGACACGGACGGGATCGAGATCCTGACGTTCTAGAGTCCGAACGACAGTTTCTCGCCGGCTTCGAGGCCGTTCTCCAGCGCCGCGTGGACGCGCGCCTCGCCGGCGACCCAGTCGCCGGTGCAGTAGAGCCCCTCGTCCTCGGCGCTGTCGAGCGGGCCGGCCAGCGCGCTCCCCTCCGTCAGCGCGTAGCGCCAGCCCTGGTGGTCCGTCCAGTCCGGCTCCGCGAGGCGGTCGTCGCCGACGATCTCGGCAGCGTGGACCGCGAGCGCGTCGACGTTCGCCGCCGGGTCCTCGTCGTAGTGTTCGACGGACCACTCGTGGTTGGCCTGCACCACCAGCAGCGACTCGCCGTCGGGAACGTGGCCGGGTTTGCACTCCTCGCGGGAGATCCAGCCCACCGCGTGCTCCTTGTCGGTGTTCACCAGCGCGTAGTACGGGCGGTCCAGTTCGAACGGGTAGTGCAGCACCGCGGTCCAGATCGTGCGGAACGGGACATCGGCGACGGCGTCGACGAGGGGCTGCTTCGCCGGCGACGCCCACTCCGCGCCCCGGAGCAGGTCGGTGGTCTGCGGGGCGGGTGGGTTGAGGACGACGGCGTCGAACGGCCCCCACGCCTCCCCGTCGGCGTCGACGAGCGTCCACGTCCCTGTCTCGGGGTCGTGCCGGAGCGTCTCGACTCGGGTGCGGCGGTGGACTTCGGCGTCGGTCCGCGCGAACAGTCGCTTGGCGATCTGTGTCAGCCCCGCCCGGTAGGACCACTTCTGGCCGTCGGGCTCGCGGCCCGGCGTCACCTCGCCCCGTTCGTCGAAGGTGTACACGCGCTCCGTCACGTCGACGAGCCCGTCGTCGTCGAGCGTCTCGGTCAACAGCTCCGCGACGCGCTCGCTGTCGGACTTCACGTAGTTCGCCCCGTAGTCGTAGGTCAACGCCCCGTGGCGGCGGGTCGCCGCGCGGCCCCCGAGGCCGCCGGACTTCTCGAGGACGGTCACGTCGGCGTCCGGGCGCGCCCCGTCGACGACGAACGTCGCCGCGGCGGCCGCGACGCCGGCGCCGACGACGCCGATGCTGGCCATGGGGGTACTCCGGTCGCCCGAGGCATCAAGGCCCGCGGTCGCGGCAGGATCCGTCAACGAAACCACTATACCTCGGTTGTGATTAGCACACCGCGTGCAGCGGGACACCGCGGTCGCCGTCGTCCTCGCTCTCCTCGCCCTCCTCGCGATCGGCGCCGCGGGCGCCACGCTCGAGAACCCCGTCGCGTCCGACTCCGGCGCCGGTCTCGGCGACGGTAGCGGCGGCGGCCTCGGGAGCGGCGACGGGAGCGACGCCGCCAGCAACTCGAGTACCGGCGGTGGCGGTGGGATGCAGTGGACCGGCGAGATCAGCGGCGCCTGTATGAGCGTCCTCCAGACGCTGCCGGCGAAGCTGCTGATAGCCGGCACCGTCGCGGCGCTCGCGGGCTACGTCTGGTGGCGCACCGAGTCTCTCGGGATGGGGATCCTGACGGCCCTGCTCTACGGGCCGATCGTCTACCTGATGTGGTTCGCGCTCGCCGGCTGTCAGACGATCCAGGAGGGGATCGCACCGGCCGAACCGGCGAACCGGACGACCAGCGCCAACGAGACCGGCGGCGGCAGCCTCGGCGCCGCCGCGGAGACGGCGACGAGCCAGCCGTCGGTGCTGCTCGTGATCGTGCTCGTCGTGCTGGTGCTGGCGGCGATCGTGCTGCTGTACGTCGCCTCCGCCGACGACGTGGTCGACTCGGTCGTCGACCGCGAGCGCGACGCCGACGACGAGGAGACCGACATCGCCGCCGTGGGGCGCGTGGCCGGCGAGGCCGCCGACCGCATCGAGACCGGCGACGCATTCGACAACGAGGTGTTCCGCGCGTGGGCCGAGATGACCGAACACCTCGCGGTCGAACACCCCGAGTCGTCGACGCCGGCGGAGTTCGCGACGGCGGCCGTCGACGCCGGGATGGCGCCAGACGACGTGAACGAGCTCACCGACCTGTTCGAGGAGGTCCGGTACGGCGATCGGGACGTGACCGAGGATCGCGAACGCCGGGCGACGGCGGCGCTGCGCCGGATCGAGGAGAGCTACGCGGAGGCCGAGGAATGAGGCGCCGGCTCGCCGCCCTCGGCGCCGTCGCCGTGCTCGTCGGGCTGTTCGTCTCGTTCCAGCAGGAGTTCGCCGGCCTGATCCCCGCGAGCTGGGTGTTCGTGCTCCTGATCGCGGTCGCGGCGGGCGTCCAGTCGGTCACGACCGCGCTGGCTCGCCGGCGGACGCCGCTCCGGGGGGCCGAGACCGGCGACCCCGAGCGCCGCTACGAGGCGCCGGCGCCGGGCGACGACCTGCGGGAGACGCTGCGGTTCGCGCGGCGGTCGTCCCGGCGGGGTGACCGCCCGCGGAAGCAGATTCGAGAGCGGATCGCGAGCGTCGCCGTCGCGGCCGTCGCCGACGCCGAGGACTGCAGCGAGGCCGCGGCCCGCGAGAAACTGGAGAGCGGCGAGTGGACCGACGACCCCGTCGCGGCGTGGTTCCTGGGCGAAGAGGTCCGGCTCCCGCCCGCCGAACGCGCCCGCCTGCTCGCGACGGCGCCGTTCTCGCAGTACGAGGCGGCGTTCGCCCGCACCGTCGCGGTCGTCGACGACCTCGTCGCCCACGGGGGTGGGGGATGAGCTACGTCGACGCCGTCGACACCGAACACTGGGCGGGGATCGGCGCGCTGGCGTTCGCGGCGTTCGCGCTCGGCCTGCCGTTCCAGCGCCCCGGACTGTTCCTCGTCGCGCTCGTCGGCGTCGGCTTCGCGGCGTACGCCCGGTTCGGCGACGCGCCGGCGGCCGACCTCACCCTCGACCGCGAGCTCTCCGACCCCTCGCCGTCGCCCGACGACGAGGTGACGGTGACCGTGACGGTCGAGAACGCCGGGTCGTCGACGATCCCGGACCTGCGGCTCGTCGACGGCGTGCCGCCGGGGCTCTCGGTCACCGACGGCACCGCCAGGCTGGGGACCGCGCTCCGCCCGGGCAAGCGCGCGACGTTCAGCTACACGGTGACGGCGACCCGCGGCGCGCACGACTGGGCGCCGCTGACGGCGATCGTTCGGAACGCCAGCGGCTCGCGGGAGCGCAGGGTCGAAGTCGATCACGAGACGACGCTGCGCTGTCTCCCGACGCTCGAAGCCAGCAGCGATCTCCCGCTGCGCGGGCTGACGACGCCGTACTCCGGCCGCGTCGCGACCGACGTGGCCGGCTCGGGGCTGGAGTTCCACTCCACCCGGGAGTACCGCCGGGGCGACCCGCTCTCCCGGGTGGACTGGAACCGCTACGCCCGCAGCGGCGAGCTCTCGACGGTGTCGTTCCGGGAGGAGCGGGCGGCGACGGTGGTGCTGCTGATCGACTCCCGGGAGGCGGCCTACCGCGCGCCGGACGAGGAGACGCCCAACGCCGTCGAGCGGAGCGTCGAGGCCGCGGGCGAGGCGTTCTCGGCGCTGCTTTCGACGGGCGACCGCGTCGGGATCGCCAGCTACGGGCCGGAGGCGTGCTGGCTCGCGCCGACGACGGGCGAGCAGCACCGCGCGACGGCCCGGCGCCTGCTGGCGGACCACCCCGCGTTCTCGGTGTCGCCCTCCGAGGAGCCGTTCTACCCCTCGATCGCGCTGCGACGGCTCCGGCGCCGACTGCCCGCGGACGCCCAGATCGTGCTGTTCAGCCCCGTGACCGACGACTACATCGCGACGGTCGCCGAGCGGCTGGACGCCTACGGCCACCAGCTGACGCTGATCAGCCCCGACCCGACGGTCGACGACACGGCGACCCACCGGCTCGCCCGCCTCGAACGCGACACGCGGCTCCGCCGGCTCCGGAGCCACGGGATCCGGGTGATCGACTGGGGCGAGCGCCCGCTGGCGGTCGAACTCGCTCGGGCGACCCGGAGGTGGTCGCGATGACCTGCGCTCCTCGACCCCACAGGACCGACTGCCGACGCAGTCGGAGGTGGTCGCGATGACCGAGATCACCCGCGAGCCGTCCCGATTCGGCGTCGCCGTCGCGGCGGGGTTGGCGCTGCTGTCGGTCGCGGCGACGGCGGTCGTGGTGCCGGCCGGCGGCGCCGTCGCGGGGCTGGGGCTGGTGGTGCTGCTCGCCGGGCTCGCGGTCGCGTCGCGGCGGCTGATCACCAACGGCGGCGGGGTGCTGCTGCTCGGCGCGCTGTACGCGGGCTACACGGGCGCGCCGCCGCTGCTGGTGCTCGTCGGCGCCCTGACGGGCGTGCTCGCGTGGGACGCCGCCAGCAACGCCGTCTCGGTCGGCGAGCAGCTGGGGAAGGAGACCGACACGACCCGGGGCGAGATCGTCCACGTCGTCTCGTCGGTGCTGGTCGGCAGCCTCGCCGTCGCCGTCGGCTACGCGGTGTATCTCGCCGCCGCCGGGGGCCAGCCGATCGCGTCGGTGTTCCTGCTCGTCGTCGGCGCCGTCGCGCTGATCAACGCGCTGCGTTGAACCGTAACCGATTAACCGGAGCGTGTACGACGGTTAGGTGAGCCGAGGTAGCCTAGCCTGGCCAAGGCGGTAGATTCGAAATCTACTGTCCTCACGGACTCAAGGGTTCAAATCCCTTCCTCGGCGTTCTCTCGACAGCAACCCGGCGAGCAGCGCGTTTCATCGCGCTGCGAAGCCGGCGCTATCGGGTCGGAGCCGCACGAAGGGATCTGAAGCAGGGAACGAGCGAGCCCCGCGAGCGAGTGACTGTGGTTCAAATCCCGGCCATCACGAACTCGACGCCGACGCTCAGAACTCCGTCACCTTCGACTGGATCCGGCCGTCGTCGACGGTCTCGTCGTCGGCGACGTAGCGCGCCAGTCGGTCCCGACTCACGTCGTCGTGGCCGTGGAGGTACGCCAGCTCCGTCAGCGACAGCTCCTCGCCGCTCTCCAGCTTGTGCAGCAGGCTCTCCGGGCTCAGCCGCTCGTACGTCACGTCGAGATCCACCGTCGCCGCCCGCCCATCGCCGGCTTCGGCGACGTTCACTGCCTCGTGTAGTACCGCTTCGAAGTCGATATCGGTGTCGTCGACGCCGCGATACAGCAGCGCCTGCGCCGACACGAGCGCGTCGAACGCGTCGGCGCCCGCCATGTTGCCGAAGCGCTTCTCGAACACCAGCTCCCGGTCGTGGTCGTCGAGCGCCTCGACCAGGAGTTCGAAGTCCCGCACCGCCTCGAACAGTCGGTCCCGGACCCGTGCTCGGGCGTTCCGCTCGGACTGGACGCTCGAGAACGTCTTCTCCCCGCGCAGGTACGCGCGGTCGGCCTCGCTCAGGATTCCTCGGTCGCGTTCGTCGCCAGCCATACTCGATAATGGGGTATGAATCTCGATAAAGGTGGCGTTCTATACTCGGTTAACGATTATCAATCGGATTTCTGTGAAAAACGCTTATGCGGTTTCCGACCGACCGAGTGCTCATGTCCGAAGCCGTCTCCCCCACCGTGTCGCTGCCGCAGGACCCCGCTGTCGACGCGACGATCGACGCCGACCGACTCGACGACGCGCTGGCCGTCCTCGGTGCGCTCGTCGACGAGTGCCGGCTCGAACTGGCCGCCGACGGGCTCCACGTGCGCGCGGTCGATCCGGCGAGCGTCGCGGCTGTGTCGCTCGATCTCCCAGCCGAGGCGTTCGCGGCGTACGACGCGAGCGGCGAGACCGTCGGCGTCGACGTGAGCCGGCTCGGGGAGGTGGTCGGCCTCGCGGAGCCGGGCGATTCGGTCCGGCTCGTGCTCGACGCCGATCGTCGCCAACTCCACGTGCTGGTCGGCGAACTCGCCTACACGCTGGGGCTGATCGACCCCGAGGCGATCCGCGAGCCGCTTGACCCGGCCGAGATGGAGTACGACTGCCCCGCGGAGCTGACGATCGCGGGCGGCGACGTGTCCCGAATCGTCGACGCCGCCGGGATGGTGTCGAGCCACCTCACGCTCGGCGTCGACGCCGACGCGGGGACGTTCTACGCCGAGGCGACCGGCGACACCGACGACGTGGCGCTGGCGTTCGACGGCGACGACCTCGCCGCGCTCTCGCCCGCGGACGCCGAGTCGCTGTTCAGCCTCGACTACCTCCGGGAGATGGTGCGCCCGATTCCCGCCGACAGCGAGCTGCGGGTGGAGCTCGGAACCGAGCAGCCGGTGACGCTCGGCTTCGGGCTCGCCGGGGGTGCGGGCGACGCGCGGTTCCTGCTCTCGCCGCGGCGGTCGGTCGCCTGAGCCGGCACGGCGGGGTTTGATAGTCCCGCCCCGAGAACGGCAGGTATGAGCACCGAAGAGCCGACCGAACGCTGCTACTCCGAGATCGTCACCCGGCTCGAGGACGGCGAGCGGGAGACGGTCGCCGAGGCGGCGGCGCTGCTCGCCAGCACCGCCGACCGCATGGCGCAGGTCGAGAGCGACGGCGACGCCGAGGGGATGGCGGTCGAACTCCGACGGATCGCGGACGAACAGGCCCGAATCGAGGAGATCGCCCTCTCGCCCTGCTCGGGCGCGAACTGACACCGCCGACCGAGACGCTACTCGATGGTTTCACTCCCGAACACGTACGTCGATTACCGGGTGAGCATCGGCTTCGTCGGTCGGGTGCTGAAGTATCTCGGCGTGACGCCGATCGCGCCCCTGCTGGTGGCCCTCTACTACGGCGAGAGCCCCGTCCCCTTCGTCGCCACGAGCGCCGTGATGCTCGGGGCGGGGCTGCTGTTCGAGCTCCTCGGCAGCGACGACGAACTCGGCCGGCGTGAGGCGTTCCTCCTCGTCAGCCTCGCCTGGCTGGTCGTCCCGATCGCGGGGACGGTGCCGTACCTCGTCGCCGGCACCGGCACGGTCGCCTCGCCGATCAACGCGCTGTTCGAGAGCATGAGCGGGTTCACGACCACCGGCGCGACCGTGCTGGGCGAGATCTCTGTCGAGCGCCACGGCCACGCGATGCTGCTGTGGCGCCAGCTCACCCAGTGGCTCGGCGGCATGGGGATCCTCGTGCTGATGGTGGCGATCCTGCCGGAGATGTCCGTCGGCGGCGCCCAGGTGATGAACCAGGAGGCGCCGGGGCTCTCGCTCGACAAGCTCACCCCCCGGATCCAGGAGACCGCCCGCGCGCTCTGGGGGATCTACGCGGGCTTCACCCTGCTCGCGGCGCTGGTGTTCTTCGCGCTCGGGGTCGTCGACGTCGCCCCCAGGATGGATCTCTACAACGCCGTCGCCCACGCGCTCACCACGCTCCCGACCGGCGGGTTCTCGCCGGAGGCCCGCAGCGCCGAGGCGTTCGCGCCGGCGATCCAGTGGGCGATGATGCCGTTCATGCTGATCGCGGGGACCAACTTCGCGCTGTTCTGGCACGTCTTCCGCGGCGAGCCACGCCACCTGACCGACAACGCGGAGTTCCGCGCGTACCTCCTCGTCGTCGCGGGGTTCGGCGCCGTCGTCTCGGCGCTTTTGTTCGCCGGCGTCGGGATGGCGGAGACGCCGACGAACGTCGACGCCGTCGCCGGCAACGTCGAGAACGCGCTCCGGCAGGGGCTGTTCCAGACCGTCGCGATCGTCACCACCACCGGCTACGCGAGCATGGACTTCAACACCTGGGACGCCTCCGCCCAGACGGTGCTGCTGTTCGCGTACTTCCTCGGCGGCTCTGCGGGTTCGGCGGCGGGCTCGATCAAAATCGTGCGCTGGGTGATCGCGAAGCGGGCGACCGACCGCTCGCTGTTCGTCGCCGCCCACCCCGAAGCCGTCAGGCCGGTTCGACTGAACGACGAGGTGATCGACGAGGACACGATCCGCGAGGTGTTCGTGTTCGTGACGGTGTTCGTGGTGCTCTTTGCCGTCTCGACGGTGCTGCTCTACCTCGACAGCTTCCGGTCGGGGCTCTCGCTGTCGGGGCTGGAGGCGATGAGCGTCGCCATCGCGACGCTGGGCAACGTCGGCCCCGGGTTCGGCCCCGTCGGCCCGATGAACAGCTTCCTGCCCTTTTCCGGCGCCGCGAAGCTGTACATGGTGTTCCTCATGTGGATCGGCCGACTCGAGATCCTCTCGGTGCTGGTGATCTTCACGCCGTCGTTCTGGACGCGCTAGTACCCCAGCTCGGCGAGGGTCTCCCGGATCGGCGCCAGATACTCCTCGCCGAAGTGCCGCAGGTGCACCAGTAACGGCAGCAGTCGGTAGATCGGCCGCCTGATCGCGGCGCCGTCGGGAACCACAGCCCGCTCCCGATACCGCTCGAAGAAGGCGTCGCCGCCGGTCTCGGTCCAGTCGACGTACGCCAGTTCGACCTCGGGGTCGGCGTAGTAGCAGGCGGGATCGAGGAACGCCCGCACCGACTCGCCGTCGGTGAGCAGGTTCGCCCGCCACACGTCGCCGTGGATCAGCGACGGCTCGGGGTCGTGATCCAGCAGCGTCGGTAGGTCGTCGACGAGTACGTCGACGCGCTCGGCGTCGCTCGCTGGGAGCAGCCCCTCCGTCTCGGCGTGGTGGGCCATGTAGCCGAGTCGGTGCTCGCCGAAGAACGTCGGCCAGTCCGCCTCGCGGGGGTTCGGCAGGTCGAGCTTCCCGGTGAGCGTGTCGAACGGGAAGCCGAACGTCGGCGCCGTGTTCGCGTGCAGCGCGGCGAGTCGGTCCGCGAGGTCGCGCTCGACCGCGGGGGTGATCGTCGACTCGCCGTCGACGTACTCGATCACCAGCAGCTCCTCGGCGGCGTGGTGGACCGCTGGCACCGCGAGGCCGTGCTCGGCGAGGTGGCGCAGCATCCGCGCCTCGATCCGGAGATCCGTCCCGGCGGTCTTGGCGACGACGCGGCGGCCGTCCGCGAGGTCGACGCGGTGGACGCTCCCGACCTCGCCGCCGTCGAGTTCGGCGGCGTCGGCGATCGCCGCGCCGGCCCACGACTCGACGGCCGCCCAGGTCGCGGCGTCCATCTACCCGTCCAGCTTCTCGAGGGCGTTCGCGACCAGCATCGGCAGGAACACGGTCGCGTCGCCGACGATCGTCGCGTTGCGCGCGTCCGGTTCGAACTTCCCCCACGACCGCGCTTCGTCGAGCGTCGCGCCCGAGAGCCCGCCCGTGGCTTCGGGGTCCATCGTGATCTGGACGCCGTAGTCGTACGCGCCCGGGGTGACGAGCATCGTCTGCAGGGTGAAGTTCTTCGGCACGCCGCCGCCGACCAGCAGACAGCCCGCGCGCTCGGACTCGAAGGCGAGGTCGGTCAGGCCGGTCATGTCCGCCAGCGCGTCGAGCGAGAACTCCGAGGTCTGGGAGTACACCCACGCCTGCAGCCCCAGCACGGAGTCCTGCACCGCGGGGCAGTAGATCGGCACGTCGTTCTCGTACGCCGCGGCGGCGATCCCCGGCCCCTCGTCGATCCCCTCCTCGGCGTTCACCTCGCTGTTCGCCCGCCCCAGCTCGCGGGTGAACCGCTCGATCGAGACGATCCCCTCCGCCTCGAGCGGCGGGAACACGTGCTCGCGCAGGTGCTCCTCGAACAGCGCGAAGTGCTCCTGGGGGAGGTAGACGTTGTAGATGCGGTCGACGCCCTCCTCGCGCAGGCGCTCGTCGTGGTCGCGCGTGCCCGAGGCGTGGTCTGGGTGGGCGCCCTCGTGGTCACCGTCGTGGCCGTGATCGTCGCCGTGGCCCTCGCCGTCGTGGCCGTGGTCACCCTCGCCGTGGCCGTGCCCGTGGACGCTCCCGTGGTGGTGTTTGCCGCCGATCGCCTCGATCGCGTCGTGGGTCAGGTTCGCGCCGGTGGTGACCAGCGCGTCGACGTGGCCCTCCCGGATCAGGCCGGCGACGACCTCACGCATCCCGGCGGGCACCATCGCCCCCGCCAGCGAGAGGAACACGGCGCAGTCGTCGTCCTCGAGCATCTCGGTGTACACGTCGGCGGCGTCGTGGACCGCGGCGGCGCCGATGCCGGCGTCGCCGTACTGCTCGACGAGCTCGCCCACGCTCATCCCCGCGCTGACGGAGGCGTGGCCGATGGGGTCGTGCTGGAACTCCCGGCGTTCGGTCTCCTCGGAGTCGGCGTCCTCGCTCATACCCCCGTCTCGTGGCGGTGCGGGCTTGAAGGACCCGATACGTGGGCCGCGGTCGCCGCCGGCTCAGAGCCCGGTCGGGTGGTCGACGAACACGGTGTCCAGCCCCCACTCCTCGGCCAGCGCCTGCAGCGAGCGCACGCCGAACGTCTCGGTCGCGTAGTGCCCCGCCAGCAGCACGTTGATCCCGGCCTCGCGGGCCTCGTGGTACGCCTGCTGTTTCCCCTCGCCGGTGATCAGCGCGTCGGCGTCGGCCGCCACGGCCTCGTCCAGCCAGTCGACGCCGCTGCCGGTCAGGACGGCGACGCGCTCGATCTCCTCGGGACCGAACGCGAGCGTCTGCACGCCCTCGCCGCCGGTTTCGAGCTCGTCGGCGAGCAGGTCCGCGAGGGCGTCGACGCCGATCGGCGCCTCGCGCTCGCCGGCGATGCCGACCGTCTCCGGGCCGATCTCGCCGAACGGCTCCCGCGCGTGGAGGTCGAGCAGGTCGGCGATCCCGGCGGCGTTGCCCAGCGTCGGGTGGCCGTCCAGCGGGAGGTGGGAGACGTACAGCGGGATGTCGTGCCGGATCAGCGGCTCGACGCGCTCGTACTCGCGGCCGGTGACGCGGTCCAGCCCGCCCCAGACGAGCCCGTGGTGGGTGACCAGCGCGTCGGCGCCGGCGTCGACGGCGGCGTCGATCGTCGCCGCGGCGGCGTCGACGGCGAAGGCGACGGTCTCGACCTCCCCCTCGCGGCGGCCGACCTGGAGCCCGTTGGGGCTGGCGTCCACGTCGGCGTACTCGTCGGTGCGGAGCGTCTCGTCGAGGCTGTCGACGAAGTCGGCGCGGTCCATGGGCGGGCGGTGGGGCGCCGGCGGTTTGTACCCCCCGGCTCGGGCCGTCGTTCGACTGTCGCACCAACACCCCTTTGCGCCGGTAACGCGTACGTTACGGTACGTGAGCGACGCCGCCCCAGCGGGCGGCGATCGCCCCCCTCTGCCCATGACTCCCAGCAAACACGATGACTGCGGTGATCGTTCGGACGCGCTCTCGCGGGACGTGCGCTGTACCCGCCGCGGCGCGATGGCGGCGACCGTCGGGATCACGGCCGGGCTCGCCGGCTGTCTCGGCGGCGACGGCGGCGACGCGCCCGCGGCGGTGACGCTCCCCGACGACGCGACCTGTGACGTGTGCGGCATGGTCATCTCCCAGCACCCCGGGCCGACGTCGGAGATCTTCTACGCCGACCAGCGCCCGGGCGGCCACGACAACCCCGCCCGGTTCGACAGCACGTGGGAGGCGTTCCAGTTCGACTTCGAACACGAGGACTGGGACCGCGAGGCGTTCTACGTCACCGACTACTCGACCGTCGACTACGAGATCCGGACCGACGACGACCAGCAGGTGATCTCGACCCACTACGACGCCGAGTCGTTCGCCGACGCGACGACCGTGACGTTCGTCGCCGGCTCCGAGGTCGTCGGCGCGATGGGCGAGGACCTGATCGGCTTCTCGGACGAGGCGGACGCCGAGTCGTTCCAGGCCGACCACGGCGGCGACGTCGTCACCTTCGACGAGGTCAACCCCGAACTCATCTCGACGCTCGGGCGGTGATGGTCGGCCGAACACTGCCGCTTACCGCGTTCGCGACCGTGTTCGTCGCCGCCCTGGTGGTGCTGAGCGTCACGCTCGTCGTCCCCGTCGGCGCCGCCGACGACGTGGAGCCCGTCCCGTTCGAGGACACGTTCCGGCTCGGGCTCACCGACGAGACGGTCCGGCAAACCGAAGCCCAGGGGCTCTCGATCCCCCGGGTCGAGGTGTACTACTCCGCG
The DNA here is from genome assembly GCF_000739555.1 of Halolamina rubra. Lineage (GTDB taxonomy): Archaea > Halobacteriota > Halobacteria > Halobacteriales > Haloferacaceae > Halolamina > Halolamina rubra. The sequence continues at coordinate 17,833 of NZ_BBJN01000002.1, forward strand.
TACGAGTACGTGGTCGGGTTCAACAGCGTCGGCTCCTACGTCGCCGAGCAGGGCCGCACCGGCCACGAGCAGCGATTCGGCCAGCCGGTCGCGGCGTTCGTCTCGGACTACGCGGGCGCCAACGCCTCGCTCACCGACGAGGGGTACCTGACCGCCGAGGGCGAGGTCGGCTTCGCCCCCGCTCAGGAGAGCGTCGTCGTCGTCGACAGCCGCGCCCGCCTGCCGAGCGGCCCCGTCGCCGTCCCGTTCTCCGATCGCGACGCCGCTGCGGCGTTCGTCGACGCCTACGGCGGGGAGATCGTCCCCTGGAGCGCGGTCACCGACCGGGTGCCGGCCCGCGACCCCGCCTCGGCGTCGGCGCTCCGGGGCGCCGTCGAGAACCGCTCGGCGTGGGCGAACGACGCCGTCGCGGCGACGGCCGAGCGGGAGCGACCGACCTCGATCGTCGTCGGCGAGGACGCCGAGAGCCTCGACGCGGCGGTCGCGGCCGCCCCGCCGAACACGACCGTCGAACTCCCGCCGGGGACGTACCGCACCGACGGGCTGGTCGTGAACAAGTCGCTGACGATCGCCGGCGCCGGGAACGAGACGACGATCCGCGGCGACGGCAACGGGACGGTGCTCACGATCGCCGCCGCTCGCACCACGCTGACGGATCTCCGGATCGACGGCGTCGGCGACGTGGGGAGCCGCCGGAGCATGCTCAACGCCACCGAGATCGAGGGGCTGAACTGGTCGCAGAACGTCGAGCTCGCCTACGGCCGCGGCGACGCCGCCGTCCGCCTGCTCGACGCCGAGCGCTCGCGGATCGAGGACGTCTCGATCGAGACGCCCGCGTCGGGGATCGTCGTCCTCGGCAGCCGGGGGAGCGTGATCCGCGAGTCGACGGTCACGGTCTCCGGCGGCAGCCAGGACGGGTTCATGGGGCTGGTCGCGATGTACGAGCCGATCGTCGTCGAACGCAGCCAGTTCACTGGCGGCCGCGACGGCGTCTACACCCACCGCGCCGACGGGCTCGTCGTCCGGGACAACGCGTTCACCGACCACCGCTTCGGGATCCACGAGATGTACACCTCCGACTCGCTGCTGCGGAACAACACCGCCCGCGACTCGAACGCGGGCATCTTCCTGATGACCCGCCCCTCGGGCAACCTGCTCGTCGACAACGACGTGCGCGACTCCCGGGTCGGCATCTCCACCGCGGGCTCGCGGTCGTACGTCGCGGGCAACGTCGTCGCCGACAACGGCCGCGGGTTCAACGTGTACAGCTCGCAGTCGCTGTACACCCACAACACCGTCGTCGGCAACGACGTGGGGCTCCGGGCCGGCGACGCGCTCGCGACCAACCTGCTGACCGACAACGACGTCGTCGGCAACGGGCAGGCGGCGACGGCCAGCATCGGCCCGCTCCGTGTCTGGACCGTCGGCGACAGCGGCAACTACTGGGGGGCGGTGCCGGGCACCGACACCGACGCCGACGGCCACTACGAGCGCGCGTTCCGCCCGACGGGCTCGGTCGACGGGCGCGTGCAGACGACCCCCGGCGCGTGGACGCTCGCCCGCTCGCCGGCGGTCGATCTCGTCCGGACGGTGCAGGAGACCGTCCCCGGCCTGCGGGCGACCGGCGTCGTCGACGTGGCGCCGCGGACCACCCCCGCCCGCCCCGAGACGCTCGCGGAGCTGCGCGACTCCGGGAACGCCACGGAGGTGGCCGGATGAGCGACCCCGTGCTCGCGTTCGAGGACGCCTCGTTCTCCTTCGGCGACGTGACGATCCTCGACGACGCCAGCGTCGCGCTCGAGGACGGCACGTTCGTCGCGCTCGTGGGGCCGAACGGCTCCGGGAAGACCACGGCGCTGGAGCTGTTCGCCGGCCTGCGTGCGCTCGACGCCGGGACGGTCACCCGGCCCACGACGACCGGCCGGACCGTCGCGTACCTGCCGCAGTCGCCACGGTTCCGCCCCGGCTTCACCGTCCGCGAGGTCGTCGACTTCTACGGCTCGCTGGTCGAGACCGACGTCGACGCCGACGCGATCCTCGGCCGGGTGGGGTTGACCGGCGCTGCCGACCGGCGCGTCGACGCGCTCTCCGGCGGGATGACGCGGCTGCTGGGGCTCGCCCAGGCGCTGATCGGCGACCCGCCGGTCGTCGTCCTCGACGAGCCGACCAGCGGGCTCGACCCGGACATCGCCGACCACATCTTCGAGGCCGCGGCGGCGATGGCCGCCGACGGCCGGCTCGTGCTCACGACCAGCCACGACCTCGAGGCCGTCTCGCGCTACGCCGACCGCGTGCTGCTGATCGCCGACGGCGAGTTCGTGCTCGACGGCTCGCCGGACGCGCTGCTCGAGGGGGCCGGCGAGACAAGCCTCCGCGACGTGTTCTCGGCGACGGTCGCCGGCTCGGGGCGGGCGGCAGTCGACGTCGACGCGCCGACCGACGGGGGTGGGGAGTGATCCGCGCTCGCCCGGTCGTCGCCGTCGCGAACCGGGAGGTGCGGACGCTGCTGCGGAACCGGGCGCTGCTGGCCGTCGCGGCGGTGTTTACGGCCGTCGTGGTCGGGCTGGGCGGCGCCTCGATGGGCTCGCCCGGCGGCTACGTCTCGCTGACGTACGACCTGCTGCTGCCGGTCGAACTGCTCGTCCCGGTGCTCGCGTTCGCCGTCGCGTTCCAGTCGATCCGGGGCGACGACGAGCGCGGCACGCTGTCGATCCTCCGGACGTACTCGGTCTCGCGGGCGGAGTACGTCCTCGGCGTGTTCGTCGGCCGCGCGCTCCCCGCGTTCGTGCTCGTCGTCGCGGCGCTCGCGGCCGCCGGCGTCGTCGCGGGGCTGGGCGCCCCGGAGACGTCGTCGTTCCTGGCGACCCACTCGGCGGGCGACACGCCGCTGATCTACGGCCGGTTCGTGCTGTTCGCCGGCTGGTACACGCTCGCGACGGTCGCGTTCGTGCTCGCGGGCTCCGCGCTCGCCCGGACCGACCGAGAGGCGCTCGCGGCCGGCGTCGGCGTCGTCGTGGTTGTCGCGTTCCTCGCCGACCTCGCGCTCGTGGCGCTGCTCACGACGGGGTTCGTCGGCGACCTGATCGGCGTGCTGGTCGGGCTGGCGCCCGCGAGCGCGTTCCGCGGGCTCGTGCTCGAACTGGCGATCCGGCCCGCGATCGCGGCCGACCCGGGGGTCGCGACGGCGCATCCGCTGGTCAGCGCGTTCGGGCTCGCGGGCTGGACCGTGGCGGCGCTGGCGGTCGCGGCGGTCGCGGTGTGGCGGCCGGTCGAGAAGTAGCGCGACGGGAGGCCGCGGTCAGTGGTCGTGGTCGTGCCCGTGGTCGTGGCCGCCGTCGCCGGCGATCGCGGCGCCCTCGCCGTCGATCATGTCCATGTTCTTCAGGTTGTCCCGCTCCTCGAACCCCTGGACGGCGTTCATCACGTCCTGCTGGGTGAGCTCGCGGCGCCCCTCGGTGAGCGCCTGGAGGACGGCCTCGCGGAGCACCATCCGCAGGTCGGAGCCGGTGAGCCCCTCGGTCTCGTCGGCGATGGCCTCGGGGTCGAACTCCGCCATCTGCATGTCCTGGGTGACGATGCGGAGGATGTCCGCGCGCATCTGGCGGTCGGGCTTGGGGAAGTTGACGACCTCGTCGAAGCGCCGCCAGGCGGCGGCGTCGAGCTGGTCGGGGTGGTTCGTCGCGGCGACGGTGAGCACCTCGTCGCGCACCAGCGAGATGTCGTCGATGCTCTTGAGGAGGGTGTTGACCGCGCGCTTCAGCGCGGCGTGCTCGTCGGACTTCCGGGTCTTGGCGACGGAGTCGAACTCGTCGATGAACAGGATACACGGCGAGAGCCGCTTGGCGACCTCGAACGTCTTCTCGACGTTCTTCGCCGTCTCGCCGAGGTACTGGCTCGTGACCATCGACAGCTTCACCTCGACGAACGGGAGGCCGAGCTCGTGGGCCAGCCCCCGGGAGATGGTGGTCTTCCCGGTGCCCGGCGGGCCGACGAACAGGATCTTCCCGATCTCGCTCAGGCCGATGCTGGCGAGGTAGTCGCGGTTCTCGATCGCGGTGACGATCTTGTTCACCTCCTCCTGCTGGTCCTCGGTCAGCACCAGGTCGTCGAGCGTGGTCTCGATCTCCTCGGGCGCGAGGATGTGGACGAGGTCGAGCATCTCGGCGTCGTCATCCTCGTCGAAGTACTCGTCGAGCAGCGAGTCGATCCAGACGCGGTCGGCCTGGATCGGCTGGTTCTCCTCGCGGGCCTGCTCGCGGCTCACGTCGACGTTCGCGTCGTCGTCGTGCTCCGCGGCGTAGGCGAGCGTCGGGTTGGCGGCGAGGCGGTCCTCGTCGACGTGGTCGAGGTACCACTCCAGCGCCATCTCCGGCTGGGTCAGCGAGATCTCGCCGGAGAACTCCGTCCGCTGGGTGAAGAGCAGATCAGAGACGGCGTCCCACGGGTGATCGACGCTGGTGGCGGTGCGCGCGCGGTCCTGCGTGACCGCCAGCGGGCGCTCGATCGACCCGTCGGACCAGAACACCTGCCGGTACCGGGGCGGGAGGTCGTCCTCGTCGAGGTCCTCCGCCTCGGTGTACGTGTGTGCAGTCAACAGGAACTCTACGACGTCGACGGCGGGGTCGCTCATCCCATCGAGGTTGCCACCCCAGTCGGTTAAGCGCGTCGGACCCCCACCATCGGCGGGGAGTGCACGGATCTGTCCGTTCCACGACGGTCGAGCCGCGACGCGTCGACGAACACCACGACCGCCTGCTCGTGGTAGAGCCCGAGCTCGTAGCGCGTCCGTTCGTACCCCCGAGGCTCCAGCACGGCCGCCGCCGATTCGGCCTCACTGGGGTCGGCGAACACGACCGGCGGGATCGGCTCCGTCTCGCGAAGCGATTCGGCGTCGCCGACGTGGGCCGTGGGCGCGCTCGCCCGCTCGGCGTACCACGCCATCGGCAGGCGGTTCAGCCACCAGCCGAGCCAGTTCTCGCCCTCTGCTGGCGGGCGGTCGGCGACGCGCTCGTCGGGCAGGTGGTACTCCTCGCCGTAGAACAGCACGCCGCCGTCGTCGGCCGCGTCCGCGACCGTCTCCCGCATCGGCGAGAGGTCTTCCGGCGGCTGGGCGGTCTGTGCGAGCACGTTGACGTACAGCGGCGGGGTGATCGACGTGGCCGCGAGCACCAGCGGCACCTGGACGGCCGAGAGCACCACCAGCGCGGCCAGCGCGTAGCGGGCGTACCGCCGGCGGGCGTCGGCGTCCGGGGGATCGACCTCGAACTCCCACGCCCGCTCGCGGACGAGCGCGACGCAGCCGACCGCCGCTGGAACGAGCAGCGGCACCACGAGGTGGATCGAGAGCCACGGCGCCGGGATGTCCGTCGCTAGCGGGTAGCCGAGCAGCGACGCGACGCCCCACGCGACCAGCGGGACGACCAGCGGCCGCGACGGCGAGCGCAGCTCCCGGACGAACGCGGCGCCGGCGCCGACGGCGACCGGGAGCGCCCCCACGAGCACGTAGCCCCAGAGCTTCCCGGCGTACTCCGGGTAGGAGTGGCTCCGACTTCCGGTCCAGAGGCTCGACCGGAACGTCTCCCACGTGCCGACGGTGGCGCGCTCGATCAGCGCGAGCCACCCCGCGTCGCCCGCCAGCGCCATGCCGAGATTGGGGTCGCCCGCCGGCCCTCGCGGGGCGAGGAAGAACACGACCGGCACGAGCGCGACGAGTAGCGCCAGGGGGACTGCGGGGAGGTGGTGGGCGGCGACGCGCCGGGCCCGGGCGAGCGAGTCGCGGAGCGCCGCCGACGCCGCGGGTCGGGGGTCGCCCTCCTCGCGCCACGGGAGCAGCGGGGCGACCGCCGGCCAGCCGACCGCGACCGCCGCCGCCCCGCCCGCGCAGGCGGCGTACAGCAGCACGTTCTCCTTCGTCGGCACCGCGAGGCCGACGAAGAGGCCGGCGGCGACGACGTGGCGTCGGCGCCCCGTGGCGAGCGCCCGGACCGCGAAGCCGAGCGCGAACAGCGCGAAGACGGCCAGCGGCACGTCCGAGCGCATGAACCGCGAGTAGTAGACGAGACTGGGCGTGACCGCGAGGAGGGCGGCGAGCGCGACGGTCTCCTCGTCGCTCAGACCGAACCGGGCGCTCCCGGCGGCCGTCGTCGACGACGCGGCGGGCCGGCGGAACAGCAGCGCCGACAGCGGCGCGAGGCCGCCGACGACCGCGACCGGGAGCCGGGCCGCGAACGCGGTCGGGCCGAGGCGTTCGAACAGTGCGCCGACGACGATCGGGAGGAACGGGCCGTGGATGATCGGCCGGTAGGCGACGCCGGCGCCGCGGACGGAGCGCAGCGTCCAGTAGGCGACGCGGGCCTCGTCCCAGTGCATCGTTCGGTCGCCCAGCGCGACCAGCCGGAGGAGGAGGGCGAGCGCCGTCAGCGCCAGCACGGCCGCGACCGGCCGGCGGCGCGCCCAGCGAGCGGGGCGTGACACGGTGATGAGGGTTCGGGCGGCGCTGTAAGTACTTTCCCCGTCGCCGGCGGAAACCCTCGACCACGCACGCGGCGTTCGGTCGGATTTATGCCCGTCCCGAACGGAGTCCGGGGTATGTCGACACCTGTCGTCGTACACGCGCGCCGGACCCCGCAGGGGAAGGAGGACGGCGTTTTCGCGGAGACCAGAAGCGAGGACCTCTCGGTGCCGCTGATCGAGGACGCGCTCGAGACCACCGGCGTCGACCCCGAGCAGGTCGACGACCTGATGTGGGGCGTCGCCCAGCAGCGCGGCGAGCAGGACAACAACGTCGCCCGCGTGATCGCGCTGCTCTCCTCGCTCGGCGAGGGGACGCCGGCGACGACGATCAACCGCTGGTGTGCCTCCTCGATGCAGGCGATCATCTCGGCGTCGGACGCGATCGCCGCCGGGAACCGCGACTGCATCGTCGCCGGCGGCGTCGAGAACATGAGCCGCGTGCCGATGGACGGCGACTCCTACGAGCACCTCCACCCCGAACTGGGCGAGCAGTACAACATCTTCCAGCTCCAGATGGGGATGACCGCCGAGAAGGTCGCCGAGGAGTACGGCGTCTCCCGCGAGGAGCAGGACGAGTACGCGGCCCGGAGCCAGCAGCGCGCGGTCGAAGCCACCGAGTCCGGCCGCTTCGACGACGAGATCGTCCCGATCGAGACCGACGAGGGCGTCGTCGAGGAGGACGAGGGGATCCGCCCCGGCACCACCGCCGAGAAGCTGTCCGGCCTCCCGCCGGCGTTTACGGGCGACGGGACGGTGACCGCGGGCAACTCCAGCCAGATCTCCGACGGCGCGTCGCTGGTGATGGTGACCTCGAAGGAGTTCGCCGAGGAGAACGGCCTCGATATCGTGGCCGAGATCGGCACGAACGAGGTCGCCGGCGTCGACCCGACGGTGATGGGAATCGGTCCCGTGCCGGCGACGGAGGGGCTGCTCGAGCGCGCCGGGACGGAGATCGAGGACTACGACCTCGTCGAACTGAACGAGGCCTTTGCCTCCCAGTGTGTGTACGCCCAGGAGGAGCTGGGGATCGACGACGACCAGTTCAACGTCAACGGCGGCGCCATCGCGATCGGTCACCCGCTCGGCGCCAGCGGGGCGCGGCTGCCGGTGACGCTGCTGCACGAGATGGAGAAGCGCGGGGATAGTCGGGGGCTGGCGACGCTCTGTGTCGGCTTCGGCCAGGGCGCCGCGATCGAGTTCCTGATGGACTGAGGCCGCGACTGCGGTTTTGTGGCTGGTCGACCGCGACGGCGACCAGCGCCAACCGTTCGCTGCTTGGCCACTTGCGACCGCACCGCCCCACCGCTGGGGCCTCCCAGTCGAGTTCGGTGGGTGAACCGGACGCTCCGTTCGCTCCTGGCTCGGAGCGGCTAGCTGACGCCGCTCCCGGGCGGGAAAACAAACGGTATACTCTTGGCCGCGTAACTGTCCACACATGGGCGATTCAGAACTCTCGAACTACGAACTCACAGCATCGCGTCTCAGCCCCCGACGGACGGAAGTCAGTACTGGTGACGCCGAGTTCGTCGTCGGTAAGGACGTAAACCCCGTCGAGTACTTGCTCGGCTCCCTGGTTGCCTGTCTCAACTTGACCGGGACGATGGTCGCACGAGACATGGACATCGACATCGAGTCCCTCGAGGCGACGATCCAGGGGGACGTGAACTACGCGACGTACCGGGGCGAAGACGTCGACGACCGAGCGGGGCTCCAGGGCGTCGAGGTTTCGCTGTCGGTCGAGACGGCGGGCGATGCGGACCTCGACGCGTGGCTGTCGAATGTGAAAGATCGGTGCCCGGTCACTGATAACGTCGAAAACGAGACCGGCGTCTCGGTCTCGATCGATTGAACAGAACCGCGTGAGATCCGGCCCACAGGGGTTGGGACGCGTATGCTGCCTTTTTCGAGGGCCGTCGATGGGGGCTGTCTCTGCAGTCGAGTCGAGACAACTGACCAGCGATCGCGGGTTCAACCGGAACCAACTGCGTCCCTGTGACCGAAGTCGACGTACCCGAACCGCTTTCACCCGCAGCCACCAACGCCTGGCCATGGCTATCGGCGACGTGACCGCGGTCGAAGGAGCCGAGGACGTCCACTACGTCGACACCGGGATGTACGACGTGCCCGAGTACGGCTCGGTGTACGTGATCGACGGCGAGCGCACCGCCGTCGTCGACTCCGGCACCGGCGGCGACTACGAGCGGATCGCCGGCGCGCTGGACGAACTCGGCGTCGACGAACTGGACGCGGTGGTGCTCACGCACGTCCACCTCGACCACGCCGGCGGCGCCGGCCACCTGCTCGCGGCCCACCCGGACGCGCAGGCGTACATCCACGAGCGCGGCGCGCGGCACCTGATCGAGCCCGACCGGCTCGTCGCCGGCACCAAGGACGCCGTCGGCGACCAGTGGCAGTACTACGCCGAACCGGAGCCGATCCCGGACGAGCGAGTCACCCGCCTCGCGGACGGCGACACGGTGGATCTCGGCGACCGCACGCTCGTCGCCCACGAGGCGCCGGGGCACGCCCCCCACCAGCACGTGTTCCACGACGCCGACGCGGGGATCGTGTTCACCGGCGACGCCGCGGGGCTGTACGTCCCGGCGGTGGACTCGATCCGGGAGACGACGCCGCCGCCGCAGTTCGACCTGGATCAGGCTCGCCGGGACGTGTCGACGATCGCGGACCTGGAGCCGGAGATCCTGGCGTTCTCGCACTTCGGCCCGCGGGCGTTCGACGAGGCGTTCCTGAACGGCTACAAGCGCACGCTGATGGAGTGGGTCGAGGCGGTTCGGCGGAAGCGGGCGGAACTTGGCGACGACGACGCGGTGATCCAGCACTTCGTCGAGCACGCCGACGAGATGGCCGGCGCCGAGGTGTGGGGCCAGCGGAAGGCCGAGGCGGAGGCGCGGCTGAATACGCGGGGGGTGTTGGCGTACTTGGGGGAGGAGGAGTGAGTCCCGGGAGTCAGTAAATCATCTTTCGCTTCGTTCCTGTTTGCTCTGTAAGTCACCCGCTTCCTCCTTCATAACCGGATAAAAAGTGGTTGGTCCGGCGAGTGCATCGCCTCCAGTTGGTCGCTCGTCCCGTATACTGGAAGGTTACCCATTCATCGCTTTGCCAACAATTGTCAGCGGTACACTATATGCACTCTCTTGTGCGTCAATTCCCGTCGTATCGATCAGGAGGCCGAGCGGTACGGATTCACCACTCTCCAGAACTGCCTTAGTTCCGTTTTCGGTTAGCAGGTTCCCGGTGTTCCTGTTGAATATTTTAACGTGGGGGAGTCCGTCTGTATCATCTTGCCGACTGTAGAGCTCAATCGTCTGCGTTCCCTGGTTCCTCGCAAAGAACAGCGGGTCTCCGTCGGTTTCGCTCCCGAATCGGTAAACTGTGTCTTCCCCGAGCCCTTCCGGATTCTCTGGGTTGGTATCTCCTGGCCCATCGAGCCTCTCTCGAAGGCCGGGGAAGCTGAAGCTCAGTTGTCCATCGTCTCTGTATGACCGATCATCAGTAGCGCTCTCTCCCTCAATTAACGCCAAGTATGCGTCGTCATCGTCAGCAGTCTCGACGCTAACAGCGCGCTCTGCTTCGGCGCTTGAGAACGCCCCACTACCGATCAATGTACTGGCTCCAGTGGCCGTCGTGCCCAAGCCGAGTACGAATGTACGTCGTTTCATAATTTGGGTGTGGGGCTTCGAAGACTCCTTTTTAGACCTCGTTCGCGTTGATCTCGAATGTCGGGCTCACAGAGCTAGGCGTTTCGTCCAGAGTAGCGACATTAACATAGTAATCAAGTGAATCCCCGGCATCTAATTCTGCTGCCCCCTCGTAAAATTTATTGTAGATCCCTATTGCAAGTTCAGTTCCCTCTGGAGTAGCTGTGAAGACCGACTGCTTTCCATTCTCAGAGGTTGCTCTTCGTAGAATATCCCCGTCGGTGTCATATGCAATTTCAATCCATTGAGGGGTTATTTCGACAGTATTAGTTCCTTGGTTCCTAACGCGAAATGCCGGATCTACAGTTGTATATCCATCTTCCCCCACATTCTGGCCACCGCCACTCACGGCCTGACCAAAGTCTACTTCGAGAGTATTACTACGTTCTACGGCGTATTCACTCGCTGACTCCAAAGCAAGGTACGCTGCTGAGTCACCAGCCACGTTAACTGTGGCAGAACGGACTGATGCAGCGCTAGTAAACGCACCAGTCCCCACAGCAGCAGCGGTACTTGCAGTCAATGCGCCCAGACCGGCGACGAAGTTACGTCGTTTCATTGTTATTAATTTGCGTTTGCAAGGATGGTCACGCTACCTGCGTCACCTGCGGGGCTCTCGTTAAGCGTGTCAACGGTAAGATCAACGAGTGTGCCGGTACCAACACCCAAGTTTGACGTCTGTGCCTCAAACGAGACACCATCGTCAAGAGCCGATTCGTCAATCGTGATACTGACACTTTTCGTCCCCTGGTTCTTAATCCGAAACACACCGTTGATCTCGGTCACAGCATCTGCATTAAATCCGTCACCCTCGTGGTTCGTACCGTTATCAATCTGCTGCGAACCGAGGTCGAGGGTAAGCTGCCCAGAGGCACCGTCATCGCTGATGATGTCGTCGCGCACTGCCTCCAGTCCAAGATATGCGCTGTTGTCGCCCCCGACTTCGACGGTCACGTCACGCTCTGCTTCAACACTCTCGAACGCGCCTGTACCAATGCCCGCCGCCCCGGCGGCGACAAGCGATCCGAGCCCTGCGATGAACTTTCGTCGATCCATTGTCGTATTACCTCGCGCCCCCGAGCTCCCTCGGGAACGCTTCACCCGACAAATACCCCCCTTTGTAAGTAGTATTGACACAGCTGACACGATTCAGACCGAACCAGTTAGCGACACGAAACGTCTCCCGCCCGGCCTGAGAACCGCCCGCGAACCCACAGCCCCGGTCTGACACCGCCTCAAGCGGTTCTTGAGACGACCGCCGAAACCGCTCCCGTCGGCCGTTTTCACCGCGAACCCGCCGATCGAGAAACAACCCTGAACAACTGCCCTCGCGTTGCCGAATCGGCGTCGACGCCCGCCGAATCAACCCCGAGCAACACCCCCGTGGTGTACGGAACTTTATGGTCGTTCCCGACACAGCCCCGACTCATGGATATCCGCGACGCCGAACGGGGGTTCGATCACCCCGTCATCGAGGACGACACGCTGCCGGCGATGTTCGAGGCCAGCGCCGAGCGCAACGCCGACGAGGTGGCCCAGCGCTACAAAGGCGGGATCTACGACCGCTCGCTGGTCGCCGAGGGCGTCATCCCCGAGGCGCCCGCGGGCGAGTTCGCCGACCTGCAGTACGGGGAGACCCAGGAGATCGTGCGCAACCTCGCGGCCGGGTTCCGCGAGCTGGGCATCGAGGCCGGCGACCGCGTGGGGCTGTTCGCCGACACCCGGATGGAGTGGGCCCAGGCCGACTTCGGCGTGCTCGCCGCCGGCGGCGTCGTCAACACCGTCTACAGCGGCTCCTCGGAGGGGCAGACCGAGTACCTGCTGGGCGACGCCGGCGCCGACGGCGTCGTCGTCGAGAACGGCGACCTGCTGCACACCGTGTTGAACGTCGAGGACGAGCTCGACCTCTCCTTCGTCGTCGTGATGGACGAGCCCGCCGACGGCAGCGGCGCCGCGGCGGCGGTCCGAGACCGCGACGACGTGCTCACCCTGGGCCAGCTCCACGACCGCGGCGCCGAGGCGTTCGACGCCGATGCCTACCAGGGCTGGCTCGACGAGCGCGATCCCGACGACCTCGCGAGCCTCGTCTACACCTCCGGCACCACCGGCCAGCCGAAGGGCGTGAAGCTCACCCACCGCAACTTCCGGTCGAACGTGAACCAGTGCTACCGGCGCTTCGGCCCGCGGCCCGACCGCGACCCGGAGATGCCGACGACCGACACCGACACCGTCGCGCTCTCCTTCCTCCCGCTCGCGCACGTGTTCGAGCGGCTCTCGGGGCACTTCCTCATGTTCGCCTCGGGAGCGACGATCGCCTACGCCGAGAGCCCGGATACGCTGCGGGAGGACTTCAAGCTCGTCAGGCCGACGACGTTCACGAGCGTCCCGCGCGTGTACGAGAAGCTCTACGCCGCGGTGCGCGAGCAGGCCAGCGAGTCGCCGATCAAACAGCGCATCTTCGAGTGGGCCGTCGACGTGGCCCGGGAGTACGAGCGGGCCGAGAACCCCGGCACGCTGCTCTCGCTGAAACACGACGTGGGCGACAAGCTCGTCTACTCGAGCGTCCGCGAGGCGCTGGGGGACAACGTCGACTTCTTCGTCTCCGGCGGCGGCAGCCTCTCGGAGGACCTCTGCCGGCTGTTCCACGGGATGGGGATCCCGATCCTCGAGGGGTACGGGCTCACGGAGACGGCGCCGGTGCTCACCGTCAACCCCATCGAGGACCCCAAGCCGGGCACGATCGGCCCGCCGGTCGTCGACGTCGAGACGAAGCTCGACGAGTCCATCGGCGTGATGGGCGACGAGATCGAGGGTGAGACGGGCGAACTGCTCGTCCGCGGCCCCAACGTCACCGACGGCTACTGGGAGAAGCCCGACGAGACCGCCGACGCGTTCGACGAGGCCGACGACGGCGGCGACCCGTGGTTCCGGACCGGCGACGTGGTCGAGATCCGGCCCGACGGCTACATCGCGTTCCGCGAGCGGGCGAAACAGCTGCTGAAGCTCTCGACGGGGAAGATGGTGCCGCCGGGCCCCATCGAGGACGCGTTCGCCGACAACGAGCTGATCGAGCAGGCGATGGTCGTCGGCGACGCCCGGAAGTTCGTCGGCGCGCTGATCGTGCCGGCGTTCGAGTCGGTCCGGGCGTGGGGGGAGCGCGAGGGGCTCGACCTCCCCGCGGACGACGAGGCGCTCTGTCACGACGACCGCGTGCGCGACCTGATCCAGTCGGAGGTCGAGGCGATCAACCAGGAGTTCGAGAGCCACGAGCAGATCAAGCAGTTCCGGCTCGTGCCCGAGGAGTTCACGCCCGAGAACGACCTGCTGACGCCGACGATGAAGAAGAAACGCCGGAAGATCCTGGACCGCTGGAGCGACGAGGTCGAGGACCTCTACGAGTAATCGACCGCGGTAGCCACGTTTAAGCGGCCCCCAGCGGTTCCTACAAACGTGCAGGCGAACAGCGTCGTCGAAACCGAGGTGCCGTAGATGGCCGGGAACGAGGCAGCCGTGCTCATCGCGGTCGTCGCCGGCGTCATCGGGATCGGCGTGATCGCCCAGGTGCTCTCGGACCGCTTCCGCGTGCCGAGCATCGTGTTCCTGATCGCGGCGGGGATCCTGCTCGGCCCGGAGGTGACCGGGCTGCTCAACCCCGAGTCGTTCGGGACGCCGGCGCTGTCGGCGATCGTCGGCCTCTCGGTCGCGATCATCGTGTTCGAGGGCGCGTTCCACCTCCGGATCGACGAGATCCGGGAGGCGCCGAAGACCGCCTTCAGGCTGGTCACCGTCGGCGCGCTGATCGCGCTGGTCGGCACGGGGATCGCCGTCCACTACCTGCTGGAGGTCGGCTGGCCGGTCTCCTTCCTCGTCGGCTCGCTGCTGGTCGCGACCGGGCCGACAGTGATCGCGCCGATCCTCGACGTGGTCCCCGTCCGGGACCGCGTGGGGATCGCGCTCGACACCGAGGGGATCGTCAACGACGTGACCGCCGCCATCACCGCGGTCGTGATCTTCAACATCATCACGAGACCGGTCTCCGGCCCGACTGCGATCGTCGTCGACTTCGTCCGGCGGTTCTCCTACGGGCTGTTCGTCGGCGTCCTCGTCGCGGGGGCGCTCTACTACGCGCTCCAGTACGTCGATCTCTCGCCGGGGAACGCGCCGCGGAACGCTCGGCTGCTGGTGCTCGCCGGCGCGCTGGTCGCCTACGCGGCCGCGAACTACCTCGCCAGCGAGGCCGGCGTCGCCGCCGTCGCCGTCGCGGGCGTGCTGCTCGGCAACGCCGACGTGCCGTACGAGGACGAGATCGCGGCGTTCAAAGGCGACATAACGCTGATCGTGCTCTCGTTCGTGTTCATCACGCTGGCGGCGCTGCTCGACTTCGGCGTGGTGCTCGAGCTCGGGCTCCGGAAGCTGGGCGTCGTCGTCGTCGTCGCGCTGATCCTGCGGCCGCTGCTGGTGTTCGTCTCCAGCGCGGGCGACCGCTTCACCCGGGAGGAGAAGCTGTTCATGAGCTTCGTCGGCCCGCGCGGGATCATCCCCGCGTCCGTGGCGACGCTGTTCGCGATCGAGTTCCGGAGCGAGGCCGTCGGGATGCCCGACGCCGCCAACGTGCTGGTCGGCACCGTGTTCCTGACCATCCTGCTGACAGTCGTGTTCGAGGCGGGGCTGGCCCGCCAGATCGCAGAGAAACTCACGTCATACCCATGCGAGTCATCATCGTCGGAGGGGGGTCGGTCGGGCGCGAGCTCGCGACCCGCCTCGAAGACCGAGGCGAGAACGTCGTGATCGTGGAGGAGAACCAAGAGCGGATCGAGCAGGCCCGCAACGCGGGGTTCGCCGTCCACAAGGGCGACGGCTCCGACACGGAGGTGCTCCAGGCCGCGGGCGCGGACAACGCCAAGATCATCGTCGCCGCGACCGGCGACGACGACGCGAACCTGCTCATCTCCCAGCTCTCCCAGTCGAAGTTCTCGCCGGATCGCGTGATCGCCCGGACGAACAACCCCGAGAACGTCGACGCCTTCGAGGAGCTGGGCGTCCGGACCATCGCCCCCGCGATGGCCACCGCGCAGGCGATGGACGACTACATCGAGCGCCCGTCGATGGCGCGGTGGATGCAGGGGATCGGCGAGACCGGCGACGTGCAGGAGATCGAGGTCACCGCCGACCCGCTGATCGGCCAGTCGATCCGCGAACTCGGCCCCGAACTCCCCGATGGCTGCCTGATCGGGCTAGTCGCCCGGGACGAGGAGACGTTCGTGCCCGAGGCCGACCTCACGCTCGAACGCGGCGACCGCGTCACGTTCATCGGCCGGAAGGAGTCGGTCCGCGAGGCGATGAAGTGGGCCCACCCCGAGGAGTAGCGAGGTGGGAAACCGTCGCGCTACCCGCGCGACGGAGTCGCCCGTCGGCCGATACCGACGACGGTTTCTCTCCGGAACGCCGACTCCCGGTGATGGCGCTCTCCCGTCGTTCGTTCCTGCCCCTCCCGGTCGCCGTCGCGCTCGCCGGCTGTACCTCGTTGACCAACGACGAGGTCGAGATGGCGATCGAGAACCGCAGCGGCGGCTCGCGGGACGTGACCGCGACGGCGACGCCGGTCGCGGAGTACGACGCCGACGACCCGCCCGAGCCCGACTTCGAGGGGACGGTCCCGCCCGGCTCCCGGCAGCTGATCCCCGACGTGGCGCCCTCGCCCGGCGACGGCGAGGCAGCGATCCCGGTCCGGGTTCACGTCGTCACCGGTCCGTACGAGGACGTTCAGGAGGTCGACGTGACCGGGACGGGGACGATCGACGTGCGGATCACGCGCAACGGGCTGGAGATGTTCTTCGCGGGCCAGGACTGAGACGGGATCGTTTCGTCGGTGTGGCGGAACAGCGAGAACGACGTCGCCACGGCGACGTTGGTTTCGGGGCGGGATCTGTAGCGTCTGCCCGCACCGCAACAGCGTCTCGAGGATAGACCATTTGCGACCCCACCGCCCACACAGCCCTCACTGCTCGGGGGTCGCTCCGTCGCCGGCTGCTCGCGGGGGGAGGGATGGGGACTCGAAACTGTGCCGGGCCCTGTGCCCGGCAGCCTGCGGTCGCAAGTGGCCAACGATCGAGATGCTGTTGCGGGCGCCGTTCGAGCCGCTGATCACGCCCTAAGCGCAACCGGCGTCTTCCACCCCACCTCCCGCCATATCTTCCCACGGACCCGACACGGTTTTCCCGAATCACCGAGAATTCCGCCCATGATCAGCCGACAGACCCTCCGAGAGGAGCCAGAGCGCGTTCGGGACGCGCTCGACGCGAAGGGCGTCGACGACGTGGAGCTCGACGAGATCCTCGAGATCTACGACGAGTGGCGCGACCTGAAGGCCGAGGGCGACGACCTCCGCCACGAACGCAACGAGGTCAGCCGGGAGATCGGCGAGCTCAAACGCGACGGGAAGGAGGAGGAAGCGCAGGAGGCCATCGACCGCTCGAGCGAGCTCAAGGAGCGCCTCGAGGCGGTCGAGGATCGCGCCGACGAGCTCGAAGCCGAGCTCGAGGAGCGCATGATGCGGATCCCGATGCTCCCCGACGACGACGTGCCCCGCGGCGCCGACGAGAGCGAGAACGTCGAGCGCCGGCGCGAGGGGTTCGACGACCTGCGCGATCTCCCCGACGAGGTGACGCCCCACTACGACCTCGGCGAGGAGCTCGACATCCTCGACTTCGAACGCGGCGCGAAGGTCAGCGGCGGCGGCTACTACTTCGCGAAGGGCGAGGGCGCCCGGCTCGAGCACGCGCTGATCCAGTTCTTCCTCGAGACCCACCGCGAGCAGGGGTACACCGACGTGTTCCCGCCGATCCCGGTGAACAGCAAGTCGATGGAGGGAACCGGCCAGTTCCCGAAGTTCACCGAGGACGCCTACCGACTCGAGGGGAGCCACGACGAGCCGTACGACGACGACGACCTGTGGCTGCTCCCGACCGCGGAGGTGCCCGTCACGAACCTCCACCGCGACGAGATCCTGCTCGACGACGACCTGCCGCTGAAGTACCAGGCGTACTCGCCGAACTTCCGGCAGGAGGCCGGCGAGCACGGCACCGAGACGCGGGGGATCGTCCGCGTCCACCAGTTCAACAAGGTCGAACTGGTGAACTTCGTGAGGCCCGAGGAGAGCGAGGAGCGCTTCGAGGGGCTGGTCTCGGAGGCCGAGTCGGTGCTGCAGGCGCTGGGGCTGCCGTACCGCATCCTCGAGATGTGTACCGGCGACCTCGGCTTCACGCAGGCCAAGAAGTACGACATCGAGGTGTGGGCGCCCGGCGACGACATGGCCGACGGCCCCGAGCAGGGCGGCCGCTGGCTCGAGGTGTCGTCGGTGTCGAACTTCCGTGAGTTCCAGGCGCGGCGGGCGGGGATCCAGTACCGACCCGAGCAGCACGAGTCGGCGGAGTACCTCCACACGCTCAACGGCTCGGGCGTCGCCGTCCCGCGCGTGGTGGTGGCGATCCTGGAGTACTACCAGAACGCGGACGGCACCGTCGACGTGCCCGAGGCCCTCCAGCCGTACATGGGCGGCCAGGAGGTCATCGAGGGGCAGGAGCCGGTCGGCGAGAGCGCGGTGGGGGACGAGTAACGGGACAGGCAAACTTCGCGAGGGAGTTAGCGACCGAGCGGAGGCAAACAGTCCCGGGTAACGAACGGCGAGCGGTAGCGAGCGTGAGTAGAACGAGGCTGGAGCAACGCGGGACCGCCGGGCCCGCGAGCAGCCGGCGACGGAGCCCCCGCGAACTGGAGGGGAGGATCCACGCGGTCAGGAACTGCGTTTCAGTTCACAGAGCCGCGGCATCGGCTCCTTGCGGCGGCACAGAGGCCGCCGCCGGTCGCGCGCCGCGGCTCATTTGGTAAACGTCCGTAGCTCGACGATTTCCCCGTCCTCCACGCTGAACAGGTCGACGAACGCGAACAGCTCCTCGCCGTCCTCGCCGAACAGTCGCCCGTGGGCCGCGACCTCGCGCCCGCGGGCGTCGTCGGCGTCGACGGCCGGGCGGAACAGCGTATCCACCGCGTGGACCGTGTCGGTGCGGGGTCGCTCGGTCATCATGAACTCGACGAACCGGTCGCGCCCCTCGAAGCTCCTGTCGCCCCGTTCCTGGCGGAACTCGGGGGCCAGCACGCTCTCGAGGCCCTCGGCGTCCATCGCGTCGACGGCCTCGTAGTAGCGCTCGACCAACTCTGTGTGGCTCATACGCCACGTCGGGGGAGCGGCCCCAAGAAGGGTCGGGGAGCATTTGTCGCTCGGGCGCCGAGCCCGGGTGTGGACCTGCACGTCCGGTACGAGGGCGACGACGACCCCGAGAAATGTACCGCCCGGAAGCTCGCGCGGTTCGACCTCGCGGAACTCCACCGCTCGGACCGCGCGACACCCTACGGGGTGGTGCTCAACCCCCACGCCGAGCGCGCGCTGTCGCCCGCCGACCGCGAGGCCGCCGAGCACGCGCTGGTCGCGCTCGACTGCTCCTGGGAGTCCGCCGGCGAGAAGCAGTTCACCATCGACGGCGACCACCGCGCGCTGCCGTACCTCGTCGCCGCCAACCCCGTGAACTTCGGGAAGCCGATGCAGCTCACGACCGTCGAGGCGTTCGCGGGCGCGCTGGTGATCCTCGGCGAGGCCGACCACGCCGAGCGGATCCTCTCGAAGTTCACCTGGGGCGAGACGTTCCTCGAACTCAACGAGGAGCCGCTGCGGCGCTATTCGGAGTGCGAGGACTCGGCGGCGGTCGTGGCGATCCAGCAGGAGTATCTGGATCGATAAACCACATTTAGCGATACAGAATCTTTGGGTCGGCCTCCCTCCGGCCTGTTCACCCCACCAGTCAACTTACCTGCGGCGCCCCGTTACCGAGAGACATGGCGAGCTTCCAGATCGGGCGGATCTACGGGATCCCGATCAAGATCGACGTGACGTTCCTGTTGGTGCTACCGCTGTTCGCGTGGGTGATCGGCTCGCAGGTCGGCTTCTGGGTCGACATCCTCGGCATCCTGCCCTCGAGCGTGCCCGGCGAGGCGCCGTTGACCGCGGGGAACACGCCGTGGCTCATCGGCGCCGCGTCGGCGATCGGGCTGTTCGTCGGCGTGCTCCTGCACGAGCTCGGCCACTCGCTGGTCGCGATGCGCTACGGCTTCGAGATCGACTCGATCAAGCTCTGGCTGCTCGGCGGCGTCGCCCAGTTCACCGAGATGCCCGAGGACTGGAGACAGGAGTTCACGGTCGCCGTCGCCGGCCCGATCGTGAGCGTGCTCGTGGGCGTCGTCTCCTACGGCGTGTTCACCACGATCCCGGCCGAGCTCCCGGCCGTGCAGTTCGTGTTCGGCTACCTCGCGCTGGTGAACGTGATGCTGGCGGTGTTCAACATGCTTCCCGGGTTCCCGATGGACGGCGGGCGCGTGCTGCGCGCGCTGCTTGCGCGGAACCGCTCGCACGTCCGCGCGACCCAGATCGCGACGACGGTCGGCAAGGGGTTCGCGATCCTGATGGGGTTCGTCGGCCTGATCGGCTTCGACCTGATCCTGCTTGCGATCGCCTTCTTCATCTACATGGGCGCCTCGAGCGAGGCCCAGCGCAGCGTGCTGAAGGCGGCGTTCGAGGGCGTCACCGTCCGGGAGATCATGACCCCCGCCGCCGAGCTCCAGACCGTCGACGAGGAGACGACGATCGCCGAGCTCATCCAGCGGATGCTGCGCGAGCGCCACGTCGGCTACCCCGTGATGCGCAACGGGGAGTTCGTCGGCATGGTCACCCTGGACGACACCCAGTCGGTGCCGGAAGTCGAGCGCGACGCCTACCGCGTCGAGGACGTGATGAACTACGACACCCCGACGCTCTCACCCGACAGCGAGGTGATGGACGCCCTCGACGCGCTGCAGTCCCACCGCACCGGGCGGCTTCCCGTCGCCGACAGCGAGGGGAACATCGTCGGGCTGCTCTCCCAGACCGACCTCGTGATGGCGTTCAACATCTCCCAGAGCAGCGGCGGGCTCGCCGGGCTGGGCGGCGAGGAGCTGCGCCCGCGCTCGTAGGCTACACCGCCTCGGGCCCCTCCTTCCCGGTCCGGATCTGGACCGCGTGACTGACCGGGATCACGAACACTTTCCCGTCGCCCTTCTCGCCGGTGTGGGCGGCGTCGCGGATCGCGTCGACGACGGCCGCCGTGGGCGCGTCGGCGACGACGCACTCGATCTTGGCTTTCTCGTGGAGGTCGACCGTGTACTCCTCGCCGCGCCACTGCTCGGTTTTCGCCGGCTGGGAGCCCCGGCCGGTGACCTCCGTCACCGTCAGCGAGGGGGCGCCGACCTCCGCCAGCGCCGCCTTCACGTCGCCGACTTTCTCCCGACGGATCACCGCGACGACCATCTCCACGTCGGCGTCACTCATCGGCCCCACCCCCGTCGACCGCGGCGTCGTCGCGGATCGGCTCCCCCATCGGGACGCCGCCGTCGGTCTCGACGCTGCCGCCGTCGGCGGCCACCGTCGGCTCGGGGCCGCCGTCGCCGGTGAACTCGGGGTACACCGAGACGCCGTGTTCCCCCTCGTCGAGGCCGAGCTCCTCCGCCTCCTCGCTCACGCGCAGGCCGAACAGCGCGTCGGCGACCGCGAACGCCGCCGCACTGCCGACGACCGCCCAGGTGCCGACGACCGCGACGCCGACGAGCTGCATCAGGAGCTGATCGACGCCGAGGAACGACCACGAGCCGCCCTCGACGCCGAAGACCGGGATCAGAATCGTCCCCAGTGCGCCCGCGGCGCCGTGGACGGGGAACACGCCGCAGACGTCGTCGATGCCCAGGTCGTCGACGACGAAGCGGTACGTCGGCAGCACGATCGCGCCGCCGAGGCCGCCGAGAACCAGCCCGCCCCACCACGTCACGTGGGGGACGGCGCCGGTCACGGCGACCAGCCCCGCGAGCAGCCCGTTGGCGGTCCAGAGCGGGTCGGGCTTCCCCTGCCAGTACGCCGAGACCGCCATCGCCGCCAGCGCGCCGGCGCCCATCCCGAGCGTGGTGTTGAGCGCGACGCGACCCAGCTGGGCGGTGAGCAGCTCGTTGCTGCCGTCGAAGATCGCGGAGGTGCCGACGTTGAACCCGTACCAGCCGAACGCGAGGATCAGCGTCCCCAGCACGGCGAGCAGCATCGAGTGGCCCGGGATCGGCTGGCTGTCGCCGTGCTCGTCGAAGCGCCCCTTGCGCGGGCCGACCATGTACGCGCCGGTCAGCCCGGCGAGGCCGCCGAGCATGTGGACGACCGTCGCGCCGGCGAAGTCGAGGTAGCCGACGCCGAGCAGGTCGGCGACGAAGCCCGGGTTCTCCCCCGCGGCCAGCAGGCCGCCACCCCAGGTGATCCCGGTGGCGACGGGGTAGATCACGGCGGTCATCGCCGCCGCGACGAACACGTACGCCCCGAACGACATCCGCTCGGCGACGGCGCCGGAGACGATCGTCGCGGCGGTCATCGCGAACACCGCGCCGACGAGCCAGCCGACCCACGCGCCCGAGTCCGAGAGGTACGCGAAGGCGCTCCCCACGTCGACCGCCGACGCGCTCGTCAGGCCGGCGACGACGGCCGAGAGGCCGAAGCCGACGACGAAGTACGCCAGCACGCCCAGCGTCCAGTCGGTCATGTTCTTCATCAGCACGTTGCCCGCGTTCTTCGCGCGGACCTGGCCGGCCTCCAGCAGCGCGAACCCCGGCTGCATGAAGAAGATCAGGAACGCCACCACCAGCGCCCAGACCGTGTTGATCCCGTCGGCGACGGCGGGTTCGACGGGCATCACCACACACCTCCGACTGTTTCGCGCGTTTCGCTTCGGTTTTCCACAGTTCTTCCGGAAAGACTACGACGTTCGTTTGCGTCTGCGGACGAGTTCGCGACGTTCGTTGACTCCATGTGCAGTCGACTCTCTGCGACCCGTGGTACCTAATCCCTTGGTTGCGTATCTAAATCTCTATGGTGAATATATGGACAAACAGCCAGTAGTAGAGGTTTAACGGCGGTGTCTGTAGTGTAAAATCGTGATAGATACGGTGTTTCTTTGTCTCGTCGTCGGCGACCGATGTGGCGTCGTCGACGCCCGGGCCTGGCGGGCGCGGGCGACCGTTCACCGAACGGACGCGTTTTTACGCGCTGGGCGGCTACGCTCCCGTAATCAATGACTTTCGAAGATCTCCCGACCACGCCCCGGTCGGAGGAGCTCCTCGACAAGGCGTTCTCCCGGGCCGCCCGGACCGGACGCGCCAAGGAGCCCTACGAGGCCCAGGAGGCCATGCTGCGCACCGCCGGGAACATCCTCTCGGACAACCTCCAGAACGTCGCGACCGCGTGGCCGGACTTCGACTACGTCGACCCGTTCTACTACGAGCTCGCCGACGCCATCGTCGACGTGGACCGCCTCCGGCAGGCGCTGAGCGAGGTGACCTGGGCCGGCAACCAGATCGAGGAGCTGCGCGACGAGTACGCCTCGAAGATCCGGAACAGCGACACCGAGACGGCGAAGAAACACCGCAAGCAGGCGTTCGCCCGGATGGCCGACATCATGGACGAGATCGAGGACGACCTGCTCGCCGTCGGCGAGGCCCGTGACGAGCTGAAGACGCTGCCGGACATCCGCCCCGACGAGCCCGCGATCGTCGTCGCCGGCTACCCCAACGTGGGGAAGTCCTCGTTCGTCAACGAGGTCACCAACGCGCGCAACGCGATCGAGTCCTACCCGTTCACGACGACGGCGGTTCACGTCGGCCACTTCGAGCACGACCGGATCCGCTACCAGATCGTCGACACGCCGGGGCTGCTCGACCGCCCCGAGGACGAGCGCAACGACATCGAGGCCCAGGCCGTCTCCGCGCTGCGTCACCTCGCCGACGCCGTGCTGTTCGTCGTCGACGCCTCCGGCCAGTGCGGCTACCCGCTGCCGGCCCAGCTCGAGCTGCGGGACGAGCTCGCTGGGCAGTTCGACGCGCCGATGGTCACCGTCTGCAACAAGTCCGACGTGTCGACCGACGTCGACGCCGACGCCTACATGAGCGTGACCGAGGGCGAGAACGTCGACGACGTGCTCGACACGGTGGTCGCGGCCGTCGACTGGACGCCGGACATCCCGCCGTCGCGGAACGCCTGAGCCGTCGACGCGCCGGCCGCCGAGTCCTCGCCCGCGGTATCGACGGCGACGTAGCGCACCGACACCGCGACGCCCTCCCCGCTCCCCAGCCCCAGTGGCCCGTTCTCGATGGCGCCGATCCGCGCGGCCAGCCGCTCGGCCAGCGCCGGCGGCTCCTCCCCCGGCGGGTAGCCGACCGTCACCACCACGCGTTGGGGGCTCCGGAACGGGAACGCCGTCCCGGCCTCGACCTCGAAGTCGACCAGCGACAGCGACGGTTCGCCAGCGAGCAGCGACGCTGTCTCCGCCCGGGCGTCGTCGGCGAACGCCGCGCGCTGGCTGGAGGCGTACGTCGCCCCCGCGAGCACGCTCGACAGCACCAGTATCGTCACCGCGAGCGCGCCGATGCGTTTGGCGGTGTCCTGGCGGGCCTCGCCCACGTCGAACCAGTCCTCGGGCTGGTACCCCTGGTACCAGAACGTCGCCAGCGCGACGAGGTTGATCGAGAGGAAGTTCACCGCCACCAGCACCGCCGAGCCGACGACCGCCTCCGGCCGCCCCCACGCGATCCCGATCCCGACGACCGCGGTCGGCGGCACCAGCGCCGCGGCGATCATCACGCCCACGAGCGCCGAGGAGATCCCCGAGGAGAGCGAGAGCGCGCCCGCGATCCCGGCCGCGAGCGCGACGACCAGCGAGGGGACCCCCGGCGAGAGTCGCTCGCGCACCTCGCCGATGGCGAACACCTCGCTCACGCCGAGGGGGACGATGTTGCCGAAGCGTAACAGCCCCGCGAAGGCGGCGGCGCTGCCGACCGCCAGCACGGCGCCGACGGCTTGGAGCTTGATCCCCCGGACGAACAGCTCCTGGTCGTCGACGACCGAGCCGACGCTGGTCGCCATCGCCGGCCCGATCAGCGGCGCGATCACCATCGAGCCGACGACGACCGCGGGCGAGTCGATCAGCAGCCCGGCTGTCGCGACGACGGCGCTGATCGCGGTCATCACCACGAACGGCACCCAGTCCGGCGCCAGATCCGACGCCCGGGTGACCAGCTCGTCGCGGGCGATGCGTTCGCCCTCCTCCCCCTCGGTCCACTCCTTCTCCAACTGTTCGTAGCGCTCGGAGACCACCGTCTCGGCGTCGAGCACCACCGTGTAGGCGTCGCGGTCGATCCCGGTCTCCTCCCTGAGCTGGTCCAACACCGGCTCGACGGCGTTGGTCGGGAGCGGGAACGACACCAGCCCGGTGTAGCGCCGGCCGCTGGTCTCGTCCGAGAGCGCGTAGTCGATCCCGTTGTCGTCCAGCACCGAGAGCACGGCCTCGCGCTTCCCGGCGGGGATCATCACCTGTACGAGTCGCACGGCTGTGTCTCTCGGGGACCGGGCAAATAGCCGGCGGTGGCGCCGACCATCGAGATTCGATATCGCTGTATGTGGTTTACACTGTAACCCGTGAGCGTTAACCCCGCGAACCGGCTACGGTCGGGCATGCCTTTCGAGAACCGGCCGGACCGCGGGGACGAGGTCGTCCTCGTCGGCCGGTCGAACGTCGGGAAGTCGACCCTGATGCGGGAGCTGACGGGCCACAGCTTCGACACCGGGGGGAAGCCCGGCGTCACTCGCCAGCCGAACCACTACGACTGGGCCGGCCCGGACTTCATGTTCACCGACCTGCCGGGGTTCGGCTTCATGTCCGGGGTCGAGGAGGGGAAACGCGAGCAGATCAAGACCGACGTGGTGCGCTACGTCGAGGACAACGCCGAGAACATCCTCGCGGGCGTGCTGGTCGTCGACGGCAAAGCCGTCATCGACATCATCGACCGCCACCGCGGGAACGGCGAGATCCCCCACGACGTGGAGATGTTCCAGTTCCTGCAGGACGTGGGGATCGACCCCATCGTCGCGGTGAACAAGATGGACAAGGTCGACGACCGCGACGACCGGCTGGACGAGCTCTGCGATCGACTCGGGCTGTTCCCGCCGTGGCAGCAGTACCGGGAGACGATCTGTCCGATCACCGCGAAGACGGGCTCGATCGAACCGCTGGAGGACGCGCTGGCCCGACGGTTCCGCGACGCCAAGCGGGACGAGCTGCTGCAGTTCGTCAGCTGAGCGCGTAACGCTCTTCCGCCTCGGCCCCCCTCCTTCGGCCAT
Source organism: Halolamina rubra (assembly GCF_000739555.1). Classification (GTDB taxonomy): domain Archaea; phylum Halobacteriota; class Halobacteria; order Halobacteriales; family Haloferacaceae; genus Halolamina; species Halolamina rubra. Next base: position 43,351 of record NZ_BBJN01000002.1, read on the forward strand.
GTCTGCGGTCACCGGGCCCCCGCCGGAGCTCGACGAGCGCCGTGACGAGCTCACGCCGATGCTCCAGCAGTACGTCGACCGCTGCCGGGAGCACGACGACGCGCTCGTGCTGTTCCGGGTTGGGGATTTCTACAAGACGTTCTGCGGCATCGCCGAGGAGGTCGCCCGGATCTGCGAGCTCACGCTGATCGAGCGCGAGGACTCGACTGGCACGTACACCGCGGCGGGGATCCCCGTCGACAACGCCGCCGAGTACGTCGAGCGCCTGCTCGACGCCGGCCACCGGATCGCCATCGCCGACCAGGTCGAGGACCCCAGCGAGACCAACGGGATCGTCGAGCGCGCGGTCACCCAGATCGTCACCCCCGGCACGGTCGTCGACGACGAACTGCTCTCGCCGGACTCGACGTACGTCGCGGCGGTCGTCGGGAGCGACGCCGACGACGCCGACTTCGCGGTCGCCAGCGTCGACGTGTCGACGGGCGAGTGTCGGGTCGCCGGCGCCACCGACCGCGCGAGCGCCCAGGAGGAGGTCGCCCGCGTGGGGCCCGCGGAGCTGCTCGCGGGCCCGGGTGCGCCCGACGTCGACCCGGACTGCCCCGTCACCGACTGGGACGACGCCGCGTTCGACGCCGGCGCGGCCGCCGACACCCTCGACGCCTACGCCGACCCGGGTCGCTTCTCGACCGTCGAGACCCGCGCCGTCGGCGGGCTGCTCGCGTACGCCGAGTACACGCAGGGCGACGACGGCCCGCTCGCGTACGTCTCGCGGGTGCAGCGCTACGACCCCGCGGACTGCCTACGGCTGGACGCCGCCGCGCTCCGGAGCCTCGAACTGTTCGAGAACCGCGCGGGCGGCGAGCGCGACGGCGACACGCTGTTCGAGCGCGTCGACGAGACCGTCTGCGCGCTGGGGCGCCGCCGGCTCTCGTCGTGGCTCCGCCGGCCGCTGGTCGACCGCCGGGCGATCGAGGCCCGGCTCGACGCCGTCGACGAACTCTCGACGCGCACGCTGCTGCGGGAGGAGCTGCGCGACGAACTGGGTGCGGCGTACGACCTCGAACGGCTCGTCTCCCGGGTGTCGCGGGAGCGGGCGAACGCGCGTGACCTGCGCTCCGTGGCGGGGACGCTCGCGATCGTCCCCGACCTGAAGGACGCGCTCGAGGACGCCGATTCCGACCGGCTCCGGCGCCTCAGCGACGACCTCGACGAGCTCCGGGAGACCCGGGAGCTGATCGAGCGCGCGATCGCCGAGGACCCGCCCCAGGAGATCACCGAGGGCGGGGTGATCCGCGACGGGTTCGACGACGAGCTCGACGAGGTCCGGCGCACCGAACGCGAGGGGCGGGCGTGGGTCGCCGACCTCGAGGAGCAGGAGCGCGAGCGGACCGGGATCGACAACCTCGAAGTCGGCCACAACCAGGTCCACGGCTACTACATCGAGGTGACCGACAGCCACCTCGACGAGGTGCCCGAGGAGTACCGCCGGCGACAGACGCTGAAGAACTCGGAGCGCTTCGTCACGCCCGAGCTCCGCCGGCGCGAGGACGAGATCCTCGGCGCCGCCGAGCGCGCCGACGCGCTGGAGTACGAGATCTTCTGTGCGGTCCGCGCGGAGGTCGCCGACGCCGCCGACCGCCTGCAGGCGCTGGCCGACGATCTCGCGGATCTCGACGCGCTGCTCTCGCTGTCGACCGTCGCCGTGGGGCCGGAGTTCTGCCGGCCAACGTTCCACGACGGCGACGAGCCGCTCGCGATCGAGGCCGGGCGCCACCCTGTCGTCGCGGCGGCCCAGGAGGAGTTCGTCCCCAACGACGCCGACCTGCCCGCGGGCAGCGTCGCGCTGATCACCGGCCCCAACATGAGCGGGAAGTCGACGTACATGCGCCAGGTCGGGCTGATCTGCGTGCTCGCGCAGGCGGGCGGGTTCGTCCCCGCGGAGTCGGCGAGCCTCCCCGTCCTCGATCGCGTGTTCACCCGCGTCGGCGCCAGCGACGACATCGCGGGCGGCCAGTCGACGTTCATGCGGGAGATGAGCGAGCTCACGGACATCCTCCACGACGCCACCGAGGACTCCCTCGTCCTCCTCGACGAGGTCGGGCGCGGCACCTCGACCGCCGACGGGCTCGCGATCGCCCGCGCCGCAACGGAGTTCCTCCACGACGAGGTCGGCGCCAGGACGCTGTTCGCGACTCACTACCACGACCTGACCGCGCTGGCCGACGAGCGCGAGCGCGTGTTCAACCTGCACTTCACCGCGATCCGGGACGGTGACGACGTGACCTTCCTCCACCGCGTCGACGAGGGGCCGTCCTCCTCCTCCTACGGCGTCGAGGTCGCGCGGATGGCCGGCGTTCCCGAACCGGTCGTCGAGCGTTCGCGGGAGCTGGTCGAGGGCGACGCGGCCGCCACGGACGCCGCCCCGGACGCGGCGCAGGCGGCGACCGACGGCGCCGGCGTCGACGCCGCCGAGGGGGGCGACTCCTCGCCGCCGCCGGGCCAGCAGACGCTGCCCGGGGTCGAACCGGACGACGACCTCGACGCGATCGCGGCCGAACTCCGCGAGCTCGACCTCGCCCGGACGACGCCGATCGAGGCGCTGAACCGCCTGCAGGCGCTGCAGGACCGCGTCACCGACGAATGAGCGACGCCACCGACCCGCCGACGGTCGCGCGCCTCGACGAGGCGACGGTCGACCGGATCGCCGCCGGCGAGGTGGTCACCCGGCCCGCGCGGGTCGTGGGCGAGCTGCTGGACAACGCGCTCGACGCCGGCGCCGAGGCGATCCGGGTCGAGATCGACGGCGACGGCACCGAACGGATCCGCGTCGCCGACGACGGCCACGGGATGGGCCGGCGGGACGCCCGGCGGGCGATCGAGCGCCACGCGACCAGCAAGCTCCGGGACGCCGCCGACCTCCCCGAGACCACGAGCCTGGGCTTCCGGGGCGAAGCGCTCCCGAGCATCGCCGACGCGGCCCGGCTCGAACTGGTCACCAGCGACGGCAGCGAGCCGGGGACGCGGCTGACCGTCGACGGCGACGACGTGCAGGTCAGCGACGCCGGGCGGGCCCGCGGGACGACGGTGACCGTCCGGGACCTGTTCGCCGACCGCCCGGCGCGCCGCGAGGCGCTGGGTGGCGGGGGCGCGGAGTTCGCGAAGGTGTCCGCGCTGGTCGCGCGCTACGCGCTGACTCGCCCGGACGTGTCGTTCTCGCTGGCTCACGACGGCCGCGAGCTGTTCGAGACGCCCGGAAGCGGCGCCTCCGAGGACGCGCTGGCGGCGGTGTACGACCGCCACGTCGCCGCACGGGCGACCACCTTCACCCACGAGACGACGCTCTCGGGCGGCGAGTTCGACGGCGCCGCGATCGGCGTCGAGGGGGTGCTCGTCTCCCCGTCGACGACGCGCGCGGACCGCTCGCACCTCCGGACCGCGATCAACGACCGCCCGGTCGTCGACGAGGGGGTCCGGCGCGCTGTCGAGCGCGGCTACGGCACGCTGCTCCCGGACGGCCGCCACCCGATCGCGGTCGTCTCGGTCTCGATCCCGCCCGCGAGCGTCGACGCGAACGTCCACCCCGCGAAGGCCGAGGTCGCGCTCTCGGTCCGCGACGCCGTCGAGGCGGCGGTCGAGACGGGCGTGAGCGACGCGCTCACCACCGCCGACCTCCGGCGCTCGGGCGAGGTGGCGATGGGGCTCGAGGAGTCGCTGGCGCCGAAGGCAGAGGAGTCCGCGCTCGCCGAGGCCGAGGTGCTCGGGCAGTTCCGGGACACGTACGTCCTCTGTGCGGAGGGCGACGACCTGCTCGTCGTCGACCAGCACGCGGCCCACGAGCGGGTGAACTTCGAGCGCCTGCGGGCCGCGGTCGCGGGCGAGTCGGTCGAGCGGGCCGAGCTCTCGCCGCCGGAGACGGTGTCGCTTGCCCCCGCGGAGGCGGCCGTCGTCGAGGAGCACGCCGACGCGCTCGCGGCGCTGGGGTTCGACGCCGAGTCGTTCGGCGGCACGACGGCGAAGCTCTCGACGGTGCCGGCGCCGATGGGGCGGCCGGCCGACGCCGGGGCGTTCCGGGAGACGCTGGCGGCGCTGGCCGGCGGCGACGACCCCGCCGACGCCCGCGAGTCGGCGCTGGCGGAGCTGGCCTGTCACCCGTCGCTCAAAGCCGGCGACGCGCTCGAGACGGCGGAAGCGCAGGCGCTCGTGGAGCGGCTGGGGCAGTGCGAGCAGCCGTTCGCCTGCCCGCACGGCCGGCCGACGGTGCTCAGCGTGAGCGAGGAGACCCTCGCTGCAGGGTTCGAACGGGAGTAGGCCACGACCCGGCAGTCGCTCCGGGACGACGGGCAGGCCCCCGTCGCCGGTCGCGCGCCGGGGTCGCGTTTCACCACTCCTTGCAGTCCGGACAGACCAGCGCGTCGGGGTCGAGATCGGGGGCGTCGGCGGCGCCGCCCTCGCCGGCGTGCCAGCGCGTCTCGACAGTCTCGCCGCAGGCGTCGCACTCGGCGCCGTCGGGCGTCGACGTGTACGTGTACGTCGGCGTCTCGGTCGCGTCGGCGTCGGGTTCGTCGCGCTCGAGTTCGTCGATCTCGCTGTCGCCCGCCCCTGCCTCGTCGTCCGCTTCCCCGGCGTCGCCGCCCGCGAAATCCGTGAGGCTGGCGTCGTCGCTCATGGGCCGAGGTGGGGCCGGCGGGGGCTTAGCGTTGGCGTCCCGCAAGCGAACGCTTTTCACCCCTGACGGGCCGAGAGGCGGGCATGGACCCCGGACACCCGCTGCAGGGCATGACCGACCTCTGGGACGACACCGTCGAGGACATGGAGGCCACCGCGGCCGAACTGCGGGAGGAGGGCTGGGAGACCGTCGAGCTCCACCCCGGCGCGGTGACGCCGCTGCCGCGGCTGGAGACCGAGGACGGCTACGAGGACGACCGCACGGGGTTCGACGTGCTCGTGCCGGGCAACGAGTTCTCCGCGGTGCAGGACGCCGTCGACGGCGCCGAGTACGACGAGTACGAGGCGTACAACGCCCAGGCCAACGGCGTCGTGTTCGCGGTCGTCGTGATGAAGGCCGCCGACGCCGGCCGGGCGGTGCTGGTCCCCATCTACTACCGCGCCGACGAGGCGGTCGAGACCGTCCAGCGCATCGAGGCCGCCGGCGAGAGCCGGCTGTTCGTCCGGCCGCTCGACGACAGCGAGCGCGTGCTGTTCGTCCAGCAGCAGCCAGAAGCGCTGCTGCCGGGCGAGGAGTAACGCCGCGTTCGGTCGGCCCCTGCCGGAACGGGCGGTTTCGACGTGTTTTTCAGCCGCGGCCCTGATTTTCGCGTATGGCCGAACTCAAGCTCGTCGTGTCGGACCCCGACACGGGCAACACGTACCAGACGGAGGTCGACGGACAGGACGCCAACCGGTTCCTCGGGCGATCGCTGGGCGAGGAGGTCGACGGCGACGTCGTCGGGCTCTCGGAGTCGACGCTGAAGCTCACCGGCGGCTCGGACGCCGCCGGCCGACCGATGCGGGAGGACGTCCCCGGCTCCAACCTCAAGCAGCTGCTGCTCGAGGGCGGCGTCGGCTTCAACCCCGAGAAGGACGGCGAGCGTCGGCGCATCACGGTCCGCGGCGCCGAGTTCAGCGAGGAGAGCGCGCAGGTCAACGCCAGCGTCGTCGGCGACGAGGACGTCGCCGCCGCCTTCGGCGAGGGCGACGAAGAAGACGCCGAGTAAGTTCTCTCCCAGTTCTCGATGGCCGACCGGATCCCCAGCGACCACGCCAGCGTTCGCACCGAACGGGCCGAGGTGGCCCGCAGCGGCGGCACGAGCCGGCCCTGTCTCCACCTTCCCGGAGATCTGGATCTCGACGCCGGCGCGTTCGTCCGGCTCGTGATGGACGGCGACGAGTACCACGCCGAGGTGCGCGAGCACCGGTCGGGGTTCCTGCTCCGCGGTGCCTACGACCTCAAGAGCGAGGCCCGCGACCCCGGCCGGGCCGAGAACCGGCTCGTCGAGTGGCTGCAGGCCCAGAACCGCGAGCCGGGCGACCCCGTCGAGATCGACGAGATCGAGGCCGGCGAGCGCTACGGGCTGCGGCTCCCGGGCGAGCGGACGTTCTACCGCGACGCCAGCGGCCCCGGTGGATCGCTGCAGGATATCGCGAGCGATCTGGACGGCGACTGAGCCGAGCGGAACGCGGTCGCTTTTTCCCGGAGAAGCGCCTCCGGCCCGTATGAGCAAACTCTCGGAGTTCCTCGCGGGCGAGCGCCTGGAGGACGTGGCGCTGTTCCTCGCCGAGGACCAGCTGGACGAGGCGGGCAAACTCGCAGAGGCCGGCGAGGCGGTCGACGGCGGCGTCGTGCTCGTGCGCCCGGGCGAGCAGGGCCGGAAGCTGTTCAGCGCCGGCACCGGGCAGGACGCGATGGAGTTCGCGAAGGAGGCGATGGGCGAGGGCGGCAGCGTCGACGCCGACCTCGCGGGCGGTGACTGCCCCGCCGGCGACGGCGACGAGCACGAGGTCCGGTACGTGTTCGCGTTCGCGGAGGCCGAGAACCCCGAAGTGGGCGGCATGTACGCCGACGGCGACGTGATCCACGCCTACGCGAAGTGTGCCTGCGGGGAGTCGTACTCCGAGAAGTGGGTGGTCGGGAGTCGGTCCGGGGAGTAACCCCTCGCCCGTTCCCAGTTCCACGGAATCGCCGCGCCTTCCTTTTCCCGTCGGCGCCTACGTCGAAGTAGAGGGACAATGGCTCTCACAGCACTCGAAGCCGAGTTCTTCGGAGAACCGCTGACGCCAGCCGAGCGTGTCCTCGCCGGGATCCCGGCGATCATCGGCGTCGTGGGACACCTCCTCCTCGCCAGCACGGCCGTGCTGCTGCTGTACGTGCTGGTGACGGCTGGCGCCTGAGAACCGGACACCCTCCCCGCCGTTTTCACGGGACCCGCCGAGAGTCGTCGCCGCGCTACGCCTCGACCAGTTCCTCGAACGCCCGCCGGATCACGGTCCGTGCGGCCTGCCCCTCAGTGGTCCAGTGCTGGGCCATGTCCAGCATGTCGTCGTAGATCTCCGGCTTACAGCCGGCGGCCTTCGGGTGGCCGCCGCCGTTGACCTGGCCGGCGACCTCGTGGCAGCGCTCGAACCCCTCGGAGCCGCGGATCGACGCGCTGCCGGAGGGTTTGACGATCACCGCGGCGTCGCAGCCGTCCTCCCGCAGCGCCTCGGCGACCTCGTTCTGCGAGCAGCGACCGTACGTGAAGCCGACGGTCCAGTCGCCGATCTGTCGCTCGTTCGCCCGCGACACCGCGGCCTCGATGCGCTGCTCCTTCTCCACGCGGCGGTGCGCGACGTACTTGAGCACCGTCTCCGGGAGCGCCGCGCCGTACTCGCCGACGATCGTCGCGTACTCCTCCGGCCCGCTCCAGTAGGCGTAGTCCGCGAGGTCGTCGCTGCGTTCGTCCTGCTTGAGCCAGAGGTCGTGGTCCCGGGTGACCTCGGCGAGCTCGGCGTAGCGCTCGTCGAACGCGTAGTCGAGCGAGCGCAGCGCCACGTCGGTCGTACACTCCTCCTCGCTGTCGCCGATCACGAGGTCGACGCCGGCGTCGCGGATCTGCCGTTCGAGCGCCTCGTCCCACTGGTGGTGGTCGAACCACCGCACCCCGCCGCCGAGTTCGACCAGCGTCTCCAGGTCCTCGGCGACGTACTCGTAGCTGTCCGGGCAGATGTCGCAGACGTAGATGTCCGTCCCCGCCTCCGCGTACTCGGCGACGAGCTCCAGCGACTCCTCGATGTCCCCCGGGCCGGAGGCCACCAGCGCGACCGTCGATCGCTCGTGGGGCTCGGGCTCGTCGTCCTCCTCGTCCGCCTCAGCCTGGTCCTCGTCCGCCTCGGGTTCCTCGTCTGCCATCGCCTCGGCCAGCGCCTCCTCGAACGGCGCCACGTCGAGCGCGGCGTCGCGGGCCTCGCGGATCAGCGCGACACAGCCCAGCCCGTCGGCGTCGGAGTCGGTGATCACGACCGCCTCGGCGCCGTCGACGGCCTCGGCGACGCGCTCCTCGGTGCGGTCCTCGTCCAGCGAGTCGGGGTAGAAGAAGCCCTTCCCGGGCAGCAGCGAGCGGCGGTGTAGCGAGAGGTCGTCGACCTCGATGAGTTCGTCGTCCATACGGGATCGACGCCCAGCCGGGGTAAAAGAACCGTGGAACCGTCCGCTACGCCGTCGTTTCGGCGTCCTGCCCGCCCGTCTGGGTCTCGGCTTCGCCCTCGAGCTGGCGGACGGTCAGCACCGGCACCGGGCAGCGCCGCACGACGCTCTCGGCGACGCCGCCGATGAGGTAGCGGTTCTCGCCGTGGCGCCCGCGGGTGCCGGTGGCGACCACGTCGGCGCCGACCTCGCGGGCGTAGTCGGAGATCGTCGCGGCCGGCCGCCCCTCGCGGACCGCCGTGGTGACCGGCTGCTCGGCGCGCGTGGCGACCGCGGCGACTGCGTCCTCGCCGTCGTCGCGGAGCCCCTCGCGGAGCTCCGCCCGGACGCTCTCGGGCGAGGACTCGACCTCCCCCTCGTCGACGACGAACAGCGCGTGCACGTCGGCGTCGAACCGCTCGGCGAAGTCGAGCGCCACGTCGACCGCCCGCTGGACGCTGGCGGAGCCGTCGGTCGCGATGACGATGGTGTCGAACATGGGTGTAGGTTCGGGCCTGGGGGCATAACTCCGACGGGCCCGCACTGGGGCGTCGCGCTCTCAGAAGCTACTTCCCCGTACCGACCACTCACACGACCATGCGCACCGACATCGGCAACGCGCTGGGCGGGGAGCCGGCCCTGACCCGCGACGCCCTCGACGAACTGGACGCCGACGTGGCCGCGGCCCACGAGCGGATCGCCGCCGGGATGGGGAACGACGAGTTCGGCTACGCCGCGCTCAACCTGCCCGAGACGGCCGACCCCGACCGGATCCGGAGCGCGGTCGCCCCCTTCGCCGACAGCGAGGCGGTGCTCACGGTCGGCATCGGCGGCAGCGCCCTCGGCGCGGCGACGCTCGCGAACGCGCTTTCGAGCGACGTCGACGCGTACTTCCTCGACAACGTCGACCCCGAGCACACGAGCTGCCTGCTCGACAGCCTCGACCTCTCCCGGACCGCCGTCAACGTCGTCTCGAACTCCGGCACGACCGCGGAGACGCTGTCGAACTTCCTCGTCGTCCGCGAGGCGATGGAGCGGGCGGGCGTCGACTGGACCGAGCGGACGTTCGTCACGACGGGGCCGGAGGGGAACCTCCGGAACCTCGCCGAGAAGCACGGTCTGCCCGCCCTCGACGTGCCCGCGGGCGTCCCGGGTCGGTTCTCGGTGCTCTCGACGGTCGGGCTCGCCGTCGCGGCGATCCAGGGTCACGATATCGACGCCGTGCTCGCCGGCGCCGCCGACGAGCGCGACCGGCTCGCGGGCTCGCTGTACGACTCGCCCGCCTACGCCTACGGCGCCACCACGTACGCGCTGGCCGAGCGCGGCGCCGTCACGAACGCGTTCATGCCCTACGCCGAATCGCTGGAGACGTTCGCCGAGTGGTTCGCTCAGCTCTGGGCCGAGAGCCTCGGGAAGGACGGGCGGGGACAGACCCCGGCCCGCGCGCTGGGCGCGACCGACCAGCACTCACAGCTCCAGCTCTACCGCGCCGGCCCGCGGGACAAGCTCGTGACCCTCGTGCGCCCGACCGAGCGCGCGGACCGCGGGATTCCCGAGACCGACCTCGAGGGGCTCTCCTACCTCGGCGGCCAGTCGCTCGGCACGCTGCTGGACGCCGAGTTCGAGGCGACGGAGGCGAGCCTCACGGCTGCGGACTGCCCGAATATCCGGCTCGAGATCGACCGCGTCGACGAGCGCGGCCTCGGCGAGCTGCTGTTCGGGATGGAGGCCGCCTGCGTCTGCTACGGCGAGCTCGCGGACCTCTCGACGTTCACCCAGCCCGCCGTGGAGTGGGGGAAGCGGGCCGCCCGCGGCCTGCTCGGCGGCGGCGAGTTCGCGGAGGCCGAGGCAGTGCGCGGGAAGGACCGGCTGGTCGTGGAGTAGGGCGTCGACGCCCCGCGGGACGGCGTGGGGAGGTGCTCGACTGCCTCGCCGCCCCCGACCGTCACCGATTTGCCGCCCGGGCCGCTGGCTCCGGTAATGAGCCAGCCCGCAGAGCCATCGGCGATGGGGTCGAAAGCCCTCCGGACGTTCCAGGCGCTGGTGCTGTTCGTCGCGGCGATCGTCGGCGGCGCCGTCGGCACCTCGCTGTGGGCCGGCGCCGCGCCGGCGCTGGGCGTCGCCGAGGGGACGACCGCCTACGAGATCGCCGAGACCGTCGCGCAGTTCGCGGGGCTGGTGGCGCCGGTCGGGCTGTTCGTCGCCGCCGCGGGCGATCGCGAACTGCTCTCGTGGGGGCGGCCCGACGCCCGGCAGGCGGCGATCGCGGTGGGCGCCGTCGTCGCGCTCTACCTCGGCCAGATCGCGCTGCTCAGCGCGTTCTCGCTGATCGACGTGTCCCCGTCACAGAACCCCGCGGTCGACCCGTCGGGGCGGCAGGCGACGTACTTCCTGCTGATGATCCCCCTCTCGCTGCTGGTCGTCGGGCCCGCGGAGGAGCTCCTCGTGCGTGGCGGGATCCAGGGGCTGCTGACGCGGGCGTGGGGGCCGTGGCCCGGCATCGTCGGCGCGAGCGCGCTGTTCGGCTCGCTGCACTACATCGGCGGCGGCACCGGCGCGCTGGCGTACGTGGCGTTCTCGTTCCTGCTGGGCTGTCTGCTGGGCTACCTGTACGAGCGAACCGGGAACCTGTTCGTGCCGATGGTCGCCCACGGCGGCTACAACGCGATCATCTACGCGGTCCAGTACGTAACGTTCGGCTGAGAATCAGGCGGGGTTCTTCCGGGAGAGGTCGCTGCCGCAGATGGGGCAGCGCTCGCGGTCCTCGTCGAACTCGCGGCCACAGCCCGCACACTGGAACTTCCAGTCGCGCTCCTCCTCGATCCCCTCGCGGGCGATCACCTGCACGTCGATGTCGAGCTTCTCGGCGACGTTCTGCATCGCGTAGTCGTCGGTGACGAGCGTCGCGTCGAGCTCGAACGCCGTCGCGAGCAGGCGCGTGTCGGTGTCGGAGATCTCGTCGGCGTCGCCGGTCTCGCCGGCGGCGCGGCGCACGCGGTCGACCGTCTCCTCGGCCGGGAGGTGGAGCTCCATCCCCGCGCCCTCCATCGCGTCGAAGCGGTACTCGTTACCGCCCTCGAGCTCCTCCTTGACGAGCGGGATCGACACCTGCTCGTCGTCGGTGTGGTACTCGTGGATGAACGCCGAGGTGTCGAGGACCTGCATCTATCGCTGGATGACGATGTAGTCCTTCACGGCCTGCACCCGGGAGACTGGCACCCGGAACCGACCGCCCTCGTCGCGCTCGAAGTTGATCTTGCCGCGCGGGGTGTCCTCGTTGGGCGAGACCAGCAGGTCGTGGAGTTCGCCGGTCTTGAGGTCCATCGTGATGTTGTACAGCATGCCGAGCTCGGTGCCGTCCGAGCCCATGACTGCCTTCCCCGAGAGGTTCTCGGCGAGTATGTCGGCCATACGGCCCTACACAGGCCGTGGCGTGATAAACGCCACGGGGGCGCCGTCGGCGGCGGCGCCGACGACAGCCGGCGGAGAGTCGAAACAGGTAACTGGCGCCCGCGACTCGCTTCAGTCAAGAGACGTTCTCTCGGTGATTTTCGATGCCTGACGCCAACAACGCCGACGCCAGCGCCGACCCGGGCTCGCTCCGGACACCCATCGTCGCCGTGCTCGGTCACGTCGACCACGGGAAGACGAGTTTGCTCGACAAGATCCGCGGCTCGGCCGTCAGCGAGGGCGAGGCCGGCGCCATCACCCAGCACATCGGCGCCACCGCCGTCCCCTTGGACACGGTGTCGTCGATGGCCGGCGAGCTCGTGATGGCCGACGACTTCGACCTCCCGGGCCTGCTGTTCATCGACACGCCGGGCCACCACTCGTTCTCGACGCTGCGGGCCCGCGGGGGCGCGCTCGCGGACATCGCCGTCCTCGTCGTCGACGTGAACGACGGGTTCCAGCCCCAGACTGAGGAGGCGCTGGACATCCTCCAGCGCACGGGGACCCCGTTCGTCGTCGCCGCGAACAAGATCGACACGACGCCGGGCTGGAACCCCAACCCGGAGGCGCCGGTCCAGCAGACGTACGAGGACCAGACCGACCGCGCCCGCCAGCGGCTCGACGAGAACCTGTACGAGATCATCGGCCAGCTCTCGGACGCGGGGTTCTCGGCGGATCTCTACTGGCGCGTCCAGAACTTCCAGAACAACATCGGCGTCGTCCCGATCTCGGCGATGACCGGCGAGGGGGTCCCGGACCTGCTCGCGGTGCTGATGGGGCTCTCCCAGCGCTACATGAAGGAGGAGATGGAGATCGACCTCACGGGCCCCGGGAAGGGGACCGTCCTCGAGGTGAAAGACGAGAAGGGGTTCGGCGCCACGCTGGACGTGGTGCTGTACGACGGCACCGTCGAGGAGGGCGACCGCATCGTCGTCGGCGGCGTCGAGGGGCCGATCGTCACGGAGGTCCGCGCGCTCCTGCGCCCGCGGGCGCTCTCGGAGATCCGCACGGAGGCGGAGTTCGAGCGCCTCGACTCCGTGCAGGCCGCCTCGGGCGTGAAGCTCGCGGCGCCGGATCTCGACGACGCGATGGCCGGCGCGCCGGTCCGCGTGGTCAGGGGCCGGCATCTGGAGAAGGTGATCGAGGAGGTCGAGCAGGAGCTCTCCGAAATCGAGGTCGACACCGAGGAGGAGGGCGTCGTCGTCAAGGCCGACACGCTCGGCAGCCTGGAGGCGATGGCGAACGCGCTCCGGGAGTCGGAGATCCCCATCCTCCGGGCGGAGGTCGGCGACGTGGCGCCGCGGGACGTGGCGGTCGCCAGCACCGCCAACGAGGCCGAGCACCGCGTCATCCTCGGCTTCAACGTCGAGGTGCTCCCCGACGCCGAGCGCGAGCTCGACCAGCAGGGCGTGCGGCTGTTCAACGACGACGTGATCTACCAGCTGGTGGAGGAGTACGAGGCGTTCGTCGAGGAGCGCGAGCGCGAACAGCAGGAGACGGTGCTGGACAAGATCCACCGCCCCGCGCGGTTCCGCATCCTGGAGGACCACACGTTCCGGCAGAACAACCCCGCGGTCGTCGGCGTCGAGATCCTCGCCGGCACGATCGAGAACAACCGCCGGGTCGCGAAGTTCGAGAACGGCGAGTCGACCCGGGTGGGCGAACTCTCGGGGATGCAGGAGCAGGGCGAGGACGTCGACGAGGCCCGCGCCGGCAGCCGCGTCAGCGTCGCCATCGACGGCCCGACGGTGGGCCGGGACATCGAGGAGGGCGACGAGCTCTGGATCGACCTGCCGGAGAAGCACGCGAAGATCCTGGAGCAGGAGCTGAAAGAGGAGATCCCGGCGGACGAGCGCGAGGCGCTGAACGCGTACCTGGAGAAGATGCGGAAACGCGATCCGTTCTGGGGGAAGTGACGCTCATCGGTTCTGTTGCATTCTTTCGGCCGGTGGTCGGTATGTTGTGGTTTGGCAAGTACAGTTCAAACAGTTCCCAATCTCGGAATGGACGTGATTGATAGCTGTTAATATAGTTATATTGATAAATATGATCAGGTGGCAATTCGGATTATGTCACAATAACTGATGTGATTCTTCAAATACAGCGATTACTCAATTGGTAACTATAGCATATAGAAGTGGTAAATAACCATATGATGTCTGCGGTGTATTGACATTTTCAGAGCTCATACACGACACTGGGACGAATTTCTCAGCCGTCGGGATACGATGCTCTGAACTTCTGGTAATTACCATGACAGACGAGGAATCCAACAAGGAGTGTAGTATAAACCGGCGAACTATACTGAAAAGCACGGGGGCAGCCTCTGGTGCAGCGTTCGTCGGAGCGTCGTTCAGTGGCGTGGGCGCAGCGCAGGGACACGGGGGACCCTGCCACAAAGACTTCGAATGTGACGAAGGTGGAACCTACGTCAAATTCGAGTTCGTTATTGAGACGGACGAAGACGGGAACACCACCGATTGTTACTTTGAGGAGGAGACGGACACTGGACTCGTCGAGATAACGGACTGGGACAGCAAAGACGGGGAGGAATGCGAGCCAGTCTCCGTCGAATGGGAGGCAGACGGATACGTCGCGACGACGGTAATGGCCTTCGGCGGTAACGACTGTGACACAGTGGGCGATCCGGGTACCGGCTACACGTCGGGTCTCGAGAACAACGGCGGGAACACAGCTGCGATCAGCAACCTTCAGTTCTGCCTCGAAGAGACGCCGTTCCCGGAATGCCCGTTCTATGGCACCTCTCGGGAGGATCCGACGTCCATCGTCAGCATTAGCTACGATCCGGACGCCGACGAGATTACTGAGACAGTAGTTGGTGACATCCCAGACGACTTCGATAACAGCAACTACCCCAACGGGCTGGCCTTCGACGACGATAACGACGTCTGGTACTTCGCAGAGGAAAACGGCGTCCTCAAGACGATGAACGAGGACGGCGCACTCGGCATCGAGACCTACGGCGTCATCACCCCGGGCGACGAACCCGTTGCCGGAGCGACCTTCCACGATGGGCTCTACTACTACATTCCGAATGGCGGCGATGAGCTCTGGACGGCCGACATTAGCAGCGGTTCGGTCAGCAGTTCCACGTTTGCCGGTCTGAACTGGTCCGACATCGGACTCGGAGACCTCGCCGTCGACGAGGACGAGATGCTCTACGTGAGCACCACCAGTTCGAATATCGGGTCGATCTTCTTTAGCGTCGATCTGAACGACACGTCCGATCAGCAGTTGATCGTGCAGGACAACGCGGGCTCGACGGAGTTCGCCACGGGCAAGCAGCTTGCTTTCGAGAATGATACCCTCTGGGCCCATGCGGCAGGCGGTGGCCAGTGGTACACGGTCGACCTGACTGACGGCACCCTGAGCGACCCCGTCGCGACGACCAGGGAATACACTGACTTGGCTTCGTGCGGCGAAGCCGAGTGGGAGGTCGAAGAGTAGCCCGGGACCCGGCAGATCAGCCACCGGGGGTGATCACCTCCCGGATCCTCTATCGGTGGTCTCGCGAGGCTTGGAACCGCGCCGAATAAATGGCTGTTCCGCTCGGTACCGGCCCTCAATCTGCTCCTTCGAGTTGATCGTACCGATTATCTCTATTCAGTGCCCGTGACGTTCGTGCCGAGTGAAATGCTGTAATATGCGCTGTGTACTCATCACGACCCTTCAAATAGATACGCTGATGGGCAGGAATTCCAGCGGTCAATGAGCAATCCAACTTAACGGCTGTTTCACTTCAGATTGGATGGTGAGAGCATACCTACCGTTCAGTGCAATGTGGGTGTTCATCACCGCGAGAAAATAGTGTGCATCGGTGTTTGTAATAAACCACGACGTTCCCGGACACCGTGACACACCTCGAACGGTGGATGCATTACATTACCTCAAACAAACCTTCATATGAATCCGTGTATCCTGTCCAGTATGGCGACCTGTCCAGAATGTGGACATAGTGAAGATATAGCTCAAGATAACCTTCAAGGGACCGGCTGGTTGCAAGGCATCGGCTCCGAGGTGAGTGTCGGTTTAGTTGTCTGCCCCTCCTGTGATAGTGTCTTAGGCGGGTTCGGCACCTAGGTTACTTCTCGCCGGTGCTCGGGCTCGGTACGTCAAACTCCCCCCGGTAGCACGGCCAACACGGGGAACTCGCTGTTGGGGTCCCAATAGTCACCGTCGAATGTTCATAGATGGTATATCTGCAACCCCACTTGCCGGTTGTTTCACCAAAAGTCGTCTTGAACGAAGAGCGTTCAACCGGACCACCCTCGAACGCTCCCAATCTTCCAGCGTTTCGACCGCCGAGCCAGCAACCGCTGATAGCCTTCACACCGAGCGGTTGCTCCGAATTCGCGAAAAACGAACCACAGAACCGCAATAACCGTTCCTGCTACCGAGCGACCGGCACCGGATCGTCGCCCATCGCGTACATCACCTGCGCCGCGGCGCTCGCCGCCAGCCCCTTCGCCACCTCGTCGCGGTCGGCGTCGTCGAGCCCCGCCTCGATGTCGTCGGCGTCGGGCTGGAACCCCGCGCTCACGGGGTGACCCGCCGGCGGGCGGACAGCCACGGTCGCCTCCGGCCCGTTCGAGCCGTAGGTGAGTTCCGAGCCGACGACGTACCCCTCGGGGAGGTACGACTCCGTGCGGGAGACGATCCCCGCGACGGCGCGCCGCAGCCCCCGCTTCTCGTCGGGCGAGAGTTCGATATCCTTCGACGACCCCCCCATGATTCCGGGGGCCCCGGCGTAATCAGTCCCGTTCATGTCGTCGGTGTTTGGCGGTATCCACTGATAAAGTCACCGGCGGTGGAGCGCCGCCGAGTCGGGCGACCGCGTCGACGCCGCGCCGTCGTCGTCCGGCAGTTCGGACTGGTCGACCTCGTAGATCGTCACCGCGTCCTCCCGGAACGCGACCGAGAACGCCTCGCGGTCGAACGAGCGCATCGCGTCGCCGTACAGCTCCTTCTCGTTCGGGCCGACGTACACGTACGTCACGTCGTAGCGCTCCAGCAGCGGCGCGGCCTGCTCCCAGTCGCCGGCGTAGATCGTGTCGACGTGGCCGACCCGGCGCTCGTAGGCGTCCATCCCCCGGTACTCCGCCTGGTGGTCCCAGCCGACGACGGTCGGCAGCCCCGAGAACGTCGACGCCGGGCTCGTCCAGCCGTAGGAGCCGCCCGGCACCTCGACGATCGTCGGCCGGCCCTCCCGGTCGGCGAGCCACTGCAGCGCCTCGTACTCGTTGGCGTGGAAGTTCTGGACCGCCTTCGTCCCGTCGAGCGAGGGGTCGTAGTGCCCCTCGGCGACCGGCCCGCCGACCTCGGCGGCGAACATCATCACCGGGAACACCGCGGTGGTGAGGACGACGCCGACGACCAGCGCGACGGTGAGCGCCGCGGTCAGCGCCCCCCGGGCGTCGGGCGACGGCGCCGTGTCGGCGCCCAGCGCGTCGACCTGCGACGCCAGCCGGCCGCCGTGGCGCCGGAGCAGGACGACCGACGCGGCGGCCGCGCCGGCGGCGCCGAGCGTCCACGCCTGCACGCCCACCTTCAGCGACGTGTTCCAGCGCGGGTTGTCGATCAGCGGCAGGCGGGCGTGGGCCAGTTCGAGCGCGGCCAGCAGCCCCAGCCCGGCGACGAGCAGCACCATCCCGAAGCCGGCCCGCCCCGACCGCACGAGCAGCCAGCCGGCGACGATCAGCGTCCCGAGCAGCGCCAGCACCGCGAGGTTCTCGACGACCAGCGCCGCCCCGACCGCGCCGAGGAGGAGCAGCCCGGCCGCCCCCAGCCACGGCGCCGGGAGGTCGTCGACGGCCGGCCACCCCCGGCTCGCGACGTAGGCCGCGACGGCGACGATCAGCGCGCCGTACATGACGAGGAACGCGGGCAGCGGGCTCCGCGGCGGGAGGAAGCCGATCCCCTCGTTGCTGGGCACGTGGCCGAAGATCAGGAACGGCGAGGCGATCGCGATCCCGATCAGCAGCACCACGCCGCCGGCGACCGCCGCCAGCACCACCCGCCAGAGCTCGTGGGCGAGCCACGCCGCGCGGCTCTCGGCCGCCGAGTCGGGCCGCAGCCGGTCCGCGAGCGAGTCCGGCAGCAGCGTCGCCGGGTGGGCGTCGGCGGCGCCGACGGTCAGCGCGGCCAGCCCCGCGGCGGTCGGGAGCGACCACGTGTTCATGAAGCCGAACAGGCCGGCGACGGCGCCGAGCCCGCCGAAGACCAGCGCGAGCCGGCGCTTGCGCTCCGCCGCCGGCGTCGCGTAGTACGCCAGCGCCAGCGCGCCGGCGAACAGCACGTATGGGTTGGCGAACGTGTGGCCGTGGAGGTCGGCCTTGACGAAGGAGTACAGCGGCACCTCCTGGATCGTCCCCGGGATGACGTAGCGGGTGTACCACCAGCCCCAGTCGAGCGGCCGGGAGAGGTTCTCGACCGTCGACGCGAGGTCACCGCCCTCGAAGCGCTGGGCGACGAAGCCGAACGCGGCCTGTTCGACGACGCCCCGGATCGAGTCGGGGAGGTACGGCGTCGCCAGCCGGACGGCCGTCGTCGCTGCGCCGCCGAGGGCGACGAAGAACGCGCCGGCGACGCCGCCGGCCCGGGCCGAGAGCCCCCGGCGGGCGACCACGGCGCTCCCGACGCCGTAGGCGACGACGAACAGCATGCCGTAGAACGTCGCGATGCCGAGGTTGAAGCCGTAGCGCATCGCCGTCCCCGTCAGCATCGCGAGGCTGGCGACCTGCAGCTGGGTGCCGTAGTAGTACCGCAGCGGCTCCCCGGCGAACCACATGTCCTCCGGCGGGAGGCTCTCGGCGCGTTCGAGCGTGTTGACCAGCGCGAAGTGGAGGAACTGCTCGCCGGCCTGGGGCGTGATCGCGGGGTCGGCCGCCCGGAACGCGAGCATGATCAGGAAGCCGACGACGAACACGCCGTACATCGCCGCCACCGACCGCCAGTCGGGCCGGGCGCCCACGCGGTACGCGACGGCGGCGCCGGCGAGCACGATCCCGACGCCGAGCAGCAGCGTGTGGAGGCCGAAGGTGAGTTGGCCGATCCAGAAGACGGCGATCGCGAAGGGAACCAGCGCGGTCGGGAGCGCGAACGCGGCGCCGTTCCGGGGGAGATGCCGGAACAGCGCGGCGGCGATCGGCGCGCCGACGGCGGTGAACGCCGCGGCCACGAGGAGGTACGCGAGAACGGGGATCCACTCCATGGGGTAGCCCTACGGCCCAACCGTTTTCACCTTTCTGGGACGCGGAGGGTCGACTTGGCTCAGCAGATCGGCTCGCTCTCGCCGTAGGCCGCCAACACGACCACGCAGGTGTGCTCGCCGGGCGCGGCCTCGGCGCTCTCGATCAGCGTCTCCTCGTGGTCGAACGACCAGTCCCGCAGTTCGCGGCCCGTGTCGAGTCCGGCTTCGAGGCGGTCCCGAACGTCGGCCTCGGCTTCGGCGTCGGCCTCGTAGAACAGCCCCGGGCCGGGGCCGGTCGCCCAGCCGATCCCGGCGGCGACGGTCTTGGGGCCGACCGCGCTGGCCTCGGCCTGCA
Source organism: Halolamina rubra (assembly GCF_000739555.1). GTDB lineage: Archaea > Halobacteriota > Halobacteria > Halobacteriales > Haloferacaceae > Halolamina > Halolamina rubra. Next base: position 62,524 of record NZ_BBJN01000002.1, read on the forward strand.
CGACGTTGAGGCGGTTGCCCGCGGGGCCGAGGTCGGGCGCCTCCTCGACCCGGACCACCTCGGCGTCGGCGGGGACGACCGAGGAGACGGGGACGAGGTTGTAGTTGTGGAGGTTCGCGTCGGCGAGGGCGGCGTCGTAGGCGGCCTTCTCGGTGGGCGCGGTGCCGGCGCCGCCGACGACGTGGATGGTGCTGCTCACGGTCGAACGCGGCGCCCGGTGGAGAAAGGGGCTACGGAGTCAGCCGGGGTAGGCAGCGAACACCGCCAGCAGCCCGAGCGCCGCGACCACCGCGAACGCTGCGACGAAGCCGACGTAGCCACCGGCGACCGTCCCGAGCGCGAGCCGCCCGTCCCGGCCGTCCCGTTCCGCGGGGTCCCACCAGCCGACCTGCGGCACGACGACGGCGAGCGCGACCCAGGCCCCGCCGAGCAGCCCGAGCGTCGACGCCGCCAGCCACCCGAAGCCGACGTTGCCGGTCGCGATACCGGGCGCGAACGCGACGAGCACGTGGACGACGGCGTAGCCCGTCGCCGCGAGGACGTGGTTCGCGACGAGGCTGTCCGTGGGTCGCCCGGCGAGCAGCCGTCTCGTCGCGTCGAACAGCAGCAGCGGCGACAGCGCGGCCACGTCGAACAGCCAGACGCCGAGGAGGAGCAGGGGAGCGATGGGGTCCATGGTGAGGGCGGTGCCGGCGCCAGTAAGTGCTTTCCGGCGACGCGGGCTACCAGGGCGCGTAGAACGCGATGGCGACGACGACGATCACCAGCAGCGCCGCGCCGGTCGCGACGACGTAGCCCAGCAGCCCGACCGTCAGCGCGATCCGGCCGTCGTACTCGCCGTCGGTTTTCGGCGCCCAGACGCCGCGCATCGGGAGCACGACCGCGACGGCGACCCACCACAGCAGCGCGTTCCCGAGCGTGATGCCGGCGACCCACTGGAGCACGTCCTGCTGGAGCCGGCCGCCGTGGAGCGCGACGGCGGCCATAATCGCCGCCAAGTGGGTAGCGGCGAACCCCGTCACGGCGACGAGGTAGTTCGCGGGCAGCCAGTCGGTCGGCCAGCGACGGCCCAGTCGGCGGACCGCCCCGGAGAGCAGTACGGGGAGGAGGGCGACGGCGTCGAACGCGGTCAGCGCCAGCAGCCCCAGCAGGAGGTCGGGGACGATACCGGGGAGCATGTCCGGCGATGGTGTCGGTGCCGAGAAACGTTTTGTGGTGTGGACGGGGCGGTTAGCGGTCCTCGACCGTGCGCTCGTCCAGCGCGATCAGCAGGCTCGCGGCCGCAAGCACGCCGGCCATCGGGAGCACGAAGATCCACAGCGTCGCCTGCCAGAACCCGAGCAGTGCGAGCAGCAGCGCGCCGACGGCCGCGATCGACGCCCGCCCGAGCACGGCGCCGGTGGTGCCCAGCGTGGCGGCGCCGCCGAGTGCGAGAAACAGCGCCAGCCGCGCGGGGGTGTAGCCCGGCCGGTCCAGGTACACGACGAGGACGCCGAGAAACGCCAGAAGCGCCGCGGCGGCGAGCCCGCGTGCCGGCCGACTGCCCGTGATCGGCATCCCGCCGTCGTCCGGGCCCGGCCGGCTCATCCGCCCGTTACTGGAACGCCACGGGACCGGTCGTCGGCCCCTCGCCGGAGGCCTGTTCGATCTTCTCGTGGGCGTCCCGGAAGTCCGCCATCCGGACCTCCTCGCGCTCGTCGCGGATCGCGAACATGCCGGCCTCGGTCGTGAGCGCGGCGATGTCGGCGCCCGAGTACTCCTCCAGCTCCTCGGCGAGCTCGTCGAAGTCCACGTCGTCGCCGAGGTTGAGCTCGCTCGCGTGGATCTCGAGGATGCGCTTGCGCCCCTCGACGCCGGGCTTGGGCACCTCGATGAGGCGGTCGAAGCGGCCGGGCCGCAGGATCGCCTCGTCGAGCATGTCGAAGCGGTTGGTGGCGGCCATGATGCGCACCTCGCCGCGGTCGTCGAACCCGTCCATCTCCGAGAGCAGCTGCATCATCGTGCGCTGGACCTCGGCGTCGCCGGAGGTCTTCGAGTCCGTCCGCGTGGTCGCGACGGCGTCAATCTCGTCGATGAAGATGACGGCGGGCTCGCGCTCGTTCGCGAGTTCGAACAGGTCCCGCACGAGCCGGGCGCCCTCGCCGATGAACTTCCGGACGAGCTCGGAGCCGGCCATCTTGATGAACGTCGCGTCGGTCTCGTTGGCGACGGCTTTCGCGAGCATCGTCTTCCCCGTGCCGGGCGGGCCGTGGAGCAGCACGCCGCTCGGCGGCTCGACGCCGACCTCGCGGAACGTCTCGGCGTTGATCAGCGGGTCCTCGACGGCCTCGCGCACCTCGCGGATCTGGTCGTCGATGCCGCCGATGTCGTCGTACGTCACGTCCGGCGACGCCTCGACCTCCATCGCCTGCGCCCGGGCGTCGGTCTCGTCGTCGAGCAGCTGCTGGACCGAGAAGGAGTCGTTGATCGCGACGCGGTCGCCCGCCTCGACCTCCCCTTCGAGGGCGGGGGACAGTTCGGTGAGCACCTCCTGGTTGTTGCCGTGCTGCTTGATCACGACGCCGTCCTCGGTGAGCTCCTCGACCGTCGCGAGGTAGAGCGAGGACGTCTTGAGCGTCTCGTTGCGTCGTTTGAGCTGGTCGACCTCCTCGCGGAGCTCCTCCTTGCGCCCCTCGGCGTCGTGGAGGCGCTCGTCCAGCTCCTCGTTGACCTGAACGAGCCGCTCGAAGTGTTCCCGGATCGCCTCCAGCCGCTCGGCCTGGGACATCTCGGGGTCCAGGTCGAGCCGGGGACGGTCGGGAAGGGAAGGACTGCGTGACATCTCTCTGTACGGGTTTAGGGGTAGGCGTAAATGTGCCTTTGGGTCGGGGAATCGGCGCCGACACGCCCGGACGGCGGAGCGAGGAGGCGCCCGAACGGGCGTTACTCCAGGTCCATCAGCTCGGCGGCGTCGTCGAGTCGGTCGCCGTACACCGAGAGCGCGGACTCGATCGGTCGGGGCTGGTCATGTCGATGCCGGCGACGTCGAGCACGTCGATGGGGTACTCGCTCCCGCCGGCCTCGAGCGCCGCGCGGTAGTCCGCGGCCGCGGACTCGCCCTCCTCGCGGATCTTCTCGACGATCGCGACCGCCGCCGAGATGCCCGTGGAGTACTGGTAGACGTAGAAGTTGTAGTAGAAGTGGGGGATGCGCATCCACTCCTTGGCGATCAGGTCGTCCACGTCGGCGTTCGCGTAGAACTCCGCCTTCAGCCCGCCGTACACCTCGTCGAACGCGTCGGGGGTGAGCGGCTGGCCGTCCTCGGCGCGCTCGTGGACGCGCTGCTCGAAGTCCGCGAACATCGTCTGGCGGTACAGCGTCGAGCGGAACCGCTCGAGGTACTGGTCCAGCGCGTGGGCGCGGATCTCGTCGTCGTCGACGTTCTCCAGCAGGTAGTGGGTGAGCAGCGTCTCGTTGACGGTGCTCGCGACCTCGGCCACGAAGATTTCGTAGCTGGAGTACTGCCAGGGCTGTTCCTCGGCGGCGAGTTCGGAGTGCATCGAGTGGCCGAGCTCGTGGGCCAGCGTGTACATCGAGCTCACGTCGTCCTGGTAGTTCATCAGGATGAACGGCTGGGTGTCGTACGTCCCCGAGGAGAACGCGCCCGAGCGCTTCCCGCGGTTCTCGTACACGTCGACCCAGCGGCTCTCGAGGCCCTGCTCCATGCGGGCCTGGTACTCCTCGCCCAGCGGCGCGACGGCCTCGACGACCCACTCCTTCGCCTGCTCGTAGGTCACGTCCGGCCCCTCCTCGCCCGTCAGGGACATGTACACGTCGTGCATCCCCAGTTCGTCGACGCCCAGCGCCTGCCGCTTCAGGTCGGCGTGGCGCTGGAGGTAGTCGAGGTTGTCGTGAACGGTGTCGACCAGGTTGTCGTACACCGCGGTCGGGACGTTGGTGTCGTCGAGGGCGGCCTCGCGGGCGGTGTCGTAGTTCCGCGCCTCGGCGAGCTTCACGTCCTTCTTCACGGAGTTCTGCAGCGACGTGCCGACGGTGTTGCGGTAGTCGTCCCAGGTCTCGTAGTACTGCTCGTACACCTCGCGGCGGAACTCGCGGTCCTCGTGTTTCTGGAGCTTCGTGAAGTTGCTCTGGGTGATCTCGACCTCCTCGCCGTCGGGCTTCTCGACGGTGGGGAACGTGAGGTCGGCGTTCGAGAGCATCCCGTAGATGTCCGAGGGCGCGCCGGTGATCTCCGAGAGCTCGGCCAGCAGCTCCTCGACCTCCGCCGAGCGCGTGTGGGGCTTCATCCGCAGCGCGTCGTCGAAGAAGTGCTCGTACTCCTCGAGGGCGGGCTCCTCGGCCATCAGCGCCTCGACCTCCTCCCAGTCGAGCTCCTGGAGTTCGGGCTCGAGGTAGCTGGTGGCGCTGGACGCCTCCGACTGCAGCGACTCGGCCTTGGCGGCGATGGCCTGGTACTCCTGGTTCCGCGTGTCCTCAGAGGACCGCAGGCGGGCGTAGGCGGCGACTTTCGCCACGTCGCGCATCACGTCCTCGTACGCTTCGAGCAGTTCGGCGAGCGTCTCGGCGCTCTCGGTCGCGCGCCCCTCGTACTCCCGCAGGTCGTCGACGCGCGCCTCCACGTCGTCGTACGCTTCCTGCCACGTCTCCTCGTCGGGGAAGATGGACGCCAGATCCCACTTGTACTCCTCGTCGATGTCCTCACGCTCGGGGACAGTGCTCATCGTGATAGCGTAGTGTCGGATCCGGTGGTAAGTCTTCCCACTTCACGCGGCGAGACCGCAGGAGACGGCCGTATTTGCCGGGTTGCCGGTCACGGCTCGCGGCCTGCGTGGACCCACCATCGGCGCGCGATGCCGTGACCGCGTGAAACCGCCCGGCCCCTCTGCCGGAACGCCTTTGCGTCGCCCTCCCACACGCCGGGACATGGACGGGTTCGACGCCGCGATCGGGCGCACGTGGACCGACGACGAGCCGGGCGAGTTCCTCACCGACCTGACAGCGATCGGGAGCCGGATGGGCGGCAGCGAGGGCGAGGCGCGGGCCGCCGAGATCGTCGCCGACGCGTTCCGGGACGCCGGCGTGCGCGAGGTGGAACAGGACCCCTTCGAGATGCAGGCCTGGCACCGCGGGGACTCCTCGCTGCGGGTCCACAGCCCCGTCGAGCGGGAGTTCGAGACCGTCGCGCTGCCGTACTCCCCCGCGGGCGAGGTCGAGGGCGAACTGGTCGACGCGGGCTACGGGACGCCCGAGGAAATCGACGAGCTCGACGTCGAGGGGAAGATCGTCGTCGCTTCGACGACGACGCCGGAGGGCGGCCGGTTCATCCACCGCATGGAGAAGTTCGGCTACGCGGTCGGCCAGGGCGCCGCGGCGTTCGTGTTCGTCAACCACGTCCCCGGGCAGCTGCCGCCGACGGGGTCGCTCACGTTCGGTCGCGAGGCCGAGGCGCCCGCGGTCGGCGTGAGCAAGGAGACCGGCGCGTGGCTCACCGAGTTCGCGGCGGAGGACACCCGGGTCCGGCTGACCGTCGAGGCCGAGACCACTGCGGGCCGGAGCCAGAACGTCCAGGGGCGGCTCGGCCCCGACACGGAGGAGGAACTGCTCCTGCTCGCGCACTACGACGGCCACGACATCGCGGAGGGAGCGCTGGACAACGGCTGCGGGGTCGCGACGGTGCTGACCGCCGCCCGCGTGCTGAGCGACGCCGAGGCGGACCTCGCCCGCGGCGTGCGCGTCGTCGCCGTCGGCTGCGAGGAGGTGGGGCTGCTCGGCGCCGAACACCTCGCCGAGTCGGTCGACTTCGACGACGTGGCGGCGGTGGTGAACGTCGACGGCGGCGGGCGCTACCGGGATCTGGTCGCGCTGACGCACACCTCCGAGTCGACGGCCGAGGCCGCCGAGCGCGTGAGCGAGCGCGCGAACCACCCCGTCGAGGTGGAGTCGGACCCGCATCCCTTCAGCGACCAGTGGCCGTTCGTCCGCGGCGGCGTGCCGTCGGTGCAGCTCCACAGCGACAGCGGCGAGCGCGGGCGCGGCTGGGGGCACACCCACGCCGACACCCGGGACAAGGTCGACGAGCGGAACCTCCGGGAGCACGGCGTGCTGACCGCGCTGCTGGTCGACGAGCTGGCGTCGACGCGGGCGGACCGGCTGGACGAGGAGGAGCTGGCCGAGGCGTTCCGGGAGCTGGAGTTCGAGACCGGGATGAAGGCGGCGTCGTTGTGGCCCGAAGGGTGGGAGTAGAACCGATCACGGCTAGCGACCCGCCGAGACCCGAAGGTCTCGGCGACGGAGCGTGATGCCGTGATCGTGTAGTAACACCAACCACGGCGCGCGACCAGCCGCACGCTCCGTCGCGCGGCTGCGGAGCCGATGCCGTGGTTGTGTAACCGATCACGGCGAGCGAAGCCAGTCACGGGGAGCGACCGGCGACGGCCTCTGTGCCGTCGCCACGGAGCGGATCCCGTGACTGTGCGACCTCCCGCGCGCTCCGTCGCGCGGCTGCGGAGCCGATGCCGTGGTTGTGTAACCGACCTTGGCGCGTGACTCCCCCAGACCCCGGCTCACTCGCCCAACCCAGAGAGCACCGTCTCCGCCACGCGAACCCGCTCCAGCGCGTCGACGCGCCGCTGGTCGAACACGCCCCGGGCGCTCTCGAGAGCCTCCCCGTCGACCGCGAACTCGACGCCGGGGTAGGCGACGCCGGTCAGCACCAGCGGCTCGGGCGGCATCCGCGGCACGCCCTTGCCGCCCTGCAGCGACCTCTCGCCCAGCACCTCGTCGACCCGGGAGCGCGGCTGGCCGTCGACGGCGACCTCGTCTATGACGCCGACGAGTCGGCGGACGAACTCACGGGGGAACCCGCCCGCCGAGACCGTGATCACGAGGAACTCGCCGTCGCGGTCGACCCCGATCGTCACGTCGCGGACGGTGCCCGTCTCGTCGCTGGTGAGGTTGTGGAAGTCGTGCTCGCCGGCGAGTCGGCTCGCGGCCGCCTCGGCGGCGTCGTCGTCGGCGTCCGGCGCGTGGAGGTGGTAGGTGTAGCTGCGCTCCGTGGCCGAGTGCGTCGCGTGGAACTCGTCGTCCACGTCGGCGGCCGCCCACGCGCGGATCGACCCCGGGAGCCGGCCGTTGAGCGCGGCGGGGGTGCACCAGTCCGGCGCGTCGAACGCGACCGTCTGGGCGACCGCGGAGACGCCGGCGTCGGTGCGGCCCGCGGCGGCGTACCCCGGCGGCGTCTCGCCGTCGTCGACGACGCCCGCCGCCGCGAGCGTTTCGAGCAGCGTCCCCTCGACGGTGGGCACGTCGGGCTGGCGCTGGAACCCGTAGAACTCCCGGCCGTCGTAGGCCAGCCTGAACGCGCGCATCTATCGGTCGAGTCCGGCCGGCGGGGCAAAAACGGTGCCGACCCGCGGCGCCGAGCAGCCCCTCTCGCCCCCGCCGACACCCCTTCCGTTCGGGTCGAAAACTCGCCGAAGTCGCGGCGGCGTCGCCGGCGTCGATTCACTTTCACCGCGGTTCGGTCAGCGTTATGTTCGTCCCGCACGTAGCCCCACACGAGTGCCGCGACGGCGGCCACACGCCTCACACGATGACCAGCAACAGCACCCAGAGTAAACAACCGAGTTTGTACTACTACAACCGCACCGGGAACCAAACGGTTAATGGGGGTCCACGAGATAGGACTTCTCCGTCACAGATGTCCGATCTACCCACCACCATCGAGACCCGCGTTCGGCCAGACAGCGCCGCGTTCGGGGTGAGCGCGCAGTGAGCACGCCCGACCTGAGCGCCGACGAGCTGACCCTGCCGATCAAGCGCACCGACGGGGAGACGCTCGAGGACCGCCTGACCGACAACGCCTACGAGAACATCCTGCCGGCTCGCTACCTCCGGAAGAACGCCGACGGCGAGGTCACCGAGGATCAGGAGGAGCTGTTCGCCCGCGTCGCCAAGAACATCGCGCTCGCCGAGGCCGTCTACGAGGCCGAGCGGCAGGGCGTCGACGTGACCGTCACGCCCGACCAGCTCAAGCCCGACCACCCGCGCCGCGACGAGCTCGCCGAGGAGGTGTTCGGCAAAGGGTTCGACGCCGACGCCGACACCGAGACGGTGCTGACCGAGCACAACGTCAACAAGTTCGCCTACGACACCGTCGTTCCCGAACTCGACGAGGAGATCGCCTCGTCGGTCCGCGAGACCCGCGAGGAGTTCGAGACGCTGATGACGGATCTCTCCTTCATGCCGAACTCGCCGACGCTGATGAACGCCGGCGACGAGCTCCAGCAGCTCTCTGCCTGTTTCGTCGACTCCCCCGCCGACGACATCACGGACATCCACCAGACGGCGAAGGAGGCCGCCGAGGTGTTCCAGTCCGGCGGCGGCATGGGCTACGCGTTCTGGAAGCTCCGCCCCTACGGCGACTCCGTGGGCTCGACCGGCGGCATCGCCTCCGGGCCCATCACGTTCATGCGGACGTTCGACCAGATGTGTGAGACGATCGCGCAGGGCGGCGCCCGGCGGGGCGCCCAGATGGGCGTGATGCGCGTCTCGCACCCGGACGTGATCCAGTTCATCCACGCGAAGAACAAGGACGTGAGCCTCGCGAACACGCTGCGGCTCAACGACCCCGACGACTTCACGCACAACTCCTTCGCGGACGCGCTGGAGGAGGCCCGCGAGCTCATCGACGACGAGGGTCGCGTCCCCGAGCACCTGCGCAACGCCGTCGAGGGCCACCTCTCGAACTTCAACATCTCCGTCGGCATCACCGACGACTTCATGGAGGCGCTGAAGAACGACGAGGAGTTCACCTTCACCAACCCTCGGACGGAGGAGCCCCACATCGCGACGCCGGAGACGAAGGAGCTGTACGACATGTTCGGGCTCGGCGAGTACGTCGAGGTCGGCGAGGAGCTCTCGGTGCCCGCCGAGGCGCTCTGGGACCAGCTCATCGAGGGCGCCCACGAGAACGGCGAACCGGGCGTCATCTACCTCGAGCGCGTGAACAAGCGCCACTCCTTCGACGTGGAGGAGCACCCCGACCACCGCATCCTCGCGACGAACCCCTGCGGCGAGCAGCCCCTCGAGGAGTACGAGGCCTGTAACCTCGGCCACATCAACCTCTCGACGCTCGCGGCGCAGGACGCGCCGGACTGGCGCGTCTGGGCCGACGAGCACGCCGACGAGTACGACTCCCACGAGGACGCTGTCTCGGCGTTCCTCGACGAGGCGATGAACTGGGAGGACTTCGACCACCGCATCGCCTACGGCACGCGCTTCCTCGAGAACGTCGTCACGATGTCGGACTTCCCGGTCGACGAGATCGAGCAGAAGGTCCGGCAGATGCGCAAGATCGGCCTCGGCGTCATGGGGCTGGCCCAGCTGTACATCCAGCTCGGCGTCCGCTACGGCACCGACGACGCCGACGAGATCGCCCGGCAGCTGATGACCCACATCAACCACGGGTCGAAGGACGCCAGCCACGAGCTCGCCGAGGAGCGCGGCGTGTTCGCCGACTGGGAGGACTCGAAGTTCGCCGACCCGACGGCCTACCCCGACTGGTTCGAGCACCACACGGGCGAGGACCCGCAGGACTGGGCGGACGGCTACCCGCTGCGCAACCACAACACGACGACGATCGCGCCGACGGGCACCACGTCGATGATCGGCAACACGACCGGCGGCTGTGAGCCGATCTACAACGTCGCCTACTACAAGAACGTCAGCGGCGACGTGCAGGGCGACGAGATGCTCGTCGAGTTCGACGACTACTTCCTCCGCGCGCTGGAGGACAACGACCTCGACGTGCAGGCCGTCAAGGAGGAGGCCCAGGAGCAGATGGCGAACAACGAGTTCGACGGCGTCGAGGGGCTGGAGACGGTCCCGGACGCGCTGGGCGAGCTGTTCGTCGTCACCGGCGACCTGAGCGCCAAGCAGCACGCCTCGATCCAGTGTGCCGCGCAGGCCGGCGTCGACTCCGCCATCTCGAAGACGGTCAACGCGCCCAACGACGCCAGCCTCGAGGACGCGAAGGACGCCTTCGAGTACGTGTACGACAACGGCGGCAAGGGCGTCACCTACTACCGCGACGGCACCCGCAGCAAGCAGGTGCTCACCACCCGCGCGGAGAACACCGAGTTCGCCGACGAGGACGAGGCCGCCGAGGCGCTCGTCGAGCAGATCACCGAGGTGTTCGGCGGGATCGAGGGGTTCCTCGACAACGAGGACGTGCAGGCCGCCCTCGACACGCAGGTCGAGAGCCTGCTCGCGAGCGCCGACGGCGACGAGACGCCGCCCGGCCGCAAGCGCCCGCGCCCGGACGTGCTCCACGGCGTCACCCAGCGCATCGACACGGGCTACGGGAAGCTGTACGTGAACATCAACGAGGACCCGAGCACCGGCGAGCCGTTCGAGCTGTTCGCCAACATCGGCAACTCCGGCGGCTTCACCGCCTCCTTCACCGAGGCGCTGGCGAAGACGATCTCCACCTCGCTGCGCTCGGGCGTCGACCCCGACGAGATCGCCAGCGAGCTCCAGGGCATCCGCAGCCCGAAGGTCGCCTGGGACAAGGGTGAGCAGATCCAGTCGATCCCGGACGCCATCGGCACGGCGATGCGCCGGTACCTCGACGGCGAGATCGACAAGGGGATCCCCCAGCAGCAGACGATCGACGAGCTCGACGACGAGGCGGCCGACGCGTCGACCGACGGCGGTGCGGCGGCGGCGGAGGCGCCGTCCGAGCCGACGAGCGTCGACGTCGACGCCGAGCCCGGAGCCGACGACGCCGCGAAGGAGGACGCCACGGGCGACCTGATCGCCTCCGGCGAGAGCCCGGAGTGTCCCGAGTGTGGCTCGATGAGCCTCTACTACTCCGAGGGCTGCAAGACCTGCGAGTCCTGCGGCTGGTCGGAGTGCTGAGCTAGCGCAGTTCCCCTCTCGCTGCTACTCGGCTCGCGGTAGCGAGACCGTGATCCGGTTCCCGGACTCCTCGCCGGTCTCGACGTCGACGGTGCCGTTGGACAGCTCCACGGCCCAGTAGACGAGCCAGAACCCCAGCCCGCTGCTGTGGTAGACGTTCGTCATGTCGTGGTCGCCCGTGAGCACGTCGGACTCGAACGACGGGATCGGCTCGTGGTCGTCCTCGACGACGAGCTCGGCGCGATCGCCCGCGTGGGCCAGCGTGACCGTCACCCGCGGCCGCTCGGCGTCGCAGTGCTGGACCGCGTTCTCCAGCAGCTCCGTCACCGCCAGCACCAGCTCGGGGCGGCTGTCGACGACGGTCGGCTCTACCGACTCGATCTCGACGGTGCACTCGGGGTGGCGATCGCGGACGCACTCGACGCTCTCCTCGACGACGCGGTGGAGCTCGATCGCCTCGCTCGCCTGCTGGCCGGTGATCAGGTCGATCACCTCCCGCTCCTTCTCGGCGGTCTCGAGGAGCTTCTCCCCGACACGGCGGATCGCCTCGGTGTGCTCGGTCGCGCCCGACAGCTCGTCGTCGATGAGCTCGGCCCGGCCGAGGATGACGTTGAGGTCGTTCCGGAGGTTGTGTCTGAGCAGGTTGTCCATCACGACCAGCTGGCGCTCGCGGCGGCGCCGTTCGGTCACGTCCCTCGTGAACCCCGTGATCCGGACGACCTCGCCGTCCCGGACGATCGGCTCCCCCTGCACCCAGACCCACCGATCGTACGCCTCCTCGGGGTTGACGCGGTACTCCATCTCCACCGACTCGCCGGCGGAGAGGCGGGCCATCGCATCCCGAACCCCGTCGCGGTCGTCGGGGTGGACCGCCTCGAGGAACGTGCTGGGGTCGGCCCGGTACGTCTCGACGTCGATCCCGTACACCTCCTCGAAGGCGGCGTTGACGAACAGCAGTTCCGACCAGTCGGCGTCGACCATCCAGAGCACGTCCGGCGAGATCGTGGCGAGCTCCTCCAGGCGCGTGGCGGTCTCCATCCGCTCGCGCTCGGCCGCCACGCGGTCGGTCACGTCGCGGGAGCTGATGACGTAGCCGTCGAGCCGGTCGTCGGCGAGGTTGTACATCCGGCTCTCCAGCCAGACCCAGCCGCCGTCGCCGGTCCGGTGGCGGTACTCGACGGTCTCCTCGACGAGCGTGTCGCGCTCGATCGCGCGGTCGAACGCCGCCCGGACCTCGTCGACGTCGTCGGGGTGGATGTACTCGAAGGCGTTCTCGCCGATCAGCTCGCTCGGCTCGAAGCCGAGGATCCGCTCCGCGGCCTGGTTGGCGTACGTGAACGTCCCGTCGGCGTCGAGGAGGGCGATCTTGTCCTGGGTGTGATCCAGGAGAAGTCCGAGTGATTCGGACTGTTTCATCGTCCCTAAATTAACCCGTATGGGGATAACTCTCACGGGACGGCCGGTTTTTCGAACCTGCCGTTCTTCCGCGATATACCCTGACGTTACAGTTCGATCGTCTTCCGGACCCACCCCGTCGCCCCCGAGGGGCGGACCTCCGCCTCCCCGCGGGGCTGGGTCTCGCCGGTGCCGTCGACACAGCGGACGACCACCTCGTGGTCGCCGCCGGCCTCGTACTCGTGCTCCCACATGCGCCAGGCGTCGGCGGCCTCGCCGTCGGGCTCGGGCGCCTCGGCGTCGAGCGGCACCGCGCCCGGCAGCGGCTCCGACAGCGTCGCCTCGGTCCAGCTGTCGCCGCCGTCGGTCGACACTTCGACGGCGTCGACGCCGCGGGTGCCCGCGTAGGCGTGGCCGCCGACCCGGACCGTGTCGCCGTCGACGGTCGTGCTGTGGAGCTTGGCGACGGGGTTGACCTCGCCGGTGCCCTCCCAGCCGCGCTGCTCCCAGTAGCCGTCCTCGGGCTCGGTCCGGATCTCGATCTCGGTGAGCCACTTGGCGTTGGTCTCGCCCCAGTGGCCGGGGACGAGCGTGCGCAGCGGCGCGCCGTGGCCCCGCGGGAGCGGCCGGCCGTTCATCCCCCAGGCGAGCAGCCCGCCGTCGAGCGCCTCGCGGGGGAACGAGACGAAGTAGTCGTCGGCGCCGTGGAGCGTGACACAGCAGCTCTCGGGCGCGCCCGCCTCGTCGAGCACTGTCGAGACGGGGACGCCGTCCCAGAGCGCGGTGTCGATCTTCGTCCCGTTCAGCGGGTCGCTCACGCAGCGCAGCGTGACGAACCGGCGCTCGGCGTCGAACGCCTGGAGCTCCGAGAGCGTGAACGTCCGTTCGTCGGGCACCTCTCCGGTGACGGTGAGCTCCCAGTCGCTCGGCCCGAGCTGTGGGTCGACCGACGCGATGTCGACGGTGTAGAACCCGTCGGAGACGAGCGGGTCGGTGTCGGGCAGCGAGAGCGAGCGCTCGTCGGCGGCCGACAGCAGCTCCGCGGCGCCGGGGTCCGGCGGCTCGCGGGCCGTCCCCGCCGTCGACGCCGGCTCGCGGAGGCGGATCGCACTCGCCGCGAGCGCCGCGAGGGTGGCGGCGCCAGCCTGGAGCAGGCGTCGACGCCCCGGCGGCGTCTCGCGACTGCCCGGCCGACCCAGATCTAGCGTGGCGTCGGCGGCGACGGTGACGAGCGCGGCGCCGATCCCGGCCGCCAGCGCGCCGAGGAGGGCTCCCGACAGCGCCAGCGTGAGGGCGCCGACGAGGCCGAGCGTTGCGAGCGCTCGCTTGCGCGTGTCGGGGAGGTAGCGCCCGGCGAGGACCGAGATCGCGGCGTAGGCGCCCAGCAGCAGGACGCCGGTCGTGGCCACGAGCAGCGGCTGGGCCAGCTCACCCAGCGACCGAACGTCGTCGGCGACGAACCCGGGTGCCGTGTCGCGGACGACCGCGGCCGCGGCGGCGCCGACGAACGCCGGGCTGTCGCCCGCGACCAGCAGGGAGCCGGCGACGGCGCCGACCCCGACGAGCACGCCGACGCCGGCCTCGACCAACCCCGCGCTGCTCGGGCGGTTCATGTCGGTGTGGTAGGCCTCCGCGAGGGAAAGCGTTCCCCCAGCGGCACGCTCGCCGCCCGTAACTGCTTTCTCGCCGGGGGTTCGACTGGCGGGCGTGAGCGACGACGGCCACACGGCGCCGGGGCGGCCCTGCCCCCACTGCGGCGAGACGATGGTTCACCGCCACTGCGAGTACGTCTGCCCCCAGCACGGCGTCGTCTTCGACTGCGCGGACACGTTCTACTGACGGCGCGGCGCGTTCAATCGATGTCACCGCACCGCACAGTTAAGCCACTCCGGGTCCAACTGCCTGTACGGTACTGACTTTTCGCTCGGTGTCGACGGCGCGCGCCGTAGCCGGCGAGGGTCACCCGCCTCTCCATGGTCGAACAACGACAGCTCGCCCGCAGCAAGCAGATCCACCGCGAGACCGGCAAGACGTTCTACGTCGCCACTCGCTTCCTCCCCGAGCGCGTGCGCCACCCGACGTACGTGCTGTACGCCTTCTTCCGCGTCGCCGACGAGGTCGTCGACGGCGACAACGACCTCGACCCCGAGCAGCGCGCCGAGCGGCTGGAGGAGTTCCGCCGCGCGGCGCTCGGCGAGGAGCCGACCGACGACCCCGTGCTCGCGGCGTTCGCCGAGATCCGCGAGCAACACGGTATCCCCGAATCGGACGTGAACACGTTCGTCGACGCGATGGCGACCGACGTGGCGAAGGCCCGCTACGGGACGTACGACGAGCTCCGCCAGTACATGGACGGCTCCGCCGCCGCCGTCGGGCGGATGATGACCGCCGTGATGGCGCCGGACCGCGCCGAGGCGGCGCTCCCGGCGGCGACGGCGCTGGGCGAGGCGTTCCAGCTCACCAACTTCGTCCGCGACGTGCGCGAGGACGTGATCGAGCGCGACCGGGTGTACCTCCCCGCGGCGACGCTTGAGGCCCACGGCGCCAGCCACGAGCAGATCGCCCGCCTGGAGTTCGACGGGAACGTCGCCGACGCGGTGCAGGCCGAGCTCACCCGGGCGGAGGCGCTGTACCGCGACGGCGTCGCCGGCATCGAGCTGCTGCCGACTGACTGCCAGTTCCCGGTGCTGCTGGCGGCGATCCTCTACGTCGACCACCACCGACTGATCCGGGACCTCGACTACGACGTGGTGTCGACGACGCCCTCGCTGTCGACGCCGCGGAAGCTCTGGCTCGCCGCCCGGGCGCGGCTGGCGTGGCAACGAAACCCCGATCCTGTCGCCGTGTTCCGCTCGGTCAGCGCGATCCCGAGCGACGAGACCGACCAGCGGCTCCAGCGCGTCACCGGCCGGCTGCCGGTGCCCTAACGTTTCGACACCCACGGCAGCACCGGCGCGTCGAAGCGATCGGTCCGGAGCAGCCCGGCGCCGATACCGGCGGCGACGACCGCGGGCAGCCAGTTGCCGTAGACGGCGTTCACGCCGCCCCAGAGCAGCACGAAGCTCACCATGTCGTCCAGCGCGAACTCACAGCTCTCCAGCCGCGCGCCCAGCGCCGTCCGGTCGAAGGTGGCGTCGAGGACGACCACCGCGACCGTCGCCGAGAGCATCCAGCCCGCGTAGTTCGACCACGGGACGCCGTAGAACGCGCCGCCGCCCTCGTACAGCCAGAACCCCAGCGCGACGGCGCCGGGGTCGAGCACCACGTCCATCGCCAGCACCAGCGCGATCACCGAGAGCAGTCTGGGGAGCGCGCGGTCCGCGAGCGTGCCGAGCAGGAGCAGACAGAGCAGGTAGGCGTTCGCGACGAGGGGGAGGAAGAACACCGGGAGCGCCAGCGGGACGCCGCCCAGCATCGGCCCGAGCGAGACGCCGTACTCGAAGAACCCGTACGGCCAGCCGGTGGTGACACCGACGATCTCGATGGCGTAGCTGTACGCCGCGAGGGCGGCGACGCCCAGCGCGGCCCGGCGGTCGACGACCGGGAGGACGCCGACGACGAGCGGCGAGCGCATCACCAGCACGCCCGTCAGCACGAGCAGCGGGTTGAACGCCAGCGGCTTCGGGAGCCACCCCTCGGCGCTGGCGACCAGCGAGAGCGCGCCGATCGCGGGGAACACGACCGCGATCGTGAACCGGTTATCGTGGATCAGTTCCTCCAGCGCCGCCTCCCACGATCGGCGGTCCGAGAGGTCTTCGGGGAGCCACGCGGCGACGCTCACGCGATCCACCCCCGCAGCGCGAACAGCGCGCCGAGGGTCATCGTCATCCCCACGACGCCGTTGACGAACGGGAACCACCAGTAGGCGCGGTCCACGTCGACGCCGGCGCCGACGGTGCCGAGCAGGAACAGCGGGTAGACGCCGAGCAGCGCGCCCAGCCGCGGGTCGAGCAGGCCGAACGCGACCGCGGCGAGCGCCCAGCACCCACCGCAGTAGAGGTACGTTCGCGCCTCGCCCAGCACGGTCGCGGTGGTGTCGACGCCGGCCGCGCGGTCGGGCTCGATGTCCGGGATCGCGGAGTACGTGTGCATCCCCATCGTCCAGAGCCAGCCGCCGACGAGCGCCGGCGCGGGCGGGTGGCCCCCCGTGACCGCGGCGTAGGCGGCCGCGCCCGGGAGGAGGTAGAGCCCGTTCGAGAGCGAGTCCAGCAGCGGGCGGGCTTTGAACCGCATCGGCGGCGCGCTGTAGGCGGTCGCGAGCGCGAAGAAGCCGGCCAGGTACGGCCACGCGACCCGCGGGGTGAACGGGAACAGCGCGAGCCCGACGAGTCCGGAGAGGGCGACGACGGCCGTGACCGCCGGCGAGTCGCGCCAGCGGGCTTCCGGGCTCCCCTCGGCGGCCTTCTTCGGGTTCCCGGCGTCGATCTCGCGGTCGAACCGGTCGTTGACGCCGTAGAGGTAGACGTTCGCGGGCAGCAGGAAGTACGCGAACAGCCCGAGCGTGAGCGGAGTGAAAAGGTCGGCCACCGCGTCGGCGGCGTAGGCGACGCCGACGACGACGGGGCCGGCGGTGTACAGCCAGAAGCGCGGGCGCGAGAGCGTCAGCAGATAGCGCAGCATCAGGCTTCGCGGTCGGCGATCGACTCGGCGGTCAGTTGGCCGCTGATCAGGCACATCGGGACGCCGATCCCGGGGGTGGTGTAGGAGCCGGTGAAGTACAGCCCGTCGACCTCGCTGGAGGCGTGGGAGGGGCGCAGGAGCGCGGTCTGTCGGAGCGTGTGCGCGAGGCCGAGCGCCGACCCCTGCATCGAGTTGTAGCGCGCGCCGAACTCCGACACCGAGAACGTCTCCTCGACGACGATGCGGTCCCGCAGGTCGGTACCCGTGTTCGCGGCGACGTCGTCGAGCACGGTCTCGCGGTACGCCTCGCGGGTCTCCTCGTCGTCGTCCAGGCCGGGGGCGATCGGGACGAGCGCGAACAGGTTGCTGTGGCCCTCGGGGGCGACCGAGTCGTCGGTCTTCGAGGGCGCACAGAGGTAGTACGCCGGATTCTCGGGCCAGGCCGGCTCGTCGAAGATCGTCTCGAAGTGCTGGTCCCACTCCGTCGGGAGGACGAGCGTGTGGTGGGCGAGTTCGGGCAGGTCGCCCTCGACGCCCATGTACAGCAGGAACGCCGAGGGGGCGTAGGTGCGGGAGTCCCAGTAGTCGGCGTCGTACTGCCGTTTGTTCTCGGGCAGCAGCGCCTGCTCGGTGTGGGCGTAGTCGGCGTCGCTGACGACGAGGTCAGCGAGCTCGTAGCCGCCGGAATCGACGCGCCAGTCCTCGTGGCGGTCGCTCGGGGCGAAGTCGGCGGAGTCGGCGGCGTCGTAGTCGACCTTGAACCCCCCGCGCCGGCCGTGGATCTGGCTCACGTCGGCGCCGGCGCGGTACTCGACGCCCAGCTCCGCGCCGAGGTCGACGAGCCCGTCGATGACGGCCGCGAGGCCGCCCTCTGGGTAGTAGACGCCGAGGTCGAAGTCGACGTGGCTCATCAGGTTGTACAGCGCGGGCGTGTTGTGCGGCGACCCCCCGAGGAACACGAGGGTGTACTGCATCACCTGCTGGAGCTTGGGGTGGTCGAAGTACCCCTCGACGTGGTCCTGCATCGACCCCAGGAGGGCGAGCCCCTGGGCCCGCTTCCCGACTTCGGGGTCGAGGTAGTCCCGGAGCCGGGGGCGGTCCTCGTAGACGAAGTGTTCCATCCCGACCTCGTAGGTGTACTCCGACTCGTCGAGGTACGAGCGGAGCGCGTCGCCGGCACCCGCCTCGTACGCCTCGAAGCGCTCGACGTTGGTCTCGATGTCCGGCGCGAGATCCAGCGAGTCGCCGTCCTTCCACTGGATCCGGTAGTGGGGGTCGAGCCGGTTCAGCTCGTAGTAGTCGCTCACGTCCCGGTCGAAGTGGGCGAAGAACCGCTCGAACACGTCGGGCATCAGGTACCACGACGGCCCCATGTCGAACCGGAACCCGTCGCGCTCCATCACGCTCGCGCGGCCCCCCAACTGCTCGTTGCGTTCGAGCAGCGTCACGTCGGCGCCGGCGTCGGCGAGGTAGCAGGCCGTCGAGAGGCCGCCGACGCCGCCGCCGACGACGACGATATCGCGGCCGGCGAGGGAAGCGAGGTCCGGGGCTACGTCCATGCACGGAGGAGGGGCGCGGAGGGCTTAAAACGGGCGACGCCGGCCCCCACCGTCCGGGAGCCGTACGGCTAAGTTCCGGCCGCCCCATCTTCCGCCATGGAGAACTCTACAGTCGTCGTCACCGGCGCCGGCGGCGCCGTCGGCGGCGCGCTGACCGAGGCGTTCGCCGACGAGGGCGCGACGGTGCTCGCCGGCGTCCACGCAGACGAGGGCCGGTTCGAGGAGATCGCGGGCGTCGAGACGATGCGCGTCGACGCCCGCGACGAGTTC
Source organism: Halolamina rubra (assembly GCF_000739555.1). Lineage (GTDB taxonomy): Archaea > Halobacteriota > Halobacteria > Halobacteriales > Haloferacaceae > Halolamina > Halolamina rubra. Next base: position 81,288 of record NZ_BBJN01000002.1, read on the forward strand.
GACGTGGAGTACCTGATGGAGCGCGCGGCGAAGGCCGGCACGGAGATCGACCTCGTGATCCCCTGTGCGGCAGTGTTCCACGGCGCGCCCGGCGAGCAGCGCCTCGCCGAGGAGAGCTACGCCGCCTTCGACGACGAGCTCCGGACCAACACCCGCGGCGTGTTCGTCGCGATCAGGGAGGCGCTCCCCCACCTCGCCGACGACGCGCGGGTGTTGGTCCCCTCGGGGTCGGTCGCCACCGACGCCAAGGCGGGCTACGGCGGCTACGCCGTGTCGAAAGCCGCAGCGGAGGCCGTGGCGCGGCAGTTCGCCGTCGAGGTCGACCAGCCCGTCGGCGTCGTCGACCCCGGCGTCGTCGACAGCGACCTCACGGGCGGGCAGGGCCGCGACCCCGCGGACGTGGTCGGGCTGTTCCGCTGGGCGGCGACGGAGGCGCCGGCCGAGGAGCTCGACGGCGGGCGGCTCGGGCTCGCCGAGTGGAAGCGGGCGACGCGGTAGGGCGGGAGCCGTACGTTCTTCACCCCCCACCGTCTTGGTTCGGCCATGCAACTGGAGGCCATCCGGACGGCGGAGGGCGAGACGGTGTACGTCGACGACACCGACGGCGAGCGGGGGTCGAAGGGGATCTTCTACGTCGCCTACGTCTCCGAGGCCGGCGAGGAGCGCTGGGGCTACTTCTGTGGCAACTGCGAGACGACCGACAACGCGGTCGACCCGATGGGCCGGATCGAGTGCAACGTCTGCGGGAACGCGAAGAAGCCCGACGAGTGGGACGCGGCGCACGAATAATCTCGGCGAACGACCTGCCGCGCGCTCTGTCGCGCGGCCACGGAGACTCTGGCGTGATTTTTTCACGAGTGAACCGCGGCGCGTGACCACGGTCGACCGCCGTGTCGCCCGTCGGAGCGCGATGCCGCGGTTCTCTCACGAGTAACTACGGCGAACGACTTGCCACCCGCGCCGCCCCACTCAGAACGTCGCCTCGATCCCCGCCGCCAGCGCGTCGACGGCCTCCTCCACGTCGTCGCGGTCGATACACAGCGGCGGTGAACACAGCACCTGCGTGTCCGGCCGGCCCGAGCCGAACAGCACACCGTGCTCTCGCGCCACCTCGCGCACGTCCTCGACGGGGTTGTCGGCGTCGGGCTCGACCCGCGGATCGACGTACGGCTCGCCGGTCTCCGGGTCGGCGAACTCGACCGCCCACAGGAGCCCGCGACCGTGGACGTGCGCGACCTCGTCGTGCTGCTCCTCGAGGTCGCGGAGCCGGGCTTCGAGGTACGGCGCCAGCTCGCGGGCGTTCTCGATCAGCCCGTCGGCGTAGGCGTCCATCGCGGCGTTGCCCGCGGCGCAGGCGACGGGGTGGCCGGCGAACGTCTGCCCGAGCGGGTGGCCCTCCGCGCGGATCTCGGCGGCGATCCCCTCGTCGGCGATCACCCCCGCCAGCGGCGCGTACGCGCTGGTGACCCCCTTCGCGAAGGTGATCATGTCCGGCTCCACGCCCTCGGTCCCAATGCCGAACCAGTCGCCACAGCGGCCGAACCCCGAGATCACCTCGTCGACGATCAGCAGCACGTCGTACGCGTCGCAGATCTCCCGCACGCGCTCGAAGTAGCCCGGCGGTGCCGGGTAGGCGCCGGAGGTGCCGGCGACGGGCTCGGTGAGCACGGCGGCGACGGAGTCCGGCCCCTCGTTCTTGATGACGAACTCCAGGTGGTCGGCGGCCTGCTCGGCGATCGCCTCGGGCGTGTCGCCGTCGAAGGGGGAGTTGTTGACCATCGGCGGAAGGAACTTCCCGTGGCCTGTCGTTCCGGCGTGGCGCTCGACGGCGGCCCGGGTCTCGGGGTCGCCCGAGAGCGCCCCCGCCGCGTACGTCGAGCCGTGGTAGGAGCGCCAGCGCGTCAGCACTTTCGGCGCGTCCTGCAGCTCCCGGGCGATCTGGATCGCCGACTCGTTGGCCTCGCTGCCGGAGACCGAGAAGAACACGTCGTTCAGGTCCCCGGGCGCGCGGTCGGCCAGCCGCGCCGCCAGCTCGTCGCGGGCCGGGGTGGTCTTCGAGGAGGAGACGTACGGGATCTCCCGGGCCTGGGCCGTCATCGCGTCGACGATCGGCTCACAGGAGTGGCCGGCGTTCACGCAGTACAGCTGCGCCATGAAGTCGAGGTACTGTGCCGCGTCGTCGTCGGTGACTCGGGCGCCCTCGCCCGAGGTGAGCGACAGCACCTCGTCGTCATCGCCCCCGTACCAGTGCGGGATGTTCCGTGATCGGCCCGTCCGTGCCATACGCTGTCAAAGGCGAACCCGTGGTTAACTCTGTCTCTCAGGCTACTGTGAGGTCCCGTCCGTCGAGACCGAAGCCCTTCTCCGTCCGGTTCGGTTTCCACCGACGTGCTCAACCTCGGGATCGTGCTCGCGTTCGGCGCGCTGGTGTTGTTCGGCGGCTGGGCGGTGGCGGCGGGCGTCGCCACCCGGTCGCTGTCGGCCGTCAACGCCGTGTTCCTCTCGTACGTGGCGAGCCTGACGCTCGTCGGCGGCTACGTGCTCTCGGCGCGGCGGCCGATCAGCGGCACCGGGACGGACGTGGCGTTCGCGCTGCTGTCGGGGGCGTTTCTCGCGGTCGGGAGCATCAGCTTCTACGCCGCGCTCGAGCGCGGGAGCGTCGCGATCGTGTCGGCGATCGCCGCGCTGTACTTCGTCGTCCCCGTGATCGTCGGCGTGCTCTACTTCGAGGCCGAGCTCAGCGCGGCGAACGTCGCCGGCGTCGGGCTGGCGATCGTCGCCGTCGTCCTCATCTCCTCCTGACGCCGGCTCCGCGCGAGCGGTCGATCCGGCCGTCGACGGCGCCGCTCCCGACTACGGGTGGGCGTAGTACGCCACCGACTCGCCGCCCTCCTGCTGCTCGTCGACGCGGGCGAAGCCGACGCGCTCGAACTGCAGCATCTCGTCGGCGTCGTAGTCGGCGTAGCCGGGCTCCGCGTGGCCGGTCTCGTCGCCGTCCATCGTCCGCAGGCGCAGGTCGACGCTCTCGGACGCGGGCACCCAGTGGATCACGTCCACGTCGCCGCTCTTGACGACCGAGAGGTCGTCGTCGGTGTACTCGAACCCGTCGGCGGTGCGCCGCACGGGCCCGAACCCTTTGAGCCAGACTCTCTCGCCCGCCTCGGGGAGATCCTCCTCCTCGACGAGCACCGCGTCGCCGACGGGGATCTCCCGCGTGCCGCGCTCCTCGTGGTCGGGGTGCAGCGGCGGGTTCGCCACGTCGGGGCCGCCCGAGACCGGCACCTCGACGCCGTCGCGGACGAAGAAGCGCCGGTCGGCGTCGTCGTCGATCAGGTTCCGGTTGTTCGAGTACACCGTCGACATCGCGAGATCCACGTCGGAGGTCGAGAGCCCGAGTTCGAGCATCGCGTCGACGAGTGCTTGGCCCCGGATCCCGCGCCGGCGCACTGAGGCGATCGTCGGCGCGCGCGGGTCGTCCCAGCCCGAGAGCTCGCCGTTCTCGATCTTCTCGATGATCGTCGACGTGCTCATCTGCACGTCGTAGGCGTCGATCTGGACGTGGCCCCAGTGGAGCACCTCGGGGTACTCCCAGCCGAAGTAGTCGTAGACGAACCGCTGGCGCTTCGCGGAGTCCTGCAGGTCGATGCCGCGGATGATGTGCGTGACGCCGGTGAGGTGGTCGTCGATGCCGGACTGGAAGTCGAGCATCGGCCAGCAGCGGTACTCGCTCGCTTCCTCGCGCGGGTGCGGGGTGTCGACCATCCGGAACGCGACCCAGTCACGCAGCGCGGGGTTCTTGTGCTCGATGTCGGTCTTCACCCGGAGCACCATCTCGCCGGAGGAGTACTCGCCGGCGACCATGTCGTCGAACTCCGCGTGGACGGTCTCCTGATCCTTGTCGCGGTGCGGGCAGGCCTCGGCGTCGTTCTTCAGCTCCGAGAACGTCTCGCCCGAGCAGGAGCAGGTGTACGCGCCGCCCTCGTCGATGAGCTTCCGGGCGTGCTCGTAGTACGTCTCGACGCGGTCGGAGGCTTTCAGCACCTCGTCGGGCGTGAACCCGAGGTAGTCGATGTCGTCGAGGATGGCGTCGTAGGCGTCGAGGTCCGGGCGCTTCGTCTCGGGGTCGGTGTCGTCGAACCGGACGATGAAGTGGCCGTCGTACACCTCCTCGGTGTAGGTGCCCATCACCGCCGGCATCCGGGCGTGGCCCAGGTGCCACGGGCCGTTGGGGTTCGGCGCCGCGCGCATCCGGATCTCGTCGTACTCGTCGGCGTTCGGGAGGTCGGGCAGGACCTGATCGTCCGACTCCTCCTCGGCCATCAGCTCCTCGTAGAGCTCCTCGTCCAGTTCCTGCAGGCGCGCCTCCTGCTCGTCGGCGTCCATCCCGTTGACCCGCGAGACGACCGGGGCGACGACGCCCGCGATCTCGTCGCCGTGCTGGCGGAACTCGGGGTTCTCGCCCATCAGCGGCCCCATGATCGGGCCGACCTCGGCGTCGCTGCCGTGTTCGAGCGCGTTGAACAGGGCGTGCTTCTCGGCCTCCCGTTCGACCCGCTCGCGGAGATCCTCGTCCATTACCGGATCGTACTGCCCGGCGTCGCAAAAAGGGGTGTGAATCGGCCGAGCGCCCTCGACGCGCCGACCGTGCCGCTCAGACGATCCCTCGGGCGCGGAGCGTGTCGCGAACGAACCGCCGGTAGACGGCGGCGTAGGGTAGCAACAGCGCCGTCGTGACGACGATCAGCAGGAAGAACCGCCCGTACCCACTGGCGATGGCGCCGGCGCCCATCGCGGGCTCGATCGGCGCTAGCCCCACCGACCGCAGCGCGTCGTCGAATGCGAGCCGGAACGCCGCCCAGAGCGCGACGAACAGCAGGATACCCGGCACGAACAGGACGATCAGGAACTCGTTGATCACGGTGCCCGGATCGTCGGCGTCGAACATGGGCGGGTGCTGTACCGGGGTTCAGTTATAGCTTCGTGGGCCCGCCAGTCGGACGCCGTCCAGAGCTACGCCCGGTGGTACGCGCCCCACTTCCCGAGCGAGCGCCGGTACAGCCCGAACCCCACCGCGCCCAGCACCGCGCCACCCGTACCGAGCGCCGCGAGCAGCGTCGACGACACCGGCGCGAACGCGAACGCGACGACCAGAATCGGCACCAGCGGGAGCGCGATCGCGGCGCCGAAGGCGGCGTACAGCCCCGTGTCGAACAGGAACTCGTTGGGCGACAGCCCCGCGAGGTAGATCGTCAGCCCGAACACGTAGCAGGCGACGCCGACGAGGACGACGGCGCCCACGACCGCCTCGGCGATCGGCGTCCCGCGCCAGGCGACGCCGACGGCGTAGAACGCCAGCCCCACCGCGGGGCCGAGCAGCAGGAACGCCCGCAGTTTCCCGTGGAACACCGCCGCGGTGTCGATGGGGTGGGCTAGGTAGCTCTCCACGTCGTCGTTCGTCGTGAGCCAGTTGTACGTCGTGAACCCAGTCAGCCCCAGCACGGCGCCGAAGGAGACACCGACCGAGGGCGCGACGCCGGTGATGTCGGCGGCGAGGTCGACAAGCCCCGCGGTGACGCCCAGCAGCACCGCGGCGGAGAACAGCAGCTTCCCGACGCCGCCGGAGCTGCGGCGCACGTCCAGGAGGGTCTTCGCCGCCACGGGGTCGCCGACGCGGGCGAGCCAGCGCCGGAACGCCGGGCCGACGGAGCGATCGGCGGACTGCGTCTGCGGGTCGAACGTCGCCGCGCCGACGGCGTAGGCCGCGAGGATCAGCGCGGCGGAGGCGCCGGCGCTCTCGGGCCCCGGGTCGAGGTAGAGGCCGTACGGTGTGTAGCCGACGACCGGGACGCCCGTGTACCACGCCGCGACGGCGCCGCCGACGAGGCCGAGCAGGAGCGCGCGACCCGGGAGCCCGTTCGCCGACAGGCCGACGCCGGCGATCGTGAGCCCGATCCCGAGCACGAACGTCGTCACGAGCGTCGCCCAGAGCAGCGGGATCGTCGCCAGTCCGACCCCGGCGCCCGCGAGCGCCGCCGGGGCGACGCCGACGGCCATCGGGAGCAGGAACAGGACCGCGTAGTAGAGCACGTCCTTCACGACGAAGATCCCCAGCAGACGGCTCTGGGAGAGCGGCAGCGTGCGCGCGGAGAAGACGATCAGCGTCACGTCGCCCAGCACGTTCGCCACCGCGTCGCGGCCGACGAAGCCGATCGAGCCTGTGTGCAGCCCGAACACGAACGCCAGCGCGTGCATCCCCGCGACGACGGCGCCGGGGTCGGTGCCCGAGAAGTCGAGCAGCCACACCGCGCCCGCCACGAGCGCGACGATCAGTAGCGGGAACGCGCCGAAGCGGCCGCCGCCGAGCAGCTCGCTGTGGAGGCGCCACTCCTCGCGCAGCATCTCGCGGAAGACGGTCTTGTCGCGTTCCCACCGTGAAGGGGATTCTCCGTCAGGCATCGCCGTCCCACTCCTCGCCGGCGTCGACGTTCGCGACGAAGGCGTCGAGCAGCGTCTCGTCGGCGCTCAGGCTCGACGGCTCCACCTCCGCGACCAGCTCGCCGGCGTTGACGATCCCGACCCGCGAGCAGAGCTCCGCGGCCACGTCGACGTTGTGCGTCGAGACGACGACGGTGTTGCCCGCCTCGCGGTAGTTCGTCAGGAACCGCTTGACGCGCTCCTGGACGATCGGATCGAGGTTCGCCAGCGGCTCGTCGATGAACACGACCTCGGGCTCGTGGAGGAAGGCGCCGGCGATCATCGTCTTCTGCTGCTGGCCGCGCGAGAGATCCGTCGAGAGCGTGTCCAGCTTCTCGGTGAAGGAGAGGCGCTCGGCCCAGCGCTCGGTCCGTTCGTCCACCTCGTCGTCGGCCATCCCCCGGACGGCGCCGACGAACTGGAAGTACTCACGGGGCGTCGAGAAGCTCGGTGGCGACTCCTTCTCGGGGAGGATCCCGACCCGTTCGCGGACGCCGAGGGGGTCGGCCGCGGGATCGACGCCGAGCACCTCGGCCGACCCCGCGTCGGCGACGATCTGCCCAGTCAGCAGCTCCATCGCGGTGGTCTTCCCGGCGCCGTTGGGGCCGAGCAGCCCGTACAGCTCGCTCGAGTCGATCGAGAGCGAGAGCCCCGCGAGCGCGGCCACGTCGCCGTAGGCCTTCCGCAGGTCGTCGGTCCGGATCGCGGTCATGGACGCCCGGTCTGGCCGCGAGCCCATAGTTCTCGGGCGCCGGCTATCGGTTCTGAAACTCGGCGCCCCCCGGCACCCCAACGGTTACCCCGTCCCTGACCGACCGGTCCGGCATGAGCTGGGACAGATCGTCGATGCCCGCACAGGGCGGCCGGACCGCCGTCGTCACCGGCGCCAACAGCGGGCTCGGCTACGAGGCGAGCCTGGCCTTGGCGGGCCACGGCGCCGACGTGGTGATGGGCTGTCGCAGCCTCGACCGCGGGCGGACGGCGGCCGAGGAGATCCGGGAGCGCCTGGCGGACGGCCCCGCGTGGGCGTCGGCGCCCGACGCGGGCTCGCTGACCGTGATGGCGCTCGACCTGGGAGATCTGGACTCGGTCGCGAGCTTCGCCGAGACGTTCGCGGCGGATTTCGACGAGCTGCACGTCCTCTGCAACAACGCCGGCGTGATGGCGATCCCCCGCGGCGAGACCGCAGACGGGTTCGAGCGCCAGTTCGGCGTCAACCACCTGGGCCACTTCGCGCTCACGGGCCACCTGCTCGGCGCGCTGCGGGACACCGCGGGCGAGACCCGCGTGGTGACCCAGAGCAGCGGCGTCCACGAGCAGGGGAGCATCAACTTCAGTGACCTCCAGCACGAGGCGGCGTACGACAAGTGGGGCGCGTACGCCCAGAGCAAGCTGGCGAACCTGCTGTTCGCCTACGAACTGGACCGCCGGCTCGACGCCGCGGGGGCGGCGGTCGTCAGCGTGGGCTGTCACCCGGGGTACGCCGACACGAACCTCCAGGCCCGCGGGCCCGAGGCGGAAGGCGCCACGGTCCGGCTGTACGCGATGAAGCTCGCCAACGCCCTGTTCGGCCAGTCGGCCACGCGCGGGGCGCTGCCGATGCTGTACGCCGCGACCGCCGAGGGCGTCGACGGCGGCGACTACGTCGGCCCGGGCGGCCTGCTGAACATGCGCGGCGCGCCGGCGAAACAGGCGTCGAGCGATCTGTCCTACGACGAGGACGCCGCCGACCGACTCTGGGACGTGTCCGAGGCGCTCACCGGCGTCACGTACGACCTGCCCGAGGCGTAGCTACCGCTATCGGCTTCGAAAACACCGAAAAATCGTCGGGCGCGGCGTTACTGGAACGTCGGAGCCGCGGGCTCCTCCTCGGTCTCGACCTCGGACTTCTGGAACCGCTCCTCGATCTTGCGGTACTGCTCGCGGGTCTCGTCGGTGACCGACGGCACCACCTCGTCGAGCGCCTCCTCGAAGTGGGCCATCGTCACGCGGACGTTGCCCACGCTCTCGGCGGCCTCCTCGGGCGAGACGCTGTTGATGAACTCCCGGGTGGCGTTCATCGACGCCTCGCGGGCCAGCGCCTCGAGGTCGGCGCCGACGTAGCCGTCGGTCTGGGCCGCGATCTCGTCGAGATCCACGTCGTCGGCCAGCGGCTTGTGCTTCGTGTGCACGTCGAGGATCGCGCGGCGCGCGTCCTCGTCGGGCACGGGGACGTGGACGTGGCGGTCCAGCCGGCCGGGACGGATCAGCGCGCTGTCGATCAGGTCCGGCCGGTTCGTGGTCGCGACGACGACCACGTCCTCGAGCTCCTCGAGCCCGTCCAGCTCGGTGAGGAGTTGGGAGACGACGCGCTCGCTGACGCCCGAGTCGCCGGAGTTGCGGCCGCGCTCGGTCGCGATGGCGTCGATCTCGTCGAAGAACACCACCGTCGGGGCGTTCTCGCGGGCCTTGCTGAAGATCTCGCGGACGCCCTTCTCGGACTCGCCCACGTACTTGTCCAGCAGTTCGGGCCCCTTCACCGAGATGAAGTTGCTCTCGGCCTCGTTGGCGACCGCTTTCGCGAGCAGCGTCTTCCCGGTGCCGGGCGGGCCGTACAGCAGCACGCCCTTCGCGCTGTCGACGTCCATCTGCTCGAACACCTCGGGGTAGTCGAGCGGCCACTGGATCGTCTCGCGCAGGCGCTCCTTCGTCCCCTCGAGGCCGCCGACGTCCGCCCAGGTCACGTCGGGGACCTCGACGAACACCTCACGCAGCGCGCTGGGCTCGATCCCGCGCAGCGCCTCGCGGAAGTCCTTCTCGGTCACGTCGAGGCGTTCGAGCGTCTCGGCGTCGATCTCGTCCTCCTCGAGGTCGAGCTCCGGGCGGAACCGCCGTAGCGCGATCATCGCCGACTCCTTGGCCAGCGACTCGAGGTCCGCGCCGACGAACCCGTGGGTGTTCTCCGCGAGCTCCTCGATGTCCACGCCCTCCGCAAGCGGCATGTTGCGCGTGTGGACCTGCAGGATCTCCTCGCGGCCGTTGGTGTCCGGCACGCCGACCTCGATCTCGCGGTCGAAGCGGCCGCCGCGGCGGAGCGCGGGGTCGATGGCGTCCACGCGGTTGGTTGCGCCGATCACGACCACCTCGCCGCGCTCCTCCAGCCCGTCCATCAGGCTGAGCAGCTGGGCCACGACGCGGCGCTCCACGTCGCCGCCGGCTTCGTCACGCTGGGGCGCGATGGAGTCGAGCTCGTCCATGAAGATGATCGCCGGGCTCTCCTCCTGGGCCTCCTCGAACACCTCGCGGAGCTGCTCCTCGGACTCCCCGTAGTACTTCGACATGATCTCGGGGCCCGAGATGGTGTGGAACGAGGCGTCGATCTCGTTGGCCACCGCCTTGGCGATCAGCGTCTTCCCGGTGCCGGGCGGGCCGTGCAGCAGCACGCCCTTCGGGGGTTCGATCCCCAGCCGACCGAACAGCTCGGGGTGGCGCATCGGGAGCTCGATCATCTCCCGGACCTGCTCGAGCTCGTCGTCGAGGCCGCCGATGTCCTCGTAGGTCACGTCTGGCCCCTCGGCGCCGCCGGGGCCGCCGGCGCCGGCCGCGGCGCCGCGCTCCTCGCGGATCTGCTCGGCGGGCTGTTGGCTGATCTCGACCTCCGTCGAGTCGGTGATGACGACCGTCCCCTCGGGGTCGGTCTCGGCGATCTTCAGCGGCACCGCCTGCCCCTGCCCGCCCATCAGGCCGAACCCGAGCGGGAGCTGTACGTCCTGGCCGGTGGTGACCGGCTGGCCGGAGAGCTCCTTGCGCACGAGGCTGCCGATGTCGCCCCGGATCCCCATGTTCTGGGGGAGCGCCACGGTGACGCTGTCGGCGGGGTTCACGTCGGCGGGCGCGACCTCGACGCGGTCGTCGATGCCGACGCTGGCCTCCTGTCGGAGCCGGCCGTCGATGCGCACGACGCCGGTGCCGTCGTCCTCGGGGTAGCCGGGCCAGACGCGGGCGATCGCGGCGCCCTGGCCACCCTCGATGCGGATGAAGTCGCCGCCGGAGAGATCCATCTCGTCGGCGGCGACGCGGTCGACCGCGGCGAGGCGGCGCCCGGCGTCCTTCTGCTTCAGCGGCTTGACGGTGAGCTTCATGCGTCCACCTCCACGGTCAGCACGCCGTTGTTCACGGTGCTCTCCCGGGCCTCGCCCGGCAGCTCGAACTCGGTCTCGGTGGACGTGCCGTCGTCGCCCTCGACGACGACGATGACGGTCTCGCCGACGGTGTCGACGGCGACCTCCCCCTCGGCGTCGGCGAGATCGAGCGCGACCACGAGGCTGTCGTCGTACTCGTAGACGCGACCGAACTCCTCGTCACTGATACTGCGTTGGTGAGTGGTCATTAGCTAACCCCAAGTAATCGGCGAGAGTATTTATACCTGTCGCCAGCAAATCGCCATACGGGAGCACAACGACAGATTACGGGTGGGGTAGCGGTTCAGACTCGCGGACGCGTCGGCCACGCCCCTCTCGCCGTCGGTTTCGCCCCCCGATCGCTGCGACGGTCGCGGGATCGTGAGCGGGAGCGGCTCCGCGGCCGCGGCGCGTGTCCCGCGGCTTTATGCTGCGCGCGGGAGACACGACGGTATGAAGCGGGTTTCGCACCACGGTCGGGGGACGGCGTACCGCCGCTCGGCGCGGACCGAGGCGGGGCCGGGGCTGCTCTGTATCCACGGCAGCGGCGGGGCGGCGGGGGTCTGGAAGTCCCAGTCGCGGCTGGCCGATCGGACGCCGGTGACGGCGATGGAGCTGAGCGACCACGGCGAGAGCGGGTCGTTGACCGCACAGGCGGGGTACGAGGCGCTCTCGGGCTACGCCGACGACGTCGTCGCCGTCGCCGAGGAGACCGGCGATCGCGTGCTCTGTGGCAACTCCCTCGGCGCCGCCGTCGCGCTGACCGTCGCGCTCGACCGGGAGATCGACCTCGACGGGCTCGTGCTCGCGGGCGCCGGCGCCAGGCTCCCCGTGCTCGACGACCTGCTGGTCTGGCTGGAGGAGGACTTCGACCGCGCGATCGAGTTCCTCCACGGGCCGGACCGGCTGTTCCACGAGCCGAGCGAGGAGCTGGTCGGAATCAGCGAGGCGGCGATGCGCGAGACGGGCCGGGCGACCACCGCGCGGGACTTCCGGACCTGCCACGAGTTCGACGTTCGGGACCGGCTGGAGGAGATCGACGTGCCGACGCTGGCGGTGGTCGGGGAGCACGACAAGCTCACGCCGCCACACTACCACGAGGCGCTGGCGGAGTCGATCCCCGACTGCGAGGTGGCGACCGTCGACGACGCCGCCCACCTGGCGATGCTCGAACAGCCCGCCGCGTTCAACGGCGCCGTCGAGTCGTTCCTCGACCGTTTCTGATGCCCGAGCGCGTCGCCACCACCGACCCCGAGGGCGTCGACTTCGGCTGGGTGATGCAGGTGACGTTCGTGCTGACGATCCTCGTCGGCGCGCCGGTCGTGGCGCTGCTGTCGACGCAGGCGGCGCTGCCGGACTGGCCCTCCCGTGTCTCTTTCGCGATCCGGGTCGGCGCGCCCGTCTGGGTGCTCACGGGGCTCTGTGTCTATCTCTACGCGCGCTGGCGGGACGGCGAGGAGTAGCTACTCGACCCAGCGGAACCGCACGCCGGCGCGGTCGGCGGTCACGCGGTCGCGCTCGGAGTCGCCGACGAACACCGCCGTCTCGCCGTCGACGCCCATCGCCGACAGCGTCGCCCGCAGCGGCTCGGGGTCGGGCTTGTAGCTTCCGACGCTGTCCCGGCCGACGACGGCGTCGGCGTCGAGCCCGTGCCGGTCGAGCGCGATCCGGCAGGCGGCCTCGCTGTTGAGCGAGCAGACGCCCGCCGGCCCGTCGTGGGCGCGGAGCTCGTCGGCCAGCGCCAGCGCGGGCGCCTCGCGGGCGGCCTCGCGCTCGTGTTCGCCGACGACGGCCTCGAAGCGGTCGCGGTACCCCGCCGTCTCGGCGAGTTCGAGCAGGCCCCAGAGGTCCCGATCGCCAGGGTCGACGCCGAGGCCGCGGAGATCGGCGGCGAAGTCGTCGCGTGCGGCCCCCCAGTCGACCGGGAGGGAGACGAGCGTGCCGTCGAGGTCGTAGACGACTGGGTCGCGCTGCATAGCCTATCGAGGCGGCCGACGCGGAAAAGCGTCGTGTCACCCACGCAGGTGGTTTCAAGGCCGTTCGCGCCCAGTATCGCGTATGGCGGGGCCAGACCCCCAGCAGCTTCGCCGCCTGCTCGACCGCTTCCCCGAGCCGCCCGCGGAGCCCGAGTTCTCGACCGTCGACGACGGCGTGCGCGACACGTACCGCCGGATCGCGGGCGAGTGGCGCGACGAACTCCGGCGGCTCGTCGACGCCTACGCCGCGGGCGAGATCCTCCGCGAGACCGTCCTCGAACACGTCGAGGGGGTCCCGTCCGTCCGCCTCAGCGACGGCGCCGCGCCGCTGCCGGCCCGCCGGGCGGCGCTCCTCGACGCCGCCGACGAGCACCAAGAGATCGCCGCGCTCTCGGCGTGGTACGGCGACCTGCGGACCCTCCTCGAGGACGACCCGGGCGACCTCACCCTGTTCGAGCGCGCGCTGCACGACTTCGGCTACGTCGCCGCCCACGTGCTGTTTCTCGGCGCCGGAGAACCACGGTCGGTGGTTCGGCGGCTCAGGCTCGCCTACCGCGCCGTCGGCGTCCGGATCGACGACACCGCCGCCGACGGCGCCGAGCGCACGACGTTCACCTGCCCGTACCGGAACCTCGGCGCCGACCGCTGCGGGAAACGCTGGGTCTGCCACGAGAAACTCGACCGCGTCGACGACGGCTACGTCACTTACCTCGCCGAGCGCGGCATCGACTACCAGCGCCCGCGGGGCTGTGCGGACTCCGAGCAGTGCTACTCCACGGTCGCCCGCGAGAGCCCCGAGCGCTGGTGGCCCAAGACGCCGCCCGGGGCGATCCAGGACGAACCCAGCGCATGAGCGACCCCGCCCACCGCCGTCGCATCCGCGAGAGCTACCGTCGCTGGGCGCGGCTCTACGACTGGTTCGCGCGGGCGACGACGGACGTGGGTGGGGTCCGGGCGGCCTGTGTCGACGCGCTGGAGCTCGACCCAGGCGACACGGTGGTCGAGTTCGGCTGCGGCCCCGGCCCGAACCTCCCGGCGCTCCGCGAAGCCGTGGGGCCGTCGGGCCGCGTCGTCGGCGTCGACGTGACCGACCGGATGCTCGACCGCGCGCGGCGGCTGGTCGCCCGCCGCGGCTGGGCGAACGTCTCGCTCGTGCAGGCCGACGCCGCGACGCCGCCGATCGAGTCGGCGGACGCGGTGCTGTCGACGTTCGTCACGTCGCTGTTTCCCGACCCCGAGGTGGTGGTTCGCGAGTGGTGCGGGCTGGCCGACACCGTCGTCCTCGCCAGCTTCGCGCCGCGAGGAAATCGGCTCGCGAACGCGACGCTGTGGGCGTTCACGCGGCTGAGTACGGAACTGTTCGACGCCTCGGGGACGGACGCGCTCGCGCAGTTGGACCGCCGGACGGCGGCCGCCCGGTCCGGGTTGGAGGCGTCGATGAAGCAGGTCGAGAGCGAGACGTACGTCTTCGGGACGATCACGGTGAGTGCTGGGTATCGGTGAACACGTATCGAGGACGGTTGGGCCGGGTTTTGGCGAATCGGCCGGCAACCGCCGTTCGAGCGGCCACGAACGCCGCGAAAACACCCGAAACCGATTCAGTCCAGATACTCCCGCGCGATGATCGTCTTCTGGATCTCGCTGGTCCCCTCGTAGATGGTGGTAATCTTCGCGTCGCGGTAGAACCGCTCCACGTCGAACTCGGCCATGTAGCCGTAGCCGCCGTGGATCTGCACCGCCTCGTTGGTCACGTCCACCGCCGCCTCGCTGGCGAAGTACTTCGCCATCGACGCGATCACCCGGGAGTCCTCGCCGGCGTCGGCCTGCCGGGCGGCCTCCCGACAGAGCAGGCGGGAGGCTTCGACCTGCGTCGACATGTCGGCGACCTTCTGCCGGATGGCGCCGATGTCGCCGATGGGCTTGCCGAACTGCTCGCGCTCGCCGGCGTAGGCGATCGCCTCGTCCAGCGCGGCCTGGGCGACGCCGACGGCCTGCGAGGCGATGCCGAGTCGGCCGCCGGTGAGGATCTTGAACGCCGCGGAGAGCCCCTTCCCCTCCGGTGTGAGGCGGTACTTCTCCGGGATCTCGACGCCGTCGAACGTCATCCCCGTCGTGTCGCTGGCCCGCAGACCGAGCTTGTGCTCCTTCTTCCCGACCTCGACGCCGTCGTAGTCGGCGGGCACGAGGAACTGCGTGATGGAGCCGCGGTCCTCGGGGTCGGTCTTCGCGAAGACGATGTACACTCCGGCACGCTCGCCGTTGGTGATCCACTGCTTCTCGCCGGTGATGCGGTAGCCGTCGTCGGTCTTCTCGGCGCGCGTGGTCATCTCCGCGGGGTTGGAGCCGGCGCCGGGCTCGGAGAGACAGAATGCGCCGACGGGGCGGCCGTCGACCATCTCCGGCAGCCACTCGTCTTTCACGTCGTCGCTGCCGAACTCCGCGATGCAGGAGGTCGCGAGGCAGTGGACCGAGAGCGCGGTGGCGACCGCGAGGTGGCCGTAGGCGACGGCCTCGTTCACGACCGAATAGGTCGTCTTGTCGGCGTCGAAGCCGCCGTACTCCGCGGGCACCGTTAGTCCGGTGAGGTCGAGTTCCGCGAGGTCGTCCCACGCGTCCTCGGGGAACGTCTCCTCGGCGTCGAGCTCCTGCGCCTCGGGCCGGAGCTCCTCGAGGGCGAACTCCTCGACGGCGTCCCGCATGGCGCGCTGCTCGTCGGTCAGCGCGGAGTCGGTCTGCAGATGCATGGGCGAGTGGTGGGCCGGACGGCGCAAAAACGGTCCGACTTCTGAATATTCGGAGCTGTCGATGACCGTTCGTTGGCCACCAACACCGTGAAAGCCCCTGCCGGCTCGACTCCCGCGGCTCGCTTCGCTCCTCGGCCTTCGGCCTGCGGTGCTTGCGTCCCCGGGGTTCGTCGAGCCGACAGCCCCTTTCAGTCCCACCCGCCCGCACAGCCCACGAGCCTCCCCAGCCGACTCGTTCGCTCCCTGCGGTCGCTCACTCGTCCCTCGCGCTGAGGCGCGACAGTAGGCCGCGCCCGTTTCGCGCCAAGAATCATCTCGAAATCCAGCAGCAGAACCAGCAGCTATCGCTCAGTCGCCGTTCCGGAGGTAGCCGACGACCTCCAGCGGCGGCACGGGGATGCCGCCGCCCTGGGCGAACGTGGGGCTGCCGCCGCCCCCGCCGCCGAACTCGCCGGTCACGTCCTGGACGACCGCGTTCGCGTCGGCGTCGCCGGCGGTCGCGACGACGACGAACGTCTCGCCCGAGGTTCCGGTGACAGCGACGCCGTCGATGTCGTCGCCGAGGTACGCCGCGAGTTCGCCCTCCAGGTCGTTCGGCGTCGCCCCTTCGACGGCGCCGACGAGCCAGCGCCCGCCGTCGCGCTCGACGGCCTCGAGGTCGTCGAGGCGGAGGGAGAGCAGTTCGGACTTCAGGTCGGCGAGTTGCTCGCGCAGGTCGTCGCGCTCGTCGGTCAGTCGCTCGACGGCGTCGGGGAGGTCCGGTGGCGACACGTCGAGCGCCTGTGCGGCCTCGCGGGCGGCCACGTGGCGGTCGGCGGCGGCGTCGATGGCCGTCGGGCCGACCGCGAACTCGACGCGGGTCGCGCCCTCGCCGGGGTTCGAGCGCTCGAGCACGCTGATCGGGCCGATCTCCTGGGTGTTCGCGACGTGCGTGCCGCCACAGGCCGCCACGTCCCACCCCTCGACGGTGACGACGCGCACCTCGTCGGCGTCGGCCATCGCGCCCTCCTCGGTCTTCGTGTTGAACGCGACCTCCTCGCGCTCGCGGGCGGTCTTGGTGTCCTCGTACTCCCACGTCACGGGCAGGGAGTCCCAGACCGCGCGGTTCGCGAGGCGCTCCATCTCGACCATGCGCTCGTCGGTGATCTCGGTGTCGGCGGTGAAGTCGACGCGGACGGTCTCCTCGCCGATGTCGAAACCCGCGTAGCCAACGTCGTCGAGCACGCGCCGGCCCGCGCCGAACAGCACGTGGCTGGCGGTGTGGGCGCGCTTGCAGTAGGTGCGGAACGCGGCGTCGACGACGCAGTGGACGGTGTCGCCCTTCTCGAACTCCGGTTCCTCGGCGAGCGTGTGGGCGACGCCGGCGGACGACTTCTGCACGTCGACCACCGGGAGGTCGTCGATCACGCCGCGGTCGGCTGGCTGGCCGCCGCCCTCCGGGTAGAAGTACGTCTCGTGGAGGAGCACCTCGCGGCCGTCGACGGCCGCGACCGTCGTGTCGAAGGATAGCGTCTCGGGGTTGTCCGGGGCGAGCGTCTCCATGCTCGCCGGAAGTGGCCCGGCCCGCAAAAACCCGCGGGCTCCGGCTAACTCCGTAGTCGGTTACTCTGCGAGTTCGATCCCGAACCGGTCCTCGGTTTGGCGATCACGCTCCCGCCAACGTCGGCGCGGATGGCGCGCCCGTCCTCGACGGCGAGCAGGTCGTCCTCGTCGACCTCGAGTTCGGCGGCCAGTTCGTCGGTCGTGAGTCCGGCGTCCTGTCGGGCCTCGGTGACCATCTCGCCGTAGCCCGAGACGAGGTACGGGAGGCTGTCGTCGTCGTAGTCGGTGTCCTCGACCCAGTCGGTGTCGGGTTCGTTTGAGTCGATCAGCTTCGCGGTGTTCTGGGCCGCGCGCTTCTTGCGGTTCGTCCGTGCCCCGTCCCGGGTCCCCTCCTGCTGTTCGCGCTTCTTGCGGTCCTTGTTGCGGTTGGCGCCCATCGGCTCGCAGTCCGAGCAGACGAGTAGCTCCGCGCCCGCCACGTTCGCCTTCCGGAGCGAGGCGGACTCCGTGCCGCAGAGTTCGCAGGCGTCCCCGTCGTCGCCGCCGCCGGCGCCGCCGGTCGAGTACTTGGCCATGGCCGGCGTACGTGCCGCGGCGACATTAATTCGTGGTCGTCGCCTCGCTCGCCTGCCCCCGAGTCAGGGAAGCAGCGCCGGGCCGGCGGTCACCAGCGCGACGCCGAGGACGATCAGCGCCGCGCCGGCGACGACGCCGCGGGTCACGCGTTCCAGATCACCGAGCAGGAAGTACGCGAACACCGTGGTGAACAGCGGCGCCGTCGCCGCCAGCGGGTCGACGATGGCGACGGTCCCGTCCGGGTGGCCGAGTGCGGCGAACAGCGACAGCAGCGCGACCGCGGTGACCGCGCCGCTGCCGGCGAAGTACTTCCAGGTCTCCCGCGGTGCGGTGCGGAGGTCGCCCAGCAGCCCGCGGGCGACGGCGTAGCCGGCCAGCACCGCCAGCGCGGCGAGTTCGTTGAGCGCCACCGCCTCGAGCGAACTCACGCTCGAACTCGTCAACCCGTAGCGCCGCAGCACGTTGCCAATCGCGAAACAGCCCGCCGCACCGACGGGGAACAGGAGTTCGTACGGCTCCCAGCCGCTGATGTCGCCGCCTTTCGCCAGCGCGAGCGCCGCGAGGCCGACGACGAGCACGACGACGCCGACGGCGGTGGTCAGGGCCGCGGGCTCGCCGAGGAAGCCGACCGCGAGCAGCGTCGCGAACAGCGGGCGCGCGGAGACGCCGGCGCTGTTCACGCTCGCACCCACGCGGTCGACGCCCGCGAACGTCGCCAGCCTGCCCAGCGCGGTGCCGACGACGCCCGCGGCGACGAACACCGCGAGCGTCTCGGTCGTCAGCCCCGCGAACGCGTCGCCGCCC
>NZ_BBJN01000001.1 GCF_000739555.1 Halolamina rubra
ACTGCCGCACCTCGACGCCCGACTCGGTGAACAGCCGGACGACGAGGGGGTTGTTGGAGTACGCCACGTCGAACTTGGGGGTCATCGACTCGACGTGGCCGACCCAGACCGCGTTGCGCTCGAGGTCCTCGATCGGGACGACGTAGGTGGGGATGTCGAGGCTCTTCAGCGCCTTCGTCACCATCATCACCCGCTCGCCGGCGGTGAACGGGTTCCGCGTGGTGTGGGAGTCGCCCGCGGAGCCGATCCCGACCACGAGCTCGTCGACCTCGCCCGCGATCTCGGTCACCATCTGGTGGTGTCCGTCGTGGTACGGCTGGAACCGGCCGATGTAGAACCCCCGCATGGCCGCGGCTTCGCTCCCGGGGGGAATAAAAACGGCGAGTCGCGTGTGCCACCCCATTTATAAGCGAACTCGTCGCGACCGCCGACAGAATTCACGAGGTAGAAACCTCCTAGAGCGCATTTACGACGTTCGAACCGTCGTCGATCGTGGGGGAAAGTATATCAAGCTCACGAGCCTCGATTACGGTAGCGAAAGCGTTCTATGAGCAACGAAAGGGACGACACCGACGTGCCCGACGAGGGGGAGGAGGACCCCTTCCCGCTCAACGGGTCGGGTCCCCGAGAGGGCGACCCCGACGAACAGCCCGACCGCCCCGCGGAGCAGGAGCGCCGCGAGGCGGACGAGGACGACGCTCCCGGCATCGACGACCTCGGGAGCGAGGTGGAGTTCGACGCCGAGATCGCCGACGACGAGGAGATCGGGAAGGACGACCTGCTCGGCGGGCTCCGGATCGACTCGACGTCCGAGATCGAGGTCCCCGATCGGCTGGTCGATCAGGTGATCGGGCAGGAGCACGCCCGGGACGTCGTCATGAAGGCGGCCAAGCAGCGCCGCCACGTGATGATGATCGGCTCCCCCGGGACGGGGAAGTCGATGCTCGCGAAGGCGATGGCCGAACTCCTCCCCAAGGAGGAGCTACAGGACGTACTGGTGTACCACAACCCGGACGACGGCAACGAGCCGAAAGTCCGGACGGTGCCCGCGGGGAAGGGCGAACAGATCATCGACGCCCACAAGGAGGAGGCCCAGAAGCGCGATCAGCTCCGCAGCCTCCTGATGTGGATCGTCATCGCCGTCGTCGCCGGCTACGCGATCCTGGCGATGGGGAACCCGATCCTCGCCGTGATCGGCGCGGTGCTGATCTACATCGGGTTCAAGTACGCCTCGCGTGGCAGCGACGCGATGATCCCGAACCTGCTGGTGAACAACGCCGACACGAAGACGGCGCCGTTCGAGGACGCCACGGGCGCCCACGCGGGTGCGCTGCTCGGCGACGTGCGCCACGACCCGTTCCAGTCCGGCGGGATGGAGACGCCGAGCCACGACCGCGTCGAGGCCGGCGCCATCCACAAGGCGAACAAGGGCGTGCTGTTCATCGACGAGATCAACACGCTCGACGTTCGGTCCCAGCAGCACCTCATGACCGCGATTCAGGAGGGTGCGTTCGGGATCACGGGCCAGTCCGAGCGCTCCTCGGGCGCGATGGTCCAGACCGAGCCCGTGCCGACCGACTTCGTGATGGTCGCGGCCGGGAACATGGACGCGATGGAGAACATGCACCCCGCGCTCCGGAACCGCATCCGCGGCTACGGGTACGAGGTGTACATGGACGACACCATCCGCGACAGCCCGGAGATGCGCCGGAAGTACGCGCGCTTCGTGGCCCAGGAGGTCGAGAACGACGGCCGCCTGCCCCACTTCACGAACGACGCCGTCGAGGAGGTCATCCTCGAGGCCCGGCGCCGCGCCGGCCGGAAGGACCACCTCACGCTCGAGCTCCGGTCGCTCGGCGGGCTGGTCCGCGTGGCGGGCGACATCGCCCGCGGCGAGAACGCGGAGTGGACCACGCGCGAACACGTGCTCGAAGCCAAGGGCCGGAGCCGCTCGATCGAGCAGCAGCTCGCCGACGACTACATCGAGCGCCGGAAGGACTACGAGCTGCAGGTCTCCGAGGGGTACCAGGTCGGCCGCGTCAACGGCCTCGCGGTGATGGGCCAGGACTCCGGGATCATGCTGCCGGTGATGGCGGAGATCACGCCCTCCCAGGGGATGGGCGGGCAGGTGATCGCCACCGGTCAGCTGAAGGAGATGGCCGAGGAGTCGGTGCAGAACGTCTCGGCGATCATCAAGAAGTACACCGACGAGCAGATCTCGGACAAGGACATCCACATCCAGTTCATCCAGACCGGCCAGCAGGGCGTCGACGGCGACTCGGCGTCGATCACGGTCGCGACGGCGGTGATCTCCGCGCTGGAGAACATCGGCGTCGACCAGAGCCTCGCGATGACTGGCTCGCTGTCGGTGCGGGGCGACGTGCTCCCCGTCGGCGGCGTGACCCACAAGATCGAGGCCGCCGCGAAGGCGGGCTGTGACCGCGTGATCATCCCGAAGGCCAACGAGCAGGACGTGATGATCGAGGACGAGTACAAGGAGATGATCGAGATCATTCCGGTCTCGCACATCTCCGAGGTGCTCGACGTGGCGCTCGAGGGCGAGGGCGAGAAGGACTCGCTCGTGAGCCGGCTGAAGAGCATCACCGGCTCGGCGCTCGAGAGTTCGGACGTGACGACGCCGGCGGGCGGCTCCGAGCCGACGCCGCAGTAAGCAGTTTTTCGGGCACGTCTTTTCGGTCCGCGCTTCGTCGAGCGAGCCGTCGGCGAACCGTCCATCCCGACAGAACGTGGCGGCACGTCTCGACAGTTCCGGCAGTCGGAACCGGCGTTCGTGATACGGAGTTCGGACAGTAACTGATTCGGCTGTTCGGTGGATCGGCCTGCGAGCGTCCGACGCCGGCCCAAAAAATAAACGAGCGGTGACACAAATGCTCGCTACGGGAGCGAGACGTGACCCTCGATGCCCTCTGGAAACCCGTTCTCCTCTATACGGGTGTCCTCGGTCCTCTCACGGTCGGAACGCTACACTTCGCGACACACTCGGGGTTAGTTGTCCTCTTTGTCGGCGGCGGCGGCGGGCTCGTCCTCGTCACCCTCAGCGTCGGAACCGCGGGACCGACGGACGGTGGCGGGTTCGAAAACGACGAAGGGCTCGACGCGACAGGTGGCTGGCTCGGTACGGAGCCGAGTACACAGCGCAGTTTACCGCTCCTGTTCTACGGGTTCGGCGTGTTGCTCTGGAGTTTCGTCGTGTTGGTTACGCTCTACGACGTACTCGGCTGAGCGGGACAGGGCTCCCCGAACTCACCGCGAGTTACAAACCCGACCCGGATCGAACGACGGAGACGATCGGCAGCGACCGCGGGGCCTCGACGGCACGGGAGCGATTGGTCGATCAGGAGCGGAACACGGGGACTGTCGCTACCAGCGGCGCCAACACGGCGGCCGTCGACCGCCGAACCGACACCGCGTGAGAAAGGGGGACGCTCAGTTGCCGGTCCAGCGCAGCAGCGCCAGCGTCCCCTCGTACAGCACGATCATCGTCGCCGCGATGATGAACGGCGTCATCCCCGTCGGGTCGGGGTTGACGAGGAACGCGACGGTGAGGAACCCGCCCCAGAACAGGAGGCGCTTGTCCTCCAGCCACTGGCGGGTGACGATCCCCATCATGATCGCGAGCATGATGAACAGCGGGATCTGGAAGATCACCGCCATGTACCCCATGAGGACGATGATGAGCGAGAACGTGCTCTCCAGCCCGTAGGCGACGGTGGCGACGTTCTCGTCGGTGTACACCGTAAAGTAGCGCATGATCGCCGGGATGATCACGAAGTGCGAGAACGCCATCCCGATCGTCCCCAGCACCAGGCTGGTCGGGATGGCCGCGAGGTAGTAGCGCCGTTCCTTGGGGTAGAGCCCCGGGCGCATGAACATGTACGTTTCGTAGACGAAGACGGGGAGTGCGACCAGCAGCCCCGCCAGTGCTGTCACCTTCAGCTTGGTCAGGATCAGCTCCAGCGGCCCGTACACCCGCGGTCGCCGGCCCTCGATCTCCGGCGCGCCCGGGATCGCGTTGTTCCAGAGCGCGTCGATGATGTCCACCGCGGTTGGCACCTGCTCGAACGCCTGGCCGAGCCCCAAAAGCGTCAGCGCGACCGTGCCGCCGACGATGAACACGACCGAGAGCCGCTTCATCATCTCCTCGATGTGGGCCGCCAGCGGCATCTCCTCGTCCGAGTCCGGCCCGGCGCCGAGTAGCCCGTCGTCCACGTCGTCGTCGCCGTCCGGCGAGCGATCGATCTCGGTGGGGCCGGGGTCGTCGTCCGACGGGCGTGCCCCGTGCTCCGCGGCCGCGGCCGGCGGCTCGTCGGGGTCGTAATCGTCGAACATGTAACCGTCGTCGTCCGACTCGTCGTCCGCGTCGTCGGTCGACTCCTCGTCCGCGTCGCCGTCCTCCGAGTCGTCGGTGTCCGGACCGAGCCCTTTCACGTCCGTGAACGCGGGCTCGACCGTGTCGTCCTCGCCGTCCGTTTCCTCCGCGTCGTCGGCGTCCGCGTCGTCGGCGTCGGCGGTGTCGGCGGCGTCCGCGTCGCCGTCGCTCGCGGTGTCGTCGTCAGTCGACGACTCCGCCGCAGTCGTCGGTTCCTCCTCGGGCGAGGGCTCCTCGTCCGTCGTCTCCCCCTGTGGCTCCGACGCCGTCTCCGACTCCCGTTCCTCGTCGGAACCGGGCGCCGACGAGTCGGACGGCTCGCGTCCACCCTCGTCGTCCGGTTCCTCGGCCATATGGGTCGGTATCGCTCACGCGTTCTTATAGGCCTTTTCGGATCGCCCGCCCGCGAGGTGAAAAGGTTGATAACGCCGAAGTGGCTCCTTCTCGCTATGTCCAGCGCGCTCGACGACGATACCCAGCGCGCCATCGCCGAGGGGCGGGAGACCGCCGGGGCGATGCTTCGCTCCGCCCAGAAAGACCTCCAGAAGGTGTTCGTCGTCTTCGTCATCGCCTTCATGGGGATGTTCATGGCCCTCCGCGGGGGGATCTGGGAGTGGCTCAAGGGCGTCACCACCCAGCGGATGCCCGCCGAGCTGCAGTCGCAGTTCGACATCATCGCCCAGACCCCCTTCGACGTGATCCTGCTCCAGGCGAAGATCTCGCTCGCCGTCGGGCTGATCGTCGCCGCACCCGTGCTGCTCTACTTCTCGCGGGACGCCCTGAAGGAGCGCGGTCGCTGGCCGGAGATGCCGATCCCGCTGTGGAAGGCCGTCCCCATCGCCGCGCTCTCCTTCCTGCTGTTCATGGGCGGGATGGCGTACGGCTACCTCCTCTTCTTCCCGATCATGTTCAACTTCCTCGCCGGCAACGCGGCGGCCGCCGGCTTCGCCCCCCACTGGTCCATCGTGCTCTGGACCCAGTTCGTCCTCCTGCTGACGTTCTCCTTCGGGCTGGCGGCCCAGATGCCGCTGGCGATCACCGGCCTCTCCTACACCGGGATCGTCCCCTACGAGCAGTTCCGCGACAAGTGGCGCTACGCCGTCGTCGCCATCTTCGTGTTCGGCGCGGTGTTCTCGCCGCCGGACCCGTTCACCCAGATCATGTGGGCGGTGCCGCTGCTCGTCCTCTACGGGTTCAGCCTCTACCTCGCGAAGTTCGCGGTCACGATGAAGCGCGGCAGCGAGCGGCTCACGATCGGCGGCGTGCTCCGGCGCAACTGGAACGAGGCCGCCGCCCTCGTCGTCGCCGGCGTCGCCGTCGCGTGGCTCTACGCCAACGCCGGCGGCCGCGGCGCGATCAACGCCGGGCTCGGGGCGATCGGCAGCAGCTACCGCGCCCCGGGGGTCGGCGGGCTCACGTCGCTGTCGGCGACCGCCAACGTCGTGCTGGTCGGCCTCGTCGTCGGCGTCGCCTTCGCCGTCGTCGGCCTGCTGCTGTTCGCCTACCGCGAGCTCGAGGACACCGTCGACCCCGACGCCGAGCTGGGCGACCCGACGGGGATCGACCTCGACGCGCTCGACGAGGAGGGCGTCCGCGCGGCGCCGATCCAGGCGTTCGAGGCGATGGACGAGTCCGAGGCGCTCGAGGCTGCACAGCGCGCCATCGACGACGACCGCCACGGGAAGGCACAGGCGGTCCTCGACCGCTACGACGAGGCGAACGAGCCCGACGAGGACGAGCCCGAGCCGCCACGGTACGAGGTCGACCCGCTGTTCACGCCGGTCAACCCCGTCGGCGCGATCCAGCGCGGCCGCGAGTGGATCGACTGGGGTCAGCGGCTCCGTCAGCAGGGGCAGCCGCTCGCCGTCTTGGCGGTCGTGCTGTTCGGCGTCGCCTACGCCGCGCTCGGCTACACCGGCGAGGTGAACGCGCTGCTCGGCCAGGCCGGGTTCGAGGCCAGCCTCCCCGCGTTCGGCTACTCGACGCTCGTCGCCGCGGGCATCGCCGCCGCGGGGGTGCTCGCGGTCGTCGCCGCCATCGTCGGCGCCTACGTGCTGCTCGCGTGCTACTTCGCGGGCACCGACCCGACGGCGGTCAACGTCGGCCAGCTCTCGACGGACGAGCTCGAACGGGCGCCGCCGGCGACGTTCACGTCGCTGACCGAGCGGGAGGCGAACTTCTACGCCAACCGCGCCCTGGAGGTCGGCGACGACGAGCGGGCGCGACTGATCCTCGAGCGCTTCGACGAGGCGACCACCGCCGCCGAGGAGGAGGCCGAGGCGGACGAGCCCGACCCCGGGAGCGTGGGCGACCGCACCCAGCGCGCCGGCAGCACGTTCCTCGACGAGTTCGCCGACGACACCGACGAGGACGACATCGGCGGCTACTACAAGGACCTGCAGTTCATCCTCGGCTCGGTCACCTCGGGGCTGTTCTACATCGTCGGCACGTTCATGGTCGTGATGGCCGGCTCGTTCTTCTGGCTGTACACGGGCGGGATCAAGGACGTGTACGCCGACTTCCTCTCCCGCGTGCCCGGCGAGGTGCTCCAGCCGGGGCAGACGGCGATGGAGGCGTCGAAGGTGATCGCGCTCCACCCCGTCGAGGCGCTGGTGTTCGAGGTGAAGTTCTCGGCGCTGCTCGGCGTCGTCGCCGTGCTGCCGATGATCGCGTACTTCGCGTGGCCGGCGCTGCGGGACCGCGGGTTCGTCCGCGGGCGCCGCGAGGTCATCTTCGCCTGGGCCGGCCTGCTGACCGCCGGCCTGCTCGGCGGGCTGGTGTTCGGCTACTTCGAGGTGGCGCCGCGGGTCATCTCCTTCCTCGTCGAGGACGCGCTGGCGGCGAACATGACGATCAGCTACCGCATCACCGACTTCTTCTGGCTGATCTTCTTCACCACCGCGGGCATCGGCATCCTCGCGGACATCCCGGTGCTGATGGCGCTGTTGAACACCGCGGGCGTCTCCTACACCGCGATGCGGACGCGCTGGCGCGAGGTGATGATCGGGATGATGCTGTTCGCCGCGCTGCTGACGCCGGCGGACGCGCTCACGATGATCATGATCACGATCCCGCTGATGGCGGCCTACGGCGTCGGCCTGGGCGTCCTCTACGTGCTCACCCTCGGCGGCCGGCGCAACCTCCGCAAACCCACGATCGGCCCCGACACGGCCGGCGACGACGGGTAGCGCGGTCGCTCCCGTTTCTTCGAACCGATCGGTTCGTTCCCCCACGTTCGAGCAGTCCGTCGGCCGACTCCCGAGCGGTGCGTTTTTGCGTATGCCTCGGGTACGCCTCCGAGATGACCATGCGAGCACCGAAGCAACGGACCCGGCGTGGGGTCGATCTGGCGGCGGCCGGACCGGCGGAGGGGAAGCGATGACGAAAGTGTCCGTCGAGATCCCGGACGAGCTGCTGGCGGACCTCGACGAGCACGTCGGCGACGACGGGAAGTTCGTCAACCGCAGCGACGCGATCCGGGCGTCGATCCGGAAGACGCTCGACCGGCTCGACGAGATCGACGAGCGACAGGGCCGCATCGAGGGAGGGGACGCGTGAGCGCCGACCGCCGCCCGCTCCCGGTCGACCGCCTCCTGCTCGCGGCGCTGTTCGTCACCGCGCTGGTGACCGCCCAGTTGACGGCGGCGAAGCTGCTCTCCTTCCAGCTCCCGTTCGGGATCCCCGTCGCGGGCAGCGCGCTCACCCTGCCGGGCGCGGCGCTCGCGTACGCGCTGACGTACTTCGCTTCGGACTGTTACGCCGAGCTGTACGGGAAGCGCGCGGCCCGCGAGCTGGTCAACGTCGCGTTCCTGATGAACTTCGTCGTGCTGGCGCTGGTGTGGAGCACCATCGTCGCGCCCGCCGCGAACCCCGAGTTCGCGAGCACGTTCTCGTCGGTGCTCGGGGCGTCGACGAACATCGTCGCCGGCAGCCTGCTGGCCTACGTCGCCAGCCAGAACTGGGACGTGATCGCGTTCCACCGGCTGAAGGAGTACACCGACGGCGAGAAGCTGTGGCTGCGAAACGTCGGCTCGACCGCCAGCAGCCAGCTCATCGACACCGTCATCTTCGTCGGCGTCGCGTTCTGGGCGCTCCCGAACCTCGGCGTCGGTGCGGAGATGGGGCTCCCGCTGGTCGGCGGCGGGCCCGTCCCCAGCGTCGCCGCGCTGATCGTCGGCCAGTACGTACTGAAGCTCGCGATCGCGCTGGTCGACACGCCCTTTGTCTACGCGGTCGTCGCCGCCGTCCGCCGGCGCGACGCCGAGGACCGCCGGCTGTTCGCGGCGTAGCCGTCGTTCCGCCGACCGGGTGGCTTTTCTCGCCCGCGTCCCGAGTGGGCGCCGATGGACGAACGCCGCGTACAGTCGCTCGTCCACGCGGGCGTCGCGACCCTGCTCGCCGTCGCCGGCGTCGTGTTCGCCGTCCGCCCGGGCGGGCCCGCGGACTGGGCCTACGGGCTGGTCGCGCTGGGCGTGCTGTTCTTCGGCGTCAGCGCGGTGCCGCGGGTCCGCGAGCACGGCGCGTACAACGCCCTCGCCGCGGCGTTCGCGACCGCGGTCTGTCTCGTCGCCTACCTCGGCAGCGGCACGTGGTTCGTCGGCGCGCTGGCGCTCGCCAGCGGCGTCGGGACGCTGATCGAACTGGCCAGGTGGCGACGGTAGCGGCCGACAGCTTCCTCCGCCCGCGAGCCCAGGGACGACCATGGGCAGCGACGGGCTCGTCGACCTCGATCAGGACACCTGGACGGTGCTCGCGAAGTACAACCTGGCGCTGACGACGCTGTTCGGGCTGCTGACGCTGTGGGTCCGAGCGGCGCCGCCGGCCAACGCTGAGAACGTCCTGCTCGTCCAGAACGGCGTGCTCGCGCTCCTGTTCGGCTCGATCCAGACGTACGCCTGGCTCTCCAGCTAGTCGACGCGCTCGGCGAACGCGAAGTTCGGCTTCACGTCGGTGACCGACACCTCGAGCTCCTCGCCCTCGTCGGCGCCGGCGACGAAGATCGTGAACCCCTCGACCCGCGCGATCCCGTCGCCCTCGCCGCCGGTGTCGGTGATCTCGACGGCCAGCTGATCGCCCTCGGCGACGGGCGCGTCGGTGTACCCCTTCCCGACCAGGTACACCTCGCTCGACGAGTCGCGGGAGGCGTCCGGCGACACCCGGCGGACGTACTGGAACGACGGCGCCATGTCGGCCTCGAGGTCGTCGAGATCGCGGCCCTGGAACACCTTCGCGACGAAGTCGCCGCCGGGTTTCAGGAACTCCACCGCGGTCTCGAAGGCGATCCGCGCGAGGTGGACCGAGCGCGCGTGGTCGAGCTCGTACTCGCCGGTCATGTTCGGTGCCATGTCCGAGACGACCAGATCGACGACGCCCTGGCCGTCCTCGGCGTCGAGTTCCCGGCGGAGGCGGTCGCGGGTCTCCTCCTCGGTCATGTCGCCGGGGATCGTGCTCACCTGGTGAGCCTCGAGCTCGTCGATGCGCTGGAGGTCGACGCCGACGACTTTCCCCTGCGGGCCCACTTCCTCGGCGGCGACCTGCAGCCAGCCGCCGGGGGCGGCGCCGAGGTCGACGACCGTGTCGCCGTCGTCGAACAGGTCGGCGGTGTCGTCGAGCTGTTTCAGCTTGTACGCCGAGCGGGCGCGGTACTCCTGCTGCTTGGCGCGGTTGTAGTAGTCGTCCTTCCGGGTCATGCGTGGCTCACCGGGTTGGCGCCTCCGGGGCGGACGGTCGAAATCGCGTTCATACCGGGGCTGAGGGGGTCTGTCCGGAAAGGCACGTCGGACGCGACCGGCCGCGACCTTGCCGAGTGCCGCCTCGGCTGACACGATTGTGACCCGCGGATCAACACAGGTTTGCGTGCCCACTGCCCAACGCTGTACACTGATGGCTACACGTGACACCTGGGTGTCGAACTTCGGGTTCGTGCTCGCCGCCGTGGGGAGCGCGGCCGGGCTGGGGAACATCTGGCGGTTCCCGTGGCTGACCGCCGGCAACGGCGGCAGCGCGTTCCTGCTGGTCTACCTGCTCATCGTCGTCGGCGTCGGCGTCCCGGGGCTGCTCGCGGAGTTCGTGCTCGGGCGCCGCGGCCGACAGACGCCGATCGGCGCGCTGGGCGACCTGATCGGCCGCTGGGGGTCGGCGCTGGGCGCGTTCAACGTCGCCACGACGCTCGTGATCCTCTCGTTCTACTCGGTCGTCGGCGGCTGGATCCTGCGCTACACGCTGGTCTCGCCGACGGGGGCGTACTTCAGCCAGCCCCAGCAGTACTTCGCCGCGATGAGCTACGGCCTCCCGGCGGTCGCGTTCCACCTGCTCTTCCTCGGGATCGTCGCCGGCATCGTGTTCTTCGGCGTGAGCCGCGGGATCGAGCGCGTCTCGAAGGTGATGCTGCCGGCGGTCGTGGTGCTGCTGGTCGGCCTCGCGGTCTGGACGGCGACCCAGCCCGGCACCGCCGCGGGCTACGCGTTCTACCTCGGCTTCGACGCCGACTACCTCGCCGCCAACTTCCCGAGCGTGATCGGGCCGGCGGCCGGGCAGGCGCTGTTCACCCTCTCTGTCGGCGCCGGCTCGATGCTCACCTACGCCTCCTACCTCGACGAGGACTCGTCGCTGCCGCGGGACACCATCGTCATCGCCGTCTCCAACACGTTCATCGGCGTGCTCGCCGGGCTGGTCGTGATCCCGCTGCTGTTCTCCCAGGGGATCGACCCCGGCCAGGGCGGCCCGGGCGCGCTGTTCGTCGCGCTCGCGTCGGCGTTCGGCTCGCTGCCGGGCGGCCCGATCGTCGCGACGGCGTTCTTCGCGACGGTGCTGATGGCCGCGATCACCAGCGGGATCAACCTGCTCGAGACCCCGGTCGCGACGCTCGTCGACGAGTTCGGCGTGCCGCGCCGGCGGGCGACGCTGTCGGTGTCGCTGCTGCTCGCCGTCACGGGGAGCGGCCTTGCGCTCGTCAGCTCGGCGTTCCGGTTCGCCTCGGGCACCCTCGCCGACCTGATGCTGACGCTCGGCCTGTTCGGGTTCCTCGCCATCGCCGGCTGGCTGCTGCGCGCGGAGTCGGTCGCCGAGTTCCGTGCGGGCGCCGGGCGCTTCGCCGTCCTCGCCGAGTCGTGGGTGCTGACGGTCGGCTGGCTGCTGCCCGTCGTCGTCCTGTTCTCGCTCGCGAGCTCGGTCGCGCCGCTTCTCGGCGTCCCCCTCGGGCTCGGCGGCCGGGCGGCCGTCGCCGTCGTCGGCACGCTGGTCAGCCGGGGCGCGGTCTGGGCGGCGACGAATCGCTGATCGGCGCCGGCGTCGACGCCGCGGCGGGGCGACCCTACAGACAGAACATGAACGGGTACATCAGCGCGACCCGGTCGCCGTTCTCGAGCTTCGTCCCGAACCCGTCCAGCAGTTCGTTGAACTTCCCGTTGACGAGCACGCGCGCGAACGCCCGGGTCCGCTCGCCCTCGGGGTTGCGCTCCCAGCGGCCCGGCGGGTCGCCCGGGTAGTCGGCCCAGCCGTGGGCGGTCTCCTCGTCCTCGGTCTCGGCCAGCAGCAGCTCCTCGCAGCCGTACTCCGCGAAGAAGGCGTCGAGGAACTCCCCCAGCGTGTCGCCCTCGAACGTGAACTCGAACTCGTGTTTCCCGAGTTCGCGCCGGACGTGGCCGGTCGCTTTCACGGTCACCGTCGTCGTCCCGGCCTGTTCGGCCTCGATCGCGCTCATGCGTGCCCGTTGGCGCCACGAGCGGTTACAGTCGTAGCCGAACGTGTTCGGGGTCGACGGGCGTCGCCGATAGCTGAACGCTTTTCCCCCGTTCGACCCAACCAGTACACGTATGAGCGACAGCGATCTCGGCTTCGTCCAGTTCGGCGACAGCGGCCTCCAGAGCAGCGAACTCCAGTTCGGCACGTGGCGCTTCGGCCGCGAGACCGAGGAAGGCAACCTCGAGATCGGCGAGGATCGGGCCAAGCGACTGCTCGACGCCTACGCCGACGCCGGCGGGCGGTACATCGACACCGCCGACGTGTACGGCGGCGGCCAGGCCGAGGAGTGGATCGGCGACTGGCTGGCCGAGCGCGACCGCGAGCGGTTCACCGTCGCCTCCAAGATCTACTGGCAGATCCGGGAGGACGACCCCAACAGCCGCGGCAACAACCGGAAGAACCTCCGTCACCGCGTCGACGCCATCCTCGATCGGCTGGACACCGACTACATCGACGTGCTCTACCTCCACCGCTGGGACGGCGAGACGCCGACCCGCGAGACGATGAAGACGCTGAACGCGCTGGTCGAGGCGGGGAAGGTGCACTACCTCGGCGCGTCGACGCTCACCCCCAACGCCTGGCGCGTCGCGAAGGCGAACGAGCTCGCCCGCGCGGAGGGCTGGGAGCCGTTCACCGTGCTCCAGCCCCGGTACAACCTCGTCGACCGCGAGATCGAAGGGGACTACCTCCAGTTCGCCCGCGAGGAGGGGCTGGGCGTCTGCCCGTGGAGCCCGCTCGGCCAGGGGTTCCTGACCGGCAAGTACGACCGCGAGCAGGGGCTGACCGGCGAGTCGAAGGCTGCGGAGTCGAGCCGGTTCGAGAGCGCCTACCTCACCGAGACGAACTTCGACGTGCACGACGTGCTCGACGCGGTCGCCGACGAGGTCGACGCCTCGCCGGCCCAGACCGCGCTCGCGTGGCTGATGCACCGTGACGGCGTGACCGCGCCGATCGTGGGTGCGCGGACCGTCGAGCAGCTGGAGGAGAACCTCGGCGCCGCGGATATCGACCTGAGCGACGACCAGGTCGACCGCCTGACCGAGGCGAAGGGCGGCCCGTACGCGAACCTGTAGGCCGGAAGCCGGAAACGCGCCGGCCCCACCGAGTGCCTTATTCCTCCCCCTCTCCGACCCGGCCACATGGTCGTAGACCTTCGCTCCGACACCGTCACCAGACCCTCAGACGCGATGCGTGAGGCCGCCAAGAACGCCGAGGTCGGCGACGACGTGTACCGCGACGACCCGAGCGTCAACGAGCTCGAGGCCCGCGCCGCCGAGATCCTCGGGAAGGAGGCCGGGCTGTTCGTCCCCAGCGGCACGATGGGCAACCAGGTCGCGATCCGGACCCACACCGACCGCGGGCAGGAGCTGCTCGCCGACGAGCACGCCCACGTGCTGAAGTGGGAGCTCGGCGCCGTCGCCCAGCTGAGTAGCCTCCAGACGCGCCTGCTCGACTTCGGCGACGACGGCGTGCCGACGCCCGAGCAGGTCGAGAACGGGCTCGTCGAGGAGAGCCTCCACGAGGCCGGCACGGGGCTGTTCTGCCTGGAGAACACGCACAACTACCGCGGCGGCGTCGCCGTGAGCAAAGACGAGATCGACGCGGCCGCCGAAGTCGCTCACGACCACGGCGTCCCGGTCCACCTCGACGGCGCGCGGCTGTTCAACGCCGCCGAGGCGTTCGACGCCGACCCCGCCGCGCTCGCGGAGAACGCCGACAGCGTGATGTTCTGCCTCTCGAAGGGGCTCGGCGCGCCCGTGGGCTCCGTGCTCGTCGGCGACGAGGCGTTCGTCGAGCGCGCGCGCCGGACCCGGAAGCTGTTCGGCGGCGGGATGCGCCAGGCCGGCATCATCGCCGCGCCGGGCCTGCTCGCCCTCGAGAACCGCGACCACCTCGCGGACGATCACCGGCGCGCCGAGCGCATCGCCGAGGGGCTCGGCGGGATCGACGGGATCGAGACGACCGCGCCGGACACGAACATCGTCGTCGCCGACGTGGCCGGAACCGGCCGCACGGCCGAGCAGTTCGTCGACGAGATCGAGGACCACGGCGTGCTCGCGGTCGCGTTCAGCGAGACGACGGTTCGGTTCACCACGAACTGGGACGTGAGCGACGAGGAGATCGAGCAGGCGATCGACGCCGTGCGGACGGCGATGCAGGACTAGGCGATCTCGAACTCGAAGCGCGCGCCGCCCGCTTCGCTCTCGGCGACCGACACCGACCAGCCGTGGGCTTCGGCGATGCTCTGGACGATCGGGAGGCCGAACCCCGTCCCCTCCTCGCTGGTCGTGGCGCCCGTGTCGAACGGGTCGATCCCGTCGTCGATCCCGGGGCCGTCGTCGGCGACGTAGAACCCCTCGCGGCCGGCCAGCGTGCCGACGGTCACCGTCGGCGCGTCGCCGTCGTCCTCGGCCGTCGACG